>NZ_LIUQ01000034.1:32097-74255 GCF_001276715.1 Planktothricoides sp. SR001 | reverse complement strand
AATTGATGACACGCCCTAGGTTAAATAAGTTAAATAAATATACAGAGAGTTGCTGATGTCACCCATGAATCTGCGCCGGGACCGGGATTGACCCATCGGGTACAAACCGAATCTGAGAATATTTCTGAACAGAAACAGATCCAGAAACAGAGTCAATCGGCTGGGCGGAATCGAAGAATCCCCTAAGCCGGGAGACTTTTGAGCGGATTTAGCCAGCGATCGCCCCACTCTCCGTGAAATCAATGTCCACCGTCCGCGCTTTGTAGATTTTTGTAGATTTATGTAGATTTATGTTAAGTTATTGTAGCAAAAATTTTCGACCAAAAAATCAAAAATTTTAAGAAAATATTATTAGAAAAATATTAGGAAAATCTTTCAAATAACCCTTTGATGGCTTTTTCAACTATTTTCGGTTTAATTATAATAAAAAATGACGATTAATTTTGTAGTCAGGCTTAATTGATTAAAACCTAGCCAAAAACAAAAAAACATTAAAAAAATTACATCAATATATATAAAAATATCTTTTTTGGCTTTAATTTTTTTAAAAAAAATTTATTTTATAAGTTTAAGTTTGAAAATACAGAAAAATATCCTGATACACTGAACTTTATCTAGGAAAAATATCGGTATTTTTATCGGTAGATGAATCGGTTAAAAAGCCGGTTGAGTTAGCAAAAAAACAACAAAGCCAAGGAGGTAATCAACTGAGAAGCCTAAAGTTTATCGGGGGAATTAAACCACCCAAGTAATGTCCAGCTAACCGCTTTTTTCTCTTTGTGAAACAGCCTCTTGTGAAACTTCCTCTGTGGTTGCCAAGATGGATAGAGGCAGTTCTGAAGCAGATCGAAGCGATCTCTCCGAGCCAAAAATAAGTCAAACTGATAATAAGCATATATCAAAAATAAAACTATGACAAAAACATCAAATCATCCTAGCGAGCGCGATCAGGTTTTAACCCATCTCAAGTTAAGAATCACTCGGTTAAAACAAGCTTTGAATCAAGGAGAAAAAGGATTAGACTTAGTAATTGCGGCGTTGCAAGATGACTCAGAACCGATCACCAGAGCCGCCTATATGTTGCTCAAGCAAAATCCACACCCCAAGGTCAGAGAAGCGCTCAAGCAATATAACCCTTATCGGTTTTTCAAATGTATCCGTACTCTCGGTGGACATTCCAGCCGAGTATATACCATTGCCATTAGTCCCGATGGCCAAATGTTAGCCAGTGGCACGAATGACAATATCATCAAACTTTGGCATATTCAAAGAGGTCTGGAAGAGCGAATATTCACGGGACATATTGATTGGGTGGATTCCGTAGCCTTTAGTCCCGATGGGCATATGCTGGCTAGTGGCAGTGGTGACAGTAGCATTAAGTTGTGGAATGTCTCGACCGGGGAATTGATTCAAACCCTGAAAGATCATAGCCGCTGGGTTACTTCCGTGGCTTTTAGTCCCGATGGGAAGATGCTGGCTAGTGGCAGTAAAGATAACACGATTAAGCTCTGGAATTTGGTGCCGGATGCCAATGGCCAAATTTCGTCCCAGCCGCTGTACACAATGGAGGATCACTACGACTGGGTATATGCTGTGGTGTTCAGTCCCAATGGGGAGATGTTAGCCAGCAGTGGGGACAGTACCATTAAAGTCTGGGACTTACGCACTAGGATCTGTAAACTCACTTTGACTGGCCATTATGATTGGGTTTACACTGTGGCGTTTAGTCCCGATGGCCATATGTTAGCCAGTGGATCGGAAGATGCCACGATTAAACTCTGGCAGGCGAACACCGGCAAAGCGATCGCGACTTTAAAAGGACATTCTTTAGGGGTGAATTCTCTGGCATTTAGTCCCGATGGTCAGACTTTGGCCAGTGGTAGTGCGGATCAAAGTGTCAAACTGTGGGATATGAGGAGTTACAAGCATATTACTCTGCGAGGTCATTCTGATTGGGTCAGTTCCGTGGCGTTCAGTGCCAATGGCAAGATTTTAGCCACGGGGAGTGGCGATCGCACCATCAAAATCTGGGATCCGGTGACAACTGAAGAAAAAAATACCCTCGGTGGAGATGTGGAATTTGCCGAGTCAGTGATTTTTACTCCCGATGGGCAAATTTTAGGCAGCAATCAACCCCAAGAACCGCCGAAACTCTATAATCTCCATGCGGGGGAAGAATTTCTCAGCATCACTGGTCACTCCAGTTGGGTGGAAGTGGTCAGCGTCAGTCCCACGGGGCCAATTTTAGCCAGTGGCAGTGAAGACGGCATTATTAAATTGTGGAATTTGCGGACAGGTTACATAATTCAAACCCTGCGAGGGCACAAAGGAGGAGTTTGGGCGATCTCCTTCACTCCCGACGGTCAGACCTTAGTCAGTGGTGGTAACGATACCACGATTAAACTATGGAATCTAGAAAACCATCAAGAGATGCTTTCTCTGAATGGGCATTCTGAAAGAATTGATGCGATCTCCATCAGCCCGAATGGGGAAATTCTGGCCACGGGGAGTGCCGATGAAACCATCAAACTTTGGCACCTACCAACTCGCCAACAAGTATTAACTTTAACCGGACATACTGACCGGGTAAGTTCTCTATCTTTTAATCGAGATGGAGATATTTTAGCCAGTGGCAGTAGCGATGGCACGGTCAAATTTTGGCATCCAGTCACCGGCGAAATCTTACACAATTTTAAAACCCAAACAGATGGCGTTAATCACGTTGCTTTTAGTGGCCGGTCTGGACTCCTAGCCGCCGCAGGAGACAACGGCACCGTCAAACTTTGGAACCTGAAAAATAACGAGGCTTATGCCACCTTTGATGGCCATAAAGATGCGGTAATGACTGTGGCATTTAGTCCCTATGGGCATCAACTTGCCAGTGGCAGTGCCGATACCAGTATTAAAGTTTGGAATCTTTATAACGGTCAACAACTAAGAACTTTGAATGGACATTCTGAGTCCGTGAATTCTCTATGTTTCAGCTTAAGCGGATTCGGCAAATCCTATATTTTAGCCAGTGGCAGTGCTGATGGTACGGTTAAAGTTTGGGGGGTTTTATGAGCGGAAACCGGGTTTTTTCCCTCTGCCAAAAGCATCTCAGTGGCTCACAGCAAAAAACCCGGTTTCTTGAATTTTACCAAGCGTCGCCAATGGTGGGGGCTTGCATTGGCTCGGATAAAGCAACGGAAGGCTGTTTCACCAAGCTGGGCACCACTTCTCTGAGTTTGGCATTCAACTGTTGAGTGGTGGCATCATAGATTTGCGTGGTTAATTTGGGATAGACTCCAATGCCAATAATCGGCACTAACAAAGAAGCAATAATAAAGACTTCTCTAGGTTCGGCGTCCACCAAAATTTGACTTTCTACTAAGTTTTTATTTTCCGGTCCGTAGAGGATTTCTCGTAACATGGACAGCAAATAAATTGGCGTCAAAATCACTCCAACAGCGGCCAAAATTACCACCACTAATTTAAATGTGGGGTTGTAAGCATCACTGGTGGCAAAGCCAACAAAGACCATTAACTCCGCCACAAATCCACTCATTCCGGGCAAGGCTAAAGAAGCCAAAGAACAGGTCGTCCACATGGCAAAAATTTTCTTCATTTTTTGCCCAACGCCACCCATTTCATCCAACATCAACGTATGAGTGCGATCGTAGGTGGCTCCCACCATAAAGAAGAGACTGGCACCAATTAAACCGTGGGAAATCATTTGCAGCATGGCCCCACTCATGCCCAAATCGTTAAATGAAGCAATGCCAATTAGGACAAAGCCCATGTGAGAAATGGAAGAGTAAGCAATTTTCCGCTTGAGATTTCTTTGGGCAAAAGAAGTTAACGCCGCATAGACAATATTCACCACCCCCAAAATTACCAATACCGGGGCAAATTGGGCATGGGCTTCTGGGAGCATTCCCACGTTCATTCTAATTAGGGCATATCCACCCATTTTCAGCAGAATGCCAGCCAGTAACATATGTGCGGGTGCGGTGGCTTCCCCGTGAGCATCCGGCAGCCAGGTATGCAGGGGGAAAATGGGCAATTTCACGCCGTAAGCAATTAAAAAGCCACCGTAGAGGAGCAGTTGGAAGTTCATGGCATAGTCTTTGGCGGCGATCGCTCTCATATCAAACGTCACCGTATCACCATAAAATGCCATTGCCAGGGCTGCTACCAAAATAAACAGAGAACCACCGGCAGTGTAGAGAATAAACTTAGTGGCGGCATAGAGGCGTTTTTTGCCCCCCCAAATGGACAAAATCAGATAAACCGGCACCAGTTCTAGTTCCCAGACCAGGAAAAACAGCAGCATATCCTGGACGGCAAACACGGCAATTTGACCACCGTACATGGCCAACATTAAGAAATAGAACAGCTTGGGCTTAAAGGTGACTGGCCAAGCGGCCAAAATTGCCAAGGTGGTAATAAAACCAGTCAGTAGAATTAAGGGCATGGACAAGCCATCGGCACCCACAGACCAGTTTAAATCCAGATTGGGAACCCAACCATAGCTTTCCACCAGTTGTAGGTCGGGATTGCTCAGATCGTAGTGATTGCAGAAAACGTAAGCGATCGCAGCAAAGTCAATTAACGCCACAATCAAGGAATACCACTTTACGGTCTGACCATCTTTATCGGGCAACAATGGAATTGCCAGGGCTGCCACAATGGGAAATAAAATTATGAAAGTCAGCCAGGGAAAATCAGTCATATTAATCAATCATTGTTTGTTGTTCATTATTGGTTCACCGTTGACCGTGATTGGTTATTGGTTATTTGTGGTTTGAGGCAAATACCAAATAACCAATAACCGTTCATCGGAAAGAGGAAAGAGGAAAGATGAAAGAGGAAAGAGGAAAGATGAAAGATGAAAGAGGAAAATTTTCTCTTCTCTCTTCTGTGTTCTCTATTCTGTGTTCTCTATTCTCTTTTCTCTCTTCTCTCTTCTCTCTTTATTAGGTGACACCAGAAATAATCACTAAACCCAAAACGGCCACAAATACGATTAAGGCGTAGAATTGGGCGCGACCATTCTCGAAGTATTTCAATCCTTCTCCGGTAATCACCGTCACCAAACCCGTCAGGTTGACGGCCCCATCGACGACGCGGGAATCCACTTCTAGGACTTGTCGGGCTAACCGGCGAGAACCTTTGACAAAGAGGAAGTCATTGATATCATCGAAGTACCACTTATTCAGGGATAACTGATACAAGGGTTGGATTTTTTGGGCGATCGCTGCGGGGTCAATTTTACGACTCATATACATCAGCGAAGCGATGGTAATCCCAATCAGGGCAATGCCCACGGAAGAACCCCCCATCACCAGAAATTCAGTCAAATCAAATTCCTCAGCGTGTTCGAGCACTTCCGCCACCGTTTCACTGGGTGGATGAATGAACTCTTCAAAGTAGTTGGCAAACGGGGTGCCGACTAATCCAATCAGCACTGAAGGTACTGCCAGAGCCATCAAGGGGAAAGTCATGGTCAAAGGCGACTCATGGGGATATTCACTATGACCGTGAGAGTGGTCGCAGTTGTCACCATCATGGCCGTGAGCCAATTCTTTGGGATCCATTGCTCCCGGCCCAAAAGCGTTAGCCGGTTTACCACCATTAGCGGTGGCTAAAAGTTGATTGCGGATATCGATTTCATTGCCTCGAAACTTGCCTTCAAAGGTGTTGAAGTACATCCGAAACATATAGAAAGCGGTTACACCAGCGGTCAGCCAACCAACCACCCACATCGCGGGATTGGCGGCAAAGGTACTGCCGAGGATTTCATCTTTTGACCAGAACCCGGCAAAGGGGGGAATCCCACAAATGGCCAAAGTACCAATCAAAAAGGTGGTGGCGGTAATCGGCATATATTTACGCAGACCCCCCATCAAACGCATATCCTGAGCCAGTACGGGGTCATGGCCGACCACCCCTTCCATACCATGAATCACTGAGCCAGAACAGAGGAATAGCATGGCTTTGAAATAAGCGTGGGTCATTAAGTGGAATAACCCGGCGCCGTAAGCCCCGACGCCCATTGCCATGACCATATAGCCAAGTTGGGAAATCGTGGAATAAGCTAATCCTTTTTTAATGTCGTTCTGAGTAATCGCGATCGTGGCGCCCAAGAAAGCCGTAAAGCATCCAGTCCAAGCAATGACATCCATTGCCAGGGGAATTTCTTCAAAAACTGGGTACATCCGGGCAATCAAGAAGACTCCAGCGGCCACCATTGTGGCGGCGTGGATTAACGCGGAAATCGGGGTCGGGCCTTCCATCGCGTCGGGAAGCCAGACATGGAGCGGGAATTGGGCAGATTTCGCTACTGGGCCGAGAAAGACCAACACGGCAAATAAGGCCGCTAGACCAGAGGCGATCGCCCCTGACTCCACCAGTTCCGTTAGGCGATCGCCCATGACGATAAAGTCAAAACTATCGGTAGCCCAGTAGATGCCTAAAATACCGAGCAGCAAACCAAAGTCCCCGACTCGGTTGGTGACAAATGCTTTTTGGCAAGCATCAGCCGCAGCGGTGCGATCGTACCAAAAGCCAATCAGCAAGTAGGAAGCCATCCCTACCAGTTCCCAGAATATATAGATCTGTACCAGATTGGGAGAGATCACCAACCCCAACATGGAGGAGCTAAATATGCTCAAGTAAGCGTAAAAGCGTACATATCCTGGATCGTGAGCCATGTACCCATCGGTGTAAATCATCACCAAAAAGGTTATGGTCGTAACGATCGCCAGCATCAGAGAGGAAAGATGGTCTATCGTATAACCCATCGATAGATGAAAATTCCCTGCTGCTGCCCATTCAAACATTTGCGTATAGGGTTCATGTCCTTGCAGTTGACTCCACAACAGCAGAAAGGACAAGACCATTGAAGCGCCCACCAAAGAGACGACAAAGACTGCATTAGCTTGCCGCAGAGCATTCGTCGCCTTGTTGTATGAAATCAGGCCAAGGCCAACAATCATTGCTCCTGCCAAGGGCAAGACCGGGATCAGCCATGCATACTGATATATCGGTTCCATCTCTAACTTCTATTTAAGAATTTGTACTTAAGAAACACTCTGGATCACATTTTGACACAATTGCAGTCTCTTAACCTTATGCGCCACTCAATACCATAGTCTATTCGCAGAATTTATTGACTGCTACTGTGTTAATTGTTCATTACATGAATTTTTGCTGGTACTGACCGTCAGGGGTTAGCATCAAGCAACGGATACCCAGGCTAAGTCATGTTTTTTTCGCAAAACTGACATCATACTCTGGTTCAGGCAACAGGGGTTGACCCTGGTTGACTAATTTGAAAATCAGACATTGTAGCGTTCTGTATAGTTCATCGCGATGATGACACCCTTCTGCCCGATATCGCACTTCGCCCCCTTCAAACAGGATAATGGTGGGGAGGGTGGTGAGACGATAAGCGCTGGCTAGGGGTAAACTTTGATCCGCGTTGATCCCCACCAGCTTAATTTGTTCTCCCCACCTGGCTTTACAGGAAGTTAACACCGGCTCCATCATGCCACACAAGCTACACCAAGGAGCCCAAAAGTGAACAATGACTGGGGTGGATGCTTCTAAAACTTCTTGTTTAAAAGTGTACTGATTAACTAGCAACAGCATTCTCCTCTCAGATCAAATAGGTTTTCTAAACAATCCTGGAATTATGCTACATCCATTTGCGATCTTTGGGGGAATAAATCCATCGCTATCTGGATTGTTATTGAGCCACCTATGGATGTTATTTATATAAATAATTAATCTAAATAATCACTTCGATATTTTTGACATTAATCGGCTCCAATTAAAGCATAGACTGTTGCCATATATTCTATAAATTTTAGATACCATCTATCTATGTGTTATGCCGATAAATTAACTATCTATATAATTTGACAAGTATTTTACTTATAAAACGACTATTGTTTTATAAGTAAAATCATAAATTTAAATTTTCAATGCTATTAGCAGATAAAATAATTAGTATTTTTATCGTTATTAACCGGATATTTTCATGTCAGGGAATTAGATTAACTAGGGGCAATTGATTAATTGCCCCTAGTTAATCTATATCTAACCACTCAGTGATAATGTGGGGCGGAAGGGGGGAGCGAAATTTAAAATTTTTATCCCTTACCAAGCAACGGTGGCAGTTGCTCGCATGAGTAAGGGGTGAGCCCACCATAAACCAAAGATAAAAATGGTAACTCCCAAATAGGCTGGGCGGATAAACTCGGCAAAATTTATGGTTTGTCGGCCTTGCAAAATCGCTAAAAAAGGTATGATTGATGTCCGATCTTTGACTTGAGCAAATGCTTCGCCATAACGAGCCATTAAGCGGCGATCGCCATGCCAAACCGCAAATAAATGATGCAGGATTAATCCCAGGGAAGTGACTAAAGTAAAGCTGGTGCCAATCCAGAGGGTATGAGCAATACACCAAATCACTTGACCTACCATTTGCGGATGACGGCAAATGCGAATAATCCCAGTTTCATACAGGTGAACTTCCGGTTTTTTGATGGCGGCAATTTCTATTAGATTAAATGTGGCTGGATAAAGAAAGAAAAAGGAAATGGCTGAAAGTACCCAAACAATCGGTTTGACGACGGGAACTCCCTGGAGTTGCCAAAGTTGTAAGCCATCATAGCGATGGTTGAAAAAATAGATAATTAACACCACAGCCAAAGGCAAACTTACTAAGGCAAAGAGGACTCGATACAACCGGGCGCCGATCCACATTTCGCCCTTCGGTCGCAAGGCGGCTAAACCACTGTGGGCGATCGCAAACCCCAACAACAGCCCCATCATCTGAAAATGGCTCAGAGTCAACCAATCAAGATTCATTTCTGATTTTTAATCCCCATTGAGAACAATTAATCATCAACAACCATCGTGACATAATTCGGGCTCAGGCCACGAACTTTCGTCTGTTTTGAATATTCATATAGGGGCGTAATGCTTAGGCCAGGGGGCTACCGGATCACCTGTAGGGGCGATCGAGCTTTCTCTCCCGACGCTTTCTGGAAGCGCCCTCTGGAAACGACCGGGGATCTCGTTCTTAGGGGATCACCAGTTTTAGACATATAGCAATCTTAAATGATTTATGAAACTGCTCCCCTCTCCCGTTTTGGGCTGCCCCCCGCGAAGGCGGGGGCAGGGGTAGGTTGGGGGTGAGGGTTCATTCCACAACTGATATAGGATTGCTGTATCTCGACATATCTAATGGATCTGGGATATGGGATATGGGATCTGGGATCTGGTCAAAATATCCGGGCGCGTCCGCCAACGAGTGGGGGGGTGGTAAACTGCAATTGCAATCCCTTTTACAAAAAACAGTGAGAGGATTAAGGAGAGACATTTTTCTGTCGCCATCAAAAGAAAATCTTGATTCAATACCCACCCTTAGTGCCGAGGACGAACCTCTATCTCGCGCAGATCACCCAGTAGGGTGGGGATATTTGGCGGTTCAATAAAAATCCAGCTAAGGATCTTGAATCTTGTCTTGGCCAAAGAAATCCGTTTTTTGTGTTGACTTTACGCAACACCCCCAAAAAACTATAACTACGGGAAAAAACTATGTCGGATATTCCTTTTACTTTAGATCAGTTACGCATTCTCAAAGCAATTTCTGCGGAGGGAAGCTTTAAACGCGCTGCGGATAGTTTATTTGTCTCCCAGCCAGCCATCAGTCTGCAAGTACAAAACTTAGAGCGACAGCTAGATGTGCCATTGTTCGACCGAGGAGGCCGAAGGGCGCAGCTGACCGAAGCGGGTCACTTGTTACTCAGCTATGGTGAAAAAATTCTCGGTCTTTGTCAGGAAACTTGTCGGGCGATTGAAGATTTACAAAATCTCCAAGGTGGCACCTTGATTATCGGTGCCTCCCAAACTACGGGAACTTATCTGTTGCCTCGAATGATTGGAATGTTCCGCAAGCACTATCCTGATGTGGCGGTACAACTCCATGTTCACTCGACTCGTCGGACGGCTTGGAGTGTGGCCAATGGACAAGTGGATTTGGCGATCGTGGGCGGTGAAGTCCCCACGGAATTACAAGACTCTCTGAAAGTGCAGTCTTATGCCGAAGATGAATTAGCCCTGATCGTGCCAGTATCTCATCCGATGGCGAAATTAAACACCATCGATAAAGATGATCTTTATAAATTAGAGTTTATTACCCTAGACTCTCAATCAACCATTAGAAAAGTGATCGATCAAGTTCTCACTCGCTATGAAATTGACACCAGGCGGTTAAAAGTGGAAATGGAGTTAAACTCTATTGAAGCAATTAAAAATGCCGTTCAGTCCGGTTTAGGCGCCGCTTTTGTCTCAATTTCCGCGATCGAGAAAGAGTTGCAAATGGGGATGTTGCACCGAGTGACGATTCATGAAGTGGAAGTTAAACGAATTTTATGGGTAATGGTCAATCCGAATCGCTATCGTTCTAAAGCAGCCGAGGCATTTAGTCGGGAAATTTTGCCTCAGTTTGGTGCTGCCCCGAAATGGTTTGAGAATGAACCGGGACAGTCCTCAGCCTCAGCAACAGCGATCGCCGACGATCTATCTGACCCTGGGGAGGAGGATGCTTCTAATTTAAATAATCGCTGACTTTTATTAACTGTTGACCGTTGCCAGTTGTCTGGTGACTGTTGACTGTCAACGGTCAGGAAAGTGCCAAAAAATACCCTCGTGAATTGCCAAAAGTTATGAAGATTTTCTGTACTCGTCCGGGTTGTTCTCGTCCCAACAATGATTTTGCTGACCTTGATAATCATCAGACTTTAAAAACGGTTCAACAAAAATATTGTACAACTTGTGGCATGACTCTAATTTTAGATGGTCGATATCTGCCGCAAAGACTCTTAGGACAAGGAGGATTTGGGGCTGCTTTTTTGGCTTTCGATCGCCGCTCCCCCGGAATGCGTGAATGTGTGGTGAAACAATTTCAGCCCGCTGGAGATTTGAGTCCACAACAAATGGAACTGGCTTTAAGTTTATTTGAACGCGAAGCGGTGGTGCTGGACAATTTAGGCAGAAAACATCCGGCAATTCCAGATTTGTTGGCTTATTTTCCTTTAGAAGCGTCTGGGTGGAAATCTAAAAAATCTGAACAATATTTTTATCTGGTTCAAGAATTTATTGATGGTCAGAATCTTGAAGAAGAATTAGCCCAAAAAGGTCAGTTTTCTGAACCAGAAGTCTTAGAAGTCCTGAAAGGGATTTTGAAGATTCTTAAGTTTGTTCACGAGCATGAGGTGATTCACCGAGATATTAAGCCTTCTAATATTATGCGCGATCGCACTTCCGGTCGTCTTTTCTTGTTAGATTTTGGGGCGGTGAAACAAGTCACCCAAGCCGCTGCCAGCGGTGGGGCGGGTCGATCCACGGGGATTTATTCTATGGGTTTTGCGCCCCCAGAACAAATGGCCGGTCGCAGTGTTTTTCCCTCTACAGATTTATATGCGTTAGCGGTGACTTGTATTATGTTATTCACCGGCAAACCGCCCCAAGAACTTTTTGATTCTTATACTAATCAGTGGGATTGGCGCAAGTATGTCCAAGTATCTAATCACTTAGGGGATGTGCTGGATAAAATGCTTTTGCCCACACCGAGCGATCGCTATGCTTCTGCGGAACAAGTCCTAGGGGCTCTCGATGCTCCAATCCCACAAAAGCCAACCCAACCCGTCAACCCCACCATCATACCTCCGCCAAATCCCCAGCCAACGGTCAACCCTCCGTCTAATCTGCCGGTTCCGGTACAGCCAACCCTACCCCCATCTCCAGTTAACGTTTCCCCGATCGCCTCTCAGTCTGGTCAATTTTCTACCCTAGAAGTCTTAACCGGGGCGGCATTTACCGGGTTTGAAGGCGGTTTGCTGTTAGTGGCGATCGGCAATTTAATTAAGGTTCCTGCTGTGAGTACCTTGCTTTGGTTGGGAATTTTGGCAGGTTTATTCTTTGCCCAAAATCGACGGATTATTGAAAAATACGATTTGTTAATTATTGCGGTAATTTCTTTAGCAATTGTCTTTTTTATTCCCCCTTTACGAGGAAATCCTGCTAGTCAAATAATTTTGGTTCCCATGTTTGGGGCTTTATGTGCCACAGCAGTGACGGCTTTATTTCGCCTGGTGTATAAATTTTTGTCTGATATTTTATAAGCAAAAAAACCGGGTTTATTCTCGTCGCAAAATCGCCCATAGATTGCCCAGTCAACCTAAACCCGGTTTCGGTTTTTTGCAGCCGTTTACTGTTTAGTCCAGATTTTCATTTTTCCTTCCGTATCCCCACTGACTAAATAACCATCTCTGAAGGCAACAGCACGCACTTCTTGGTTATGTCCTGTCAGTGTAGCTATTTCTTTGCCACTGGCTAAATCCCATAATTTAACCGTTTTATCTTTACTCGCAGTGGCTAAATATTGGCCATCATTACTCAGGGCGATCGCATTAATCACATCCCGATGACCTTTGAGGGTATTCGCCTCCCCTGTATTTAAATTCCAAACTTTAATATCCAGATAGTCACTACTAATTAAACTCTGGCCATTGGGAGTAAATAATAAAGAGTCAACGGAGAATTTACTGCCATCTAAAGTTTGTAATATTTCTCCACTTTTACTATCCCAAATATTAATCGTTTTATCCAGACTCCCGGTGGCTAATTTGTCGCCATCGGCACTAAAAGCGATCGCATATACTCGGTCATTATGACCTTTTAAAACTGCGGTTTCTTTACCACTTGCCACGTCCCAAAGCCGCACGGAAAAATCTTTACCGACCCCACCAGAACCACTGGCTAAAGTTTGACCGTCAGGACTCCAGGCGATCGCATGGACTTGATCCGTATGTCCAAATAATGTCTGCTTTAATTTGCCAGTTTTCACATCCCACAACATAATTTTAGTGTCGGCACTGCCACTAGCCACCGTTTGACTATCGGGACTAATTGCCACTGCCCAAACATTGCCCAAATGTTGAGAAAATCGATTAATTTCCTTTCCCGTTTTCAGATCCCAAAGTTTAACATCATTATCTGACCCACCTGTGGCAATTACTTCACCGTTTTGGCTAATCGCCACTGAAGCAACCGGCTTTTGGTGAGCGGCGATCGTCATCTTGGCCTGAAAATTTCCGGCGGTATTCTTCACCACTTCTGGCGGCTTGGTATTTTCGCTATCTGGTAAGGGATCTGGGGTGGGCGTGGGATCTGGTGTGGGATCTGGTGTGGGATCTGGTGTGGGATCTGGCGTGGGATCTGGCGTGGGATCTGGTGTGGGATCTGGCGTGGGATCTGGCGTGGGATCTGGCGTGGGATCTGGCGTGGGATCTGGCGTGGGTGTGGCATCGGGCGTCGGCGTGGGATCCGGTGTGGTTGTGGGAATGTTGGTGCTCGTCGAATCAATCATTAGGGGCGATCGCGTAGACTGATAAATCTGCACCCCCACCCAAGTCAACGCCACCATCACTAACCCAAAGATGGGCTTTGATTTTTACGGGCAGGGATGGATGGCGCGATCGCCAAAATTCTTTATATGCAATAGCTTCAAGAGCGATCTCCTGAATTCCGAAGCCAGTAGGGTCTTGGGGTTTCCCCAAGTAGAATAGATGACCTACGATATGATTGATCTTTATTTGTCAAAAATTATCTGATGAACAGCGATCGCCTGCCTTGTAATAAATGCTAAACTGTTCCGGGATATAAAAGAGCGAAAAATCTCCTGTCATCAATTAATTTGGCAGCCCAACAATTTATCACCCTTGCGGAGGATTGACCATGACCCTGGAAATGAAGGTGACTTCAATGGTTTGTGAAGTTTGTGCCAAAACTGTCACCAATACCATCAAAAATGTCGATGCCGGATCCGAAGTCACCATTGATTTATCCACCAAAGTTGTTCAGGTAGAAACTCAGGCTTCAGAAACCGCAATTAAAGAGGCGATCGCTGCTGCCGGTCATACGGTTGAATAACCGATTATAAACTAATAAATCTGAGTCAAACTCAGCATCAAACTCAGCATCAAACTCAGCGTAAAAATCAGCATAAATCAAAATTATCAAGAATATTGATGCTTGATTTTACCGATAGCGCCCGCTACAGTAAAAATAGATTTTTTCAAACAACCTAACCCGAAACAATTCTATGTCAATTGGTAAAGAACCACCACAACTGATCAAACATCGTTTATCTTATTCTGGACGAAAATTTGGTTTTGATGTCAATCTTCTCCGCTTGCCCAATGGTGTAGAAGGAGAATGGGAATGTATCCGGCATCCCGGTGGTGCCCTTTGTATTCCAGTCACCAACAATGGCAAACTCATCCTGTTAAGACAATATCGTTTTGCGGTAGAATCGCGGATTTTAGAATTTCCGGCGGGAACTTTAGAACATGATGAAGACCCAGAAACCACAGTAAAACGGGAAATCGAAGAAGAAACCGGCTACCGCGCCCATAGTTGGAAAAACTTAGGTCAATTTGTCTTAGCCCCCGGTTATTCTGACGAAATTATCTATGCTTTCTTAGCCAAAAATTTAGAAAAATTACCGAACCCACCCGCCCAAGATGATGATGAGGATATCGAACTCGTGTTTATGTCTCCTCAAGAATTAGAAAAAGCCATTTTAGGCGGTGAACTGATCGATGCTAAATCTATCGCTAGTTTTTTCTTGGCTCGTCCTTTTTTAACTTAACCTAATTAACCCAGGAGGGGTGTAGGGTGTAGGGTGTAGGGCCGCCATCGGTGTAGGGTGTGGGGGAGCAGGGGAAAGTGAAAAGTCGTACGGGCGAATGGCCATTCGCCCGTACAAAAGAATTATCACTATTCACTATTCACTATTCACTATTCACTATTCACTTCCTCATCTCCTCTGCCGACGGCGGGCTCCTCTGCCCCTCAATTCTGACCAATCCTGTATTTCTGCCGAAAATTGGCACAAAAATATGCTAGGATTAACAGTTTAGGAATTTCAGCGTATGTAGGCTAATGGCTGATAGCGTAATTTTATTTTGGCACCGGCGGGATCTACGCATAACCGACAACGTGGGACTGACAAATGCTCGCAAGGTTAGTCCCAAAGTTGTGGGTATATTCTGCCTAGATCCGAATATTTTAGAGAGAGATGACGTGGCACCGGCAAGGATGGCCTATGCTCTGGATAGCTTGCAAGAATTGCAGGAAAACTATGCCAAGATGGGGAGTCAGTTGTTGATTCTTCATGGCCAACCCGAACGAGCGATCCCATCATTAGCCGCTGCATTGGGGGCACAAGCGGTTTATTGGAATTCTGATGTTGAGCCTTACTCTAAAAAACGGGATCAAAAGGTGGAAGCAGCCCTGAGTGAAAAAGGCATCGAAGTCAACACTTTTTGGGATCAGCTTCTATTACCACCGGGAATGGTGCTGACTGGGAAGGGCAAACCCTACACGGTTTATACACCGTTTTGGAAAAATTGGAGTCGAAAAAATAAGTCGGAACCCATGCCCGCGATCGCCTCAATGACGGGTTTGAGTGCCGAAGAGTTGGCCTCCGCCAAAAATGCGGGGGCGATCGATCGCCTTCCCAAGGCCAAGGACTTAGGATTTATTTGGGATCGGCCATTGGTGCAGGCTCCAGGAGAAAAGGCTGCCCAACTTCAACTAGAAGATTTCTGTCATAAAAAGATTTTGGCCTACGACAAACAAAGAGACTTTCCCGATATTCCCGGCACCTCCCAACTCAGTGCCGCCCTG
Organism: Planktothricoides sp. SR001; assembly: GCF_001276715.1. Classification (GTDB taxonomy): domain Bacteria; phylum Cyanobacteriota; class Cyanobacteriia; order Cyanobacteriales; family Laspinemataceae; genus Planktothricoides; species Planktothricoides raciborskii. Next base: position 58,505 of record NZ_LIUQ01000034.1, on the reverse strand, counting down.
AAATTTGGCGTGATTGGCATTAGAAATGTTTGGGCGGCGATCGACACTGCTTGGAAAGAATGCCGCAGTGATGAAGCTCGGAGTAATATCCGCACTTGGCAACAAGAACTGGCTTGGCGAGAGTTTTATCAACATATTATGTATTATTTCCCGGAATTGGCCGATGGATCCTACCGCGCTGCCTGGAAAAATTTCCCCTGGGAGAATAACCCAGAATATTTTCAAGCTTGGTGCGAAGGACGTACCGGCTATCCGATCGTTGATGCGGCCATGCGCCAACTGAATGAAACCGGCTGGATGCATAATCGCTGTCGGATGATTGTCGCCAGTTTCCTGACCAAAGATTTAATCATCAATTGGCAGTGGGGCGAAAAATACTTTATGCAAACCCTGATTGATGGGGACTTGTCCGCTAACAACGGGGGTTGGCAATGGACAGCTTCTAGTGGCATGGATCCGAAACCGATTAGAATTTTTAACCCCGCTTCTCAGGCGAAAAAATTTGATCCCGATGCGGAATATATTCTGCGCTGGCTCCCAGAACTCAGCCGAGTGGATCCTAAGTTTCTCATCACGGGTAAAATTCCCGCAGACAAGCGGGAAGCCGCTAAATATCCAGAGCCAATTGTGGATCACCAACAGCAGCAGCAGAAGTTTAGGCGGCTTTACCAGCAAAACAAATTCAACAACGCTGAAATCACCAGCGAAGAATAACGAATAACGAACAAAAAATAACGAATAACGAATAATTGTTTGAGGGAAAACCAGTGAAAGTTTTAGTCGTTGGCAATGGAGGGCGTGAACACGCCCTGGCTTGGAAACTGCTGCAATCAAAGAAAGTAGAGCAGGTGATCTGTACCCCTGGAAATGGGGGGACGGCGATGATGCCCGGATGCCAAAATTATCCTTTCGCGGTGGATGACTTCCAAGGGATTAAGGATTGTGCTTTGGCCAATGATGTTTCTTTGGTGGTGGTGGGGCCTGAAGTGCCTCTGGCGTTGGGAATTACGGATTTTCTTCAAGTCCATAATTTGAAAGTGTTTGGGCCGACCCAAACTGGAGCCCAACTTGAAGCGAGTAAGTCTTGGGCTAAAGCTTTGATGCAAGAAGCGGGAATTCCTACCGCCGCTTCCGCTGTGTTTACCCATACCCTTATGGATGCAGCGATCGCTTATGTGCGTGAGCAAGGCGTGCCAATTGTGATTAAGGCTGATGGTTTGGCTGCGGGTAAGGGGGTGACGGTGGCACAAACGATCGCAGAGGCAGAGGCCGCGATCGCGGAAGCCTTTGGCGGTGCCTTTGGGTCTGCCGGTGAATGTGTGGTGATTGAAGAATTTTTACCCGGTCAAGAGGCTTCGGTATTAGCCCTGACTGATGGGAAAACGGTGGTGCCTTTGTTACCGGCTCAAGACCATAAACAAGTGGGCGAAGGAGATACCGGGCCAAATACGGGCGGTATGGGTGCATACACCCCAACTCCCATTGTCACCCCCGCCCTCCAAGAACGAATTCAGCAAGAAGTGCTTGAACCGACGATCAAGGCTTTCCGCGATCGCGGCATTGATTACTGTGGGGTTATCTATGCGGGCTTGATGATTGCCCCCAATGGGGATCTCAAGGTGTTGGAATTTAACTGTCGCTTTGGGGATCCCGAAACTCAAGCTATTCTGCCGTTGCTGGAAACCCCCTTAGAAGATTTGATGTTGGCTTGTGTGGAAAAACGCTTGGCCCAAATGCTGCCAATTCAATGGAAACCCGGGGCTGCCGGTTGTGTGGTGATGGCTTCCGCCGGTTATCCGGGCAGTTATGAAAAAGGAAAACCGATCGCCGGTTTGGACAAAGCCGCCGATACTGGGGCGATCGCTTTTCATGCCGGGACAAAACTCTCGTCTGAAGGGGAGATCGTTACTGATGGCGGTCGGGTTTTAGGCATCACAGCGATCGGCAGTAATTTTGACGAAGCCTTAGCTAATGCTTATCAGGCTGTGGATTGTATCGAATTTGAAGGGGCTTATTGTCGCCGAGACATTGGTTATCGGGTGAAAAATATCTAACTTGTGATTAGTGGTTGGTGGTTGGCTATTCGCAGCCAAATAACCAACCACTAATAACTAATCACAAACAACAAATAACAGATAACAAATTTTGCTGGTTCAATAACTAGACGATCTGTTACCATCCAAATGACTATTGAATACTCGTCATCTCCTTGCACGGGGTAGGATTAAGCTTGGTGGCTCTACTCACACAGATCAAACAAATTATTACAAGCTGGTGGTCTGAGTTCACCCTCCAGACCAAACTAATGGCTGCTGCCACCTTGGTGGTTTCTTTAATTATGAGTGGCCTGACATTTTGGGCTGTCAATACGATCCAAGATGATGCCAGGATGAATGATACCCGCTTTGGTCGGGATCTGGGTTTATTGTTGGCAAGTAATGTGGCGCCCTTGATTGCGGAACACAACGAGACAGAGGTGGCCCGCTTTTCCCACCGTTTTTACAGCAGCACTACCAGCGTGCGTTATATGCTGTATGCCGACCCTCAAGGACAAATATTCTTGGGAATTCCTTTCTCAGAATCACAGGTGCAAAATTCCCTGATGCTGCAACGGCGAATTCAGTTACCGGAAGGCTTTGCCACCAATTCTGATTTGCCAATGGTACGCCAACACCAGACTCCAGCCGGAGAAGTGACCGATGTTTTTGTGCCGTTGATCCATGATGAGCAATATCTAGGAGTATTGGCGATCGGGATTAACCCCAATCCTACGGTGGTGGCTTCCTCTCATTTGACCAGGGATGTGACAATTGCTGTGTTTGTCTCGATTTGGGTGATGGTGATTTTGGGGGCGGTGTTTAATGCCCTAAATATTACTAAACCGATTAAAGAGTTATTGCTGGGGGTGAAAAATATTGCCGCCGGTAATTTTAAGCAGCGGATTGATTTGCCTTTTGGTGGAGAACTGGGTGAATTAATTTTTAGCTTTAATGAGATGGCCGAACGGTTGGAAAAGTACGAAGCCCAAAATATCGAGGAGATGACCGCAGAAAAAGCCAAGCTAGAAACCCTGGTTTCCACGATCGCTGATGGGGCAGTGCTAATTGATACTAATTTACAGGTTGTCTTAGTTAATCCCAGAGCAAGAGTATTTTTTGGCTGGCAAGGCAGCAATATCATCGGCGAAAATGTCCTGCATTGTTTACCTTCGGCAGTGACGGTAAAACTGACGCGACCTTTGTATGAAATTGCGGCTGGCGATCGCGAAGGGGCGGAATTTAGAATCAGCCTCACAGAACCCACGCGACGCAGTGTCCGCATTCTGCTGACCACCGTATTACTCCACAAAGCCCCTGGAGATGAACCTTTGTGTCAAACCTGTACTTACCATCAGGAAAATACTTGTACCTCTTCCCAACGACCGACCGCCACGGAATGTACCCTCTATCAAGACTCGTTCAAATGTAATATTGGACCTCATTACTATCGTGATAGTCTCAAAGGCATTGCCATGACGATTCAAGATATTACTCGTGAGGTGGAACTCAACGAAGCGAAAAGTCAATTTATTAGCAATGTTTCCCATGAACTCAGAACCCCACTTTTTAATATTAAATCGTTTATTGAAACTTTGCATGATTATGGGGAAGAACTCACCGCAACCGAGCGGCGTGAGTTCTTAGAAACTGCCAATAATGAAACCGATCGCCTGACTCGATTAGTTAATGATGTTTTGGATCTTTCTCGATTAGAATCCGCTCGAATCTATAACTTTGAAGGAATTGATTTGGCGCAGAATATTGAACAAACGCTGCGGACTTATCAGTTGAATGCCAAAGATAAAGGTATTCAACTCGGCCAAGAAATTGCTCCCAATTTGCCCCCAGTGGTGGGAAATTATGATTTATTGCTGCAAGTTTTCGCCAATTTAGTGGGCAATTCCTTGAAGTTCACCACTTCTGGGGGACGGGTGATGATTCGGGCTTATGTCCTCGAAGAGCCCCAGGCGACTATTCGTTTTTCTTGGTCAACGGACAAAACTGCCGAAATTCAAGAAACAAAAAAAGTGGTGCGGATTGAGATTTCCGATACGGGGATCGGCATTGATCCGGAAGACCAAGAGGCAATTTTTGACCGCTTTTTCCGGGTGGAAAATCGGGTACATACTTTGGAAGGAACGGGTCTGGGTTTGTCCATTGTGAAGAATATTATGGACAAGCACCATAGTAAAATTAATTTAATTAGTGAGGTGGGGGTGGGGACAACTTTTTGGTTTGATCTGGCCGTGTTTGAGGAAGAAATGAATCCGTCAAAGCCAGAGAATTTTCAGCCGATTTTCCATCAGGAAACGGTGGATGCGGCGATCGCTTCTCCCGAAAAAATTAGCCAGAAAATTTAAATATTCACCGGATTACCTGTTTCCCCAGAGTGTAAAACAATTTAGACCACTGGAGGCAAAGGATAGGATCCCCAGGCATTCATCGTGGATGAATTCTCTATGGCAGAATAGAGATAGCGATCGCGTTCAAGATTCAGCCATAGTTCACCAATAATGAATCCCTGAATGCATCTGATATTGCACAAACAGAGCAAGGGACATGGTTGAGTAATTCAAAAACCCTTATTTTTGACTAATTTAGAGGATGATAGCGAATGGATAATAATAATTTGATCAAACAACTGCTGATGATCGGCATTGGCACCACCTCCCTGGTCGCAGAAAAACTCAAAGAAGTTAGCGATCAGTGGGTTCAAGATGGCAAAATCAATCCAGATCAAGCGCAGCATTTTGTAGACGATTTGATGCAGAATATCAAATCTGAACAAGGTAATTTTGAAGCCCAGATGGAACGGCAAATCCGCAATTTAATGCAGGATATTGGGGTGCCGCGTCAAGCGGAGATGGATGAACTACGGGGACGGCTGGATCGCCTGGAACGACAGATCCGAGATTTAGAAAATCGGCATTGGCGTTAATATCGGCCACATGGGGCAAAAAATTACTTAAAACAATGGCACGGCCAAAATCATCAGAGGATTTTTTCGCAGTTTTTCTTTTTTTCCTGTGACCCTTTAGGTTTAAAGTGAGGATGAAAGCCAATGTACCTTAGAACCAAATTGTAGGGGCAAAGCATTCGCGTAACAATCTTGAGGATTATCCAATAAAATTTCAGCGCGGTAAGCTTTCGCCATGCCGTAGGCTATATGCTTTGCCCTGACAAAGATATTGCGACCGATAAAAGGAGGAGTAATTTTGCGAGAAATTTTAATCAGCCTAGGCGTGATGTTGGCCTGCTTTTTGGTACTGGCGATCTCCCAACTGACCAATAAAGGTCAAGAGGCGATCGCAGGGGAACTGAAGACTGAACAATCCCCAAACCCGGTGACAGAAGTCACGAGCATTGCTTCTCGTCCCCAAAAAACCAGTTTACAAGCGCTGATTGACAGCGCGGATCCCAATCAGTCGAAAAAACAAACCTTAATAGCCAGCGCTAACACAACAGAAATGGATAGTTCAAAAAACGTGATTACCACTGACTCTGGCCTCAAGTATATTGATATTGAACCGGGAACTGGTGCGACTCCCCAACGGGGTAACACCGTGGTAGTTCACTACACCGGCACCCTCGAAGATGGCACCAAGTTTGACAGTTCACGCGATCGCGGTCAGCCTTTCCAGTTCAAAATTGGTATCGGTCAAGTGATCAAAGGCTGGGATGAAGGTGTTGGCAGTATGAAAGTTGGCGGTCGTCGTCAACTGATTATTCCCGCAGACTTAGGATATGGGGCGCGTGGCGCCGGTGGAGTGATTCCGCCCAATGCCACTTTAATTTTTGATGTAGAATTAATCAGAATTGCTAACTAAGCCTGCCCCCGCCTCTGCGGGGGTTTGAGATTATCGCTATTTGAGATTATCGCTCTTTGCTAGTCATTGTGTGAAACAAACCCGGTTTCTTGAGGAGGCCGGTTTTTTTGCGCTAAACATAACTGGTTCACTGGTGATTTGTGATAATAATGATTGACAACGGCACTGCCCTGCTGGGAATTGTAGAGCTTCCCCCCGGCCTAACCGATGGCGGTCTGCACGGGCGCAGGCGCAGTGAATCCCCGTCCAGACCCCGCCATGAGGTGCGATCGGTTGCCTTCAGTAACGGCTATTTAGTCAATGGCGAGGAGCAAGGAACTGTTAACATCTGGAAAAAACCGTATAAATCAGCATTCAAGGTCGTTTTTAGGGGCGAAGCATTCGGGCTAAAAATCTCTGGGTAAAAACCGACCATTAATTCCCCGAATGCTTGTCCTTACTCGGTAGCTTTTTCAACTTATTCAGGTCTAAAGAGCAACGATATCATTTCCGCGAATGCGGTCATAAAGTAGGTCATAAAGTAAAATAAATTATGTACCTTAACCTAATGAACAACGCTATAGTTAATTTCCGGTAAATTTATGATAAAAAACCTTAAATTAATTCGCTTTATTACGAGATTATTTATCTTAGAAATTTTAGTTATATCAAACAATATTGCCCAGTCTCAAGAGTCAATTAATTTGAGTATAAATGAGCATTTATATAGCCAAAATCAGGTGATTAACGCTTATGAAAAATTTACCCAAAGATGTCTTTCTAGGGAAACCCTAGCAGCCGATGAGCAGCATACCATTGAAGTTCTATTAACGAAAATGGAAACCCAAGATTGTGCAGAAGCATCGGCAAAATTATTTATGTTAACCACCCTTGACATATCGGGATCTGAGATTAAAAATATCCAACCTTTAGGTGATTTAAGCAATCTCACCGAGTTGTATTTGGGGAATAATCAAATCAGCGATATCGAACCGTTGGCGAATTTAACCAATCTCTCCTGGTTGTCCTTGGATATCAATCAAATCAGCGATATCGAACCGTTGGCGAATTTAACCAATCTCTCCTTATTAGCTTTGGCGAATAATCAAATCAGCGATATCGAACCGTTGGCGAATTTAACCAATCTTTCCTGGTTGTCCTTGCAGATAAATCAAATCAGTAATCTTGAGCCTTTGGCCAATTTAACCAATCTCTATGAGTTGTATTTGTCAACTAATCAAATCAGTAATTTAGAACCGTTGGCCAATTTAACCGAACTCACCGAGTTGCAATTAGATGATAATCAAATCAGTAATCTTGAACCGTTGGCCAATTTAACCAATATTTCCTGGTTGACCTTGGGAAATAACCCTTTAACAAGCTGTGCTGCCTCTTTACCGGAAATAATTCGCTCGGCTTGTGAATCTGCGCGTTAATATTTTTGTGACTTTCAAGTCGAAACGCGATCGCATCAATCCACAGTTTTTCCTCTGTCTTTTCCTATCTGTTTTTAATCACTATGACTCATAAACCCATCTATCTTGACTGTCACTCCACGACTCCGGTAGACGATCGCGTCGTTCAGGCGATGTTGCCATATTTTACCGAACATTTTGGCAATGCGGCTAGTAATAATCATCAATATGGTTGGGAGTCAGAAGCAGCGGTAAAACAAGCGCGAGAAACTATCGCGAAAGCTATCAAAGCTGCCCCAGAGGAAATTATTTTTACCAGTGGGGCAACGGAATCTAATAATTTGGCCATTAAAGGGGTGGCTGAGGCATATTTTCAGAAAGGCAAACATATTATTACGGTGCAAACCGAACATAATGCGGTACTCGACCCTTGTAAGTATCTGGAAACCCTGGGATTTAAAGTTACTTATTTGCCCGTGAAACCCGATGGATTAATTGATTTAGGAGAACTTGAAGCGGCTTTTCGCCCGGATACTATTCTCGTATCTGTGATGGCGGCTAATAATGAAATTGGGGTGTTACAACCGTTAGCAAAAATTGGGGAAATGTGTGGATCGCGAGATGTTTTATTTCATACGGATGCAGCCCAAGCCATTGGCAAAATTCCCCTGGATGTGCAGAACATGAATATCCATTTAATGTCCTTAACTGCCCATAAAGTTTATGGGCCAAAAGGCATTGGGGCGCTGTATGTCCGTCGCCGGAATCCGAGGGTGAAATTAGCGCCACAATTGCACGGTGGCGGACATGAACGGGGTCTGAGATCGGGTACTTTAAATACGCCGCAAATTGTCGGATTTGCTAAAGCGGTGGAGTTGGGAATTGGGGAAATGAAATCGGAAAGCAAACGGTTAGTTAAATTGCGCGATCGCCTCTGGGCTAAATTATCAACTTTGGATGGAGTTTGTCTGAATGGACATCCCACAGAACGACTTCCGGGCAATCTAAATATTAGTGTGGAAGGGGTTGATGGGGCAGCCTTATTGTTGGGGTTGCAACCTGTAGTGGCAGTGTCTTCCGGTTCCGCTTGTACTTCCGCAAAAGTTGCCCCATCTCATGTGTTAAAAGCCCTGGGACATTCTGAATCATTAGCTTATGCTTCGATCCGATTTGGCATTGGTCGGTTTAATACCCCGGAAGAAATCGATCGCGTGGCTGAAGCGGCGATCGCCACTATTACCGCTTTACGCAAAGTCCTATTCAGAAACAAATAAATCAGGGACGATCAAAGCTTCATCGGATAACTTTGATGCTCTTTGTCCCTCCGTTCGCGCTTGCCAACAGATTAAATCAATGGGAGTTTTCAGCAAATCCACCAGGGTATTTTTTCCCAATAAGGTTTTCCCGGTAGCGATCGGCAATTCTTTTAATAACCACCGACTCAGACGATAAATCGATTCACGGGGAGTCAGTTCACGCATTAACTCAACCCCGTGAATTTCGTGCAAGTAACGATTAGATTCTCCGTACCGCCGCCACTGACTTTTTAGTTGGCGCAACGTTGAACGGTGACGATGTTCAACTAAAGCTAAGGGGGCAAATTTTATCTGCCAATTAGTTCCTCTTAAAATCCGCCAACAAATATCGGCATCTCCCCCAGTAGTGAGGTAAGGCCGAAATAAGCCGATTTCTGAAAATATCCAACGGCGAATGGCTAAATTTGCGGTTTGTCCATAAGGACAAAAGGAATGATCTAGGGTATGTTTTTGGGATAAAGTTTCTTGGATATCGGCGTATTTTTCCAGGAGAGTTTTGCCGGATAAGGCAACAATTTCTCCGGCGACAATTCCCACGTTTTCGGCAATAAATGGTTGAATTAAATTAGCCAGCCAGTCAGGTTTTGGCCGACAGTCGGCATCGGTAAAGGCGATGATTTGGCCTGTAGCTGCTTGAATGCCTGTATTCCGGGCAGCATAGGAACTTTGGATGTGATTTTGATTTAAGGCATAAAGCTTAATTGACGATGGATCTGCTTGGCAGGATGCGGCGGCAGTTGCCAAAATTTCCCCGGTGCGATCGCGGCTATTATTATCAACGAGTAAGTATTCTACTTGTTGCCTGGGATAAGTTTGCCGCCGCAGACACTCTAATAAATCCGGTAAATCTTTTTCCCCATTATAAATTGGCACAACGACGGAAACTGGAGGAAAAAAATGGGAATTTTCGGAGGCTTGAATCACAGTTTCAGTCATAAAAAATTTTTTATGTATATTTTAGTATATTTTAGTATATATTTTAGTATATTTTAGGATATTTTATTTATCGGTTGGCGATATCTGGGGTGACAGATCAAACGGTCTAATCGCTCTTAGCATTCAGCCTTAAGGGATGAGCCGTCAGCTAAACACTGAAAGCTCAAAGCTAAAAGCTGAAAGCTGAAAGCGAATGGTACTTATGGTAATTAACGAATCACCAGACTGAGAAAGACTAGCAGCGCATTGATCAAATAAAAGATGCCGACTACTTGAATTTCTGACCAACCACTGAGTTCTAAATGATGGTGAATCGGAGCCATTTTCAAGAGACGTTTACCCACTCCATCGGGGCCTTTTGTGGCTTTATAATAGCCAACTTGGGCGATCACTGAGAGGGCTTCGACAAAGAAAATGCCGCTAATTAAAAATAAAGACCAAAGGGTATTACTGAGCAGTGCCACCCCTGCCAAGGCGCCGCCGAGGGCAAGAGAACCTGTGTCACCCATAAATACTTGGGCTGGGTTGCGGTTGTATAGCAAGAAACCCAGGCAACTGCCACTCATGGCGGCACAAAAGACCATTAAATCAGGAAAATTGGGTGCGACCACTACCCCCAAACCAAAGAAGGCGATCGCCCCAGTTCCGGCCATTAGTCCATCCAACCCATCGGTCAAGTTAGTGGAATTACTTTCAGCGGCTAGGACAAATGCGGCCAAAGGCCAAAATAACCAACCTAAGCGCAGAACTTGGCCAAAAGGCAGGGCGATATTGGTCAGACTGGCTGGTTGAGTTACCGCCAACCATAAACAAAACATTACCGCTAAGGCAATTTGTAATCCCAGTTTCATCCGGGGGGAAATACCTTTGTTGGACTTTTTCAGCAGAATTTGCCAGTCATCCAACCAGCCGATCGCCCCATAACCCAAGGTTAAGACTGCCACGCCCAGGACGAGGGGAGAAAACCCTGACAACACCACGGCAACCAGTGCGCCGACGGGAATAAAAAACACGCCTCCCATGGTCGGCGTGCCACCTTTTTTTAAATGTGTTTGTGGGCCATCTTCACGAATCACTTGCCCAGCTTTGAGTTGGCGCAGTAATGGCACAACCCAATAGCCTAAAACTGCGGTCAACAAAGCACTAACCAGGAGGGGTAAGGTGAGAGAGAATTGCAGATTCGAAGGTATTCTACCCCCAGTTCTATCTAATATCAGGGCAGCGATACTCAAACTTAGGGTCAGTATCAGGAACAAATAGGTTCCAGAGAGTCCCAGTGATTTAATGGATAAGAATTTAGCGTTCACAGGTTTTGAAGTCACTCCTCACAATTTCATCGGTATATGGCGATCGCATCGGTCAAAGAAATAACCGATAAACCAGCTATAGGGCGATCGCACCGAAAGCGATTAACACGAGAGCGATTAGCTGAAAGCTAATCCTCTTCAGCTAATGACAAATGAAAGCTCAAAGGCAAAAGCTGACGGCGAATCGTTGATGATGGCTTAATCATCATCTACCAGGAGGTCATCATCGTCATCATCATCGTATTTACCGTCATTTTCAATCAGTTCAGCAATTTCTTCTTCGGAGTCGAGCAGTAGCTCATCATTGTCGTTGGTTCTATCAAGCATTCGACCACTTCTTTCCAGCCATTCTAGGATGGAAGTTTCATACTGCAAAGGAATGACATCCGCGATTTCATAGCGCGGTTTTTCAGTCAGAGAAGGGTTACGGATTTCAGATAGCTCAGACATCTTAAGGCCTAATACTAATAACTAAAGGGGTGAATTGGAGACAACCATCAGCCCTTGGGAGGCAGTGGGAGTTGTCTATGGTAAATCCCGATAGGGATTTCAACTATCATGGATTATGATAGCGGAGATTGCCAAAACAATCCGACTTTCACCCATTCAGTTATTCCCATGAAAACAAATGGTACAGGTTAATTTAGAGATGCTGATGAGTCGCAAACGAGCCTTGTTAGAGGCGATCGCCGATAAAAATCGGGGTTTACAAGCGACGACCGCTCAAAAAGAAGCCATCCAAACGGCGATTTCCCAGTTAGAGTTAAGCAATCCCCACCCCCGACCTGTGCAACGACTGGATCTTCTTGACGGGGATTGGCGACTGGTTTACACCACCAGTCGGGAACTGTTAAATATTGACCGTTTGCCTTTAGCCAAATTGGGCAATATTTATCAATGTGTCCGCAGCAAAGAGGCCAAAATTTACAATATTGCCGAACTCGATGGCTTGCCCTACCTAGCGGCGATCGTCTGTGTCAGCGCTCGATTTACGCCGGAATCTTCCACGCGGGTTCAGGTCAAATTTGAACGCAACATTACTGGGTTTCAGGGTTTGATTGGTTATCAGTCACCGGCGCAATTAATTGACGAGATCGCCGCTGGTCAAAGCTATAAATATAAAGCCATTGATTTTCAGATTAATTCTACCCGTCAAGGTTGGGTGGAAATCACCTATTTAGATCGAGACCTCCGCATCGGACGGGGGAACGAGGGAAATGTCTTTGTTTTAACCAAAGTTTAACCGATTAATTTTTTCTGGTCGTTAACAGCCTTGAAGGTGACGGCAGTCATGCCCAACCTAATTAGGCAAATTTTAGCCATCAAGTTAGCCATCAAACCGATACTGGTGGGGCGATCGCTCGATTGCCCCACGCAGATATAGAGACAGGTTTTGGGGTAAGTCAAGACTGCCGCGAGGGTTCATTACGGTTCTGCAATATTTTTGATCGTCAGTTTACCAATTCTTGATTACGGATCATATATAAAGATAAGCTAATCAGCCTGAAAATAAAATTTGTAATTCTTATCTTTTCGGCCAAGTTTTCCCCAAAGATTCCACATGAGTTTCCACAACATAACCACAGTTTTCCACAGATTAAACAAGCTTTTCCACAGGCCACCGCGAGAAAGTTTCAGATTGCCGTTGAGTTGGGGATTTCTGTTTCCTTGACCTCACCACGAAAAATCAGGCGAAATTTATGAAGTTATGTAACAAAAATTGCCTGATAACCCTGATTCTCTCGTTGGGCAGTCCGGGGAAAACGTCAAGTTGTAACAGTTTGTATCATTGACAATTCCACCCCCCGATCGCAGACAATGTATCCACTGACCCCAAAAATTATCTCTGGAATCACCCGTCTACCTAGAACCATAAAAAGTAATGTTTGTCAACTGACAAGCCGCTACTCTCCAGCATCAATGATGCAGTTGATGCAGTGAATGGTGAACAAGAACGGGCTCAACCACTGACACTTGACCACCAAAATCGGAAGGAAAAGAGATGAAAACTCCATGCGTTAGCATCCTGGCAGAAATTCCAGAAACATTACACGAATCCCTAACTGGATACTTAGAAACACATCCTGATTGGGATCAAGACCGGCTGTTTGCCGCTGCTTTGTCGCTATTTTTACTGCAAAATAGCCACAGTGGAACCCCTGAAGCATCGCGCTGCTACCACAATGCCGCCAGAGTTTATCTGGAAACTTTGTTTGAACATCAAACTTAAAGATTATTTTTGTTTTGAGCACCGAGGACGCGCAGGTTTTCATCTAAAATCGATGATCTGATGATCTAAAAAGATCCTTAAACAGATCCTTAAAGATAAAAATTAACTGCTCATCCTTATTAACTGCTCATCAAAGATGAATTCCACCGATTTAGCCAATCCATCTACTACCCTTGATACCTTAATCGTCGGTGCAGGGATTACGGGTCTTAGTCTCGCCCAAGCACTTCAGCAAGACCGCAAGCGCGGTCGCCAATCAGGGCAGATTTTATTGACAGAAAGTCAAGAAAGGGTAGGGGGGCGCATTGTTACACAATCGCAAGACGGATTTCTCTGGGAAGAAGGTCCCAATAGTTGCTTACCAACCCCTGAGTTTCTCAAGTTGGCGGTGGATGTGGGATTAAAAGATGAGTTGGTGCTGGCTGACCGTCGTCTTCCTCGGTATGTTTATTTACAGGGAGAGTTAATCCCAGTGCCGATGAGTCCGCCAGCATTTTTTCAGACGAAGTTACTCAGCGATTGGGGTAAGTTACGCGCGATCGCCGGGGCTTTGGGTTTTGTGCCTCCCGCTATCGGTGCCACCCTATCCGCCCAAGGGGATGAAGAAACCGTAGCCCAGTTCTTTGGTCGTCACCTGGGGCAGGAAGTCTTGGAACGTCTGGTACAGCCCTTTGTGTCTGGAGTCTATGCGGGAGATCCCAATCAACTCAGTGCCAGCGCCGCTTTTGGGAAAGTCACTAAAATGGCCGATATCGGCGGTGGACTGGCGGCTGGGGCGATTTTATCTTTAGCGAAAAATGGGAGAGCGAAAAAGACGGTGGATCCGAGTCTGCCCAAAGTCCAGCGCGGGGAATTAGCTTCATTTCGTCAAGGTCTGGAAGCTTTACCCAAGGCGATCGCGGCTCAATTGGGCGATGTAGTCAAGTTAGGCTGGCATTTAATCCAAATTAAACCCACAGAACACCAAACTTATCTGGCCGAATTTTCCACCCCCCAAGGTCCAGCCAGAATTGAAACTCGCAGTATGGTTCTGACCACCCCCAGCTATGTCTCCGCTGACTTGTTAGCCAATCTTTGCCCAGTGGCGAGTCAAGGGTTAGCCAAAATTCCTTATCCAGCGGTCGCTTGCGTGGTCTTAGGCTATCCTGAAAGCGCCTTTAAAACCAGTGTATCATCGGGTTTTGGCAACTTAATCCCCAGAGGTCAAGGAATACGCACCTTGGGTACGATCTGGTCTTCGAGTTTATTTCCCAATCGCGCTCCCGCTGGATGGCGCTTATTGCTTAATTTTATCGGTGGCACCACGGATCTGGCGATCGCTCAGTTAAGCCAAGAAGAAATCGTCCAAATCGTACACAGAGATCTGCAAAAAACCCTGCTCAAACAGGACATCCCACCGAAAGTCCTGGCGGTGCATTTATGGAAGCGGGCAATTCCCCAATATCCCCTCGGCCATCATCAAAACCTGGCACAAATTCATCACTCTTTGCAACAACGGCCTGGATTATTTTTATGTGGCAACTATACGGATGGGGTTGCCGTAGGCGACTGTATTCGCCGTGGCCAAGAATGTGCCGCTGACGTGGTGAAATATTTAGATCAAGGCTAATTAATTTCGCCTGCTTTCACCGCTTTCACCGAATAAAAATCATAGGGAATGAATTTAAATTCATTCCCTATGCACATTTTTATCAATGTTCAATGTTCAATGTTCAATGTTCAATGTTCACTAGACCTCTTACAAAATACCTGTTTCGATTCCCCCAACCCCCTGATCGAGGGCTACTCTGCCTTTTATAATTTTGCCATAATTGTCTATGACTATCTATTGTATTGAACAAAAGATATTGACTAAAAGATATTAGGCAAAAGATATTAGGCAAAAGATATTGGGCAAAAGATATTAGGCAAAAGATATTAGGCAAAAGATATTAGGCAAAAGATATTAGGCAAAAGATATTGGGCAAAAGATATTAGGCAAAAGATATTAGGCAAAAGATATTAGGCAAAAGATTGTTAATTATGGTTAAAATTTCTATGGCCAGAAAAATTCATTGTGTGTCTCGAGTTTTTTTCAATGTTTAATTTTAAAACTTGAGTAAGTTTCCCTGGTTTTTCGCCTAATTCCCTTGCATTTCTAATTAAGCTTGTTCCTCGCCCAATTCGTCTGGGATAAATTTATAGCCCACCCCCCGGACTGTTTTAATCCGGGAACCATTCGGGTCAACCTTGCGCCGAATTTGGCCAATATGAACGTCCACAACCCGTTGATCTCCTACATAGTCATATTGCCAGACTTTTTGCAGCAGTTCACTGCGTCGCCAAACCCGATTGGGATGACTGGCGAGAAAATGCAGTAAATCAAACTCTAGGGCTGTAAAAGACACTAATTTCTCCCTAAGGGCGACTTCCCGCTTGACGGGATTAATCTTTAATTCACCAAATTCTAAGTTTTGGGAAATCGATGAGGATGTTTCTATTCGCGGACGCTTCAAAATCGCTTTGACTCTGGCTCCTAATTCCACCAAACTAAAAGGCTTGGTGATGTAATCGTCAGCACCGAGGGAAAACCCTTTGATTTTATCCGCTTCATCTCCTCGACTGGTTAACATCAAGACAAAGACATTGGTGCGACTTTGCATTTCTTTACAAAGTTCATAGCCAGTGGTGTCTGGCAAATTGACATCCAGAATGACTAAATCTGGATTCAATAACTCAAACTTAGCGATCGCGGTGTTACCATCTTCGGCGGATTCCATCTGATACTCTTTACTTAAAAAGCGATGGATTAAATTCCGGATGGCGGGTTCATCATCAACAACAAGAATTTTGGCAGGTGTGTTGGCAGAAGCCATGGCTACAACGATTACTCTTTTTACTGGGGGAGATATAATCAGTCAGCTTAACACCAGAATCCATATCATACATGGCGCTGGGTCAGTAACGGGGGTTGGCTTTTCAGCGTGAGGCTGATCGCAATCCGATTTCATATACTTAAGTATTGTACAAACTAAGTTGACAACTTAGAGGTTAAGGCCAAAGTCGAAAATATTTTATAAGATATCGGTAAATATATTTTACAATACAATACATCCGTGCCTTTTGCCTCCATATAGACCAGGATATCCGAGGTTGAGGCTCGAACAGTTACGGAAGGTTCACCAATCACGAGAATTCTGTGGAGCAACTTGTGCGGCTCTGAATCGGTAGATTGATCTTAATAATTTATAACATTTGTGTTGATATTTAATATTTCTCCAGGGAAAAAGTAGTTCGGATGGCCACAGAGATCGATGATCCGGTGAATTAACTGCCAAAAATCCTAGGGTGTCCGTCATGCCCCACCATCGATCCAGCGGTGGGGTGCCTGTTTGCTGCACGACATACTGACTGAACGTTTGAGCAGAATTCAGCCCCGGTAACGCACCAAGGGTGATCCGTAGAGCAAAGTCGATGATTACCGAAAGCTGTCTAGGGTTAATGCTGGCGGGGGGATCAACACGATCCGTCTGCGGATGCGATCGCTTGATTTGTCTCAGGATTATTCAGGGGTGAAAATTTGACTCTGGGGATGAATCAAGAAACATATTCAGTTCCGAAAAGTCTGATAATTATTATTTAGCAAGAGTCGAAGAATCAAATCATGTTTCTTGTACTAAGAATCCCCTGTTGACGGCAGTAACAACTCCGATAAATAATGACTTGGGTGAGGAATATCCGAATTATGGAACCGCCAGAAACGCCATAGTTTTTCCGATAATCCCATGATTAAATTGGTAAGATAAGTAAAGCAAAACGTATAATTTTGGGAGATTAAACGGATGCCAAAAAATTGGAAAAGCTTAAGTCTAAGTGCGGTGATGCTGACGATCGCGTGGGGTTTTCCCGGTTTGGCAGTGGAGAATTCCCTCGGAAGGGCGGCTTCTTTAGATGAGGCGATCGCCCAAGAAAATTCTACTCCAGAAACCCCCACTGTCACGGAAGAAAATAATTCAGCAGAGACATCAGATGCCACCACAGTGGCTGAAATTTGTGTGCCACAGACCGAGATTAATCAGCCAGAATTACTCCGTGAGGGCGGTGAAAATGTTTCCGCCTGGATCAGTCAAGGTCAATATTTACTGACGATCAAACAATATCCCCAAGCCCTCACCGCTTATGCCCGGGCGATCGCCCTCGATCGGAATAACTCGGATGCTTGGATTGGCTGTGGTAGGGTTTTACAAGAGATGCAACAGTACGACCAGGCGATCGCGGCGGTGAATCAAGCCTTGAACATTAATGGCAATTCTTCTATGGCTTTATTTACACGGGGGTTAATTTATAAACAAGCGGAAAGATATGAAGAGTCTTTAGCGGATTTCCAGAAGGCATTGGAAATCAATCAAAATTGGGGGCAATTTAATCAAGCCAATGTCGCTATTAACCTCGGTTCAGTGCTTTGGTCTTTGGACAAGCGGGATGAGGCGATCGCCGCTTTTGAACAAGCCACAAAACTTAACGATCAATTTGCCCTGGCTTGGTTTAATCTGGCTACGGCATTTTTGCAACAAGGCAACAGTTTCTTGCAAGCAGAAAACCCGGAAGGGGCGAAAACTAATTTAGAAAAAGCCGTTGAAGCTTACGATCGTGCCTTAGCCAGTCAGGGGGAATGGGGAATCAACACAGGACCTGCTAGTGCTTGGTATAACCGAGGGGTCGCCTTAGAATTACTAGAAAAGTACGAAGAGGCGATGCAATCTTACGATCAAGCCTTAAGAATTACTCCTAACCATACGAAAGCGAGACAAAGACTTGCGGCCTTACGCAATCGTTAAACCCCAGATTGCTTGATTCTTGATCGAGTCACGGTTCAAGTGACGGTTCAAGTCACGGTTCAAGTTAGGGACAGCTTTCAAGCCAGCGCCGATCAAAGCGCCGATCAAAGAGGAGAGAGAATCGAGACTTAGCCGTCAACATTCATCTCCTCTGCAAAAGCGCTTTTTCTGACGCTTTTTCTGAGATATTCAGGGCAACCACTGAGGGCGAATCCCCACAAAAGGTAAGAGTTGGGGTTCAATTTGTGGCACATCTTCTTTGATTAAAGCATTAATATCTAAAGGGATGAGCCACAAACGACTATTGCTCTGGGTTGGATCTGCCGATGTGGGAGCCGAACTCCGATTTTGGCTTTCTTGATCAAACAACAAACCGAGGCCATCGGGAGACAAACTCATTTGTATATTGCGCTGATTGGGTAGCAACACTAAGGGTGTGAGTTTTTTAGTTTCAATATTTAGGGCGGCAATTAATGGTTCTTCCCGATATTCTTCTTCTTCTTCGATTAGCTTAGTGATCAGGCAATAGAGAATTTGATTGGTGGGGTCAAATTTAGCATCTAAAATAGAGCCTTCGGTGCGGAAAAGTTCTGTTTCTACCCCTTGGTTTGTGAAGAAAAATAGCGATCTTGTCGATTTTTTGGGATCTCGGTTAAAAGTTCCCATTGCTGCCGCTGTACCATCGCGAGTAAAATCAAATAACATTTCAAACTTGGGGATAAAATCTAACGGCTCACTGTTTGGCTCTAAGGGTAAAATTGCCACTCCTTGACCCTGTAAAATTGCCACGGTTTTGCTATCTGGGGTGAATAAAAAATTGCCTCCGGGCTGATTCCCTAATGGCTGTGGTTTTCTTCCTTCTCGAATGATCCACAGACCCGAATCAGATGGATTTTGCAGGTTAATCCGATTGACTAGAATCGTTTTGCCATCGGCTGACAACTCAAACCGGAGATTTTGATACTGATCGCTATCTAAGATTTGTTCCGGTTTGAGCAGTTCAATACTGTTAGGGGGGGTAGTTGAATCGTTTTGACTAGAACACTCTAGGGAAATGCCTGTTTTTACCTGATAGATACTGGCATTTGATCGAGCATTTCCGCCCTCTGATCGAGGAAGGGCGGAAAATAAAATGCGATCGCCCTGGGGATAGATTTTATAATCCATCACTACCAGGTCTTTGGGGGTTAAAATTCTGGTTTCTTGTTTGGTTAGGTTATAAAGAACTAATTGGCCTTGTTCTTCTGGACTTGCTCCCAAATAGACAAAAGCGCGATCGCGACTACAAAAAGTACCAATAAACGGTTCACTTAACGACTCAATGTCCCCTGGTTTGGCAAATAAATCCCTGGCTGCTTGGAGTTGTAATTTAAAGTTTTGACCATAAGGAATTGGTTGGGTTAAAGTATAAGCCATTCTTCTCCCCGCCCAGCTAATTTTTCCGGTTAACAAGGGGTCAATTCGCAAATTTTCTTCAACACTGCCATGATTCATCGGACGGCTAAATGTCAAAATAAATGCTCGGTCATCACTACCAACTTGTTGCTGCTGCCAGCTAAAATGTCTGACCCGTGGGGCTGTCTGGTTGCCAGCGATCAGCAGAGCAATCAGCAAGACCGTTAAAATACCGATCAACACAAATGCAAGGCGATCTAGCGGTTCGCGAAATTTTTGGTAAATCCAATTTAAACTTGAGTTAGAACTTGACATTTACACCAAAGCCTAGTTATCCTAAAATGCTTATTTACTCTAACAGCATAGCATCAATCGAAAAAATATGATTAAAATATGATTAAAATCCGCGCCTGGGTTCAATCAAAATCTGCTTATCAAGAGAATTTGGTAAATTTTTTCAGCCCAGATTAACATAGAGATTTATTTATTTGGTTAGAGCATAAAAATATTACATCTATTGGATAAATTATTTTAGCAAATGAAAAATATTAATTTAGTACAACTGGTTAAATCGATGCCGATATTGAATCCCGGAAAATTTATAGGCAAGCGATCATCAAGCAATTTTAAACTACCCCCCCAATTAACTGCGATCGTCTCCTTAATTTGCGTTTTGCCATTCTTAATGAATCTCTTGGGGGTAGATTTTGCCTCATCTCAATATGCCTTAGATTTTGCGGCAGCAGCTAATCTCGATCCTCGTATTCTTGACGATCAACTCCATCAGACTTTAGCCGGAAGTTTTACCCATACCATCCTAGAGTGGAGTGCATTTTGTGCAGCGATATTCACCACAATTTTAGCATTTGCCCACTTTACGATTAAGCGCGAGACAACCACTCTGGTCATTGGTATAGCCCTATTATGTGCCGGAATCATGGATGCTTTTCATACATTAGCGGCAGATCGGTTAATTAGTGCGGCTGCGGATAATCATAACCTAATTCCCTTTACTTGGGCAATTTGCCGAATGTTCAACGCTTTACTCACTATCATTGGGGTGAGTATTTTTCTGTTTTTTAAGTCAGAAAAGTGGCAGGGGAATATCACCGTAGTCATTATCACTAGCTTAATTTTTGGTTTAATCGCCTATCAGATGATTAAAATTAGTGCTACCAGTCATACTCTGCCGGAAACGATATTTCCTGATTCCTTGATTACTAGACCTTGGGATGTGGCTCCTTTAATAACGTTTATTTTAGCCGGTTTACTGGTTTACCCAAAGTTTTACCAAAGGTATCCCAGTGTTTTTGCTCATTCTTTGAGCGTTAGTACCATTCCTAATGCCGCCACTCAAATACACATGGCTTTTGGTTCAAAGGCTTTGTTTGATAATGATTTTAATATTGGTCACTTTTTAAAGATTATTGCTTACCTAGTTCCCTTAGCCGGATTAATCATCGATTATATAAAAACCCATCATCAATTAAAGAAAACAAATCAAAAAATCTTAAATGAAATTGATGATCGGAAAAGAGTCGAGGAAAATCTCCGCCGTTCTGAAGAAATGTTAAAAACCAAAAACGAAGATTTAAATCAAGCTTTTGGTGAATTACAATTGGCGCAAATTAAGTTAATTCAAAAAGAAAAAATGGCCAGCCTAGGAAATTTAGTTGGCGGCATTGCCCATGAAATTAACAATCCCATTAATTTTATTTATGGAAATTTATTTCATACCGAAGAATATACCAAATTTTTGCTATAGTTAATTCATTTATATCAAGAAAATTATCCTGAATTAACTCCAAATATTGCCGCCAAATTAGAGCAAATTGAACTAGAATTTATTGAAGAAGACTTACCGCAGCTAATCACTTCTATGAAACATGGCAGCAATCGCATTCGAGAGTTGGTCATTTCTTTGCGAAACTTTTCTCGGCTGGATGAAGCTGAATTAAAAGAGGTGGACTTACACCAAGGAATTGAAAGCACTTTATTAATTTTAAAAAATCGACTGGATAATAAAATCACTGTGATTAAAGAATATGGTGAATTGATGCCAGTGGAATGTTATCCCGCCCAACTCAACCAAGTGTGGTTTAATTTGCTCAATAATGCCATTGATGCATTAAAATCCGATCCCAGTTTAGAACCTAAACAAATTACGATTCGCACCGAAATGAGTTCAGCGGACTTAGTGACGGTAAGAGTTAAAAATAATGGGCCGGTGATTCCCATAGAAATTCAACAGCATATGTTTGAT
The DNA here is from genome assembly GCF_001276715.1 of Planktothricoides sp. SR001. GTDB lineage: Bacteria > Cyanobacteriota > Cyanobacteriia > Cyanobacteriales > Laspinemataceae > Planktothricoides > Planktothricoides raciborskii. Next base: position 36,981 of record NZ_LIUQ01000034.1, on the reverse strand, counting down.
CCTTTTTTCACCACTAAGCCAGTGGGTTCGGGAACCGGATTAGGATTGGCGATCGCTTATCAAGTGATGCAACAGCATCATGGTCAGATTTCTTGTCAGTCCGATCCAGATATCGGCACAGAATTTATGATGACTTTCCCGATTCATTATTCCCAGTCTGACGGAGGCGATCGCCTCTAAACGGAGGATCTGGGTTAATCCGTTGTCCATGTTTCAATTTCTGCGATCGGTAACAACAAAGTAGCTTCGATCTCTTGCCGCAAATCACTGGAAACGTAAGTCGCCCGGTTTAAGCAATCAATCAATAACTGATTGCCATAATAATATTGCTTCAGTAATTGCTCTTGATGATAAGTAAACTGCCAATCATGGCCAAGATCGCGATATTCTGCCATCACCTGTTTTAAGCGATCAGTCCAAGCGAGACGATTTGTTTGCCACCACTTTCTGGCCATTTTTAATCGCTCAGTCCAAGCATGAGGATTAATATCCCAATCTTCCATTGTGCTTTTAATCTGTTCATCGGACTGGGTGAGGTCTTGTCTCAGCTTCGCCAAAGACTTTTCAAATTCAGGATTGATGGCAAAATCAAAAGCTAACACTCGAAGACGCGCTTGAACATAAGCCAAGGTCAAAGCTAAATCACGAGTTAAAGTGGGGGCTAATGCGCGAGCTAAAGTAAGAACTAAAAGATAGTCCAGGTGCAGAAACCGTTCAACCGCTAAATCAAAACCAGGGTCGCACCCTAGAGTGAGCCGAAGGTCAAGGTCAAGGTCACTTCGATTCTGGTTGAGTTGGGGAAATAGCGCTAAATAAAACCCTCGAACTGCGGCAGGTTTAAAACTACTAGGGACAGATAAAGATTTTTGATAAGCCCAGGTCAAAAATGCCTGTAGTTTTTCATCTCTAGCGATGAGGCGATCGATTTTAATTTTCATTAATCGCAGTAGTTCATCGCTATTGGTCATCATCTCATTCGTCAGTAAGAACACTTCTCGCCAAATCGGTTGAGTCACCGAGTTAACCAATCCTAATAAACTTTCAGGATGTTGCGACTTGACAATCGCTCTTGCCGTAAAATACTGTTGAAATGTGGGATGATAAAACGAGTAAATGCCCGGTGTTCTTTCGACCAATAATCCATGTTGAACTTCAATAGATTTTAAAATTGCCTCACTATCTTTGGGTGATGTCTCTAGATTTGTCTCTGGTTCAGTTAACTGGTTCATCGATTCCAGAATATACTGAACTAAATCTGACTTTTGGACAAAGTATTCTCCCCACAAACAAATTCTCAGGGCTATTTTATCTAGTAAATCTTGTTTAGTCTTTAAGGATAAGTGGCGATAGATTTCGTCCCCGGCTAAAGATTTTTCCTCATCCCATTGATTCAAGAGGATTTGCATTCCCTGTTCATACAATTGAATTTGAGTCTCAGGAAACTCTGCGGTCTGTTCAAAAACTAAGCATAAGAGGGTCAGGAGTAGGGGATTCCTGGCTAAGGTTTGAATGGCGGGATTTTCTCGTATTTTCTCGATCAAAAAATCCACATTTATGTCGGTTTTGGCGTGAAACCATTTGCGGATAAAGGTAACAATCTGTTTAATGTCTAAATCGGCAACTTGAATTTGAATGAAATTTTCTAAAACATATTCTGGCAGTGCCATCCGGCAGGCGATCGCAAATTGATTCAAACTAAACTTTTCCGTAAACTCTCTAAGTTGTCTGAGGATTCGCTGCTGAGATGTCTCTGGGACTTCATCAATTCCATCCAATAAAATCATCACTCGCCCACGAGACATCAGTTCTTCTAGAGCCGGAATAAATTCTATTTCTGCCTCGGTATTGGGAGCATAAACCTGGGTAATATATTCTATTAAGCTGAGTCGTTCTTGTACTTGAGCAAACTCTTTCATTGGGATAAAAATCGGCACTAGATGGGAATTAAAATGACCCGCATTACATTGCATTGCTAGATATTTTAAAAATGTACTTTTCCCCGATCCAGGTTTTCCCAATACCATGACTTTGGGATAACGCTCAACGGCTTTTAATCCTAATACTCTCGGTTCAGATATATGCCCTAGTCCGAAGTAATCGAAGTTTTCTAGGGTCAATTTATGGGCACATTCAGCCATGTCTAAAGAGGGTTGGCGCGGATTTTTCTCTAAAATATGAACTTTAGTGTAAAGCTCATGCAAACCGATGGATTTTGAAGAATCTAAAAAATGCGTTTTACCGCATAATTTTGTAATGGTTGTATGGACGATTTTTCTCAATTGTTCAACTAGCTTATTGATGCGATTGCTGTAATTGCTTAGGTCTTCCTCATCTAGTTCGGCAATTTCTTGCCATTTTAAATCAAGGCGTAAGCAAATTTCTTTAAAAATATAGGATTCAATAGATTTACCTTGGAAAAATTTTTCGATAGAATCACGATGATTAAATCCAATTTGAACTGCGAGATTTATTTCGGTAAAATCTTTACGCAAAAAAGATTTTTTTGCTTTTTTATTTCCTTTTTGTGAGGTTTTTAATGTCTGAAATTTCATCATAATTTGGTTCCTATTATTGTTTCGGTCGTGATTTTATTTTTATGCCAATATGATCACTTTAATTTTCCCAAATTGTCAGGGATATCTCTAGCTGGACGTTTTGAATTGATCGCGACTTTAAATTATCGGTCTAGGGAAAATTTCAGAATTGCGCTTAAAAAAACAGACTAAATTATTACCAATCATTTTAATCTGAACCGGAGCCTACATTTTTCATCGCTAAGTTGTCATCTAGGGAGAAGATGCCGTCGGCGATCGCAAGAGCGCAATTTTCTCACTCTATTCAGCATTTTGGCCAAAAATTACAAAAAAAAACAAATCGTTACAAATCGTTATAAATCCGATCTAAATTTTGCCCAATCTCGCGAAATATGGTGAATGCCAACTCTTGCTAAGTCGGAGGGCAGTCGGAGGGGAGTCCGAGGGCAGTCGGAGCAAGGGTGACAAAGAAAAACTTACCAGAGCCCACAAGAAGGCAAATTTTTTTGAGACTTATGTTTGCACTTCTGACAGTCTTAAGCCTCGAATATTCTCACAGGAAAAAGTTTCCTGTCCATGGTTCCGGCGATCGATTAGCTCAATAATCTGACCCGCCCAATTTCTGACAAACCACTGACATAAAGATCCATCATTTTGTGGGTGAGTTGATAAGGGAATAAAGCCTTTATTTCGCCATTTTTCCACGGCTCGATCCATGTCATCAACCCGAATGGCGATATGAGGCACTCCATTGACCCCTCTCTGTTTCAGAAACTGCTGATTTTGATCCTCCGGTGAATTCGGGGCTAGTAAGACGATGATTCCCCCACAGGGAAAGACCGCCGAGAGAAAATACATGGCTAATTCAGGGGGAAAAGGTTCGGCCTCTGCACAAAAATCATCAGGCCATTTTCCCGGCCCTTCGCTGATTTTCGCTCCCCGATCTACCAAAGCATTCCCATAGTTTTTCAGGGAGTCTTGGTCGGAAAACATGAGGACGAAATGGTCTACAATGACGCGATCGCCAAACAGGTCGATTTCAAACGTAGACTGGGCAAAAAAATCTGGATATTTGCACTCAGGTCGATAAGTTAACCGGCCATTATCCTCAATAAAAGGAGATATGAGGATGTTTTCGGACGCTTTATACCCAGATAAGTTTAACTGTGTCGGGCGGTGGTTTGACTGACTATATTGGTCTTTCATGGCTGTCTTTAACTAATTTTTAAAAACTAAATATGGGCAAACAATCGACTTCACTTTAGATTTATGGTTTGATCAAATCACTTTTTATTTTAAAAAAAGTCTATTTTTAAATTTTAAAAATTTAATCAATATCATTAATAGAATTATTAATACAATTATCAATAGAATTATGGTAATAGCGTTAGTTAATTCAGACAGTTTAATCCTTGGAAAAAGCGATCGCTATTTCGGCGCTAATCATACCAATAGGTAAATAATATGTTAACTTTTGTAAAGAATATTAGTTTATACGCTAACTTAAGATCGTAAATTTTGTCAACTTACTTCTTCACAAGCGATGTCTATTCAACCCGGACTACCCCAACCGCCGACGTGCGATCGCGTTGAAGATCGGCGATTACATCTAAAACAACGTTTAGCCGCAGCCCTGCGTCTGTTTGCTCATTATGGATTTGATGAAGGAGTCGCCGGACATATTACAGCCCGTGACCCGGAATTAACGGATCATTTTTGGGTCAACCCATTCGGGATGTATTTTGGTCATATTCGCGTTTCTAATTTATTGCTAGTCAATCACAAAGGTGAGGTAGTTCATGGTAATAAGTTGGTGAATGCGGCGGCATTTGCGATTCACTCGCAAATTCACCAAGCCCGTCCTGATGTAATTGCCGCTGCACATTCCCATTCCCTCTATGGCAAAACTTGGTCAACCTTGGGACGTTTACTCGATCCCCTGACTCAAGATGCTTGTGCTTTCTATCAAGATCATGCCTTGTTTGATGACTATACTGGAGTGGTTCTCGATCTGAAAGAAGGTCAACGTCTGGCAAAAACTTTAGGGGAAAAAAAAGCAATTATTTTAAGAAATCATGGCTTACTGACCGTGGGTCATTCTGTGGATGAAGCGGCTTGGTGGTTTATTACAATGGAGCGTTCTTGTCATGCTCAGTTAATGGCCGAGGCAGTGGGTAAACCTGTCTTGATTTCTCCAGAAGTGGCTCGTTTAACTTTTAGTCAAGTGGGCACTCATTATATGGGCTGGTTTGGCTTTCAGTCCCTCTATGAAAAAATTGTTCGGGAACAGCCGGATTTATTGGATTGATATTTTTTGTTGGTTGTTGATTGTTGGTTGGGGCCGCCATCG
>NZ_LIUQ01000034.1:9064-32087 GCF_001276715.1 Planktothricoides sp. SR001 | reverse complement strand
GCCGCCATCGGCCGCCATCGGGAAGAAAGTGAAAAGTGGTAGGGGCGAATGGCCATTCGCCCCTACCACTTTTGTACGGGCGAATGGCCATTCGCCCGTACAAGTGAAAAGTTATGCATAAATATCACTATTCACTATTCACTATTCACTATTCACTATTCACTATTCACTATTCACTCTTCCCCTACACCTCTTACCCTGAGCCTGCCGAAGGGCTACACCTCTTACCCTGAGCCTGCCGAAGGGCTACACCTCTTACCCTGAGCCTGCTCTCCTGCCCCCCTGCCGATGGCGGGCTCCTCTGCTCCTCATCCCTTCATGTTTCTTGACGGTTTAAAAATTCTCGCAGTCTAACTAAAGTTAGGGTTTGTCCCAAATTAAGGGGGAGTAGAGAGATTCCTTCTAGGTTGGATTGTACCCAGCCATCCCCCCAGTACCACTGGTGAAAGCCATCAATCCCCTGGCTGAGGATTAAGCGGAGACAATTAGATTGGACGATTTTGACTTGATGTTGAATGGTGACAGGCCCGATCGCGGTGGTAAAAGTGAGTCCGGGATGCAACTGTTCGGCAATGCCGGGGGAAAGCTGTTGTGGCCAAAGCCACTGTTGCAAATGATCTGATCGCAATAAGCTATCGCGAATGGCGGTGGCTGAGGCATCAATTTCGATGCGGAGATTACTTTGTTGAAAATTTCCTAGCATTTTTCCGTGGGGTTGAATCACTGCGGGTGGACGTTTTCCCGATTGTAAAACATCCCAGGAGAATTTGTTCTAGGCTACAGAGCAACAGGGGCGAAGCGAAGCAGCGCAACAGCAAATCCCTAGATCAACGCGCCACCAATTTTTCTGCGGAAGTAATTTTTCTAGCGGTTCGCGAGCGTCGCAACGTAAAATAATGTAATGAGGTGTTAAGAAATGTAAGGTTTATTATGGCGGATCAGTTAATTCGTGCCACCGCTGCGGATGGTGGCATTCGTGCCGTGGGGGTGATTACCACCCGATTGACCGAAGAAGCCCGAAAACGCCACCAGTTGTCTTATGTAGCCACCGCCGCCCTGGGTCGGAGTATGTCTGCGGGACTGCTGTTGGTTTCGAGTATGAAGCGTTCAGAATCGCGGGTCAATATTCGGATCAAAGGGGATGGGCCGCTCGGTGGCCTCTTAGTCGATGCCGGTTTAGATGGCACGGTGCGGGGTTACGTGGACAACCCACAGGTGGAACTGCCGCCAAATGCCAAGGGGAAATTGGATGTCGGTGGGGCAGTGGGTCAGGGTTATCTTTATGTGGTGCGAGATGTCGGCTATGGTTATCCCTATTCCAGTACCGTAGAATTGGTGTCCGGGGAAATTGGCGAAGATATTACCCATTATCTCGTCACCTCAGAACAAACTCCCTCGGCGTTGATGTTAGGGGTGTTTGTGGGCGCTGAAGGTGTCACCGCCTCTGGGGGTTTACTGTTACAGATTATGCCTAAAGCCGCTACCGATGAAGCTCTGGTGGAAACTTTAGCGTCGCGGGTTGAAGCTCTCCAAGGTTTTACACCGTTGTTGAAAGCGGGAAAAACTTTGCCGGATATTTTGCACCAACTGCTTGGAGATATGGGTTTATCGATTCTCCCAGAAAGACAACTGGTGAGATTTCATTGCGGTTGTTCTTCAGAACGGATGTTAGGGGCATTGAAAATGTTGGGAGCGGCTGAACTCCAAGATATGATTGAGAAAGATGATGGGGCTGAAGCCATTTGTCACTTTTGTAACGAAGTTTATACCGCGAGTGCGGAGCAGTTGGCTGAGTTAATTGTCGAGTTGCGCCGAGAAGGTTAATTGCGGACGATTTAAATCAGGTGTAACCGTTGGCGGCTCGATCGCCCTGGGGCAATGAATCAATTGCCCCTTCTCGGATTCAGTTGTCTGTGTAACTCTAGGAAAAAATTAATCAAATCTAAAGTTTTCGGCTGGGTGTTTCCCGACAGGGGCGATCCGCTTGCGGAGGGCGAGGGAATCGACTGCTGATGAAACAATAAAAATATTAAATCCGCTACAATATCCACCAATCCAATTCACCAATCGGGCGATTAGAGCAGACATGAGGCGGGAGGGGGTGGTTCCAGCCCAGGGTGATGCCGATCGCACGGAAAATGTCTATAATTTCACCAGTTTCCCCAGGCAAACTTATATTCATCGGTTTGTAATCAGTCAATAAAAAACAATTTCAGATCAAAAATTGCGGTAAAGTCGTTGAGAACACTTTTGCTCAAAGCGACTCCAAGACGGCTAGAAGACTATTTGTGGGTAGGTATGACTAGAAATCGCGAAATTCCAGATCGTTGGCATCCATCTCAGGGTTCCGACTCAGACGCTAAAGAGCAGTTCTTGAGCCGTTCTTTGGAGCCCTTGCCCTCAGCCTTTGGCTCCTCGGTGGGGGCTTCAGCTACCGATGGGAGTTTGAAACTTCAGTCTGAATTTAATGAGAACCCACGGGATAGCCGATTGTCAAAATCCCAAAACTGGAATTCCGATCATCAAATTGTGGATCGCCGTTCTCGTGAGTTGAAACAATCCTCTCATCAGCCGATGGAGTGGGCGGTGCGATTGTTAAAGCGCTGGGAAATTTGGATATTGGTTACTATGGCGGTGTCTGGGGGACTCGGCGCCGGATCTTTGATGATGTTGCTCAAGTTGCCCGATACACCGACTTGTAATTATCATTTTTTCTGGTTTAAGCCTTCCGCGTCGGAGCAGTTATATTGTGCGGGACAGTTGGCGAATCAAAAAACTATTAACGGGTTATTAGAGGCGATCGCGATCGCTTCCGATTTGCCCAAAGATCATCCTCTGCGGAAGCAAATTGACCAAAATATTGAAACTTGGGCAGAACAATTATTGGATCTGGCGGAAGAAAGTTTTCATGCCGGTGACATTACTGAGGCGATCTCCACCGCTAGACAAATTCCCCGCGATACCTCTGCGGCTAGTTTAGTAGATGAACGGATTAAAAAATGGGAGTCTATTTGGCAAGAAGCCAAAGACTACTACAAAGCAGCGGAAGAGGCGATGGAAAAAGAAAAGTGGCGCGATGCTTTTTTTGCCGCCCAAAAGCTGCAATTTGTGGAAAATCGCTACTGGCAAACCAAGCAATTTGATGCCCTATTTACGTTAATTGAAACCACCAGAGAATCGGCGAAAACTTTGGATAAAGCCAGAGATTTGGCAGATACGGGTGAAATTAAAAACCTGTTAGAAGCGGTACGCATCGTCGGGACTTTTGACGAGAAAAGTAAACTTTATAAAGCGGCGCGTTCGTTGAAAAATAAGTTTGCCGAACAAATGATGGAAATGGCCAAAGCCAGTCTGGAGCGCCAAGATTGGCAAGATGCGATCTATATTGCGCGGCAAATTCCCGCTGATAGTCCCCTGAAAAATGAGGCGGTGGATTTTGTGGATTTGACCAGGGCAAAATCTCTGGCTGACCGAGGCACCTTAAGCGCGATTCAAGATGCGATATCTAAAGCCCAACAAATTGGGGCAGGTCGGCCTATGTATGCAGAAGCCCAGCGGCTGATTATGACCTGGCAGCAAGATATTCAGGATTTAGCTTATTTGGAAAAAGCGCGGCAACAGGCACAACTGGGTTCTGCCCAAGATTTACGCATGGCGATTTCCCAAGCCCAATTAGTCGGACGCAGTAACAGCTATTGGGATGAAGCCCAAGATAATATCAATCGCTGGCAAAATCTGATTGAGGTACAAGAAGATCGTCCGTTTTTAATGCAAGCCCAAGATTTAGCCAAATTTGGCGATCGCCTCTCCTTACAAGCGGCCATTGATACCGCGCAACAAATCCGTCCCGGACGAGAACTTTACCAAGAAGCCCAAGACAAAATCGACGCATGGCGCGGCGAAATTCAGCGCCAAGAAGATCAGCCGGTGTTAGATCAGGCTTGGAAGTTGGCTAAGGCTGGCAATTTACAACTGGCGATCGCCCAAGCGGAAAAAATTTCTCCGGGCAGAATTTTATATCAAGAAGCGCAATCAGCCATTTTTGCTTGGAAAACCGAAATCCGCGATCAAGAAAGTATTCAACAAGCAAACCTGATGGCTAATGGTGCCACCAATCCAGCCACCTTACTCAAAGCTATTGAAACCATCAATCAAGTCTCAATGGTCAGTCCTTTACGCTCCCAAGCGGATAATTCGATCAATGAATGGAGCACGCAACTTTATAATATGGCCCAAGATGAGGCTCAGTACGATTTGCTTCGCGCCATTGATATTGCCCAAACGATTCCATTTTATGCCGCTAATTATCAAGTAGTGCAGCGTCAAGTTGAAGACTGGAAACGCATTGTTGCTCCGCCACCTAAAACCCCTGTTCCCGAAGGGAATAATCAAAATTCTCCGGCAAACAATCAGCCTCCATCGGGGGAAAATATTCCCTCAAACTCTCAGGGAACGAATCAACCTTTGGAGCCATTTATTGAGCCTGTGACTCGATAAAATTGTGGTTTGGGTTCAGTGTTGATGTGGCTCGTTTCTAGGCCAGAAACAGGGTTTCTGGCTCAATATTTTAATTTTACAAATAGGCACTTTTTATTCTCATATTTCCTCTGACTATTAAATTTTTCCAGCCAGTTATTTAACCAATTATTTAAATCTGTCACGGTCGGAAAGTTAACAGATACAACGGTTGATTTGTTACTCGATATTCTGGGCGATAATATTTTAGGCGATCGCTATCTCAAAAAAAATTACTTTTTGTCAACGGCTGTTATGCTTTTAAGATAGTCGTGATTTAGAACATGGCGTTCCCATGACTTGTTGCAAGACCGATTGGCGATCGCCAGCAATCCTCATTTATTGTTTCCTTTTGATTTTTTTGCTTTCTTTTGGGCTTTAGATTTAGCGATCGCCTCAAGCCTGGAAATATGTTTTTCTACAGCTTGAACCAAAACAAAACAAAACTCATCTAGTTTTCCTCCTTGTTGAGTCTTTAATTTTCTCAGTCTTCTCCTTGCATCCTTAAGCGAAAGATTATTTGTTAGACCAATTGTTCCTTGAATGGCTGCTTTGCGTTTATCTTCAAGCTCACTATGATCGAGACCAAGTTTTGTAATTGTCATTGCTGCTGCATCATCTCCATCCTTGCTTTTAATCTGACCTCGTAAGGTAAAGATAAACCGAGATTGACAGCTTGGATCTAAAGGAGAAACAAACAAATGTTGTTCATTAGGAGCAGGCCAGTGATCTTTCTTATGAGCACCATAAGGAAGTTTATAGCCAATATTCGGTTCAGGATAGCAAGCTACAATATTACTATATAAAACAGTTTCAGCAGGAGTGCACTGTGTTTGAGGCTTGAGGTGTTCAATATGACATTTTCCTTCATCAATAATCAAGCCAGTGTATGCACATAACCATCCTTGTTCTTCTAGTAAAGAATGAGTCACTGCTTTAACAACAGCATGGTCTTGACGCATCAGACTGTAACCAAAATTAATATCATTGGAATTGCGAGAACGCCATTCCTTTAACTCATTAGGCTCATTCTTCTTCTGAATCCACTTCATCTGCTAATGCCTCTAGGTTATTAATGCTGGCTTCAAGACGGATAACTTGATCATCACGTCCATAGATCATATCTTTTAAAGCGTCAAGTTTATTTCTGGCTGAGTCCAGATCGCCTTCTTCTAGTGCATCTTCTATAGAATTGATTTGAGACTGAACTCTAAAATTGCGGGGTTCAGTTTCCATTAAATGTTTAAGAATCCAACTAGAATCTAACCCGAACGACTGAAGACCTTTTTGTTTCACCAGAATTCGATCACCCTCTTTTTGCAGTAAAGTTAAACCAGTGGGTTCTACTTCTCCAATAATTTGCGGTGAATGAGTGGTGGCAATAAATTGGCAACTGGGAAAAATCTCTGTAAGCTTTTTGACAACCATCCGTTGCCAGCGTGGATGCAAGTGTAAGTCCAACTCATCAATTAGCACCACAGCTTTTCCATCCTTTAGAGGATCTTCTAAATCAGGATTTGCCTGTAAAAGTCGTTTTACCAGATCGAGTATCAAGGCTAAAAGACCTCGTTCACCATCTGAAAGCTGATTAATATTTAGGGTTAATCCATCTTTATCAAGGACTAAATCTGACTTACCAACAACCCGCAAATTAGTAAATTGATCTAAAAAACTTGTCACGGCTTTATTTAAAGCCTCAATACTTCGTTTTGCCGGTGAATAATTTTCGTTTAACAATGCGTTTTGGGCTAAATACCAATCAGTAAATTCAGTCAGACGTAGATTTCTAGGCTTCAGTGCTTCAGGAAAAGCAGCAGATGGATCGCCTGAAGCCATCTTATACATATCTTTCTCTTTATATTTTTTTACCGTAATTATTGAGCGTTGGGTGGCAAAATAAACTACAAGAGGTTGATTTTCCGCGTTCTTTATGGTGTCTAAAATATGCTCACTATCCGGTTTAATTTTAAAGTTATCGCTTTTGGCAAACCAAATATTACATTCAAAAGGTATTCCTGATGCTTGAAAATCAACGTCAAATTCTAATGTTTTATACCCAATCTTAATATCACTAGCTTTGAAACTCTCGCTATTGTTTTTAGAATCAGAAACCGTAAAATTAGGTAATATCTTTGAAAAGGCAATCCTCAAGGCATCAAGCACAGTAGATTTACCGGCACCGTTGATGCCAACGATTAGATTCATTCCAGGGTTAAAGTGAAACTCTGCATCTTCAAAAACTCGAAAATTCCTCAGTCTTAGGCGATTAATTTCCATTGTGACTCCTTGATTGTCATGTCTCTGGTGACTTCGGGTGTAATCATTGCTGTGCGACGTTCTTGTAACAATTCAATTGTATCATAGTTTGCCATTTTCAAATAATTAATTTTATTTAATTTAGTTTCTATGTAAGCAACTATACACTGTTGCTCTTTGAGTGGTGGCAGAAGCAATAGCCAATCAAGAATTTGCTCTGAATAAATTTTACCCATAGATAAGCCGGTTACTCTGGCATCGGCATCAATTTGCCATCGCCCTAGATGACTTTGTAAAAAGTAACTCAAGAATTGACCATCTAAATTTGAGTCATCTAATCTCAACCGATACATGAGATTGCTAATCACCAACTTAGGTCGGGTTTCCTGAACATAACAAACATCATGGTTATTGGTTCGGGCGATTAAAAAATCGCCGGGATGAATTTCTAAGGCAGTGGGAATTTTCACGGAGACAGGTATCGTCTTAGCTTGAGAATCATCAAACTCTCCCCGCTTAACAGCATTTAGTTTTAGAACTCCCCATTCTTGAGGTTCTGGTTTTTTTTCATCTGCTTTTAGACTCTGCCCTGGTTCAATGCTTAAAATACAGCGCCTTAATTTGATGACTTGCCAATGTTGAGGAATTTCTCCGATCGATTCAACCCCAGAATCACGCATTGGAACATGAGGATCTACCCCACGAGTTACCCCATGAGTAATTAGTGCGTGACGTTTTTCGTCTAATAATTCTAATAATCGTTGTTTGACTTGAATGAGTTCATCGATTTTCCTCATTTCTTGGTTTAAGTCATCGGCAATGCTTGCTTTGGCTTCGGAAAATGAGTGATTCTGAAAATTCATTACCCTGTCACCTCCTGCAATAACCTCATCATCTTCTCTCCCATCTGTTTAATTTCTGCATCAATTTCCGCTAATGGACGAGGGGGTGTGCGATCGTAAAAATAGCGATTAAAATTAATCTCATAGGCAATTCTGATACTTGCCCGATCCACCCAAGCATCAGTTAGATAAGGTGCCAATTCTGCCAAAAAATAATCGGAAACTTCTTGTTTTAAGTTAATCTTTTCAAAAGTTCTTAACTTTGAGTCAGCCTCGTACATTTGTTGTATATTTTGACCGGGTACAGGAAACCACCCCCACACACGGGCGTTCGGTTCACCCGTTGCCTCACGTTCTTTTAAGATAACAGGTTTTGCCTGTGGGTCTCGTTCTGTAAAAACATCTCTAAATAGCTTTCGTTCCGCTTTTTTCCAACGACTACTCCGCTGCTTTAATAATTCCTGGATTAAGTGATTAACTTGGTTCCAGTCAGAACGGGGTTCGCGCCCTAATTCGCGATCGATTGCCTGGACATCATCTAATAAATGGGGAACGGCATCAAGAAAACGGCTTTTGCGATCGAGATCCATTTGATACATTAAACGCAGAGGTCGTTCAATCCGAACCCGGTTATAGCCAAAATCTCGACGATCAAAAATTTTGCTGGTTTCTGTTTCCACAAATTCCGCATATTCCCGGACTACATCGGCAATATTTTCTTCACTAAAATAACGGCTTTTATTTCCGAAATTTTCTCTCATGTTTTGCCAACGTTGACGAGCATCTATCAGTTGAATTTTGTCTTGACGTTCTTTCGGTTTCCGGTTCGTGACAATCCAAATATAAGTGGCAATATCAGTGTGATAAAACATCTGTTCGGGTAGAGCAATAATTGCTTCTAACCAATCATTTTCTATAATCCATTTGCGAATTTTACTGACCCCGCCTCCCACACCGCCACTAAATAAAGGTGTTTGGTTCAATAATATAGCGAGACGAGAACCATGACCAGAATTATTTTGATGATTTTCTGGTTGATATGGTACAAATTTGCTAATCTGATGCTGTAAAAATAATAGTGAACCATCATAGACCGTGGGTAAGCCAGCCCCAAACCGTCCATCAAAACCTAGCTGTTCATGTTCTTCTTTTATTTCATTTTGCTGTTTCTGCCAGTTCATTTTTAAGGGAGGGCTGGCTAGAAAATAATCAAAGGTTTGATTCGGGTATTTATCATCAGTTAGAGAATCACCAAACTGAATACAACTCTGGTGATTATCCTTGATTAATAAGTCACAAGCAGCGATCGCATAAGCGCGAGGATTAACCTCCTGACCAAAAACTACGAGTTTTGCTAATTTATTTTTTTCTCGTAAATAATTTTGCGCTGCTGCTAACATTCCCCCAGTCCCACAAGTAGGGTCAAACAGTTTATAAATTTGAGGTTTCGTGAGCATCTCCTCATCAGGAGCCAATAAAATCTCAACCATTAAGCGGATAATTTCTGGTGGGGTGAAGTGTTCCCCTGCGTTTTTGTTAGCCGCTTCAAAGGAACGACGAATTAAATCTTCAAACAATAACCCCATTACCCGGTTATCTACTGAGTTGGGGGATAAATCAATATCGCCAAACTTTGAGATGACTAGGTAGAGAATTTTCTCTTGGTTCATCTTTTCAATTTCTGCCGCAAACTCGAAGCGTTCAAAAATATCGCGGACATTTTTGGAAAAGCCATTAATATAGCTGATGAAATTTTGAGCGATATTATACGGATCGGCTGTCAATTTTTCCCAATTCAGTTCAGAACGATTATGAAATTTTTCTCCTACGGCTTGATTTCGCATTGATTCAAGAGCGTCATCTTGTAATCGATTTTTGGATGGCTCATATTTGGCTAAAACGTCTTGTTTAGTTGCTGCAAGTGTAGAGTCAAAACGGCGCAATACCGTCATTGGTAGCATAACCCGTTCATATTCCGCAGGTTGGTAAGGACCACGCAATAAATCAGCAATTTGCCAGATTAAATTAGAAATTTGTTGATGATCTGCTGTTTGTTCTTTGATCATCTCTTAAACCTCGCTGATTATTTTGAATATCCTACATCTTGAATGCTTGAAACAGTGAAGGAGATTTATCACTTGACAAGTCCACCACTCAAGTTCACCACTCATAATTTTATCAGGTCAGAACAGTCGCGATCGCCCAACTGGAGATTTTCTGCCTTTTCCCCACACCTCCACACCCCTGCCTCTCACTTCCCCACACTTCGCCCCTTACCTTGCCAGTTCGGGTTACACTGCTACCAGAAAACCGTAGTCAAATCGAGTTTAACTAACCACTTATGACCAATCATCTAGCCCAAACCGAAAGCCTCTACCTACGCAAACACGCGGAAAATCCGATTGATTGGTGGCCTTGGTGTCCAGAAGCCTTGGAAACTGCTCGCCGAGAGAATAAACCAATTTTTCTGTCGATCCAAATCGACGCATTCCGCTCTCATTCAATGTCTGCACATTTCCTTTTCCCCTGAGATGGCATCACCGATAAAAAAACCAGGGTTATTGGTCTTTATTTTTGCTTCTTATCATAATTAAAAAACGGTTTTTTTATAAAAAAATATTAAATTTTTCAAAAAATAATATAATACCAAATCCGGTTGTCAAAACCCGTTTCCCAAGCTATCTGTCATTCCCGCGAATGCGGGAATCCACAAGTGTTTTAGGTTATTGTAGGGGCGGGTTTCAAACCCGCCCGTCCTCTATTACAACCGGATTTGATATGATTGGCAAATTGATGGTTATTTTTACTTTTTTTATAAGTTAATAATTCAGGTTACATTTTGATAATTATCAAACAATTTACTTAAAAATTTATTACCTGATTTTTCCAGGTTTGTCTGAGTGGAAAAAGTTAAACTTCTCAGGTGTATTTGGCGATCGCCTACCCATTCATCAACGGGTTCAGGTAAATCAACGGGATAAATTAAAATTGCTTCAGGGCAATTTTTGGCAGTGGCATAAGCGATAATTTGAGCGACATCTTCTGTCGATGGTTTTAATGACCTCTTGTATTTAGTATCAAGGATATATCTAGGATTTTCCATAGATGTTTCATAAATCACTAAATCTATTTTAAAGTTTAATTTTTTACCAATCTGTAATCGTTGTTGGGCTTTAATGCTAAAATTTCCAGGGAGGTGGATTTTTAACCATTGATAAATAAACTGCTCATAGAGTTTTGACATATCTACCAAAAAAGGTAAATTTTTAGAAAAACCTATGGAATGACTGGGGGCGATCTGTTCCAGAAAAAAGTAACAGAGGGTGTGTAAAGATTCGTAATCTTGATTTAAGCGGTTATATGAGCGATCGCAGCAGTCTTGAGAGTTAAAATGTCTCAGTCTTACTACTCCTTTTAATGCGCGATAAGTTTCTGATACGAGATGTTGCGAGAACTGGCGACAAAGACCAGAAAAACTCAGACAGTGCATTGTCCAAAGGAGAATCTGATTATCTGGAATATCAGCGGTGTATTCTTGATAATGACAAGTGAATTTGACCGTCCAAGGTTGTTGAATTGTGTGGCGAATATCGAGGCGATCGCGAATATATCCTAATTCTCCTGTCTTTGGTAGATAGGTCTGATAAATGCCCTGACGAACGCGAGATAAAATGCGACTAGCGAGAATAGCGGCAAGGCGATCGCAAAATTCCTCTAAGGTTTCACAATCAATCAAACCATCTAAAAACCGAAAACTTTTTAAATTATAGGCATATTCTAACATTCCTAAGATAGATTGAATGGGGACTTTAGGCTGAAGTCTAATCCCCAAATTTGCCGGTAAAGGAATATAACCAACCCATCCTTTAGCCGTAAGTTTCCAGAAATCACCATATCTTGTATCTTCAAGCCCAATTTGAAGTTGGGGTTTGTATTTTTGTCTTAGTTCATCCAGGGCTGCTTGGGGAATATCCTGACGCGGAATTAAAATTGATTGATATTCGATGATTTCAATAACTTTAATAGTGTCTAAATTCATCCTAAAAAATTTTGATTAATTTTTTGCCAACGAAACTCATCGACTTTTCCCAACTGGTTAAAAAAATACTCCTCCAAATAAGGTTCAATTTCCATTTGCCAAATATCAGGGAGTTCATCTTGTAAATTTTCCACCATAAAAAAAGAATTGCCGATCGCATAATGCCGATCGTTAATTTGTTGATTAAGCTTTTGCAAAATTTTGATCAAATTTTCTACCGGAAAATCAGTATTAGCTCGTTTGTGATATGTTTGTAATGCCTGATAGTTCGGAGATATTTCGATAAAAGCAAAACGTCGGCGTAGCGCATAATCGACTAAAGCAATGGAGCGATCGGCGGTGTTCATCGTCCCGATTAATCTGACATTTTTAGGAATTTTAAACTTTTCAGCACTTCCAGACAAATAAATATCTTTGTCTCGATATTCCAGTAAATACATTAACTCCCCAAAGACACTCGATAAATTTGCTCGGTTAATTTCATCAATAATCAGAACACAAGTATCTTTACATTCCTGAGATTTTTGGCAAAACTCCAAAAAACGACCAGGAACCACTGGATAAGTTAGTTGTCCTCGATCATCAGTTTTAGGACGAATTCCCTGAATAAAATCTTCATAAGCATACGCGGGATGAAATTGCACCAGTTCAGAGAAACCATCGCCACCACCAATTAAATGTTGAGCAATTTTTTCCGCTAGATAAGTTTTACCTGTTCCGGGAGGGCCTTGTAAAATAGCTTGTCCTTTACGGTGGATAGCGCGTACCCATCTTTTGAGTTCTGATTCCTCAAATCCGGTTTCTTCAGCACATTGTAATAAAGAATATTTCGAGTTTTGATTCGTGTAACTATTCACCAAATTATCTTGATTCAATTTAGGTAAATTCTCTTGTTTATTAAAAAATTGTTGATGATTACCCCTGAAAACCCAGTGACAAAATAAATCAAAAAAGTCATAATCTGGAATTGCTGGCAGACCAAAGACCTGTTGTTTATAATTTGCCAATTCTTTAATTAACTGATTCCCTAAGTGATTCGTTTCTGGATAATCTTTTAATTGTTCAGTATAAGACTTTTGATAAAAACCATTAATAATCTGTAGTGATTTCTGATGAATCATCATAAATTTGTCAGGTTTCAGTGCATGAAGAATCGGCGAGATTAACTCTGTAGTGATATTTTGAGCATAAGGAATTTGCCAAAACTCATTGCAAGCAACTGACAACTGACTTGGATCGTCGTTACAGCGTTTAAGCAACCGAAAAATTGCCTGAGCTATTTCCGAGGTTTGGTTCTCATTCCATCGTTGCTGTTCTAACCATTCTTCTAAGGTTCCAGTGATGCCTGGATTACTATGGATCCATGCTCTTTGATAAGAATTACTAGGAGAATTTTCGTAAGGCAGTAATTGTAGTAGAATCAGTTCCGTAGGAATTTCTCCAGACTGAACCACTGAGGCGATCGCTTCAAAGTTACGTCGTCCCTGTTGACGCTGTTCCTTATAGTCAGATATTTTATTTAGACATCCCTTTATGTAAGGATCCTTCAAAAATTCTTGAAACAACGATATTAAAGTGTTTTGATTGAGTGTCTCTATATTTTCTATACCACCCATATTTTTTCGATAAATTAAGCTATTGTGAGCATCTTTTGAATTTTTTTAAATTCAGATTTTGTTAAGTATTTGTAACTTTGAGGTGGATGAAAGTTAAACCATTGCTGCTTTATAAATTCTAAATCTAATGGAGGTTCATATTGTTCTGTTTCTTTTAAAAAAATTGCATACGCTTTTCTGGAAGTATAATAATAATCATCAAAAGCTTCTTTACTGATACCAGCAAGATTTTCCACCTGATACCAAAGGCTGCTTGGACTATCTTCAATGACTTTTTCTACTTCAAATACACCGACGATCGCTTTCACTGGGGAACAAGCATAAACCACCACCCTATTTCCTGGCATTAACTTTGGTTTAATTTTTCTTAACTCTACTTTTTTGGTTCCGTCAAACAACTTAACGACATATTCTGGTTTGATAGAGAGTAACAAAATATTGTCTTGGCTTTCTGACATAACTTAGGCGTAACCCATCTTGTAAATTTGCTCAAATTGTCGATCGGTAATCTCAATAGAACTTTGTATGGTTGTTTTATTATTCAGGATTTCCCGAATATCTGTCAAGTCAATTGGATGATTAAACAGTTCTGTGTTGCTAAATCTTAAAGCCATTATATCTCGTTTTTCGTCATTTTTAGCAATTTTAAGTAAATCTTCTTTTTTGTAAACTCCTAAATTTCGGAAACGTAAATCTAACTCTTCAGGGGTGCCAATGACCACCTCATCTAGAATAGAACAAGCTCTAATTGCCTGAATTCCGATAAAACCCTTATCTTTATCAGCACTGACATACCATAAAATTCTACCAACAATTCCCGGTTTTAATTTTGTAGGACCTTGTTTGGATTTATAATACACGGCTTCTCTGTTCAGATCTAAATCAGTGATATTGTGTAATAAACACTGTTGTGATAAATGATAATCGAATAATTCTTGAGCCCATCTTGGCTGAATAGGAATAATAAATGTAGGAATCTGAGCATCAATAATCTTTGCTGGCCAAAGCGCTTTTTCAATGACGAATAAATTTTTGTACTCATTTAAATCTAAAGAATTGATATCTTCAGAACATTTTTTGAAATAATTATAACCATTATTAGGTTCTATATACCGATCTACTAGGCTGATTACTTTTCTTGAAAGGATAGATGCAGGTTCAGCCTGAGCAAGATTCATTTTTAAATATCCATCTTGAACAGTAATGAACATATCTTCTTGAATAGCATTGATAATTGAATCATCTAATTGTGGATCGGTGATTCTGGTAAATTGACGATTGTCAAATGCAGCTTTTGATATAGAGCGAAAAATTAAATTACGTGCCAAGGTTGTCGAGAGGGAATGATCCCCGACTCGAATCATGGGAATTTCTAACTCATGGGGTTTATGTTTGTCATACACAACCAAAGCAAGAGGCTCTTTTTCTGCATTTCTCACTAAAACATGAGTAAATTTATCTTTTTCTGCAATAAATCGGCGTAAGCGCTGGGAAAATTCAGCTTTATTTTCTTTATCTGATAAATAGAAAGCATCAATTAGGTTAGATTCTTCACCTTTTTGTATAATTGTTTCTTCTAGCTTAGTACCCGCTAACCGTACAGGCTGATAGTCAGGTTTTTGGTTGAGACTATCTAACCTAAGAATCAAATCATCGGGAGATAAAATTGAGACTTTTGATGCTTCATATAGCAGTTTTGCATTATTAATTAATGATTGATTTTTTGTTACTAAAATATAAATTTTAGCAGTGATCGCTCTCGCAATATTACGCACCGATGATTGATTAATATTTATTTTATTTTTTTGGCAAAATACATTCAGATTTTGAAAATATTCCTCGAATTTATCATGGGGACAAGGCAGGCAAGTAAAATTATCAAATAATTGTTGCTGACGATTTCGTTGTTTGAGATTATCGATTTGATGAATTTCGGTTAAAATTTCTTCAGTAACACACAATTCTACCTCAGATTGAAGCCAGTCAGCCAATAAAGAGTTTGCCTCTTCATCAGGGTCATTTTTAGTGATACTTACAAATATAGAATAATCAATAGCCACAGATAATTTATTTTCTCTATGCTGATTGGCTAAATCAAACAACAAATTAGTTTTGCCGTAATCTAATAAGCGCCAGATTGTATTATATTGTCCTGTGGTTTTTGCTAATTTAGAATACGCAGGGAAAAACCCAAATTTTACCCACATATCCTGTAACTTATAATCATCTCTACAAGTTAAAGTTATTCCATTATAGTCTTGAGTATTTTTCTTCAGATAGTCAACAAGTTGCTTGGCAATTCCTTGGCCTCGACAGGATGGAGCCAAGCAAAGATGAACAATCTTAATATAACGATCGCGAGAACGAGTGTAATAGAGTAGATAGCCAATACAGTTTTTGTGGGAATCTAGAGCAACAATAATCTGACGCTTTGCTGCGGATTGTATAAAAGCTTTTCTTTTGAAAAATCCCAAAGTAGCTTTATTCGCATCCCCTAGAGCAATCACAGTTTCTAAATAGGGAGAGTTTTCATCAATGACTTGAATTTTTACTGGAATATTTTGTTTCACGTTTTTACTATAAAATCAGAAAAATTAGCACAATCATCTAAAATAATAGCACTGAAATAACCAGAATATAGCCCCCCTGCACCCACACCTCCACACCCCTGCCTCTCACTTCCCCACACTTCGCCCCTTACCTTGCCAGTTCGAGTTACACTGCTACCAGAAAACCGTAGTCAAATCGAGTTTAACTAACCACTTATGACCAATCATCTAGCCCAAACCGAAAGCCTCTACCTACGCAAACACGCGGAAAATCCGATTGATTGGTGGCCTTGGTGTCCTGAAGCCTTGGAAACTGCTCGCCGGGAGAATAAGCCAATTTTCTTGTCGATCGGCTATTCCAGTTGTCATTGGTGTACGGTCATGGAGGGGGAGGCTTTCTCAAATCAACTGATTGCTGATTATATGAATGCCAATTTTTTGCCGATTAAAGTAGACCGAGAAGAACGGCCAGATATTGATAGCATTTATATGCAAGCGCTGCAAATTATGACGGGTCAAGGAGGTTGGCCGTTAAATATTTTCTTAACCCCCGATCGCCTGATTCCTTTTTTTGGCGGCACTTATTTCTCGGTGGAACCGAAATATGGTCGTCCGGGATTTTTGCAAATTCTCCAAGCCATTCGCCGCTATTACGATACGGACAAAGCCAAGCTGCAAGATGTGACCCAGGAAATTATGCAGCATTTGCAACAGTCAGCCGTAATTCCAGGAACGGAAACCATTGCTGATAATTGTCTCAGCAGTGGCGTGCAGGTGAGTACGGCCATTATTGGCGATCGCCACGGTCGGCAAAGTTTCCCCATGATTCCCTATAGTCAACTGGTTCTCCAGGGCAGTCGCTTTAATCTGGAAGCGAAATATAATCCCCAAGAAGTGAGTATTCAACGGGGTTATGATTTAGCTTTGGGAGGCATTTACGATCATGTAGCCGGAGGATTTCACCGTTATACCGTTGACCCTACTTGGACTGTCCCCCACTTTGAGAAAATGCTCTATGACAATGGGCAAATTGTCGAATATTTGGCAAATTTATGGAGTTCTGGGGTTCACGAACCGGCTTTCAAACGGGCAGTTTTCGGGACGGTGCAATGGTTGAAACGAGAAATGACCGCCCCAGAAGGATATTTTTATGCGGCCCAAGATGCGGATAGTTTTACCACTCCCACCGCAGCAGAACCAGAGGAAGGGGCTTTTTATGTGTGGCTTTATTCAGAATTAGAAGCACTGTTAACCCCTGAAGAATTGGCGGAATTAAAAGAGCAATTTACTGTCACTCCGAATGGCAATTTTGAAGGGCAAAATGTGTTACAACGTCGGCATTTGGGCGAACTGAGTCATACTCTGGAAGCGGCATTAGCAAAACTCTTTCAACTGCGTTATGGCGCACTACCCCAGGAGTTGAAAACTTTTCCCCCAGCCCGGGATAATCAGGAAGCGAAAACCTATCCTTGGCCGGGAAGAATTCCCTCGGTGACTGACCCGAAAATGATTGTGGCTTGGAATAGTTTAATGATTTCTGGGTTGGCTACAGCCGCAGCGGTGTTTGATGAACCAGAATTTTTAGAACTAGCTACTAATGCGGCGAATTTTATCTGCGATCGCCAATGGATTGAGGGACGGTTTCATCGCCTCAACTATGAGGGCAAAACTGCGGTATTAGCCCAATCGGAAGATTATGCTTTATTTATTAAAGCTTTAATCGATTTACACCAAGTTAGTTTAGCTTTTGATTCTGCCCCTGTTGCTCCAGAATTTTGGTTAAAAACAGCCGTAAAAGTCCAGGCAGAATTTGATGAATTTCTCTGGAGTATTGAAATGGGAGGTTATTATAATACCGCCACCGATAGCAGCGATGATTTGATTATTCGGGAACGGAGTTATATGGATAATGCAACTCCTGCCGCTAATGGCATTGCCGCTGCGAATTTAGTCCGGCTGGCTTTCGTGACTGAAGACTTAAACTATCTCGATCGCGCCGAACAAATCTTACAAGCATTTAGCAGCGTCATGCAGCGGGCTGCCTCCGCTTGTCCCAGTCTTTTTGTGGCCTTAGATTGGTTTAAAAATCACACTTTAGTCCGCAGCAGTACCCCCGTATTTGCCAGTATCAATCAGCACTATTTTCCCACAGCCATCTATAAAATAGAGTCGGATATCCCAGCAGAATCCGTGGGCTTAGTTTGCCAGGGTTTTACTTGCCAAGCACCGGCGAAAACTCAGGAGCAACTATTAGACCAATTGCAAGCAAGTCAAACCAGATATCATTCGGTGGTTCAGGGTTAACTGTTGACATTTTTCATTGGTCATTTTTTGATCATTTGGGCTTTGTCTTTTGTTATTTGTTTACAGCGGTTTTCCGATTAATCCTATAAAGGGCGTGTTATTGACCAGATCAAACAGCAGCTTTTAAACCACCCTAGAGTGCGTTTTTTGCTGAGTAAAACACACCAGGCGGGAAATTAATTGGCGGTTAATGTGGTACAGCGATTTTATACTGAGTAAACCACACCCGTCGGGGAATGAATTCCCCGCCTCATAGCTCAAGTCGGATGAATCCGACTAATTATGCTTCTAGGGGTAAACAACCTTTGAACCGTACAGAATTGCAGTCGGTTTTAACCGCCTGTAGGGGTCAACGGCCGTTGACCCCTACAGGAGGGAATTCATTCCCTGGCGGTTAATGTGGTTTATTCATCTAAAAAACGCTGTAATAAAAACGCTGTAATCACTAACAACCAATAACTAAAGAATCCCTACCCAATAACTAATGATAATTGACTGAATTTTTGTGCTTTGTGAGTTTCTACTTACCAGTTGTTCTGAAATTGGTATAACAGGGCTGCTTTACCAGAGAAATTATTAAGAAAATCCGCAATTTTGTCGAAATCATCTATTCCTGATATTTTTTCTGCGATCCTATACTAAAATTCTCTTAAAGCGGTTTCGCCCCTACTGAACCACGGTAGGGCGAAGCATTCCGTAGGGGCGCATGGCCATTCGCCCCTACATTAATATTTTAAGCATCAAACTTCTGCCGGAATGCTTCGCCCCTACAAATGCTTTGTGGTTTACTCGCGGAGAAAATTGCTGTAAAGATTGGATCGCCAATTCTACTGCTAAAGGAATTGCGATCGCGATGGCGCATCCGCGCCGCTTCGCGATCGCGCAAAAATGCCCTACTCTAATCCCACATTTCACAGGATCGAAGACTATGGTAGCGAAAAAATATCCCACCATTGGACTGATTGAACCACCAGCCACGGGACTATACGATGCTGAAGGCAAAAATTGGACTTCTTTATATAGAAATCGTTCGTTAATCAGCAAGCAAGTTTTAATCCCTGACTTGCAAGCCGGAGGATTTGATGCCCGCTTAGTTAACCTCCGAGATGATAGTTATAGTGAAGAATTTGGGCAAGTTTTCTGGAAAGGGATGAACCTGCGGAAAACTTATGTTGGAGGCAAAATTTCTGCCCTCGATCCTGAAGCTTTTGATGCTTGGGGTGTCACCGTGAATTTCTCCCAAGACCGTCAAGTGACCTGCATGGTGATCGAGCACCTGGCTAAAGGTGGGCGTCCCATTGTGGTTGGCGGATCCGATGCCCTGGCGGAACCGCACCACTACTTGAAGGCTGGCGCTACCGTAGTGGTTCAGGATAAATCCGGGGCTGCGAATTGGGCGATTTTTGACTATGTACTGGGACGACCTCCGCGAGAAGAACTCACGGGGGTCATTTTCGCTGATGGGAAACAGTATCCCCGAAAGACTAAAGCCAAAAGTCCCGATGAGTGGGCGCTGCCCTCGGTGGAAGTGGCGCGGGATTGTTTAGGGACTCTGCCCAATGTTCAGGGATTGGCCCCAGTCGGTTCTTTGGTGGCTGATATTGGTTGCGATCGCACCTGTGACTTTTGCATGACCCCCACCTACGGCACTGGTTTTCGGCGAATGTCCCCAGAAACCGCCCTTAAATGGTTGGAAATCCAGAAACAAGCGGGGGCGCGATCGATCAATATTGGTTCCGATCAATTCCTCGCCCGCGTCCTCTTTCCGGGAGGGCGAGAAGAAATCCTGGAAATTACCAATGGGGCGCGGGATATGGGAATCACTCTTATGTGGCCCAATGGTTTAGAACTGAGAAAAACCACTCTGGGGGCAGGGCGAAACTACGACAGCACCGACCTCAGACCGGACGAAGAATTGATTTCTGCGCTGTTTGCCTGGGATGGCAAAGTTGGCTGTCCTTTGGCTTATATCCCGGCGGAACGTCCGGTTTTTGGTCGAGAAGCCTACAAGAAACTTCTGCCTTGGCAAGAGCATTGTGATTTGATGAAAGCTGTGGTCAGAACGGGTGTCCCGGTGGTGACTTATGGCATTATTATCGGGCTACCGGATGATGACCATGAGGATTTGTTACGTCTTGAGGAAGCGATCGCCGACCTGGTAGATGAACTGGTGGAGATTAACCCTCAATTGGAATTTCAAACTTCTTGCTACAGCATTATTCCCTTGCCCGGAACTCCGCAATCTTATAACTTACGCAAGTCAGGAATGCTACAGTTTGAAGATACCTGTCTTTGGGGAGTTTGGACAACTACTTCCAATACTAATCATCTGACTTACGCGGAAGTTTCCGATTGGCAAATTCGTCTATCTAATATTCGTCGGGCACCGGCTGAATTTACCAACTATAACGGTGAATATTCAGCAATGGTGAGTACAGCTTCTTCCAAAGATTCACAAATTGCCTTGGCCAATTTGAACTAAACATTGACTTCGGCAAGCAAGAAACCCGGTTTCTCTAAGAAATATCTGCCTCCCCAGCAGACCCTACAGGGACACAGGGACAAGAAACCGGGTTTCTCTAAGAAATATTTGCCTCCCCACCGGAACCTACATAGAAACCCGGTTTCTAACCGCTTCAGGTTTCTAGGACTCAGGTTTTGGGGTCAATTGACTTCGGCAAGCAAGAAACCGGGTTTCTTGCTTGCCGAGCTTTTTTATCGGTAATTTGGCTAATTTGTCATCAATCGCGAGACAATTAAAGCATCAATTAAAGTATAAATTATAGTATCACTTTTTCGGTAAAAAATATCGTTTTTGATAACGTTTTTGTCTGAATTATCTGAATAAAAATTTCCCTGGTATTTGTGAGATTTTGGCTATCCGGTAATTTGATAGTCATATTATTAACCCACCGGCATTAACCGATCTGAAGTATGAATTGATTTAGAAAATTATTGACACTTCATACTTCATTTTTCTGGTTAATTGTTGCTGGCGACTGCCTGAGCAAAATCGACGGAAACTCCCGCTAAATTGCCCATTCCAGCTTGGTTTAATAAATTGTTCCACTTGGCTTCTAGATTTGAATTGTTGGGGTTAGTTGCGGCAAATTCAGCCAAGGTGGCTAGAGCATCCTGCCAAAGTTCTGCTTCTGCATATAAGTCTACGGCACCCAAGGGATCGGTATTATTCAATCGGCTGATCTGATTTGGACTTAATTCAATGCGTTCGATCCAACCATTAATAAAGGTAGTATTAATTCCGCTCTGGTTGCTAGACACCGGGCTAAATACCCATTGATATTCTTTGCCTACTTGTAAAGCTTCAGACATCATGGTTTCTGGAAGCTGGATGCGGACAATTCCCGGTTGATCGGGCAACGCTACAGTCATGCGAGCTATGTCATTTTCATTTTCATCTTTGAGGACAAAAATCCCTTCGGAAGCAGTTGTGTTGGATATATAGATAAAGACTGTGGGAGCAACGGCGACGGTCAAGGTTTTTTGACTCGGTGCTTGTAAAGCAATCATGGTTGCGGTATTGCCACTGCGAGAAGCGGCACCAGCGGTTAAGGTTGGGGCGCCTCGGTTCTCTACATTCAGTTTTGGCCCTGCGGTGGCCGATCCAGAAATACCGATACTTCCAGCGATCGCGATGGATATGGCGATCGCGACTTGAGAAATGTTGGCGGCTAAATGATTTCTAGGCATAAGAGTCTTGGGCTAAATGGTTACAGGATGTCGCGATAATGACGAAGTTATTACTATTATAAATGTCCCGTAAAGATATCCCTGAGAAATTTAAAGATTATTTAATGATATCGGTATTTATTCTCATTGCTGGCTTTCCTGTGGAGTAAATCGATCTGATTGCCAAAAACCCCTGGATATATCGGCTTTGAACCCCCCCACTCCTTTCCTTCCAGCAAGCGATTCCATCAGCGATCGCACCAGGGTAAGCTCATCCCTAAATTTCTCTGGTCAAGGTTAAATTGACTAAATTTACTCTGGAGATAAATCCAGGTATATTGTTAATTTTTATTAAACACATGAATTTCTATTACTGATTGCCTGAATCGAAATTAAATAAAAAAAAGAATAAAGATTAAAAAAAATTAATAAAAAAATAATTTATGCTAAAATAAAGAAGTAAGTTAATTTTACTAAAACAATCTGCGGCTGTTATATAATCTAAAAAATGAGCCTAATTTATCACCAAATTAAGGGATTGATCAGGGATGAAAACGGCGATACAACGCTTGTAGATTATTATGTCCGTTGATTGTTTCAGTGCTGTATTGTTCAGAGTCAAAACATCATGTCGCAGCTTCCCCCGGAAAAAGAATCTCAAAAAGAATCTCAAAAAGAATCGAAATCAGAAAATAATTCAAAATTTCTTGCCTCTCCAATGAAAAAAGTGAAGGGTATGAAAAAATTGGGAGCGATCGCTTTAGTCGTGGTGATTTTGTTAGGTTTTGGCGCGATTGGATATGGAATCATGGGTCGCCGCAAACCCAAAACCGATCCGATCGCCGAACTCACGGTCGCCGTAGAATTTCAAAATCGCACGGTCAGAATTCAAGCCAGTGGCACGGTGCAACCGATCCAAAGTGTCAACCTATCCCCCAAAGATGCCGGACGCCTTGAACAGTTACGAGTGGAACAGGGCGATCGCGTCGAAGCCGGTGAAATTGTCGCCATTATGGAAAGTAAAGATACGAGTGCCCGACTGGTGCAAGCCCGCGCCCGACTCAACCGCGCCGAAGCCCGACTGCGAGAACTGGAAAACGGCAACCGTGGGGAAGACATTGCCCAAGCCAGAGCTCGTTTAGCCCAAGCCGAAGCGAGTTTAAGCGAATTGCAGGCTGGTTCCCGTGGGGAAGACATTGCCCAAGCCAGAGC
>NZ_LIUQ01000034.1:8587-8961 GCF_001276715.1 Planktothricoides sp. SR001 | reverse complement strand
CGAATTGCGGGCAGGGAACCGTCGGGAAAACATTGCCCAAGCGAGAGCCCGTTTAGCCCAAGCCCAAGCCCGTCTGACGAGGGTAAAAGCCGGTAGCCGATTTGAGGAAATTGCCCAAGCGGAAGCAAGGGTAGTGGACGCCCAGGCTAGAGTGGAATTAACGGAAGTGCGGCGAAAACGAAATCAGCAATTAGCCGACGAAGGGGCAATTTCTCAAGATAGCCTGGATGAAGCGGTGACGGAAAATCGGCGGGCTCAAGCCAATTTACAAGAAGCGCAACGCCAGTTAGAACAACTGCAAAAAAATCGGCGGGAGGAACTGACACAAGCGGAAGCGGAAGTGCAAGAAGCACAACAGGCTTTAGCTTTGCAAG
>NZ_LIUQ01000034.1:0-8423 GCF_001276715.1 Planktothricoides sp. SR001 | reverse complement strand
TGCAAGAGGCCCAACAGGCTTTGGCTTTGCAAGAAAATGGCCCGCGTCCCGAAACCATTACTCAAGCAGAAGCGGAGGTGAACGAAGCCCTGGGACAATTGCGCGAGGTGGAAGTTCAGCTAGAAGATACGATTATTCGGGCGCCGTTTTCTGGGCAAATTACCCAAAGATATGCCACGGAGGGCGCGTTTGTGACGCCAACGACTTCCGCTTCCAGTGCGGGTCAAGCTACTTCTACTTCTATTGTCGCTTTGGCTAGAGGATTAGAAATTTTGGGGAAAGTCCCGGAAGCGGATATTACGCAAATTCAGCCCGGTCAACGGGTGGAAATTGTGGCGGATGCTTACCCTGACCAAGTTTTTACAGGTAAAGTGCGTTTGATTGCTCCAGAAGCAATTAAAGAACAAGATGTGACTTTATTTGAAGTTCGGGTTGATATTGACTCAGGTTTCGAGGAATTGCGATCGGGAATGAATGTGGATGTGACGTTTTTAGGAGATGAATTGAAAAATGCTTTAGTCGTGCCTACGGTGGCAATTGTCACCAATAAAGGTGAAACTGGGGTGTTAGTTCCTAATGAGAAAAATGAAGCGGTCTTTCGTCCTGTCACCATTGGCCCGACGATTGGCAATGATATTCAAATTCTCAGTGGTTTGGAGTCAGGCGATCGCGTCTTTGTCGGTCTTCCCCCCGGCCAAAAATTAGAAGATATTTTGAAAAATGAGGATTAATTTTAAATGAATTTAGTAGAAACTATTGAAATGGCCGCTAAAACTTTGATGTTAAATAAACTCCGCAGCGGCTTAACTATGTTAGGCATTATTATTGGCAATGCGTCGGTGATTGCTACTATTGGCATTGGGGAAGGCGCCCAACAATTTGTCAGTCAACAAGTGCAGGGACTTGGCAATAATTTATTATTTGTGGAACCGGGCAGTCCCAAGGCGCGAAATCGCCCTGTGGTGATTCCCCAAACTTTGGTGCTAGAAGATGCAGAAGCGATCGCTTCTCAAGTGCCATCGGTGAAACAAGTTGCCCCCCAAATTAATGGCAGTGAACGAGTCACTTATCGCAGTGAAAATTTTTCTGCCCGATTAGTGGGAACTACGCCAGAATTTCTCACGGTGCGTAATTTTGATATCGCCCAAGGTCGCTTTTTTAATCACCTAGATTTACAGCGGTATCAAGCGGTGGCAGTGCTTGGTTCAGACGTAGCTAAAATATTATTTAATGAGCAAAATTCTTTGGGTCAAAGTATTAGAATAAAAAACCGTTCTTTTGCGGTGATTGGGGTGATGCAATCCAAAGGAGCCACTTTTACCAGCAATCAAGATGAAACGGTGTTTTTACCTTTGACCACAATGGCTCAACAAATTTCTGGGAGTTCATCGATTTACGGCACCAAGATTAGTTTTATTTCTATTTCTGTACATAGGTTAGAAGACCTAAGTAAAGCGCAATTTCAGATAGAAAATTTGTTACGTTTGCGCCATAAAATTGTTGATGAAGATGATTTTTTTGTCCGCAATCAGCAGGAGTTGGAAAATATTACTGGGGCGGTGACTGGGGCTTTAACGATGGTCTTAGGATTGGTCGCCAGTATTTCCCTTTTGGTGGGGGGAATTGGGATTATGAATATTATGCTGGTGGCGGTAAGAGAACGCACCCAGGAAATTGGTCTGCGAAAGGCGATCGGGGCTTCCCAAAAAGATATTTTATTCCAGTTTACCGCTGAAGCGATTATTTTATCCCTTTCTGGTGGTTTGATTGGTATTGCGATCGGGGTGGGTTTAATCTTAATTATCAGTTTATTGTCTCCGTTTGAAGCGGGTTTTTCTTTAATAGCGATTACGGTTTCTACGGCTATTTCTGGGGCGATCGGCTTATTTTTTGGCATTGTTCCTGCCCAGCAAGCGGCTAAATTAGATCCGATTGTGGCTTTGCGGGCAACGGATTAAATTTTTTGCGATCTTGTAATAGTTTTACCACAGAGGCACAGAGAATCACAGAGAGCAACAGCCCCTAACATTCGTAGAGTGGGCATGCATATTTTACCCAACTTACCATATATGATGGTGAATTTTTGCCCACTCTACAATATAAATACTTATTGTCGCATAAATTTTTGTAAATGGTATTACAATAGACAAGACAATCACTCTAGAAAATCACTTATGACTGGATTTCGTGTGGGCATCGCTGGCCCTGTAGGTTCAGGAAAAACTGCATTATTAGAAGCGTTATGTAAGACATTGCGCGATCGCTATCAAATTGCTGTGGTGACAAACGATATTTATACCCAAGAAGATGCTCAATTTTTGGTTCGTTCTCAAGCATTACCACCGGAAAGGATCGTGGGGGTAGAAACCGGAGGTTGTCCCCATACAGCGATTAGAGAAGATGCATCGATGAATTTAGCCGCCGTTGAACAGCTTGAACAACTTTTTGGAGATTTAGACTTAGTGTTTGTGGAAAGTGGGGGC
Source organism: Planktothricoides sp. SR001 (assembly GCF_001276715.1). Classification (GTDB taxonomy): domain Bacteria; phylum Cyanobacteriota; class Cyanobacteriia; order Cyanobacteriales; family Laspinemataceae; genus Planktothricoides; species Planktothricoides raciborskii. The sequence continues at coordinate 5,940 of NZ_LIUQ01000034.1, read as the reverse complement.
GACAACTTAGCCGCTACTTTTAGTCCCGAATTAGTAGATTTAACCATCTATGTAATTGATGTGGCAGCGGGAGATAAAATTCCTCGCAAGGGCGGGCCGGGAATTACTAAATCTGATTTATTAGTGATTAATAAAATCGACTTAGCGGCTTTCGTGGGTGCAGATTTAACCGTGATGGAACGAGATGCTAAAAAAATGCGGGGCGATCGACCTTTCGTCTTTACAAATCTCAAACAACACGAAGGATTAGCCAAAGTGAAAGAATTTATAGAGTTTCATCTCACCTAGCATCTCACCTAGGTAGAAAATAAGGGGTTAAATCTGCCAAAAACTCAAAATGTATTTTAAGATACATTTTTTTATAATCCCCGATCTTAAGATAGCTGTCTCAATATTTATCTATAGATAAATAGAGATCAATATTGATCTCTATTTATCTATATGACTGAATTCGGTGAGGGTAAGTAAAGTAATTATGGCAAAAATTATGACAAAATTAGGGCGACGGAAATTTTTGCTCTACAGTTCGGCAGCCTTGGGAAGCAGTCTGTTACTGAAATCCTGTTCTAGCACCGAGACGACATCTACAACCGCAGGAAATAGTGGCGATCGCATCAAAGTGGGAATTCTCCACTCCCTCAGTGGCACAATGGCTATTAGTGAAACCACGGTCAAAGAAGCAGAACTATTAGCTATCAAAGAGATTAATCAAGCGGGCGGAGTTCTCGGCAAGCAAATTGAACCGATTATTGAAGATGGGGCTTCTGATTGGCCAACTTTTGCCGAAAAAGCACAAAAACTGATCGATCAAGACAAAGTAACTACCGTCTTTGGCTGTTGGACTTCTGCCAGCCGTAAAGCGGTTAAAGATGTCTTTGAAGCCAAAGATCATATGCTTTGGTATCCCGTACAATATGAAGGTCAAGAATGTTCTAAAAATATTTTCTACACAGGTGCAGCGCCTAACCAACAGATTGAGCCAGCGGTTGATTGGCTGCTACAAAATAAAGGCAAAAAATTCTTTTTAGTTGGGTCTGACTACGTTTTCCCCCGCACCGCGAACACAATTATTAAAGAGCAACTTAAAGTCAAAGGTGGGGAAACCGTTGGGGAAGATTATCTGCCCCTGGGAAATGCCGAAGTCACACCAATTATCACCAAAATTAAGCAAGCTTTACCCGATGGGGGGGTGATTTTTAATAGTCTGAATGGGGATAGTAATGTTGCCTTCTTCAAACAAATGCAAGGGGCGGGATTAACGGCGGATAAATATCCCGTGATGTCCGTGAGTATTGGCGAAGAAGAAGTCCGACAAATTGGTAAAGAATTTCTCGTCGGTCATTATGCTTCTTGGAACTATTTTATGACCGTAGATAGTCCGGCCAATAAAAAATTTGTCGAAGCTTTTAAAGCGGAATACGGACAAGATCGCGTCACCAACGATCCAATGGAAGCCGCCTATATTATGGTTTACCTTTGGAAACAAGCGGTAGAACAAGCGGGAACTGCTGACGATTTAAATAAGGTACGGGCGGCGGCAATTGGTCAAACGTTTGATGCCCCAGAAGGGCAGGTCAAAATGTATCCCAATCATCACATCTCTAAAACCGTGCGAATTGGTCAAGTGAGAAATGATGGTCTATTTGATATTGTTTGGTCAACGGATGCCCCGGTCGATCCAGTTCCCTGGAATCAATATGTCCCGACAACCAAAGGTTATGGCTGTGACTGGACCGATCCCAATAAGGGAGAAAAGTACAAGATTTAAGTATTAAAATATTTTAATCACGGGTTTTTATAGTTTGGAAACCCGTGATTAACCGAGAAATTTTAATTGGTAAAAATTCTTTTTCCGGGGACATTTTTTGTGGCCGCTTGTCGGTTAACGGTTAATGCTTCCCACGGCGATGAAGAAATTTTATCCAATTAGCCGCTTCAGTAAATTTCTACTAACGGATTATGTTTCAACTGTTAGAAGGCTTGTTTAACGGGATTAGTATTGGTTCAGTTTTATTAATTGCCGCGTTAGGATTAGCGATTGTTTTTGGTCTGATGGGCGTGATTAATCTCGCCCACGGAGAGTTAATGATGTTAGGCGCCTATACAACTTTTGTGGTGCAAAATGTCTTTAAATTATTAGGCGAACCCTGGTTTAACCTGTATATTTTGTTCGCTGTGCCTTTATCATTTATTCTGGCCGCTGGGGTGGGATGGCTGTTAGAAAAAGGTGTGATTCGTTATCTCTATGGTCGCCCCCTAGAAACTTTATTGGCTACTTGGGGAGTTAGCCTGATTTTGCAGCAATTTGTCCGCAGTGTCAGTTGGGGATTTTTGATCGTAATTGTCGAGTTTTGTCTGCTGTTTTTTGGGGGAATTTGGCTTTTGATTCGTCGCCCAAATTGGCAGAAAATTCGCCAATGGGCGATCGCTACTCTGTTGCCGATTTCTTTAGGACTAGCCATTGGTACGGGAAGCCTTTTGGGGAAAATTCCCCAAACCGCCGGATTAATTAAGCCTTGGTTTAGTGCGAGAAATGTTGATGTGACTGCCCCTGCATGGTTAAGAGGTGGCTTGCCTATTGGGAATTTTCAACTGCCCTATAGCCGGATTTTTATTATTGTTTTAACCACGATTTGTTTGGTGGGAATTTATTGGTTTTTAAATCGGTCTAGTTGGGGATTGAGAATTCGGGCTGTTACTCAAAATCGCAGTATGAGTTCCTGTTTAGGCATTCCCACGGCCCAAGTTGATGCCCTGACTTTTGCGATCGGTTCGGGATTAGCGGGAATTGCTGGATGCGCGATTACTTTACTCGGTTCTGTGGGTCCAAATACGGGACAAAACTACATTATCGATACTTTTATGGTGGTGGTAGTAGGTGGAGTTGGTAATCTTCTGGGGACAATTTTGGCCGCTTTAGCGATTGGAATTTTGAGTTATTTGATTGGTTCAGGAACTTTTGCCTTATTGTTAACTCCCGTGGAGTTTTTCCAGCCTGTCACCGATTTCTTTACCTTCTTTGCTAGTACCAGTATGGCAAAGGTGATGATATTTGCCCTGATTATTGCTTTTTTACAGGTGAAACCTTCGGGCATTTTTGCCCAAAAAGGACGCACTGCTGAAGGATAAATGATTAAATTATGAATGTAGAACTTGCAAGTGAACCGAGAAGTCAACGGAAAAAACAACAGCAAAAACTGTTGATCGAAGGGGGCATTATTCTGGCGATCGCGCTACTTTTGGGGGTGATTATGCCCGCGCTGCTGCCGGTGTTTCGTCTCAAGTTGTTAGGCCGATTTTTATCCCTATCTATTGTGGCGATCGGCATCGATTTGATTTGGGGTTATACCGGACTCCTCAGCTTAGGACATGGGATATTTTTTTCCCTCGGTGGTTATGCCTTGGCGATGCATCTCCAGTTACAATTACCGGAAGGAGAACTGCCAGAGTTTTTTACCCTTTATGGAGTGGAAAAGCTGCCTTGGTTTTGGCAACCTTTTTATTCATTTCCCTTTACCATTGTGGGGATAGTTTTAATTCCAGCGATCGCGGCTGGACTAATCGGATATTTAGTTTTTCGCAACCGGATTAAAGGTGTTTACTTTTCCATTTTAACCCAAGCCGCGTTGTTAGTCTTCTTTAACTTTTTTAATGGTCAGCAAAAGCTAATCAACGGCACCAATGGCCTCAAAACCGATACGGAAACTATCTTTGGGATGCTGGCAGGTTCCGAGAAAGCCCAATTGCTCTTTTATCAATTCACGATTTTGGCTCTTGCCATCACTTATTTGCTCTGTCGTTGGCTGACCAGCGGACGATTTGGCCGCTTATTAATTGCCATTCGCGATGATGAAACGCGGGTGCGGTTTTCTGGTTACGATCCCACCGGATTTAAGGTATTAGTTTTAGCAATTTCTGGGGGAATTGCTGGAGTTGCTGGAGCACTTTATACGGTACAAAGTGGCATTATTACCCCCAGTTTTATGGATGTGGCGTTTTCTATTGAAATGGTGATTTGGGTGGCGGTTGGCGGCAGATCAACCTTAATCGGCGCTATTATTGGCACCTTATTAGTGCGATTAGGTCGGACTTTTTTGAGCGAACAATTTCCCGAAATTTGGCTATTTTTCCAAGGGGCATTATTTTTGCTGGTGGTGACAGCTTTGCCCAATGGCATTGTGGGATGGTGGCAAAATTCAGGTATCAATCAAGTGCGATCGCTTTTAGGCTTGCGTAAACAACTGATCACTTATCCTTATTTGGAAGAAGATCCAGAAATCCAAAAAGAAAAGGAAGAAATTAATAAACATGACCGCAGCTAAAATCTTAGAAATTGAAAATTTAACCGTAAACTTTGACGGTTTTAAAGCCCTCAACCAGTTAAATTTTAGCATGGACACCGGGGAGTTACGGGTGATTATTGGGCCGAATGGTGCCGGAAAAACCACTTTTCTCGATGTAATTACCGGAAAAGTTCAACCCACCGAGGGCAAAGTCTTATTTGCAGGGCGAAATTTACGCCGGATTCCCGAATATAAAATTGCTCGCTTGGGCATTGGGCGTAAATTTCAAACACCCAGAGTCTATCTAAATTTAACAGTTCAAGAAAATTTAGATTTAGTCTGTAATCGCCATAAAAATGTATTCTCTACCCTCCTGGGTCGGGTTGCGGTTTCTGAACGGCAAAAAGTGGGCAGCTTATTAGAAACCGTTGGCTTAACAGCGAAAGCTAACTTACAAGCAGCATTACTTTCCCACGGGGAAAAACAACGGTTAGAAATTGGGATGTTAGTCGCCCAATCACCGGATTTATTATTAGTTGATGAACCTGTGGCTGGATTAACCGATGAAGAGACGGAAAATGTCGGGTCATTATTATTAGCTTTGGCCGAAAGTCATTCGATTATTGTGATTGAACATGATATGGAGTTTGTCCGGCAAATTGCCCGCCAGGTGACGGTTCTACACCAGGGTTCAGTGTTGTGTGAAGGCAATATTCAACAAGTTCAAAACGATCCTCGCGTGATCGAAGTCTATCTCGGAAATTCCGAAGCAAATGAACCACACTCTGCCCCCCATTAATCGTCAACAAAAATTATCAGCATGAGGATAAATTAATGAATAAAACTGATTCTTTGTCTGAATCTCAACCGGCTTATCAATCTGAGTATCAAAGTGTGTTAAAAATCTCTGACTTAAATGTCTATTATGGAGAAAGCCATATTTTACGCCAGGTTGATTTAAGTGTTTTTTCAGAAGAAATGGTCTGTTTAATTGGCCGGAATGGAGTGGGAAAAACAACCTTACTCAAAACTATTATGGGTTTACTTAATCCGCGCAGTGGCAGCATGGCATTTATAGGCAAACCCCTGAATAAATTAGCCACCCATGAACGGGCAAAGTTAGGGATTAGTTATGTTCCCCAAGGGAGAGAAATTATCCCTCGCTTGACTGTTGAAGAAAATCTATTATTAGGGTTTGAAGCCCGCCCCCAAGGTCGAACCACTAAAGATAAGATACCTGAAGAAATCTTTAGTTTGTTTCCCGTGTTAAAAACTATGTTACATCGCATGGGAGGGGATTTAAGTGGCGGACAACAGCAACAATTAGCGATCGCACGGGCTTTAATTAGTAAACCGAAATTACTGATTTTAGATGAACCCACCGAGGGAATTCAACCATCAATTATTTTAGAAATTGAAGCGGCAGTGCGGCAGATTATTAAAACTACGGGAATTTCTGTCTTATTAGTTGAACAGCATTTACATTTTGTCCGGCAAGCCGATCGCTATTACGCCATGCAAAAAGGGGGAATTGTGGCCTCTGGGCCAACCAGTGACCTTTCTCAAGAAATTATCCAGAAATTTTTAGCTGTGTAAGCCTAAATTGGGCTAAACTTTGCTAAAATAATCAGCTAATTATAGTAGTTATTTAATCTAT
>NZ_LIUQ01000091.1 GCF_001276715.1 Planktothricoides sp. SR001 | reverse complement strand
TGGGGGTTAGACAGTAGAAATAACTGCTTTTCTTTTCTCCCCCGTGGGAGGAATTTTTCCCATTCCCAAAGTCAGGCAATTAAAGAAAAGCAGATACCGCTCAAAAATTTAAAAATTCCTCAGTCGCAAGACTGAAGAATCTATGATTATGTAAGTTCTTAGGCAGGAACCGCAGCCGATTGAGTCAGACCAACGGCTTCAGCATATTTCAGGTAGGTTTCAACAGAAGCGATCACGACTCGGGCTTCAACAGCCAGTAATTCAATTCCGACCAGAGAGACGCGAGCCCAAGCATCAATAACGATCCCTTTGTCAAGAATCCGGTCAATAACTTCAGCCAAGCTAGAAGAAGAATTAGTTTTTTCGACAGCCATGGTAATACACCTTTTTGTTTGTCTCATTGTTGATGCTGATTTCATGGAGGAGCTAGAAATGTATTAGTTTTTTTCTGGCTGCCTTCATTGTTTCAGCCTCCAAACAATATCATCCGTTCTTTGATGTGTCAATACCTGATGCCCGTTTTTTTTGTTAACAATTGTTAAGAACTTGTAAGAAGTGGGTGTTTCTGATACATTTACGCGACATCCTGTTTTCCGGCTATTCCCGGAAACGGACAATGCTGGCAATATCACCTTTGAACCTGATAGAGGCGGTATCCCGCAAAGCTGGTAGTGCAGGCACCCCCGATCAGATCCAAGAAAAAGGATGAACATTAAAAGAAAACATAGCGATGATTGCTGTTGCTACCTCGTCCCAACTCCTCGATCGCAGGCGACAGACTGGTCGATTCAAGCACCTCAGCCGTAAGGCCGATTCTCTGGATCAAGTTCTTGGGTTTCACCAGAGTGGTATTCAGTCATTGCTGAGGCGGCAAGGAACGCAATAATATCCCCAAAAGCGGCGAAAGCCTCATCCGAGCCCCGTTGATTCTCAATTTCCTCCAGAATAATTGACGCGATCGCATCGGACTCATTTTCAGGTAACGTTTGTAACAGAGCGTTGTAAAATCATAGGATGGTATAAATCGAGGCGAATAAATCTTTCTTGTGAGGCCAGCCGATGATTTATCCCGAATGCCAGTCAAAAAATCTTAATAAATATGGTCATAAAAGAAAAAAAACAAAACTATCGATTCAACGATTTTTGGCTCAGTTTATTGAATATTCCTCGTACAGGGGATATTAAGAAAGCGTTATAAAACACTATATTCTACTTTTATTGGGGATTTTTATCTATTCCACATCAATGGGGATATATTATATCAATTACGCTATCTTCAATATTGTTGTACAAAAATAAGTTATTTTCATGGATTAGATAGATCGTGTAAAGGGTATCAAGTAGAAAAATTTCTGGTTGCTTGTTATTATAGAAACAACTTTCAGATAAAGAATATTCCCAAGAGTGACAAAGAAAAATTAGTTATTGGCCAAAAAATTGGTGATATATTATCATATAATATATCATTATTACAAAAAATCAAGCATCAAACAAACACCAAGAAAACTGGGAGCCAAGAATCAATGTCTCAAGAGATTGCTGTCGGCAAAAAAGTCAAAGTAGTAGGACTACCCCCCTATATTAAAACAGCGGAACCCATCCCAATGCTGCGGCCTCCTAATGTAATTCGCATAGGGGAAGAAGGCATCGTCATTGAACAAAAAGCGATAAATTCTTGGGCGGTTCGGTTTGAGAAAGCGGCGTTTTTAATTGATAGTCAATATATTGAATTAGTGGACTAGACAATCAACCCGGAACCAACCGGGTTTCTGAGACACAAGTGATATGGGGATGGTTGGCGGTGGGGGTCTATGGGATTGCCAAAAAAATCACCAAGAAAGCCCAAGCCAATGTCAAAGGATTACAATTTAGGCAGCAATTTTGATTTTATGGAGTAAATCTGGTGTCATTACAAGCAAACATCATTCCTCCCGCAAACGGTCAAGACCCCCAAGGCGCAATCGTCTTATTGCACGGTTGGGGTGCGAATTTACACGATTTAGCCCCCCTCGGACTGGCATTAAACTTACCGGAGTACCAATTTATTTTTCCTGATGCCCCATTCCCCCATCACACGGTCCCCGGTGGTCAAATGTGGTACGACTTAGAAAGTGAGAATTATTTTGGGTTAGCGGAAAGTCGGCAAATGCTCATAGACTGGCTGAAATCCCTAGAAAGTCAAACGGGTGTGCCACTTTCTCGGACGATTTTAAGCGGATTTTCCCAAGGGGGGGCGATGATCCTGGATGTGGGAGTGAGAATTCCTGTCGCGGGTTTAGTCTCCATGAGTGGTTATTTGCACGCCGCCCCGGAACCTGTGGGCGATCGCCTGCCACCGATGTTAATCATGCACGGCAGCAACGATCCGGTTGTGCCATTGCAGGCAGCCCGTCAAGCCCGAGAAATGTACCTGATGTTAGGGGCATCGGTAAAATACCATGAATTTGAGATGAGCCATGAAATTTGCCCACAAGAGATTACCCTGATGCGTAATTTTATTCACCAAGTAATCTCCCCCAAACCCACCGTTGAACAAAGCGTAGATAAATCTTGACTTTTAAACCTTGACTCTTAAATCTTGACTCTTTGGTTTGTTACTTAGCAGGTTGCGATACAATTAAAGATGCATCCGTAGGCAGGTGCTATTCACGAGAGGGGCGAACTATGGTAAATTCGACAATTTCCACAGACGATCTTGCAGCAGTGACAGAAGATCAGGTAAAAAGTCTCGCTGCACGTCTCGATCTAGATGAGTATGACAATGCTTTTGATGGCTTAAATGACTGGCATCTACTCAGGGCGATCGCATTCCATCGACCTGAACTCGTAGAACCTTACATTTACCTTCTGGATCTAGAAGCCTACGACGAAGCATAATCTCAGCCAAACCCAAAGGTGAAGAAGTATTAATTGGCTTGTTATTTGAATTTCGGATCGCGAAGCGTGCCGGAGGCATTTGTTTGATCTTTCCAGCCAATCAACCCTAGGAAAAGGGATCCTGTTTTCTAATTTTTTTATCAAAAAATTACTAAATCGTCATTCAATTTCCGACTTATTGATCCTGATTGGTGAAAAGTTATGCCAGAAATTTCGCGGTATCGGGTCAGAAAATACTTCTTCATCTTTGATTTTTTTAGCCCACGATTTTAGCCCACGGGTTAAACCTGATCGCCACTCAGCGATATGCCTAGGTTTTGCCGGAAGCCACATCGATTGCCTGGCGAAAATGTTGGGAAAAATTATGGGGAGGAATGCCCACCATTAAGGCAGCATCATGGCGCAGATGAATTTCCACATTTCGGGGGCGATCGCGAAATAAATCCACTTCGGGTAAATGTCGGTCTGTGAGAAAATGTACCACTTGATTCGCCGAACCGCGCCACCCTTGATTATCATTCAATTCTGCCATATATTGCCCATCAATCAAGACATCCAACTGGAGCAAAAACCGCTGAATATTTCGGTCATATTTCGCCAATAGCTGCTCTAAAGTAAAGCCAGTAAAACAGATAATTGATAAATCTTTCTGTTGGCGCAATTCGGTTAATAATTCGCTTAAACCCGCAGCCTGTAACATCGGTTCTCCCCCAGAAATCGTCACCCCTTCAGTGCCAGGAACCGATAAAATAGTCTGGGCTAAAATCGTGGGTTCTACCAAGTGCGCCTGTATCTGGGGAATCCATTCTGGAGAAATACAATCGCCACAGTTAAAACAACAACCTTGAACCCAAAGAGCAAACCGTTGTCCGGGTCCCAAGGTGCGGGTGACTGGACAAATTTCTGCGAGATTTAATAAAGTCATTGTCAAGTTATTGTAAACTCATTATAAAGTTATTACCCCATAATTGATATTCTATTTTAGAATTAATACAGGAGAAAAAATAATGGCCATTTATCTGGATTCGGCGATCGCCTCTGAAGCGGAAATCGCCCGCAGGATGGGTTGGGTCAAGGGCATCACCACCAATCCTACCTTATTAGCAAAAAGCCAACAACCCCCAGAAACAACCCTAATTCAATTAGCCAGCTTAACCCCTGGGCCAGTATTTTATCAGGTGACGGCGATGGATTATGAGGGGATGATCGCCGAAGGACAAGCAGCTTATGAAATCATTGGCAACCAAACAATTTTGAAAATTCCGGCGACTCCCGTAGGCTTTGAAGTGGTGGCATCTTTATCTTGGGAAATTACCTGTTCGGTCACGGCAATTTATCATCCCATTCAAGCGGCGATCGCCTCAGAAGCGGGGGCAAAAATCGCGATCGCTTATGTTAACCGGGCAACTCGGTTATTAGGAGATGGCATTGCCCTAGTCCGAGATATGGCTGCAATTCTCAAAGGTACAGATACAGAAATTTTAGCCGCCAGTATTAAATCCCCAGAAGAAGCTGCCTTAGCCTTGCAAGCGGGGGCGGATCATTTAACCCTACCCTTGGCCATGTTACAGGCGATCGCCACCCACGATCTCTCAGAAAAAACCGTCGCCGAATTTAATCAAAATGGCATTGGCTTAAAAACATTAGAACTTGCCCCAGATATCAATACGGATATGGATCTGGATATGGATATGGATATGGATATTTAGTTTTATGACGGGGCAACTTCTTCGGGAAATGCCCCGTCAGTGATTAAAGCCTAAATCGTCAGCCCTGAAAGCAGACCAATTAATTGCCAGTTAATTTCCTGAACCAATTAAATAAATTAAAATATGCTGAATCACTAAATAAATCGCCAAAACATTAAAACCTAGGGCTAGAAAAAAGGCAAAAAACCCAAATAAATTTAAAGTCACTTCATAATTGCCTGGATTAATCCGGCGGCGTCTTTCAATAGCCACTGCCTGAAAGAGTTGACTATTGCTTAAGTGTTGACCGTAATTTTTATCTTGAAAAAATAGCTTAATCAATGGATACTTTTTCGGATGGACAATCAGGCCATTAGGAGCGATCGACACTTGATCCACTTGTTCTAACATAAACACAAAAGACTTCTTAGCTTCTCGGAAAAAATCAGGAAATAAAAAACAGGCTAAATATTTATCTGTCAGCAATAAGGCGGCTAATTCTCCCCGATATCGCACCGCGATCGCCTCTAGAATTTCTGACGGAGACTGGACTAAAGTTAAAGTTGATTTAGCCAGTTTAGGAATCGCATAATAATATGAAAGACTCAAATAACCTTCACGGGGAAATCGGCCAATTTCCCGCAGTCGTTGCTCGCATTCTTCTTCCAGAGATAAAGGTTCTTGATTCACCGATTCAACGATTTTTTCCAGACGAGGTTTTCGCGAATCTGAGCGGGAAGGTTGGCGAGCGACGGGTTTTGACTTGTAAGAATTATTTGAAGTTTTCTGAGAAACACCGCTAAATAGACGCGGTTTTTTTGGGGCAATAGTTTCTGAAGTTGAGGCGATCGCCCCTGGATTGCTTAAATCAAAAGTTTGACGCCAACTGGGACTGGCATTGCTAAACTTTTTGCCAGAAACAACTAAAGACGTAATCGAATCAGCCTTTAAACTCAGGGCTCCTTGATAAATAAAGTTAGCCATAATTTGTTGTTTAGGCAGTAACTCCGCTTCTAGAATCACCTCTAAACAGCCATTTTTTACCGTAGCCGTAGCCGTAATTCCATTGGGTTGCAAAGATTGGTTAATCAGTTGCGCGATCGCCCTGGCATTTCCTTTTTTAGCCAGTTCTAGCAAATTAGATGGTGTCATTGAATCCTAATTTCATCGAAGCCTATATATCACTACATATTAACCTTCTCCAACAGAAAATGCCGATTTTTTTGTGAATTTTTCTCTCACTAAATACAGCCTAAATTTAATTCAATAAACTTGGGTCAGGACTTACGCAGTTCAAAACTAATCTCAGAGGCTTTGCTCCGAAAAAATCAAGAATAACATCTAGATCGTAAGTCCTGACTAACCATAAACTAAGCCCCGGAAAACCTCATAATTTTACTGGCGAGTAATTTCTGCCATATGTTTGGCAAAATCTCGATATTTTGTATATTTAGGGATTCTGTCTTGAGCGATACTATAGTTGGAATGATCTGCTGGCACTTCTTTCATTAACACCAAAGCCTCATTCCAGAGGGTAGCAATTTTTTCCCACTCTTCGCTACCGCTGGCCACTTGAGTCATTTCCCAAGCTTGATTCGCCTTATTGACCGCTTGATAAAATTGCACAGAAATTGTTGCCGAACCACTGGCAGAATTCGCTCCATTTGTTACCGTTGACTGTGGGGATTGCCCCTGAGTAGAGGTGTTCTGTGGGGCTGTAGCACTGGCAACTGGAGTCGGGCTGCCGCCTGGAGTCGGTTTAGGAGCGTTGGTGGCCTCCGGTGGTTGTGTAGTCTTCGTTTCGCTGGCCTTGGATGCGTCCGCTGGCTTTTCCGGAGATGCCGGAGTAGAAGGCACGCTCGTCGGTTGAGAATCGGTGGTTTCTTTTTCCGCCTGAAAACCAGGCCACAAAAAGTAAGCAGCGGCTCCTCCACCTAGGAATAACAACAATACCACCGCCAAAATCAACAGGTTCTTTTTAGAGAATTTCTTCGAGGATTTCTGGTTTTGTTTACTGCTATCCCCTTCTAGGGCATAGTCATCATCATCATCATCTGCCATTGAACGCTGATCGAGGAAATCATTGTCTTCAATGGGCATATCATCGTCATCCACCAAGGGCAAATCATTGTCACCATCATGGTCATCATTCTCACCATCAGCAACAATGGGTCCGGGTGGATGCTCTAGATCGATCTGCTGTTGCCAAGCAGTGCGACCGCCGATTTGGCGTCCGCCTATTTTAACCTTCGGATTAATATTCGCAATACCTAAATTGGCAAGTCCTTGATGAATGAAGGGAACGAGGGTATCCTGATCTGGAACCATTTCTGATTCAATCAAGAGAAGTAGATTTCCCTGCTTCAAAGTGGCTTTAGCGGTAATCCCTTGGGGTTGGAAAAAGTGATTGAGTACGGCGGCGATCGCCTTCTCGTCACCTTGTTTGGCGCGTTCTTTGAGATCAGTTGGTGCTTTAGATAAAGGCATAGGGCAGTACGGATTATTGGATTAATTCTACTGTTAAGACTACCCATATTAAACGGTTTTATGGTAAGGAGTTCTTAACCAAAGTTTTAATTCTCGTCTGGGAAAAAACCAGTCTTACTTAACAACAGCGAAAAAGATAATTTTGACTCAGATGACTGATACCCGGTCTAAAACCACCGGATTGGGCTTAACGATCCATCCGAAAAATCTTACGAGATTTGTCAGACGTTCTCTAGCATTTATCCCTTGGCTAAATGGCAAAGCTTAAATTTTTCCGTTTACCGTCAACCGGCAAAAACCAAAACAATCTCATGTCACCTGCCACCCCCTGATTAAAAAAGACCTAGAGCTAGTCTACGACCCTCAATAATCCTTGGCGAAGCCCATCAAATACTCGATCGATTTGACTTTGCTCTTCAGGGGATAAAGAATCCTTAGATAACAGAGTCGCCATAAAAATTTGTTGATCCGCACGAGTAATTCTATGGGTGGTAAAAATGCGAGTAACGATTTGATTGATACTAGAATCTGACGGGTTTGGGATTTGACTTGGCATAGAACTGAATCAGCCTAATGACTAGAGTTTACTGTTTATGTTCAGTAAAGGGATCGGGCTTGCTTGTTTAAAACGGGGGAATGATCGGGCAACGGGGATGAATGTATCAGCCATTGACTCTGACAAATCATATTTTCTGATAATCACTTATACATTTTAGCCCAGGATTGAAGCTGAGTTAAAGATGAATCAGAAATTTTCCCAACAAAGCCCTGATACCTCAGCTTTGGCAGTGGTTGAATCCGCTTGATTTTTGATGTTTTGGCCAGATTCGACTCCAGAGATCGCATCGGCTACCGAGAGATTTCTCTAAGGCACTGAAATCACCACCAGATGCTTATAGGAACGAAGGGGAAAGAATCCTCCCTAGACAATTGAGTTAATTGAATAACAGAAATCAGGTTGTTTCCCATTGTTTTCCAAAAGCGATTCTCGCAAGGGATCCGCTGCGCGGCATCGCTCACACCACTGAGAAAATCCGTGGACAATGAATCTGAGCATCTGATGGATTCGCGAATCACTGAGCAAGACAACATCAAAAATCGCTTCACCTTTCAACATCAACCAAATCAACGGATGTTGATTTCACTCATAAATATGCCAAATATGCTTTAATTCGGTGCGGCTAAAATGCCCTTAGCCCGATTATCCAGGGTACGAGCTAAATTGGCAATTGGTCTTTGAGGGGTTTGTCCCTCAAGATACAGCAAAAACACAAAAGCACCAATGGCATCGCGACGAAAAGCCACGATATCCAAATTGGCCGGAACTCCTTCCATATTTAATTTCAGATTAACCCCGGCCACCGCTTCCCCAATATTCTCCAGTCTTAACGGAGTTTGTTGGAGAATTTGTGTAGCCCCCATCCCTTCTGTGATCATCCGTTGCAGAGATCCGGGTGAGGCCAAAATTGCCTCAAAGTCATTCTGTTCCTGGGGACTTTGTAGGGGGGTGGTCATTCCCAGCAGCATCTCAAAATTATTCGGTTCTATAAAAGCAAAGACACTGGCTATGGACAAGCCTTCTTGAGTTAGTTCCCGTCTAAGCTGGTTCAATTCATCAGCGGGCATTCCTTGAAATCCTGAAGGCAGGTCTTGGGCGCGGATCACCAATTGAGACCAGTCTCGGCCTTGATTCCGTGGTTGCGTCCTTTGAGACGGCACATTTTGAGCCAGTATTTGAGCCTCAATCGGGCGATCGGTTTCCGCTTGACTGGGAGTCCCCCCGATCCATATCCCAGTAAACAGACAAATAACAACAAACAAGTTTTTTGGATGCATATTTGGATGCATATATTTTTGCTCCTTTGATTTCGTGGGTGTTATGTAGGCGTTATTTTGTAAGCGTTTCTGAATTCATTATGAGACGATTTGGGGATCAACAGGTGCCATTGCCCTGGACAAATACCTAACTATTCATCGGCAAAGATGAGGTTAGGGTGCCAACCCGGATTGACTCAAGGGAAAAACGCCGATATCTCCAGGCCAGGAATTGTCTCGACCAGATATTAAGACTCTCGCCTAAGTCCTGACGATGAATGCAGCATTATTTTTAAGTTTAGAATCTTAAAATACTGTAAAATTTTCACAAACCGATAAGATTGGTTTTATCTTCTACGGAAAAATCACTATGGCTATTGGCTACGTTGCCTTGGTTCTCCATGCCCATTTACCTTTTGTCCGACACCCAGAAAGTGACTATGTTCTAGAAGAAGAATGGCTCTATGAAGCCATTACCGAGACATATATCCCTTTACTGCGAGTATTTGAAGGACTCAGGAACGATGGGATTGATTTTAAAATCACGATGAGCATGACTCCGCCGTTAGTCTCCATGCTCCGGGATCCCTTACTACAAGAACGCTATGACGAACATTTATCTAAGCTCGAAGAACTGATCGAGCTAGAAATTGAACACAATCAACATAATGGCCACATCCGTTACCTCGCCGAACATTATGCCAGCGAGTTTAACGCAACTCGCGAGATATGGGAGCGTTATAGCGGAGATTTAGTAACGGCATTTAAACAATTCCAAGACAGCAATAACTTAGAAATTATCACCTGCGGGGCGACTCATGGCTATTTGCCATTGATGAAAATGTATCCCCAAGCTGTCTGGGCTCAATTACAAGTAGCGTGCCAGCATTATGAGGAAAACTTTGGTCGTCCCCCCAAAGGCATATGGCTACCAGAATGTGCTTATTATGAAGGCTTGGAGCGGATGCTGGCAGATGTGGGTTTACGCTATTTCCTGACTGATGGCCACGGGATTTTGTACGGTCGGCCTCGGCCTCGGTTTGGCACTTATTCGCCAATTTTCACGGAAACAGGGGTGGCGGCTTTCGGTCGAGACCATGAGTCTTCACAACAGGTTTGGTCTTCTGAGGTGGGCTATCCTGGTGCGGCGGAATATCGAGAGTTTTACAAAGACTTGGGCTGGGAAGCGGAATATGAGTATATTAAGCCCTACATTATGCCCAATGGACAGCGCAAGAATATTGGGATTAAATATCACAAGATTACCGGGCGCGGTTTGGGTTTAGGGGATAAACAACTCTACGATCCCTACTGGGCTAGAGAAAAAGCTGCCGAACACGCCGGGAACTTTATGTTCAACCGGGAAAGACAGGTGGATCATCTTTATAATCTGATGCAGCGTCCGCCAATTGTGGTGTCTCCTTACGATGCTGAGTTATTTGGCCACTGGTGGTATGAAGGCCCCTGGTTTATTGATTATTTATTCCGCAAGTCTTGGTATGACCAAGGGACTTATGAGATGACTCATTTGGCGGATTATCTGCGGACTCACAAAACTCACCAGGTTTGCCGTCCGTCCCAGTCCAGTTGGGGTTACAAGGGATATCACGAGTATTGGCTTAATGATACGAATGCTTGGATTTATTCCCATTTGCACAAGGGTGCGGAACGGATGATTTCGTTGAGCCTTCGCGAGGCGGCTGACGAGTTGGAAGAAAAAGCTCTGAACCAAGCGGCACGGGAGTTGTTGCTGGCGCAGTCTTCGGACTGGGCATTTATTATGCGGACTGGGACGATGGTTCCCTATGCGGTGCGGCGCACCCGATCGCATTTGATGCGGTTAAATAAAATCTATGATGATGTAAATAGCGGAAAAATAGATTCCGGTTGGCTGGAAAAAGTCGAGGCGATCGACAATATTTTCCCCAGTATTAACTATCGAGTGTATCGACCTCTATAATTGATATTTTGCAGGGATTGATTTTAGATTTTAGAGGGTTAATTTCATCTAAAATCTAAAATCTTTTCCAGCCAATCAAGAGTGAAAGAAAATTCATGTCCTCAAAATGGGTCTGCCCGCTTTCGGTGGAACCCGTTTTTTTATCAGAGCTATTCATTTGGTGCTGGCTATTCGGGGCGATACCGCGCAGCGGATCCCGAAGCTTGCCCCCGCGAATGCGGGGGGTTCGCCCAACAAAGCCAAGAAACATTCTTCAGGACTGCTCCTACTTTATTGAAAACCGAAAATTTCACCCAGAGCCCGCAAAATATCTAGATAAAAATTGCCCCCCATTTCTCTAAATAACTCAAAATGCATTCCTGGATTGCCAAAAAAAGGTCGGAGTGTCCAACCGAGTTGACAGCCCACTAATCCATACAGAATCAACCACAATTGCAAAATTTTCTCGCGGGTTTCTTGCCCTACCAATTCGTTTTCTGAGAAGGCTTGCATTGCTTCATAGAAAAATTTAATCCCCAAAAATCCGGTTAGACTAAATATGATTACATTCAACAATTTAAAAAATTGATAGTTATTGGTAGTCGTCGTCATAAATAACAAGGTGATGGGCGCAAAGCTAAATAATAAGACGCTAATCACCGCCATTGCTGATAATAACAGAGCGACATATTGCCCAAACGGTTTTCTGGAGCCAAAAAAGACATTAAAAAAGTATAATGTGGGTAAACAAATCATTAATGTCATTAAGTACAAAGCTGGCAGTTTCACCATTGAGGCTAAAGCTTGTTGCCAACTGCTAGAAGCGCCAATAATTCCGCCATAAATGGCAAAAAATATGGAGCTACAAATGAGCAAGGCGTTAATTTTTTGGTAAAGTTGTACGTTTTGGGAAATTTCTTGGAGAAAGTTTTGCCGGTCTTGCAATAGCCAAATTAAAACAGAAAAGTATTTTCCGGCTGCAAATTGCTGTTTTTGCATCATAGGGCTCCTGGTGGGTAAAAAAAACGAATGGTTGATGTGGCGCGATCGCTGATTAACCCGCCACATCAACCATTATAGTGAATGCATATACTGAATATTGAAAGAATTAGCCAGATTTTGTTAAATTTTCCTAAAATTATGGTGATTTGTTAATTGATATTTGCAGAAGTGTTGAATTGGTACTGATGAATTACCTAAAAGTGGTTATGGCCTTGATTGACCAAAATTAACGAACAGTCCTCCAGGATATCCGGTTAATAGATTAATCCCAGTAATTTGACGGTGACTTGGTGAAATCCTTGATTCCCTAGTAATTTACTGGTTAAAGCAACAATATTTCAATCTAAATAGAATCTAAATAAAATAGTTGTAACTCATTGGCATGAGATTTATTTACATTGATGAAACCCAATTTAAAATCCTGCTTTTTGCCCAAATATGCCAAACTAAATTTCTGCCTAACGGGATATTAATTTTGAGAGTAATCACCGAGATGTATTTTGAATATTTTTATTATAGAATCACCATTTTTGGCGTTTTATGCGATAAATAAAGGTTGAACGCACGATAAATTCACTTTTATAGCAATCCTAAATCAATTGGGAAATAAGCCCTCACCCCTCTCCCCTCTCCCAAAACTAATCTTGTAGGGGTTTTGAT
>NZ_LIUQ01000046.1 GCF_001276715.1 Planktothricoides sp. SR001 | reverse complement strand
TTTAACCTCCTGTGCCTTCTATCAAAGCTCGTCCCTGGATTCAGTTATCGATCCGTTAAAATAACTAGGCAGCACAGGGGTTGATTTTTTGGTTGATTTTTTGGATACTTGCCACCAACGGCAGAAGATTCTGTTTCGATAGAATCAACCATGCAAAACCGCAAAGCTGTCCCAAAAAGTGGCACCGATAAAATCACTGATAAAAAAAATTAAACTTTCGTGAGGTCCTAACTAAAGGAGTGGCTGTGAAAAAAATTTCCTCTTTAGAAGATGCTTTAAACCAATGTCGAGATTTAGGGATGCGGATGAGCCGTCAGAGGCGATTTATTTTGGAACTGCTGTGGCAGGTTCCAGAACATCTTTCGGCGCGGGAAATTTACGATCGCCTCAATCGAGAAGGCAAAGCCATTGGTCATACTTCGGTGTATCAAAACCTCGAAGCCTTATCCGGTCAAGGGATTATCGAATGTATCGAGCGATCCGATGGGCGGCTGTATGGGAACATCAGTGACTCCCACAGTCATATCAATTGTCTCAACACAGGTCAACTTTTGGATATTTATGTAACATTACCAGAAGAACTGATCAAGCAAATAGAAGCGCAAACTGGCGTTCAAATTACTGATTACCGAATTGATTTTTACGGTTATCGATTATCGTCGGCTGAAACCTCTGAACAGATTGCCGTGACTGACTAGATCGGTCTAACAGGCGGAAAATTTAGGTCAAGACCAAACATTCACCGACAACTGGATCGCCGTGAGCGATAGCTTCGGCGTTGCGGATGCAACATCGCCAAACGGATCTTGATTGCACCCCCGAAAAAATATGCTGGAAAAGGGAGCGATCGCTTCGGCGGTGCGGACGCACTATCGCCGCACCTCTAATTCCGCTGACTAGGAACGAATGGCTAGACTTGTCTAGACTTATTATTTAATACTTGCTCTCATAAATATTTAGGGCTAAAACTGGTGTTGATCTGGTAGGAATCTATATAAGCTATGGTGAAAAAACAATTTGACCAATCGAATACACAGGCAGTACAACGATTACGCAGACCAAAAACCAGGCGGAGCGGCACAGCCGTTACCCAGTATTTACTACTTCATAAACGCCAGATCAGCTTAAAACAGGGATCTGATGGCTCCAGTGTGTTATCTGTGGACTCACAACATGGACATCTTCCTAACTCGGTTGAAGAGATTCTGTCTCAGCCCAAAGATTCATCGAAAAAGATCCAGCTTAAAGAAAAGGGAGCGCTTCTGCTCCGTGGTTGCGGCAAAGTGTTGGGTTATGGATCAAAATATATTTTTACTTGGCCGAGTCTCTGGCTGGCGGTGCTTGTGGCTTGCAGCACCACTGGGGTGATGGCACTGCGTTGGTTGCTGACTATGCCCCCGCCGATTAATTGTGAGCAAACAGATCAATTGACTTCCGATCGCCAGCGGCTTTACTGTGCCCAGAGAAGTGCTGAGTCCAAAAACTTAGACGACTTGGTAGCGGCGATCGCCCTGGTACAAGATTGGCCTGATGACCACCCCTTAAAAGCTCAGGCCAACAAATTGGTCGGAGAATGGTCGATGAAAATTATGGATCTCGCTCGCGAACAATATTTAGCGGGGGATCTCGATCAAGCGGAAGCATTGATTCAAAAAATTCCCGCCAGTTCCCCAGCATATACAGCGATTCAAAATGAAGTCGCTACCTGGCAAGGCAATTGGGCGGATGGCAAAACCATATATGACAAAGCCCAAGATGCCATCAAAAAACAAGACTGGAGACAAGCGGAAAACTATGCCCGAAATTTATTAGAACTTGACAATGTTTACTGGCGCAGCACTCGTTACAATCAACTCAAGGAGCAAATTTCTCAAGAAAAACAGGCTTGGGATAAATTAAAAGAAGCTCGGTACACCGCTGGATTTAAAAGCGTAGCAGACTTGGCTTTTGGCATTGACCTGGCTCGACAAATTCAACCACAAACATCAGCCGCTGAAGCGGCGAAAAAAGATATTGTCACCTGGAGTCGAGATTTGCTGCAAATTGCCCAAAAGCTTTGGCAGCAAAATGATATTGAAGGTGCAGTGAAAGCCGCGAACTGGGTGCCTCGCGATAATTTGGCCTTGTATCGCGAAAGTCGCGATTTGATTACCCTGATCGCCGCACAGAAGCTGATGAAGTCACAGAATTCTGCCAGTGACCGATTGGCGCAAGTGTTTGCTTTTTCTGAGGCGATCGCCGCGATGGGAAATATTGAACCGAATAGCCCTTTACATAAGGAAGTTCAAGGTTTCCAAACCAAGGCCAATCAACAAATTGAAGATTTATTGCAATTACAATTAGCGACTTTAACTGCCAGTTTTAATCATCCCTGGATATTAAAACTGGCGATCGACCAAGCGCAAATGGTTACTGTTGACCGCCCTAGACGAATCGAGGGTCAAAGCTTAATTGGTCAATGGAGCAAAGAAATTCAGCTATTTGAGGATCGCTTTTATGTCGCCCAAGCGCAACAAATCGCCCTCCCCGGCTCGATTGAAGCTTACCAAGCCGCGATCGCCGTGGCGAGTCAGGTAGAAAAAGGCCGACAGATGCGGGTTTCAGCCCAAACTTTGATTGCGAATTGGACGAAAAAAATTCAACGGATTGAAGATCAACCGATCTTAGATCAAGCTTTAGCCCTGGCAAAAGCGAACAAGTTGCCAGAAGCTATCACTACTGCCAAAAAAATTACCTCAGATCGAGCATTATATAAAGAAGCGCAAGCAGAAATTAGTAAATGGCAAAGCACGATAGAAATTGCTCAGGATCAACCGATTCTGGATCAAGCCAAGACTTTGGCTGCCCAAGGCAGTTTGGGTTTGGCGATCGATACTGCCTATCAAATTAGCTATGGTCGGGCGTTGTATCCTCAAGCTCAAGAGGCGATCGCCCAGTGGTCAGGACAGTTAGAAGCCATTCGAGCGGAACAAGAAGCCTCGCGACGAGCCACCTATCAACAACCGGCTCCGGTTTACCAAGAACCACCCCCGCCCCGTTATCAAGAACCCGCGCCAGTTTACCAAGAACCGGAGCCGGTTTATTACCAAGAACCCGCCCCGGTTTACCAAGAACCGGAGCCGGTTTACCAAGAGCCAGCAGCGTCTGAGCCAACCTATAATGATGCTCCAGCAATTGATGGCATTGAATAAAGGTATATTGAATGTTGAGTGTCTTGTTTTCAAACAATCAACATTCAACATCTTGCCCACAAACCCTGAACCCTAAACAATAGTCAATGAGCAATGATCTTCAGGGCAAAGCCATCAGGCTAATACTAATTGACCATGACCCCATCTTTCGACTGGGATTAAGAACTTTTTTGGCTCAGTTTGCCGAGATTTCTGTCCTGGTAGATGTTTCAACGGTTGCCGCAGCTTTGCATGAGTTAAAGGAAATTAAAAGTCAGGAAATTAAAAGTCAGGAAATTAAAAGCGCACCCTCGGCAGCGCCATCTATAGACTTGGTGCTTTTGGCTGTGGAGGGAGTCACTCCGGCGGAACCAGACCAAGGCGCGATCGCTCTAATTAAAACCTTAAAAAGTGAATATGCCCAACTGCCTCTGTTATTGATTGATTCCTGGCTCAGTGACAGAGAAATTCATGCGGCTCGTGAATTAGGGGTTAAAGGATATTTTCCTAAAGGCACCGAGCCGACAGTTCTGGTCAATGCCATTCGGCAAATCACGGCGGGGATCAGCGATTGGGTTGGCGGTGACATCCCAATTTCTGGAAAACAGCGGCGGTTATCGGCCACGGTCACAGGGTCGCCAATTTCTGTGAAGCCTCGCCGTTTATGGATGCAAAATCTGCGGCTATCGGCGAATCGGCAAATGAATGCCCACATTGTTGAATTAGATGCTCAACTAAAAAATATCCACTTATCACAGTTCGATCGTTTTTTTCTCTTGGGACGACGACGAGAACTCAGGGTCGCTCGTTGGCTGGTAAATCAGATTTTGCCTGCTATTAGTGGATCTGAAACGCAATTAACTCTGGAAAATACTGTCAGTTTTTCTGAGGTGAAAATTTCACCAGTTTCCACCCAGAATAGCATAGATTTAAGGTTTTCGGTATCCGGAGATTTACAGCGATCGCCCCAAATTTATCCTTTAGATTTCTCCACCTTGAAATCTCAGTTATTCGATCGCATCTTAACTAAACTCCAATCTCGGTTGGAAAATTTAACCGATATACCCCTAGAAATTGATATTCTGAAGCTTGAAAAAAAACAGCAACTTTTCTACCTAATTTTGCGCCAATTTGAGGAAATTATCGGCACTTTAAAATATTCTCAGATTCAGCCTGATGGATTGCAGGAAAAACAGGAAATACTCCTGAGTGATTTATGGCAAGCCACCATTATTGAATTTTTTGGCAAATATTCTTCCCTGTCTATGGGCTTGTCTATGGGCAATCAACAAATTGTTGATATTGTGCCATTGATTAGCCAAGATGCCGCTCAGGTTCAAGCCAGTATTTTGAATAAAATACCCCAAGGGAGTGAGTTATTTTCTTATTTATTATTTCAAACATCTTTTACTATAGAAAATGTGGAATATTTAGCCGACAGTTCAGAATCATTGCAACACGCCGAATTTTTGCTAGAAAATTTAATGATTCAAGTGGCGAATGCAGTGATTTATCCCCTGTTAAATCGGTTGGCTGATGTGGAAAAAATTAAACAAGATTTTTATGATTCGCGGTGGATGACTACGCGAGAAATTGAACGTTTTAGAAATAATTTATCTTGGCGATATCGCTGGCAAAAATATTGGCAAGAACCCAAGTCTATCTTTGAAAGTCAATATGTTTTATTAGTGTTAGATGAGCGGGGCATCCGCAAAATTTCCAGTTATGCCCCACGACGGGAGGAGTTAGCCCAATTAAATGGATTACAACAAACCGTGACTTTGTTGCTGGAGACCAGAGATGCGATCGCCCCCCGGGTCGAATCCATGATGGTCTTTCTCGGCAGTGGAGGTCGCTATTTGCTGATGCAATTAGGTCGAGGAATTGGGTTAATTGCTCAGGGAATTATTCAGGGTATTGGTAACTCTTTACAAGACCTGAAAGTGAGAAAAAATCGCGAACCTTAAGCTTAAAGGCGATCGCCGTTAGTTCTGATAATTCAGAATTCAGCAGCAATACTTCAGACTGCTGAATTCTGAATAATTAAGACCTTTTAATGACTGTGATGGTGATGTGAATGATGATGGCTGTGAGATGAACTATGGTGATGGATGGGTCCAATCGCTGACTCGGATAAAGCCGACTCGGATAACAGCGCTTCTATTTGAGGATTCGCCCATTCTGCCGCCATTTTCAAGAAACTGGGATGTTCATTCACACAAGACATCTGAATAAATGACACCTGACTAAAACGCCGTTCGATCGCATGAATAATATGATGAACATCTAAAAGTGTCTCGTGATTTTCCGTAGCAAATCCAATCGGCATAAACACAATCGCCTTAGCCCCTAACTGAATTAAATTCAGCGCTGCCAATTCCGCATTCGGTTGCGTCCATTTAATCAAAGGAGTTTGATGATTTAACCAACCCACAGAAATTAAGGGATAACGGTTAATCAGTTTGTTGCGGACTAATTCATAAAGAGCCTGAGATTCATCAATCCCGGAAACAAATCCTTTGGCTTCATGGGGACAACCATGATTCATCAGCACAATGCCAATTTCTGAAGGCAAATATTTATCACCAAGTTCCGAGGCAATTTCCGTTTCAACCATCTCGGCCATCAAATCAATATAGGCTGGTTGATTGTAAAAAGACGGAATATAACGCATTCCCTTGAGCCAGGGTTCTGGATCTTGATTTAACCGATCCAATGCTTTATTTACTTGCTCAATAGCAATGCCACTGGTGAAAATAGAATCCACCACTAACAAAGGATAAATTAATAACTGATCAAATCCTTGATCTTTGATTTCAGCGATGACTTGTGCGGGCAAGAAAGGCGCACAAAAGTTAAAAGCTTTGAAGACTTGAACATCGCTTCCCCAACGTTTTTGCAGTTCGGCTTCAATCCCGGCTCTTTGTTGTTCAAAAATCCCATTATGGGGAGAAATAAAGTGTCCATGCTGGTGATTCCATTCGTGAAAATCAAACATCGCCAATAATTTGGCAAACGGGGGATACATCCAGGTAGGAACTGGGGCAAATTTTGCGGTCAGTAAATTGAGCGCTTGTTCATTATAGTTGGCGAAATCTTCGTAGCTTTCTACTTCGCCATATCCCATCAGCAAAACAGCGATTTTATTTTTACCGGAAATTGCTTGGGGGATTTCTTGGAGTTTTTCGGGAGTTGCAACCACTTAATCTTCCTCCATTTGCGTGGCTGGATCGAGTGCTAAATCCCGGATAAGTTCAATTACTTAGACGCTATACCGGGGTTACACTCTTGTGAAATAGTTTATCATATCCCCTAGGGGGGGATCGACCTGAATTGTTAAATTAATCTTGATTAATTCAACAATTGTTTAGGCCATGACTACGCGATCGCCCCCTTCATGTTTGGCTGAATTGCTGCGGAGGGCAGATTTTTTCCCTCCAGCGATCGAGGATAGAAAAAAAGATCGGCGTAATTTGGGATCTTTGGGATGATTGGACTGCTTCTTGGTCGGGATCCTTGTTTGATTCAGCCGATCCCTGGCGGCTACTCCCCACTGAGACAAAATTTTTTCTGTAATTGCTCAATTGCCGCCTGTAGTTCTTAAACTAGATAGATATCGCATAGATATCCCTGCGGCGATAAAAATTGCTGTCAAGCAATTGGCATCGGACTTAGAATAGAAAAAGAGTATTTGCGTCAGTCCGATGGTTCTAGCTCTCTATGGCAGTGGGCGAGTCTGGTTTCATTCAACCCGATCGCTGACGCGAGTAAACTAAGTATATTTGTTAACGCGGAAAGGAAAAAAGAATCATGGGATTGTTCGATCGTATAGGGCGTGTAGTTAAAGCGAATATCAACGATTTAGTCAACAAAGCGGAAGATCCGGAAAAGATTCTGGAGCAAGCGATTGTTGATATGCAGGAAGACCTGGTACAACTGCGTCAAGCAGTGGCCACGGCCATTGCGACCCAAAAAAGAAGCCAGAAACAGTACGAACAAGCGCAAACCGAGGCTAATACCTGGCAACAAAGAGCGATGCTGGCTTTACAAAAAGGGGATGAAGAACTGGCTCGTCAAGCTCTCCAGCGGAAAAAAACTAACACGGAAACCGCTGAAACGATTAAAGCTCAGTTAGACCAGCAAAGCTCCCAGGTGGAGACTCTCAAGCGCAACTTGATCGGTTTGGAAAGTAAAATTTCCGAAGCCAAGACCAAGAAAAATATGCTCAAAGCCCGCGCCCAAGCAGCCAAAGCAAATGAACAATTGCAAAATACCATTGGTTCGCTGAATACCAGCAGTGCGATGAGTGCCTTTGACCGCATGGAAGAGAAAGTCTTACAAATGGAAGCGCGTTCTCAAGCGGCAGCAGAACTGGGCAGTTCCGGTCTGGAGCAACAATTTGCTCTGCTGGAAGCTGGTAGCGGCGTGGAGGATGAACTGGCGGCGATGAAGCAACAATTGTTAACTGGAGGTTCTGCGGCTCAAGGTCAGTTACCTTCTTCGGGTCAAACCACTGGCAAAAAAACAGCCGTTGACGACGAGTTGGAAAAATTACGGGCTGAACTTGACGGCATTTAGTGATGCATTTGGTGATGTAGAGACTTCGCCCGATCGCCTCTCAACCGCTGATAGCTGATAGTTGATGACCGATAGCCGATCGCTGACCGCTTGTAATGAATTATCCTCTGGCCTGGGGGTCAGGGGATCATTTTTTTGGCCATTTCCCGGAAAAAATGCTCGTGGGTTTAAGGAGAAAACCCTAACATGATAAATTAAAGAAAGGTGGAGTCAGTAAAGTGCAGATCCCATCTGTCTGCTGACGATCGCGCCAAAAAACAAATTGAACTTGTTCTCGTAACCAATCGAGAAAGATTATTAACAGTCAAGCAAGAATTTATAGAGAAGGTCTAATGAGCGGTAGCGTTCAAGTCATTACAGATAAGGAATTTAAAACAGAAGTATTGGAGTCTGAGCAACCTGTTTTAGCTTATTTTTGGGCACCTTGGTGTGGCCCTTGTCGTTTGGTGTCACCTTCGATGGACAAGATCGCCCAGATGTATAGCGATCGCCTCAAAGTGGTGAAAATGGAAGTGGATCCTAATCAAGAAACCGTGAAAGCATATAAGGTGGAAGGGGTTCCCGCTTTACGGATGTTTCGGAGTGGTGAGCTAATTCTGGAGCATGAAGGGGCAATTACCAAGGATAAAATCATTCAATTGCTCGATTCTCAGCTTCAAAGCGGTGCGACGGATTCTTAGGGGTTTCAGAGAAAGATTGGGAGAGAAAAATTTATGAAATTTGCCACTCGTTTAGACCCCCTGCGATCTAATGTCTTTGCGGATATGGACAATGCCAAGGCAAAGGCTAAAGCCGCTGGACTTGATGTGATTGATTTATCTTTGGGATCAGCCGATCTGCCTGCACCCCCAAATGCGATCGAGGCGATCACCCAATCCCTGCCCGACCCAGAAACCCACCGTTATTTGTTGTTTCACGGCACCAAAGATTTTCGGGAAGTCGCCGCTCAATGGTACACCAATAAATATGGAGTGGCGGTCGATCCAGAAACCGAGGTACTCCAACTGATTGGTTCTCAAGAGGGGACTGCCCATTTGCCTTTGGCGATTTTAAACCCAGGGGAGTTTGCCTTATTGATGGATCCGGGTTATCCTTCCCACGCGGGCGGAGTTTATTTGGCATCCGGTCAAATTTATCCCATGTCTTTACGGGCAGAAAACGGGTTTTTGCCCATATTTTCAGAAATTCCCCAAGCAGTCCTGGAACAAGCGCGAATGATGGTGTTGAGTTATCCCCATAACCCCACCAGTGCGATCGCGCCCTTATCCTTTTTCCAAGAAGCCGTGGCATTTTGTCAAAACCATGATTTAGTCCTGGTTCACGATTTCCCTTATGCGGATATTGTCTTTGCCGGAGGCGTCGCCCCATCAATTTTACAAGCTGACCCGGATAAAACCGTTTCCATTGAGTTTTTTACCCTGTCAAAACCATATAATATGGGCGGTTTTCGGATTGGGTTTGCGGTGGGAAATCGTGAGTTGATTCTTGCCCTGCGACAAGTCAAAGCGGTGATTGATTTTAACCAATATAAAGGCATTCTCAATGGGGCGATCGCCGCCATGACCGGCCCCCAAGACTGCATCGCCGAAACCGTAGAAATTTACCGCAAACGGCGCGATACCTTTGTCGGCGCCTTAAATCGGATCGGTTGGCAAGTCCCTGAACCCCTTGCCACCATGTACGTCTGGGCAAAACTGCCCGAACCTTGGAGCAACAACGCCCTGGGATTTTGTCGTCAACTCGTCGAAACCACTGGCGTTGCCGTATCTCCGGGTACGGGTTTTGGCAAAGAAGGAGAAGGATATGTGCGCTTTGCCCTCGTCCACGATCCAGAAATTCTCGAAACAGCCGTTCAGAGAATTTCTCAATTTTTGCATTAATTATTTTTGTTATTTGTTGATTGTTATTTGTTATTTGTTATTTGTTATTTGTTATTTGTTGGTAAAATGACTCAGGACAAATGACTCAGAACAACAATCTTTACAAAAACTTTACAAAAACTTTAAATAAATCTGCAAGAACTTCATCAATGCTTGCAGATTTTTTTTGTACAATAGAAATAGGGCTTGTAAAGGCGCGATCTTTCCCGCAGGAGAAACTGGGTTTCTGGTTTCATCATTAGAAAAAAACTGTCATTCCCGCGAAGGCGGGAATCCAAAGCCTATCGGCGGGGAACGAAACGTGCAATTAATTATGTTCACCTACTTAACTCTGACAATTGCTGTAAAGGAGAAAACATTTCCCTGCCAAGGAATTTCAAGCATAGATTAAGTGTTTAATAAATGATAAAAATTTCCAAGGGACAAATAATTAAGGTTTCGGCGTGATAGCTGTCACAGGCAAATTACCAGAACACAGAGTATAGTCAAAATATAGGATTTTAAGATAGGCTTTTAACCAAGCAGCAAAGCTGATTTTATTCCATCCCCTTTTTCCCATCCCATATCCCCAATTCTCTCGAAACAACAGGAGATCAAAGTCATGGCAGGATTAACAAAAAAAGTTTTCATCGGTACTTCTCTTGCTGCCGGTCTGAGTGCCGTAGTCGGTACACCCGCACAAGCCCTTGATATTACATTTCATGGGTCAGAAAATATTAAAAGCTACACTCACCAAGATGGCAATCTGTGGGTGGGTGCGAACAGCAGCTACCTGACGGATGGCAAACTAGAAACCAACGTAGAACTTTGGTTTGGTAGCGAAGATGTTGCAGCGAACGTAGGGTTTACCGCCACCGCAGGAGCGCATACCGTAAGCGTTGAAAGCGTGACCGCTGCTGATTGGGCTGAGTATGGAACCAAATGGCTGGGCGATTTATTTACCAAATATGAACCGCTGAATAATGTTTGGCCACAGTTGGACAAAACCGTTCAGGATATGGCGATCGGGGCTTTTACCACAATGGGTTCTGGCGACCCCAACATTGCTGAGTTTAACCTGGATGAAACCGGCGCCGTGGATATCAAGATGGCGGGTTGGTATGACCTGAATACAAAATTAGATCCGATTATCGCCCAAGCTAAGACTCAGGCTAACAGTCCATTCTTCAAAGCGTTAGTTGGGCAAGCCGCCTCACAAGCACTTTTGGCTAATATCAGTCTGTTAGAGACGACACTTGATAGCATGGGGCCGCTGCAAATGAGTGAAATTGCCAAAGTGACTATCAATGGCGAAGTTCACTATGCTTATAGCTTTGATGCGGTTAAATCTGGCTTCGTAGCCAAAGATGATGGCAAGTCCTACAGTGGGATTTACTCTTGGAACCATGCAGGAATTCCGGTGGAATCAGTTCCCGAACCCTCTACGATGCTGGGTTTGATGGCGGTCGGTGGTCTGTTTGCCGCTGCCAAACGCAAGTCTAATCATAATGCCTAGAAATTTTCTTAATTTTTGTTCTTGGTTGTTGGTTATTGGTTGTTAGTTGTTTGAATAACCAATAACCATTTTTTTTGTTATTAGACAATTCTGGCTTTCCCAGGCTGGTGCGATCGCCCCAACCGATGGCGGATCCAAGGGGAGCTTTTTATAGTTATTTCAATTGTGCTTGATACAATGCTGTAGGGGCGATTCGCGAATCGCCCCTACAAGTAGGGGAACACCCGCTTCGGCGATCGCCCGCTTCGGCGATCGCCCCTAACTAATTGTATTAGTCTTAATTGAAACAACTATAATTACCGATTGTAACCAATGGGTAAATTCCTCTCTTGTCATTTCTCCTGATGCGACTTGAAGAATTACTTTTTCTTGTTCTTCTACATTGGCATTAATTTCACAACCATTCAGGATTAAAAAAACTTACATTGCTGCATGACCTGTTCTTTTATTCCCATCCAGAAAAAGATGATTTTTAATCAAAAAAAATCCTAATGCTGCGGCTTTTTCTGGAAGAGTTGCATTTCTTGACCCCCAAAAGTCATTTGCGGTTAAACCCGGATTTGTAATTCCTAAACCCCCACCCGTCTGAGCAATAATTTGATGATGAATATCTAAAATTTGTTCTATCGTTAAGTAGAACATCAGGCTAGACGTTGATAAAAATCGTGGTTTTTCTTGAGGACATATTCTGTGGTTTTTTGATAGGATAGGGCTGGCGGTTTGATAGTAATAATCAGTTGTCCTTCCTGTTGAGTTAGTTCAACTTATTGGCTATCTCCTAATAATTCCTTGGGGATTAAAACTACTTGTTCCGTTACTTTTAATTTCATGGGTTTTATTTGTGCTAAGATTAGTCAATTTTATTCTATCATTTCCTCTAACCAACTTTGCATCGCCCCTAACAAATTATCCTGACTAGGGGGAAAACTGCGTAAAGGTGCTTCCAGGGGTTCATCGGTTATCCAGAGGATGTGTAAACCCAGGTTAGCATCGGCGATTTTGCGACAGCAGTTGAGGAGTGGGGGATGAGGTTTACAGTTATGGAAAATTAGGGCAATGTGGCGTTTTTGCAGCTATGTTTTACGGTGAGAATCTGTTGTTTGAGTTGGGCAAAGTTGCTGACAGTGGGGATGTCTGTATCGGGGAGTGCGAGGGAGTAAATTAGGGTGCAAAGTTCTTGACAAATAGCACTGGGGTCTGTTTCATCGGCTAGGAATTGAATGTTGATAGGTAGGGGTTAAGTTTGGTATTAAAATATTGCTTGAT
Source organism: Planktothricoides sp. SR001 (assembly GCF_001276715.1). GTDB lineage: Bacteria > Cyanobacteriota > Cyanobacteriia > Cyanobacteriales > Laspinemataceae > Planktothricoides > Planktothricoides raciborskii. The sequence goes on along the minus strand of NZ_LIUQ01000046.1, from coordinate 42,752 downwards.
TTAAGTATTGTGCCTGAACCTCCTATCGATTCTGATTTTAAATAACTAGAGAGTTAGATTTGTTTTCAACACAAAATTTTCTGTGATTTCGGCTTCCCCTAATGCCACTTTTACCGCCAACTTTTCCCCCGGTTTTACCTCTAATTTACACTTAATAATTTGAGCGTTTCTGAGGATAATCAATGGGTAAATTTTCCTTGCTCTATAATTAATTTGAGATTGCGGGGAAAATTCGGACTATTTCAAGAGGGAAAAAATAGAAAATTCACAATTACGTTACCTACATCGTCACGAGTTAAATTGACGACGAGATTCACTGTATGATTAATTAAATCTATTTGTTTAACCCTGCTTATCGATGTAGCAAAATTATCAACGTTCTCTGTATCTCTTTCTAAAGAGTAAGGGTTTTCTTCAAAGACCCAGAGGGATTATTAAACTGGAGTAACTCTGTGCCTCTGAGTCCGATTCTAAAGTGTTTGGGAGATGGGCATCCTGGAATCTGGAAGATTATAAAAACCTTCGGTGCTAATCAAATACTCATCAAGCGTGAGGTTTTAGATTGGTTACATCTCAAGGAAAATCTTTACAAAGTAGGGGGTTCACTCCGGCGTTTGAGGCCAGTCGAAAACTTCTTATGGCACGGTTGGGTGGATAGAGCAATTCAAGAATTTGAGAATTAAAAAAACAAAGGATCTGTGAACTTTCGCAAGTATCTGGAAAGTCATCGTGATCGTATTCCCTGTTATAGACACTATCAGCATATGGGTATTGCCATTGGTTCAGGGGATGTAAAATCCAAAATTAAGCAGGTTGCAGCCCGAGTTAAAATCTCTGGGGCAAAGTGGGCTAGAGAAAATGTAGAGCGTATTCTTCGACTTCGATGTGCTTATTTGAACCGATCATCCCGCCTAAGCATTTATGTTTATGCCTAGGTGGGATGCACCCACCGCGTAGCGCTATAACAAAATTTTATTTAACTGATTTGGTGTGTATAGCCTACGGCATTCAAGAAAAGGCACGGTCGATAAATTCAGCATTTCAACCCATAAATAAATTCCCGTGCCTAACGCGCCTTTTCCCTGGTTTGTAACATTTTTTTTGAACATTTTTCCCCATTAACCCGAAAGATCCCTGTTTCGTTTATGCGATCTCCAAAGCTATATGCTTCGATCGCCGCTTCACGCAGAATCTTTCTCTATTATTCAGTTCTTGAGCTACTACGAGAAATAGATTTGGTATGTTTGTGTAAAGTTATACTGTAGCATTTAGCAAACCCAACTAATCACAATTAATTACTTTTGTCAATATACTAAATTGGTCAATTAATTCCCCACTTAGAGCTACAGGTTGGTTTCAAGATGTGCGATGACATTCCAGCGCCAAGTTAGTCTTACTGAAGTTCGTTAGACCGAGCTAATGATCTCTCCATATAGCAATGCACATTTTTTTTCAAAAACGCAATATATAAACTTGGTAACAAAACCTTTTTATTTATAGCCAACTTTGTAATATTGATCAAATAAATTTTTTATGCTTTGATATTTGAGGATAGTTGGACTAAAGTGTAAAAAAATAAATTATGAAAATTCAACTAAATTCTCAAACATTAGCATGGGAACCCTGTAAAGTTATCGCACTCAGTACCCACCTGGAAAAACCTAGTCCATTTTATTTTGGATATGACATCCATAACCAATTTTTGTTGGAATTAAAGAAATACAGTTTCGACCAAATATTTTTCTTTACAGAACCACATTTACTTGATTTGTATGGAAAAGAACTGTACGAGCAAATTAGTGCCGAATTTCCTTGCAATCTTGAATTGGTACCGCCAGGGGAGAAATGTAAATCTTTTACAATTTTGGAAGAAACCTGCGAAAATCTTATTGCCAAAGGTATTTCCAAAAAATCTATCTTGTTAGCTTTTGGTGGCGGAACAGTTGGAAATCTAGTTGGTTTAGCCTCTGGGATGATTTACCGAGGTATCCGTTTTGTCGAAATCCCCACAAGTATGACTGGCCAAACGGACAGTACACTAAGTAATAAGCAGGCGATCAATGGTAAAACTGGAAAAAATCATTTCGGTCTTTATCATGCACCACTATTTATTTGGGTAGATACTAAATATCTCAAAACAGAGCCAGCTTTTTCTAGGCGAAGTGGCATAATTGAAGGAATAAAAAATGGTTTTATTTCTGATGCAATATTTTTGGACTATTTAGAAGAAGCCCTCAATCCTGATGTTAAGTTTACAGACGAAGAATTGTACAAACTCGCCTATAATATCATTGTCTCAAAACTAGAGATTCTCAAGCAAGATCCCAGCGAGAAAGGCTACGGTATTATTCTTGAGTACGGTCATACTTTCGGTCATGGTATTGAATGGCTGGAAAAGGGTAAAATTTCTCACGGAGAAGCCATTTCATTTGGGATGAAAATAGCTGCCGAACTTTCTAAAAAAATAGGATTAATTTCACAAGAAGATGTGGAAAAACATTATTATTTAATTGAAGAAAAACTTGGCTTTAAAAATCCTCTTCCGGAAACGATTACCACCGAAGGACTAATGGAGGCAATGATAGCAGATAATAAAAAAACCGGGGAAGATCTACGTTTTGTCTTATTGGATAAACTTGGCAAATGTTACAACCCTGAAGGCGATTTTTTGGTTACTGTTGACCATGATTTGGTGAAAAAAGTTGTTGAAAAGTTTATCTTCAACAATAAACAATTTTTTCACGTAAACGGAAGCAAATTTCATTAACTGATAGCTAAAGGCTTACCGAAGAGGGACTAGCTAGCCTCTAGTCCCTCAGCATCAACGATCCAAGCCCAAGTGTGAAAACATTGATAGGTAAATTTGTAATGTATACCGTTTTGAATTTAACTGCTCCTATTGCTAATTTAAATCATTGCGGACATATTGGTCATACGGTCAATGATTTTGAAAAAATTTGTTATTTGGCTCATAAATATCAATTTGAGGGGATTAATATTGATTTTAATGCGGGGAATAACTTAAATATTTCTGCTTGCAAACAATTGCTAAAGCAGCTTAATTTAAAACCCGCTTCATTTGGCATTTCTGTAAACTTATTTGGCAGTCAAAAAGAGTTTGAAGAAAATTTACCATTATTTGAATTACAGGCTAAAGAAGCTCAAGAAATCGGCTGTAACTTAACTCTCTGTTACCTCCCACCATTTAGCAATGATCGCAATTTTAACGATCTATTTATTCAAACTAGCGATCGCTTGGGGAAACTCAAACCGATTTTACAAAAATATGACATCAAAATTGGCTTAGAGTTTATTGGTCCAACTGAAACTAGACGCAGCACAAAATACGATTTTATTCATACTATAGATGGCACCCGTGCTTTGATTGCTAGTGCTGGATTATATGGATATGGTGGCTTAAAATTAGATGTTCACCATTGGCAAAATAGTGGGGCAGGGATATTGGATATTCACCATTTGGATTTGGAATATATATTGTATGTGGAATTAAATGATGGATTACCAGGTTATGATATGTTTAACATTCCCGAGTTTGAACGGGAACTACCATTGACGACAGGAGTAACCAAGATTAAAGATTTTTTACAAGCACTTTATCAGAAAGGATACCGAGGCCCTGTCGCGGTAGAACCCTGGAATCAAAAAATCAAAAATATGCCTTTAGAAGAAGCTGTTAAGACAGTAAAACAGTCTTTAGATCGGTGCTTATGTTTTATAAAAGAGTAGCGTTCGCTTGATTGACGAGATCGTGAAGAACTAAACTATGGAATTCATTAAAGCGGCTGGAATGGCAATTCTTGGAGGTTGGATTATCGGTGTGGTATTTGCTTGGTTAAAGCTACCGGCTCCGGTTCCTCCGTTATTAGGTTTGATTGGAGCAGGTGGAGTATTATTTGGAGGATATTGTTATGAGTTAATCTATCAACTCATTTTTAAACAGTGAACGTGACTTCGCAGGCACTACGCTGCCTGAATGGATAAAGTCCAGTTTAGATGAAGCATAAAAGCCTTAATGAGCGTACCATTCGCGGAAATACTCGCGCGCGGCGCGATATAGATCGCAGCTAACAATTGCTTTATTCTCGATAACATGCACTAATCCTAAACTTTTTAAATTAAACGCCACCTCAATTTCTAATTGGATTGGAGCCGTTAAAATCTGTTGAAAGGCGTCAGCTAATTTAGGATGCTGTTGCAGGTTCCATAACTGAGACTGAAGATGTTGACGATAGATTCCACTAGAACTTGTAGTATCTTGCAGTAACATTTGTACAGAAATATTCAAGCGACTACTATGATACAATGCTAGTCGGATTAAATATGGAAAGCCACCAGTGAGCTTCATTAATTGCTCAAGTTCAGAATTCGTGAGTTGAAGTTGGTGACGTTCGGCTAAATCTTGCACCTGTTCTGGGCTAAAAGTTGGCAGTTCGATCTCCAATCCCACATTAAACGGAGAGCGATAGGTAGGCAAGGGAATGTAAACTTCAACGGTATGAGCTATCACTATTCGTAATTTCTGCCAAACTGAAGTGTCTTTGGTTTCCTCATACCAGGAACGCAACAAAACGAAAAAATCACTAGCGACTTCTGGGTACTCAAGTAATTGATCTACGCCATCTAATGCTAAAACTATAGGGTTAGAGAGTTCCTTGAGAAGATAGCCCTGAAAATAAATCGTGCTGTTAATCAAGGCTCCCATATCCTCATCCCAGTAATCATTTAATCTAGATTCCAAACCCAACTGCTGAGTGACATTGGCACAGAAGCAGCGTAAGAAGCGATCACTCTTTTCCAACACCTGTGTTCCGGCGTGATAGCAGCTGAATCGCACGGTATGGTAATTCTGACTGCTCCCATAATCCAGAATTCGGGCTATCAAGGAAGTCTTTCCCATCTTTCGCGGTGCTTTGATGCGAATGAAGGCACAGGGTTTGAGAATCTCTTGATAACACGTTTGTTCAATAGGCGATCGCTCAACGTACAAGGAAGAAGCGAGGGGAACCTGTCCTTCTGGAGATTCTAGAACATAGCATGGCCTAGTCAATCTCGTCGCAGATATTGCTGTTATTGTCTCAGTCGGAGGAGGATTTTGATTTGTGAACTTTTGTTCTAGCAGTGTTAAGAAATTCTTCTTATTAACTTTTTCACCGATCACCGGTGAAAGCAACTGCCATAGTTTAGGCGCGACTGTGAATTTAATATAACTTTCAGAGTAGTTATTTTCTTCAGCAATAAGAGCGTAAGTTTTTTTATTTTCAAGTAGAGATTCTCGCAGGATTACCTTTTGAATATAACTAAGTGAAACCCCTGTTTTTGTAGCTAATAACTGGAGTGCAAATTCAACAAGTTCTTCAATGTTTTTCATTCAAATAGCAACTTGCTAGGTTGTGATATTTAAAGCTACATTGGCTTTTAGCCACTGCTTTTGTAGGTGAGTTAAACCTTGAGCGCCTGTAAAGCAAGCTCCTTTGACACGGTAACCCGAAAAATTAGCACCCATTAGCTGAGTATCTTTCAAGTTGGCGTATCTCAGATCGGTTTCAACCAGATTCGTATCCTGTAAGACGGATCCCTCTAGGTTAGCTTGAAATAGAGAGGCTCGTTTTAGATTTGTACGGCTTAAGTCAGCGCCGACTAAGTTAGCTAACTCTAGGGCAACTCGGTATAGGTTTGCTTCTGTCAAATCGGCATATCTCAAATCAGCCTTAACCAAATCAGCCCCCCTCAAATCAACTTTCCTGAGAATTGTCTCATAAAATTGGTATAAATTCTCGTTTATACACCCCAAGGCCATTCGTAACAACTTAAGGCTGCTAGTACGAACTAAGCATCGCCTTGAACAAGATGGCTTTCACTGCGCTGCGGTGGATTTGAGTGTGGTGGGGAGCAAGCAGATTACGCCAGTGCAATGGTACAAGGGATTCGCCGCTGACTTATGGCGACAGTTGGGGCTACTAGAAACCTTGAATCTGAAAACTTGGTGGCAAGAACGCAACGATCTCGGTTTATTGCAACGGCTACGGTGGTTTATTGAGGAATTGCTACTGGTGCAGTTTCCCCAACAAAAGTTGTTTATCTTTATTGATGAAGTTGATAGTTTGCTAGGTCTTAAATTTTCAATTGACGACTTTTTTGCCTTGATTCGCTTTTGCTATAACCAACGGGCAATCAACCCAGAATATCAACGCATTACCTTTGCCATTTTTGGGGTAGCAACTCCTTCCGATTTGATTCGAGACAGGACGAAGACACCGTTTAGTATTGGACAAGCGATCAAACTAAAAGGCTTTGATTGGTCAGAAGTAACTCCTTTAATTCAAGGGCTAGAGAAGAAGGTGGAACAGCCAGCATCGGTTGTAAAGGCGATTTTAGATTTCACGGCTGGACAACCGTTTTTGACTCAGAATTTGTGTCATTTAGTCGCGCAATTGAGTCAACGGGCAATGGGGGATGGTGGCCGTTTTGACAGACTTCGCGCCAATTGATATCAATAGGTTTTGGTGTATTTTCCTGTGTGACACCTATTGTTGCATCGCCTTCAACCTTTTGGATGAGAACACTTGTCTTAATATTTTTGGCGTTAACCCCGTAATTATCATTCATGGCATTAGCTGTTACTGGGTATGAATTAACATCAATCCCCTGCCGTTAATATTCAGGTTATCCTATCTAAATGTGTAGATAACCTTGAACGGTATTAATATGCACATTTTTATCAATTGTTTCAGCAATTACACCGTGGTTATCGCCCATTTGATTAACAATATTTTTTTGATAATTCGATTGTTTTGCTTCTTGAATATAGGGCATCAGTTTTGGTTGATGTTGCCCTAATGCTGCTAACTCTTGAATTTGTGCCATTAATTCTGGTTGTTTTTCGGCTGCGGCTTGAATCGCGGGAATGATTTGACTATAGTTTAACGACTGATTGGGTGTATGTTGAACGATCGCCGTTACTGTATTGGTACTTGCTTGGTTAAGATTTTTTAAGAATTGTTTTGTTTTTTCAACACAAGCCTCACCAATTTTTTAGCCAGTTTTTTCTAAGGCTTTTGTGCCGATGATTGTTCCTAATGCTAACGCTGCGGCTAATATAGGTTCCGTGATCTTAAATTATATATCAGAAAATACTATGCTACATAATGATAATAAAAATTATGCCAAAGAAAAAGTTAGTAATATTTATTTAGATGATGTTACATTTATTTACGAAGCACAATTTTTGTTAATTTCGGCTTCATACAAATTTAACGGCAAAATTATCTCCTGGTTTCACCTCAGATTAATACTAAATTTTGCGCTAAAATTGACTTATTATTTTAATCTAAAATACAAACTAATTATACCATTTCAAGCAATAATATGATCCTTCAAAAAATGTCATTTTTTTTAAGGATCATATTATTGCTACTACTGGTGGTGTGGGAATTGCGACTGTGACTACCGCAGCGGGAACAGTTGGGGCAGTGGCTATTAGTTCATTTGTGGCCGTAGCAGCACCCTTATTAGCTGTTGGGACTGCTGGGGCATTAGTTTGGTGGTTAGCCCGTGATTAATTTCTTTCCACCCCATAAGTTACAGCAATTTGCTATTGACTGAACTAGGACCCGCGCATTTCGCCACGTAAGTTATCAGTTAAAATGACCAATTTACTGCCGAAATGCGCGGGCCACTACAGAGGTAAACTATTCAGATGAATCAGACATAGTAGTCAGCCGCCCCCAGAAACCGGGTTTCTTTTTTGCATCCCACAGATAACTCTTGATATTCACAAAAGAAACCCGGTTTCTTTCTCCCAACAGCCAGCCCAGAAACTTAGAAACCGGGTTTCTTGTTCGCATTCCACAGATAACTCCTGATCCCCACAGCAGAAACCCGGTTTCTTTGCCCCAACAGCCACCCCAGAACCCCAGAAACCGGGTTTCTTTTTCGCCACCCACAGATAACTCCTGATAAGTAGGTGAACATAATTAATCCCACATTCCGCACTTCTTAACATTTAATGAATTATTTTTACTAATATATCGCTTGTAATCTTTATCCTGTAAGCATTCTAGTTATCAGGATTCATTGCCCATAATATGAATAATTGTAATAAATTTTCTCATAAAAATTAGCTATTGATAAGTTTTATTATTAAGTATTCCTGTAATGGCAGTTTTTCGTAAAAACATCCTGAATAGAGTTAAGATATGTAACGATATATGAAGATGTGCGGAATGTGGGTTAAAAGCCAGAGAAATGTTTCCCTGGCCATATTACGGCAATAATATGGGCAAATTTGCGCCCAAATTTTACTTTGAAATAACTGGTTTTTGATGCGTTTCCCCTTCTTGACTTTTCCGATTTAATTCTCTAATCCGCCGCGATAAGAGACGAATAATATTAACCGCAATTCCAGGGGTTTCATCGATCGCATCATAAAGTTGCTGCTGAGTCAAAACCAAGCAATCACAAGGTTCTAAAGTCGTAATAGAAGCCGAACGGGGCTCAGAATCAAACAAAGACATCTCCCCAAAACAAGCGCCCTCATCCAGTTCCGCTAAATCTCGATTACCCAAGTGAACCCGCACTCGACCCGAAACCACAATATACAGAGCGCGTCCTTCTTGTCCTTCGGTGAAAATAGTATATTCTTTAGGAAAAGACAATTCATCCATCACCGATGCTAACCGCACCAGAAAATCGTCACGCAGTTCTTTAAAAATTGGAACGCCCCTGACAAATAGTAATCGCTCAACGCTCGTCAGCATTTATCTACACCCTTATATTTTATTTTTATATAATAAAAAACAAGCATTTACAAAGATTTGAGATTCGGGTCTACCTAGCTTGGGTGGGTTGACAATCGACATTGTACTGCTTTCGGGACTTGCTGAATCCAACAATGAGCCTAAGCAGTCGGGACAAAGGATGAATTGCCCCGACTGGGGATAGGGGTTCGGGCGTCTGTCCGGGAAACTTATGTGCCTTCAAAACCAGCCATTCCGGGATAGTTAACAATCCGGCTATCCTGTAAAGAATTGCCGTAACGGGATTGAGTAGAATCGCTCACCCCTAAATCTTTCATCATTTCTCGTACTTGCGCTGCCACCAAGCGATCGGGGTCGTTTTTCATCATCGGCAGCAATTCCGCCAAAGCCCGAGGGGACGCTAATCGGAGATAGGCTAAGACCGCTTCGCGGACAAAACCCTTGGGATGGCGCAAACAGGCTAAGGTGGATTCAGGAGTCAGACTCCAACGCTGGACACGGGCTAAGTGAAAACAGCAGGCTAAGGGCCAGTCCGACAAAAAGTGTCGTAACTCTAATAATCGGCGGACGCGATCGCTCGGGGTCATATTCTGGTAGTCAATCATCGGCGACAAATGCTCCAGCTTTTCGCGATCGGATTGGCGATCCAACACATTCAGCAACACTCGCTTACTGGGAAGATCGAAGGTATTGTCTAAAATTTCTAAACCGCGAGCAATATTCGACCGTTGACCGGACTTCAGATTAAATGAAGCCGCTTGAATTCGTTCCGTGGGATAAAGGAATCGCATCAATAAAAAGAGGCGATCGCTCGCATCGGACAACAAATCTCTCAACCCGGAACGCAGCAAATTCGCTTCTCGACCAGAAACCGCTTCCTCGGGGATTTCCACCAAAGCCGCATAGACCTGACCCATAAACATCAACTCTTGCTCAATAAAAATCTCCACCCCGGAACGACCAAACACATCTAAAACTCGTTCAATCCCCGAATCATTCGGTCGCTTCAGCAAAATCCGCAGAATATTCCGGCGAGTATGCCCCCAAGAACTAGCTAAATGCAGCACCAACAAATCCAGAGATTCCCGGGTGCCCATTTCTCCCAACACATTCCAAGCGTGCAATCTGACCAACTCTGGCTTATGGATATCTTCGGCCAAAGCCACTAATCGCCCTGACACCTCATTGCCCAATCGCACCAAAGCTCGCATCGCCGACTCGCGAGTAGACTTGTAGTAAAGTCCCCGCAACAGAGAGAAATAATATTCCTCTAATCGGGTGGAAGCAATCACTTCCAGCAAAGCACAGCGCACTCGAATCGACTCATCCTGCAACAAATTAGGAATATAAAGCCGCAACCCTTGTAAATAATCCGCTTCTCCCAAAGCGCGGCAACCCATCACTCGTTCCCGTTCCTGTTTGTGCGTCACCATTCGCCGCAACGTATTCGTCGCCTCCGCTTTTTGTTCGCGGTTGCCACGGCGCATAATCAAGGCAGCGGCAGTTCCGCGCACCACCGGATCGATTTCCTGTTGCAGATATGGTCGCAGTTGCTCCAGGTCTTGCTCGGACTCCATCAGCCAGAAAAAGCGTAGCCCCAAGGCCAAAACTTCTGGAGAGAGAGACGGTTGATCGATCAAAGCTTTGACCGCTTGGAGTTGGGTTGGCTTGGGATGGTTCAGCATTGTCTCTAAGCTTTGACTTTGTAAAGCCGGTGGCATTTCCAGCAGCAACGGTGCCAGGACTTCTCCAACATTTTCTGGGTCAATTTGACTCAGGAGTTCAATGCAGGAACGTTTGTCTTCCAAAGAACCGGGCTTTTCCAGGTTTTCAATCACCGTGCGCTTAAAAGTCCGCATATCCACGTCCGAGACACCGAGGCGTCCTCGTTCCGCACTGGAAACCAATAAACGCACATACCGAGAGCGAATAATTCCTATGGCAAATAGCCAAGTCACCGCACTGGCGACAATCAAGGCTAAAAATAATAAATCTTGTAGATTCTGCCACTGATCTGCCCCTGAGATGTTGCTGACTACCCAGCGACATAACCCGATAATTCCCAGCATGGCTAACCCGGTGAGGCCATTACACAGAGGCTTGAGGACTCCGCCAATGAATGATTGTAAGCGATTGCGATTGCTATCTGGCAGGGGCTGGTATAATACGGGGCCACTGGCTTCGGAGAGGGTGTAGTGAAACAGTTCATTCCAAAATTTTAGCGCCACTAAACCGGCAAAGATGACAAAGGCGATTTGACCCTTGCTGCTGCCGGGAAACCAGAGGATGATGAAGAGTTCTATCACCCCGATCGCCACAATGCCAATTGGTAGAATTGTCGCCGAGACAAAGACGCCAAATCTTTCAATTAATCGACTGGCAATAAACCATTGAACCATGACTTCACAAATGCCTAAGCTCCCATTGAAGATGCCGATAAAGCTGGCGATACTTTCTTCTGATGGGCTTTGGGCTTCCAACATACTCAGGAATTGGAAGTCAATCAGCAGATAGAGAATGGGCGACAAAAGAAAAAAGATAATTAGTGGCACCACATAGCCCCGTTGTTCTCCTTGGAGGCGTTTGTTGGCAAACCGGGTTTCTTCGTCTTCGATTAGGTGTGCCGGAGCGTCGGGAAAGGCTTGTTTGTAGCGATCGCTCAAATAATACAGAATACCAGCCCCGCTACAAAACATGATAAATGCCGCCAAAATCACATTAGGCAGGCCAAACCATTTGAGAATAAACGGCAGAGAAAAGCCGCTAACTACATCAGCCAGTAAGATGCCACTACTGACAATGGGATAAGTCCGCTTGATTTCCCGAATATTAAATAGTTGATTGGCGGCGATCGCGGTATTCAAGTCATTCAAAATATAAATACTTTCCACCCACAGTCGCAACAAAAAGACCGTGATGCCGTAAAGAATCGAACCTTGCACCGTCAAACCAAAGCGGCAGAAAATCAGGGGAATCGCGATTAACAGGGCGATCGCCACAATCACCCGACGCAGAGGCAGAATTTTTTGCAGCCAAGAATAAAACAAGCCCAAAGCCGAACCCAAGCCCGCTCCGGCAATATAAATCCAAGGCAGCGATCCCGCCCCATACTCTCCCAACAGCAGACCCACCGCAGTCGCTTCCAACCACAGCAGTCCCACCGAAGTAGTGGTATAAAACGCGAACATCAACCCAGTTCGTTCTGCTTCATCTGGCCGCAAATTCAGCCATTGCAGCACCGATCGTCCCAATACACCCTTAGCTAAACGCCGATCTTTCAATTCCATGCAGCGCTGATTTCCTCCGCCTTGAGATGTTTCCTGATCACATATATATAACTATCACGTTCACTGAATGACTCAGCCAACATCATTTATTTTGAGCGATTTTGACTGACTTATGGTCAATTCGCGGCTTAAGTCAGCAACTCATCAGCAACTCATCGGTATCCCTGATGTTTTCTTCTGATGCTTAAACAATTCTTCCCCATGCAATCTTATCATCAATCTTATCATCATTTTATCCTAATAAAATCTGTATTTAATTTCATTTTTTTATATTCTTTTTATGTAAAAAAATGCCAAAAATATTTTTTGGTTTTAATTTAATTTGATTAATTGATTATTAATTTTCGTTTTTTTACCCAAAAACCAGTCAAAAAAAAGGCCGATCCCCAAAAATAGATGTCGATTAACACATCTATCTTGCGGTGATTATGGCCAATTCATTCCGGCGCCAAAACCACCAAACACTCTTTGGACCGAACCCGTTTATGTGATATTTATTGACTAATATCTAAGCGTTATTTTTTAGGAGCGAGTAACATCATCATCATCCGTCCCTCTTTTTTGGGACTTTGCTGAATATCTGCTATTTCTTCCAAATCTTTTGACATCCGCTGAAGCAGACTCTCGGCCAGATCGCTATGTTGAATTTCGCGGCCTCGGAACATAATGGTGGCTTTCACCTTGTCCCCTGATGCTAGGAAGCGCTTGGCTTGATTCAGACGCACTTGGTAATCGTGCTCTTCAATCTTATAGCGCATCTTCACTTCCTTAACTTCAGCATTATGCTGTTTTTTCTTGGCTTCTCGTACTTTCTTCTCTTGCTCAAACTTGTACTTGCCATAGTCCATCACTCGGCAGACTGGTGGATCCGCCTTATCGCTGACTAAAACCAAGTCGAGTTCTCTCTCTTGGGCAATTTGTCGAGCCTCTTGAGGAGTCAAAATCCCCAGTTGGTCGCCGTTCGTGTCAATAACCCGAATTTTGGGAAAGCGAATTCTTTCGTTGATCTGTGGTAAATCTCGATTATGTTTTTTGTTAATCACAGGCATTAGAGATGATGCAATTCATTAACTGGTCAGCGGGGGTCGAGTCTGGGTTTCGATCTCTTGACAATTCAGTATCGCTGCTCAAAAGCTTAAACACACCTACGTTTGCAGGTGAAGGGGAGCAAAGAGAGCAACTTTTTCTGAGAACAGCTATGGTCATAGCCAATTGCCAAGAAGTTGAAACCGGATCCTTTTAGCCTAGAGAACTTTACTGAATGTCAGTGGTAGCGACGCTGAGTCGTGCCACTTTCAAAGGAGCTAGGGAGAGTTAAACATTAATTCAGCCAGATAAAACAGGAAGTCACTGTTAGTGACCATTTTACTGAGTCTGATTCTATTCTGCTGAGGATTTATGTCATTTTCCACAAAGCCAGCTATAAATCACGGTTGTTGGCAACAGGAGACTCCCAGCTACATGGCTAGTGTACTTTAAGCACTAACATCATTATATTAGCAAAAATCTGGGAATGCTATGGGGCGCACTCTATAGAAGAGTAGTTCTATGTTGTTGCGTTAACGATGTCTGGATTGATTATAACATATATTTTTCATTAATTTTGCCAAAAAATCGCGGTAAGTGATTCAGGGAAGATTTTTCCAGCTATAGATCATTATCCTTTTAGCTTGGGAAAACCGTTGATGGGTATTAGTGCTATTTAAGTGAAAAATTAACTGCTGGGAGTCCCTAGTAAATATCTCGTATATAATTCTTAACAAACAGGGCGATCGCGAAGTGTGCCGGATGGCATATCGCTTTCGCGTGCCGCATGGCATATCGCCGGAAATATCTAGAGTGGGACTAGCAAGGATGTGGGACTTCCCCTAGGTCAAGACTTTTGCGGCTATACATGGTTGTTACTCTGCAATTTCAACGCTAGATGATTTAGGCTGCTGCGGTGGGTCTGATGGTTGAGTTATTTGTCTGACGCACTTTACACCAATTTTCTGTTGAGTAAACCACAAATTTTTGTAGGGGCCCGCGCATTCCGGCAGAAGTTTGATGCTTAAAAGATTAATCTGACTGCCGGAATGCGCGGGCCCTACAGTGGTTCGGTAAGAAAGAAAACCGCTGTATGAAATAGGCGATCGCCATTAACCATGATGAGTTGGCAGTGATGAAATTAGTCACCTATCCTGGATCTAAATTTCCGGGATAGGTGAAAATAAACTTTATGTTATAAATATCTTATATCTCTTGAATGGCACCTTGCTATGATCCACAATGTATCAATACAACTCCCTGAAACCGTTTTTGCGGCGTTGCGAAAAGATCCGCAAGAATTCGCCAAAGAAATGAGAATTGTGGCGGCGGTCAAATGGTATGAAATGGGGGAAATATCTCAAGGCGAAGCAGCGGAAATTGCCGGGTTAAATCGATGGGAATTTATCAATATCCTGTCCCGCTATCAGGTCTCACCATTTCAATATACACCGGAAGAAATTGCTGAGGATTTAGCCAGTGTCAATGGACAAAGTAGTGATTATTGATGATGCCGCAGGGAGACGAGTTGCCCGGACTTTAAATATACCGTTTGTTGGGACAGTGGGATTATTGTTATTAGCCAAACAACAGGGGATGCTTGATTCTATGACTTTAGCACTTCAATCATTGAAGGATTCTGGTTTATGGCTATCGGATGATTTAGTTAAATATTTGATAGAAGAAGCTGGAGAATAAGGGGATAGCGCTATCCTCAATGATAGTTTGTAGGGCGCGTCAGATGGTTAAGTTATTTATCTTATCGATAACTTTTTGGTATGACGCAATGAAATAGGCGATCGCACTTATATTAACACTTAAACAATCACAAGCTAATCAAAAGTCTTCAGCATTAATTTACAAGTGGGAGGTTCTTGAATGTCTTTAAAGACAAACTCCCCATTATAAAGATAAGTTTTATACTCTATCTCTTTAATTGCCTTGAAACCGTATTTAGCTCTTATATGTTGAGTAATAACTCCTGTACATTCTGCCATGATCTTGCTGTAACCATTATTTTTCGCTACATTAAAGGTTTCTTCCATAAGTTTGTGAACGATTCCTTGACCCCGATACTGCTCATCAACTCCAGTCAGAAATATGTGGAGAATATCCCCAGATTTTACTGGGTAGTTACTTTTATACCATTCATCAAGTTCAAAGACAAGATTAAGAATCGGAATAAATCGGGGATCGAGACGATCTAGGTTAGGAACCTCAGTGACAAAATCTTCCAAGATACTAAAACCAACAACATCACCCGATTTATCATCTTTGGCAACTAAAGATAACTTTTCTTTGATGGCTTTATGACAAAATATTTCAGCAAATAAAGTGTAACTCTTCACATCAATACCTAATGCTTTAGACATAGTTTCTGATGTGAAGGATCGACTTAGAGAACGAATTGTTTGCTCTAAATCGCTTTTTTCAAAAGGGACAATGTAAACCATGATTTTTCTCCTGTCTTTGTTTGAGTATTTGAGATTACTAGGACTTACGCATTACCTCTATATATGGTAGGGGTGATTCGCGAATCACCCCTACATTTGGGGTTGCGTATCAAAATTTGCGTAACCTGATTCCGCGATTTCCAGACAAGCCTCTTCTAAGCAACTAAAAAGCTTTTCAATGATATCAACATCAGTAAAAGGTGACATCAAATAGGATTTAAGAGCAACAATCGGTTCACCATAAGAGGTACTACGATATCTTTCTGTTAAAGATAACACAACTCCATAACCTCTTTCTACCTGGTAGTTCAAAATTGTAAAAATTTGCCGATTATACTCATTATGGCTTTTCAGTTGTTCGCTAAAATTGGCATCGTTTACTTCCTGAAAATAGGTAGATTTTGCATCTACCCCATGAGGATACACTCGAAACAGAGTCACTGACCCATAATTATAGTCATTAACAACACAGATATTATCAACGCGCTCAATTCTTGATCTGATTCGCCCTGCCATTGTCACCAGATGACCTAAAATAGTTTGATATCCTTCCTTCCCTAGTAACTTTAAATTAGCTAAGGCTGCCATGAAGGGGCTGCTTGAACGAGATGCCTCTAAGGTAAAATAACCCGGATGATAATGACCACTGTTAAATAGATAAGGCATATCTTGTTTATTCCGAGAAATCAGAGATAAATCAGTTTGATTGCGGCAAATAAATATACTTGAAGTATAAGGTGTATAGCCAGTTTTATGAAAATCTATACCGATAGAGTCTGCTTGATATAAATACTTTAATTTATTAGTTGTATCAGAAAGAGATTGCAAAGTTCTAGGACTAAAACCCATTGGGTTATCTTGAAAATTATAATCATTAAATACTGCAAAAGCCCATCCAATCACAGCATCAGCATGAATATGCGGTTTATAGTCAAGCTGATATTGTTGAACTAATTTGTCTCGGAGTTTAACCATAGATTCAAGATTATCAATGCCAAAAGCATCAGTCGTTCCCATTGTGGCGATAATCGCGGCAATTTTCTCCTTTTTCCTTAAAATATCATGTAATTTTTCCTCTAATGCTTCTAAGTTCATCGAATTATCTGGATCGGTTGGGATAGCCACAAGGTTTTTTGTTCCTAATCCAAGCCAACCAAGTGCTGTGATATTTGCGTAGTGAGCAACATCACTACAAATTATTTTTGCATCTTCTTTAATCCCGTTAATAAATGCGTCTGGAATGGCTTTTTCGATTCCCAATTTTATCCCATAGAGAATACTTCCTGTCCCACCAAAAGTAAAAATTCCTCCTGCTTGATTAGGATTATAGCCAACTAAATTAGCACTGATACTTATTGCTTCTATTTCGGCTTTAACCAATTTATGACTATATTCTTCCGATACAATATTAGCATTACCTAATGATGCAATTATTTGTGCAATCATGGATGAAATTGTAACTGGTGGTATAACATTTGTTTGAATTTTAGAATTATCCCAATTCCAATTTCCTTCTAAATAAGCACTCAAATTATCTGTAATTTGTTCTAAATTAGATATCTCCTTGGGGATAGCACTATTTTCAATTAATTCATGGTTTAAGGGTTCCCTTTTTCCATAAAAAGGAAAAGTGGTTTTGAGTTGATTAATATTGCTTAAAGTTCGGTTAATCAGTTGAGACAAGTGAACAGTTTGAAGATGGTCAGAAGTTGGTGATGGAAAAAATTGACGAATCTCATTTAATTTATCTTCGTAGGTGCTATCGGGTGTTTTTTGAGACGATACAGGATGAGTCATTGACAATAATAATCCTTTCAGACGTAATAAATCACGCACATCTTGTGACATATTACCAATCCTTAATAATCCATCGCTATTATTGTCTCCGTGAATTTCTTTTGAGATTTGAAAGATTTTTTGTAAACATTTTACCCCCGTATCAGTAATGTGATTAACTCTGGCTAAATCTAAAACAATTAGAGAGTTATTTGTTTTGATAAGTGGCACAATAGCTTCTTCAAATTCAAATACGGTTGAATGGTCTAATTTACCTTCGTAAACAATAATGACTCGATTGACTCTACTACGATCTATTATCAGATTCATAATCCCCTCTTAACTTAGTCAGTTGATGTCCAGTAAATAACAATCAAAATTATTACAGCTATCAATTTGATTGAAGTTGACATAGCGGTACAGATCAGCATTAAATGAGTCTCAGCCCCGCGATTTTTTGACAAAAAGTAGCGGCTGATACAAATTTTCTGGATAATGCAGGCTGAAAACCTTCATTAAGCTAGATAATGAACTTGCGTTATCAGCACAATTACGGGACAGCTAATGGGTCAGGTTTTTTGCCTACCTCGATTTGATCGCCACCCCATAAACTTTAAAGCTGCTTGTCCGATCGCTGCAACATGAAAAAACTTTATTTTCTGCGATTTTTTGTAAAGAAATATGACAAAAATCCTCGAAAACCCTCGATATTCTGCCGCGAGAATAGGCTATAATGGCTGAAATCCTTACTATATATAGCATCTATGCCTGTAACAGAAATTTTACAATTGGTGGATCAGTTAGTCTTCAAGCAAACAGGAAACCACTTAAATAACTTACAAAAGGATGTCATTCAGGGAATTTGGCAAAATAAAACTTACGCTGAGATGGCAAAAGAGTTTGGCTATGATAGTGAAAATCATATCGGTAATGTGAGCCGTGAATTATATAAAACTTTATCGGCAGAATTGGGAGAAGATATTAATAAGCATAATTTCTCTTGGACAATAGAAAGATTATTTAACTCGACTTTATTACAACAGCCGGTTTTTAATATGATTAATAATAGTAATAGTCATATTAATCTGTGTTCTAATACTCCTCAAAATTATGCTAAAATTACTGAAGAAAATTTTTCTAACAAATCCTACTACGATTTAGCTCTAGCGCCAAAAATTAACCATTTCTGCGGACGAGAAACTGAACTCCAAACCCTATCCCACTGGATAACCAATCAAAACCCCCATCTCATCTCAGTTTTGGGACTCAGTGGAATTGGTAAAACCACCCTAGTTAAACAGTTGGTTGACCTAAATTTACCACAATTCGATTTGGTAATCTGGAAAAGCATCAAAATCACCCCGTCTTTAGATACCATTCTGACGGAAATTTTAAGCGCAACTCATCCCGATCCTATTCAAAATCAGCATAAATTCACCCAATTTTTCAACCTGTTACGTCAGCAAAAATGTTTAATCGTCCTTGATGATGTCCAAGAGTTATTTACCAGCGGACAATTTGCCGGACAGTACAAACCAGAATTTAAAGACTATAAAAGCTTTTTCACAAAAATCGCCGAAATTGACCATCAAAGTATTGTCATCTTAATCAGTCAGGAACAATGCCAAGAGATGATTGGCTTAGATGAGGAGTTGTATCCGGTGAAATGTTTAGAATTACAGGGATTAGATAGTCCGGCTATCTTGAAAAACTTGAGATTAAAAGATGAGGCAAGCTGGTTAAACCTGCTAAACCGATACGAAGGGCATCCAGTTTATTTAAAAGATATTGCTATTTTAATTAAAAGTATTTTTGGGGGTAAAGTCTCTGATTTTTTACAAGCAGAAAGTCTGCTGCTAACCGAAGATATGAAATTTACCATTAGGGAATTGTTCGATCGCTTATCCGCGCTGGAACAGCAAATTGTCTTAGAAATCAGTAAATCTAACCAACCTGTGTCAAGAGAGTATTTAAGAAAAGCTGTATCCTTATCCGAAATCAACTTGATTAATGGGTTACAATCTTTGAAAAAACGCTATTTAGTCAAATCAATCGAAAGGGATGCGATTTTGTTTGATTTATCTACGGTTTTTCGAGAATATCTGAGAAATTGTGGTTAAAATATGCTGTCTGCTAACAAGCAACGGGTTTAAAGCCGCGATCCTGTGATGATTTTGTTGAGTTATTCGTTATCATCGGTAAAATCATAGATAAAGATTTGTCTCCAGTCTCGCATAATTAAGCATCGCGATCGCCCCATCCCTGATTTACTAACTTGATTTACTAACTTGATTTACTAATATGATTCAGGAGCATCCCGATTGTGGGGCTGTCCCTAATGCGCCTACAACTCGGTCAGATTTTAGCCAATATCCACAAAACCACATAATCCCTTCAGACTCTCCTGATTACAGTTGGGCAAGTCAGAATCCCATTGAAGTCAAAAAAGTGGAAACAACCGAGTAAAACAGTTTTTTGATTCAAACCAGTGGAAACATGACCGCATTTCATATGCAGCATAGTCCTCTCCATTGCCCAGCAAGTTGCCGCGAACTTAGAACGGTTTGGGGTGCAAACGGTTTTAACTCGTCGCGATGACCAAGAAATTGATTTAGACCCCAGAGTACAATTCGCGGAATGAGTCAATGCTAGGATTTTCGTCAGTACCTACAAGCATCTCCCGAAAAATCAATCAAGATTGACCGGGAAATTTTGGCTCATGCCGATAAAACTAGACTGAATCTAGTTTGTCTGGGATAGCGATCGGGCTCATTTGTTTTGAGTTGCTTGCACATCATCGACTCTTGTTCACATATTATTGAATATCTCTAACATCAACTACCTGTGTCTAACTTTTCAGCATCGTCTTCTCATTCTCAGTTTGGTGCCGACGCGATTCCGCCAGAGCGGATCGCGAAGCGAATCGCCTATTGCGAGGCACAACGACCCTATCCCGATCCTGTGTTACATCAATCCACCGCCAGTGCGGGATCGCCTCCGCGTTTCACCGGCAAAGGCAAAGAGTCTCAAAGAGCCAGAATTGGGGTGTTTGACAGTGGTTTGGGCGGGTTAACGGTTTTAACGGAAGTTTACCGACAAATGCCGAACGAATCCATCCTCTATTTCGGTGATACCGCCCGACTGCCTTATGGCAGCCGTTCCCCAGAGGAGATTATCCAGTTTGTCCGAGAAATTTTGCACTGGATGGAACCCCAGGGAATCAAAATGGCGATCGTCGCTTGTAACACCAGTTCCGCTTTAGCCCTGGAAACCATCCAATCAGAATTTGACTTGCCAATTTTGGGATTAATTCACCCTGGCGCTCGTGCCGCCCTCAACAAAGGACGGAGAATTGGGGTGATTGCCACCCCCGCCACCGCCGCCAGTAATGCCTATCGTCGCGCCATCCAGGAAATAGATCCAGAAGCCAGAGTCTGGCAAGTGGGCTGTCCTGAATTCGTCCCATTGATTGAAAGCAATCGGATCCATGAACCTTACACTAGGGAAGTCGCCAGAGAATATCTCGCCCCACTGATGCAGCAGCAGATTGATACATTGGTCTACGGTTGCACCCATTATCCTTTTTTGGCTCCGGTAATCCAGAAGATTTTGCCGCGATCGGTTGAACTTGTGGATCCAGCAGTCTATGTAGTCGCAGCAGCGGTGCGAGAACTAGAGCTACTCGGCTTAACCGAAACGCGATCGCCCCTACCCACGCGATTCTGTGTCAGTGGTTGTCCCGAAGAATTCGCCCAAAGAGCCAAGCAATGGCTGGGATTTACCCCTCAAGTGGAAAAAGTCAACCTAAATCAGGCGGTACAAAGCAGTCCCGTGGCTAATCCTTAGAGTAAATAGCACCTAGGCACTCCATTGGTAGCCTGGGCAAATATTTGCCCACCTCAGATCGGTAGGGTGGGCAAATATTTGCCCACCTGAGCAATAGCTAAAATAAAGGTAGATCGGTAGGGTGGGCAAATATTTGCCCACCTGAGCAATAGCCAAAATAAAGATGGCCTAAACTCAAAAAGTTCAGGCCATCTAAAATTGGTCAACATAAAAAGCGATGGATTGAGTTTTCCGCACAGACACAGAGTCACTGCCGTTGTCGGTACTTCACTGACGCTCAACAAATCCCTAAAGTTAAAGCCAACCCTCGGAATTACTGAACTTTTTGAGACGGTGAATGTGAGGCTGCTGCATATCGCTGTGCGAAGCGCAACATTAAATTAATCACTAGGACATAAGCAGTCGCGAGCAAGGGAATCATCAACGGCATATTAAAGTCATTCATAGTACAGCCAGAAGTGTGATGGAGACGTCCAGTGAAAGATCAATCGCAGGCATAACAGCAAACGACGCAAAACTATAAGGTTTGAATCAAAAAGACAAACCCGTGAGACGGATGACGATTCGGTGACGAATCGGGTTGAGCGAATTTTGCCAAAAATACCCCAAGACCCAAATCGTCGGTCAACGGGTTCAAAAAGTTTTTTGGCCGTGCTTTGGGCTTTTTGGTATCAGGTTGAGGCACGATCTGACTTCATCACTGAAGATCGTGCGGCAATATAGACAGAACAAATGCTGCCTAAAATTCTCACACGCCAATCTCTGCGATCGCAGGTAGAGATATCAGACCTGCAACTTGGGTGGCGTCCAGGTTATGGAATTGTTTGAATCCTTAATTCATAGATTAACATAATATTCCTCAGAATTCGATCCCTAAGCGAAAATACCAGACATTTTTGGTAAAAATTCCCAAAATTTTGCCCCGTAAAGCTTTGGCGGATATTTTCCCCGGAAAACTTTCCCATATGAGAGGCTTCGCTTAGAATATATGTAAACTTTCGTAAATTTACGTCTGAATCCGCCTATCCATGACCTCAACCACCTCCCTTTTTGCTCCGGTTGAAGCCGATCTGCTGGTACTCACAGAGAACCTGAAAAACCTCGTCGGCACCCGTCACCCGATTTTGTATGCTGCGGCAGAACATCTATTCTCAGCACGGGGAAAGCGCGTTAGACCGGCGATTGTCCTGTTATTAGCACGGGCAACCATGCGACCACAGGAGATTACTCCTCGACATCGGCGTTTGGCGGAAATTACCGAAATGATTCACACCGCCAGCTTAGTTCACGATGATGTCATTGATGAATCAGAAGTTCGGCGAGGAGTAGACACCGTTCATAAACTATTTGGCAACCGAGTAGCGATTTTGGCGGGAGACTTCTTATTTGCCCAATCTTCCTGGTATTTAGCTTCCTTAGACAATTTGGAAGTGGTGAAATTACTCTCACAAGTGATTATGGATCTTGCTGAAGGGGAAATTCAGCAAGGACTGAATCGATTTGACTCCAGCTTATCCCTGGAAGCTTATCTGGAAAAGAGTTACTACAAAACAGCGTCTTTAATTGCCAACAGTTCTAAAGCGGTCGGGGTTTTAAGTGAGAAATCCGCCGAAATCTCCGATCATTTATATAATTACGGACGTCATATTGGTTTAGCATTTCAAATCGTCGATGATATCCTCGATTTCACAGGTTCTACCGAAGCGTTGGGTAAACCAGCGGGTTCGGATCTGAAAAGTGGCAATTTGACGGCTCCGGCATTATTTGCCTTAGAAGAAAAACCTTATTTAGAGACGCTGATTGAGCGCGAGTTTGCCCAGGACGGAGACTTAGAGCAAGCTTTGACTCTAATTCAAGACAGTCAGGGAATCGATCGCGCTCGGCAATTAGCGAATCACCATACACAGCAAGCCATAGAAAATCTCCAGGTTCTCCAACCCTGTGAAGAACGTGAAGCTCTGATCAAGCTTGCTGATTATGTACTCAAGAGACTGTACTAAGGTTTTATGACTGTGGTTAATTAACCAGGCCAAAGTTATCCTGAGAAAGGCAAATAACTTTGGCCTGGTTAGAGATGATATTTCAAGCGAGATCGTTCGGGATCTGAGGAAGCTGGAATTTGCTAGGATTGCCCAGGGTGTTTTTCAATTCCGCCTGAATACATAATTGAATCTTTTCCCGGGAGACTTCTGTCCCCTGAGAAAGATCGCCGGGAGTTTCAAAAAACACCAAGCTATCAACGCTGTCGATCGCGATCGTCTGAAATAAAATATGGGTGACAGGGATGGGTCGTGCCAGCGCCTGGGTTCCTTGGGCGACCCAAGATCCAGTCTGGGCATCTTCCTCGGAGGCAAAGGCATAAATCACCTGCTTTTGCAGATTGGGTTGTGTCCGATGACTGAGAGTGGTGACAACCCAACGCCAACGTTGGCGGCCATCTGGGGTTTGCAGAATATAATACTGAGAATGTCGTAACTGACTGGCGATAATTTTCAGTGCAGGGGCGATCGCAATTACAATCTGTGGAGTTTGTCCATCTTGAGGCGCCTCGTCAATCAGCACTTGCAATTGTTGGTCTAAATAATCCATTTTCGGGTAAAAATTAACTGACAACATCTACATTTTCCGGGAATTCAGCCCCGATCCACAGATATTTTCGGGCAACCGACAAAATCTTCTGAGACTCATCGCGGTTTCCAGGAAGCAAGCATAGACTATGATTTAAGTGTGCTCCTAAAAATCTACAAATTGTCAGGGTGGGAAAGCTTTAATTTAGCATATTTCCTTGGTGGAACTTAAATCAATCGAAACAAGTCTCAACCCATGCCAGCGATTATACTTAAACTTATGCTAAACTTTTTTGAGAAAAGTTTTTAAAGATTATTGATTGGGTCTGCCAAATCAAATAATCTTTAAATGGCTTGGCGCTTTCTTGGCCAAACCGATTTGCTCTAATAATCAATCACTTATTGGATCGATATTTCGGTCAAGTTTGCTCAACATTTTGTCAGTCAATCAATCTCATCAAAATTTCATTGAATAAACCTTTAAAAATTGCATCGTATATACTCGATCAATTTTGCATCCTAAAATCAACTGTAAAGATTAAAACCAATATTGATTTTAGATTTGAGACAAGGTTATTCAGGGACAATCATTCTACCGTAACATAAGTTGGGATAATTTGGGTGCTAAAGAATCAGGGTTAACCTCAAGCAAAACAGGGTGATTTTTTTATACAACCAACATCAAATTATTTTATTTTAACAGTGAGTATACCATCACTTTTCATCGATAAATTATATAAAATAAAACGATGAAAATTGTGTTTTATATTAAATAAATTACATTTTTTAAATGAATTTATTTAAAGTTTTTTCCACCAAGATAAGCATAAATAAATATAAACATGAGATTGGATTTTCAGAAACAACAGATGTTATATGAAAAATAAAATGGTTGACGATGATCTTATTTTAACGTAAAATATTATATTGATTAACCATGGAAAAGTAACTAATAAAAAAAGCGTAAATAAAGACAAATTTAAACCTTTAATTTAAAGTATATTTTGTTTGATCCGAATCATATCGGAAAAAATGACTATAAATCGTCGTGCGTAAATGGTTAGAAGCCCAAAAGGGCTGTAAGCTTGCGGAGGACTAGATGGTGGAAAATGACTGGGGTGTGAATGAAATCTTGCAAATGATCTTGACCGAACTAAAGCAATCTACTCGATCTTCTGAAAAACAGTGTCTTCCAGTGGCACAGCGTTTGGTGGAAGAAGCCAGAAGAATTTGTGAAGAAAGTAAACGAATTCAATCATCCGGAGACATCCAAAAATGGATGATTAACCTGGCAAAAAATCGGTTACAGCAATGTTTAAAATATTACAAGTTGGGTTCTCGCAATGGGCGGGTCGAATTACATAGTACCCTCAGTGCAATTGTTTATCGTTATATTACGCCACCGCAGATTCAATCTAGTTATCAAGCCCGATTGAGTTTAATTGAAGATTTTCTGCAAGCATTTTATGTAGAATCCTTAAATGCATTTCGCCGAGAAGCCAAGCTCGGAGAAACCTTTTCTCCACAATCGCTCTTAGAACTGGCGGAATATATGGCGTTTACGGAACGGTATGGCAAAAGAAGAATTACTTTATCAGGCGGTAGGATTCAGCAATTAATTATTTTGCGGGCGCAAACTTTTTCCCAACAGCAACCCCCAGAAACTTTGGTGGATATAGAACAAGCGGCTGAGGGGACTTCCTTGGACTTGAACTATATGGAGAATGATACCTCGATCCGTGAAGTCCGACAAGCAATGGTCAGTCCAGAAGCAGAAACCGCCGAAGAGTCTCTGCGGGAAAAGGTGATTCAGGAATTAATTGCCTATCTGGAGGAACGGCAGCAAAATGACTGTGCCGACTATTTTGCCCTGCGGCTACAAGATTTACCGACCCAAGAGATTGAAGCAATTCTGGGTCTGACCCCCCGTGAGCGGGATTATTTACAACAGCGATTTAAATATCACCTGATGCGATTTGCTTTGTCTCATCAGTGGGAACTGGTACATGAATGGTTGGAAGCGGATTTAGATCGAAATTTAGGCTTGACTCCTACCCAATGGCAAGATTTTATAGAAAATCTTGAATCGGAACAAAAAGAGTTGTTACGCTTAAAGCAACAAGGATTACCAGACACAGAAATTGCTCAAAAGCTGGGTTGTACAGTCAACCAAGTGAATAAACGTTGGTTTAAGCTGCTCAATTTAGCTTGGGAAATTAGGAATGGTTCATCCGGAAAAAGCTGATCTATTGATGAATAGGGGTGTAAGACATGAACCGGGACAATGAAGCTTTTGAGAACTTTGAGGAGTGCGATCGCCTTGAGGGCCGCTTTCTAGAATGGTTAAAAACAGATGCTATATCTAGGCGCGCTCATCCCCTGTCTATCCCAGGAGACAACCATCTCCATGGCTCCAGTTTCCCGAAATCTTCTGCGGATGACCCAGCCTTATGGGAAGTGGATGATTTCGATCCACTTTTGTCAGAAGAACTGCAATTTTTACCAATTTCTGAGATGGGTAGTGCCATCCGGCACGCTCCGCGAACAGATTGTGAGTCTTCTGATGGCGCGGGACATTCGGTCTCGGATGTCGATCAATTATTTAGACCAGGAGACACCCCTGTGATTTCTGAACGTTCACAAACAATCATTAAAAGTCGATTGAGAACTGAAATTGAGCATCACCCACCCTTATTTCCTTGGGAAACGGAAATTGTGGACTACGAACCTGAGAGCATAGACTTTCCCCAAGGCAATCTGGTTCCCTCTATATTCAATGGAAAATCTCCGGGAAATCAAATTGGTTTTTGGGCTCATCAATTACCCTATATGAATAGTTTAGAGGGGATGCCACAAGACTTATTGACGCAACTGCTGGAACAATGCACTCAAGCGGTGAAATCAAATTTACGCGAATGGGCAAAGTTAGTTGATGTGGTGGAAAAAACTTTGTTTCCCGGGCGGCTTTGGGAACTTAATCAAATTGCCAATCGATTAAGTATTGCTCAACAACACCGCAGTTCGCTGACCATTGATCCCTCGGTGAAGCAAAAAACTGGAGAGGTCAACGGCGAAATCAGTTATGAACTGGCGACCCCAAATCAACAGATGCTGATGTCATTACTCGCTGCACGGGAGATTATGGGCAATTTAACTTTGGAATTGTCATCGACGAAGCCCAGAGTGGAACGGGAATGGTTGACTGCTTTGGGGTTGCTGACTCTGGAGATTTCTTATTATCCCCGGATGAAAAATGTTTCTTCTGTGGTAAAAGTTGCCGCGACTCTACCGTGTGGTGGCTCGGTGAGATTGAGCAATGGTCAAAGTCAGACTAAATCAGAAAGAGCGAACCCAGGAGAATTAAGTATTGAGTTGTGCGTTAGCGAAGCTATCGCGTCAGCGAATCGCGATCTTGAGCAAAATTATTTATTGGAAGTACATTTAAACAATCCAGAGCAAAATTCGTTGACCTTTGCGGTTTACATAATGCCATCCGGCACGCTTCGCGAACGGAAATAGATCGCCGACCATAATGTCAGCCTCGCGGGAGTCAAGGGAGACTGCGGTTGTCTCTGAGGAGTCTGAATCCTGGGTCAAATAGTCTGAAAATCTTGAGATTCGGTTGACGGTTGATGGAATATATGGGTTAACCTGAAAAAATGGTGAGACGGGTCTGAGGATCTTTCGATCCATCGGTTGACAAATTCAACGTTTGACTTTTCTAGTGCCATCCGGCACGCTTCGGGAACAGGATTCTATGGTTTTTGGCTCATTCGGGCAGCGTCTGCGGCAAAGGTTACGCCAGACTGAATCATCCACAGTGGTCATTGAGGACTCAATTTGGTTACGAGTGCTGGTTCAGGCTTTGGTGATTGTGGGCATCGTCGCCACAGATGTGGCGGCTGAAACTCAAATGAGTGTTTGGGCAGTTCCCGCAGGAATTGCCGCTGCGGTTTGGAGTTGGTACCGTCGTCGCCATCGCAATACTTGGGTTAAGTTTTTGCTGGCGATTGGGATGCTGGTGGCTTTGTTTGCTTTCTTTGCTGACTTGTTTCAGCAGCAAAATGATACGCGGTTGGTGCTGGCACAATTGCTGATTCAAGTGCAGGTACTTCATAGTTTTGACTTACCCCGCCGTCAGGATTTAGGCTATTCGATGGTGATTGGCTTGATTTTGCTGGGGGTGGCGGGGACTTTGAGTCAGACTTTGGCTTTTGCGCCGTTGTTGCTGGTATTTTTGGCGATCGCCCTACCGACTTTAGTATTAGATTATCGATCGCGCCTTGGTTTGTCCCTGGGTATTCCCCTGACCAACGCACCGAAAACTGGAAAATCAGTGAAAACCCGCAATCTGCTCAAGTTGTTGAGCGCTGATTTATCTCCGAAACGTTTAGGGGCTTTTTTACTGGTGATTGTCAGTTTAGGGCTGGGGATTTTTGCGGTGTTACCTCGGTTTCCTAGTTATCAAATTCAAACATTTCCAGTTTCTTCAGGAATTGAACTGGATGGCAATTTCCAAAGCGGCAGTATTAGAAATCCGGGTTATGGGGAAAATGGAGCGACGGATGGCAGTGGCGGTAGTGATGGCACCGATAGATCCGGTGAGGTGGATGATACTTTTTATTATGGATTTAATACCCGGATTAACCAAAATTTGCGGGGTCAGATGAAACCCAAAGTTGTGATGCGGGTGCGATCGCAGTCTCCGGGTTTTTGGCGGGCTTTGGCGTTCGATCACTACACGGGTCAGGGCTGGGAAATTTCCCGGAATGAGCAAGTGGAAGAACTCAGCCGACCGGGTTGGACTTATCGCTTTTCTGTTTTCATCCCCAGAAGAAACCGGGCGAAGTTGGAATCGGTGGTGCAAACTTATGTGATTTTGGCAGACCTGCCGAATATTATTCCGGCAATGGCAGATCCCACGGAGATTTATTTTCCCACCCCCACAATCGAATTAGATACAGAAGGTAGTTTGCGTGCTCCAGTAAATTTAGCCGATGGATTGACTTACTCGGTGGTTTCCGAGGTCCCCTATCGCGATCGCACCGCCTTAAATTCGGCCTCGACCAATTATCCCAAATCAATTCCACCATATTATTTGCAAGTACCGCCGGAAATTCTGCCGGAGATTCGTCAATTTACCGAAGAAATTCTGGAAAAACGCCGCCAAGAACTAAAAGCTAATGCCCAAAGAGCGGGCAGTGACCCATCTCAGGCGGCTAATTTAGATTCTGTTTATGAAAAAACTCTTTATTTAGCCCAATATCTGAAGCAAAGATATGCACCTCCATCTAATCAACCAGACCTGCCGTTTTTATTGCCAGACCAAGATTTAGTCAAAGCCTTTTTATTTGATTGGAAATGGGGCTATCCCGACCACTACTCTACGGTCTTAACGGTGATGCTGCGTTCTATTGGCATTCCCGCACGATTAGTGGCTGGGTTTGGTCAAGGTCAATTTAATCCGTTTACGGGATATTACGTTGTTCGCAATACCGATGCTTATGCTATGACCGAGGTGTATTTTCCCGGTTATGGTTGGTTTGCCTTCGATCCCATTCCAGGCCATGATTTAATTCCCCCGTCGGTGGAGGAAAACCAAACTTTTGGCGTCTTGCGCCAGTTTTGGCAATGGGTGGCCGGTTGGTTGCCATCCCCGGTTACAGGGGTGTTGCAATATCTGTTTCGGGCGATCGCCACGATCGTCTTTACCACTTTTGGCTGGTTATTTGGATTACTGGCAAAAGGTTGGATCGGTTTTTTTGCCTTTTTGCTGGCCATCACTGGTTTAGGATTCTTACTGTGGCTGAGTTGGACTGGTTGGCAAAATTGGCGTAAGCAGAGATTTTTAGGGAAATTGCCCCCAATTGTCCGGTTATATCAACAAATGCTCGACTGGTTAGCGGTCAAAGGTTATCGTAAATCATCGGTTCAGACCCCGTTTGAATATGCCCAGATGCTACGAGAGCACTTTAACCAAGAGGATGCAGCAGCGATCGCTCGAATTTCTACGGCTTATGTATCTTATCGCTATGGTGGGGTTACAGCCAATTACGAGGATTTACTTCGCTATTTTCAAGGGTTGAAAGCCCGAAACGCGCAGAAACTTGGTTAACTGATGACATAAAATTGGCCGATCCCTTTAGGAACGGACAAACAAGTTGGAAAATAGCAGTAGGGGCGAACAGCCGTTCGCCCCTACAACATATACTTGACACCACTTTACCGTGACTCAAAAAAAATATCACGCTCAAATCTACGTCACTCTTAGACCTTCAGTATTGGATCCGGCGGGAACCGCTGTGGAGTCGGGACTGAAGAATATGGGATACCATAATGTCGAAGGTGTCCGAATTGGTAAATATATTCAGTTGACGATTACCTCTGCTACGGAGGAAGCCGCGAGAAAACAACTGGATATCGTCTGCGATCAACTTTTGGCCAACCCAGTGATTGAAAATTATTGCGTTGAGTTGACCGAAATTGGTCTGCTAGAGGAGGCAACAGCATGAAATTTGGCGTGCTGGTTTTTCCCGGATCCAACTGCGATCGCGATGTGGTCTGGGTGACAGAAGGTTTACTGAAGCAACCCACCCGCTTAGTTTGGCATCAGGATCAGGATATTGCCGATATTGATGTGGTAGTGGTTCCGGGGGGTTTCAGTTATGGGGATTATTTGCGTTGTGGCGCGATCGCCCGTTTTTCTCCCGTAATGAACGAAGTGGTTAAACACGCGGAACAAGGGAAATGGGTCATTGGCATTTGTAATGGCTTCCAAGTCTTAACGGAAGTGGGACTGCTACCCGGTGCCCTGACCCGCAATCGAGATTTACATTTTATCTGCGATCGCGCTCCCTTAAAAGTCGAACGCACTAACCTACCTTGGACTTCTGGCTATTCTCCCGGTGAAATTATTACCTTGCCCATTGCCCACGGAGAGGGGTGCTACTATGCCGATGCTGATACCCTAAAACAACTCGAAGACAATCAACAAGTTTTATTCCGGTATTGTACGGCTAACGGTGAAATTAATTCCGAGGGAAATCCCAACGGTTCCTTAAATAATATTGCCGGAATTTGTAACCAAAAAGGCAATGTTGTGGGGATGATGCCCCACCCAGAAAGAGCCGCCGATCGAGCGATCTTGCATCCGCAACGCTTCGCGAACGGTGGCACTGATGGCCTCAAATTATTTCAGGGCATATTAGCCGCTGCTACGGCTGCGGTTGCTTAAACACAGAAACCCGGTTTCGCCGATGTCACCTTCAAGAAACCCGGTTTCTTGAAGAAACCGGGTTTCTCCGACTTTTCACTTATTTATCAGGAGTTTATTGTGAGTGAATCAATTATTCAATTAGTCGATACATTGCCCAGCAATAACCTGACCGTAAAAGTTCTCAACGCTTTAGATTATGTGATTCCGGGTAAATGGCAGAATGTTGTCGGTTTTGACAACACTATTAAAGCTGTCACCGGGGTCAGTGATGCGAATAAAATTATGCAAATTCGCAATCGGGCAATTGAACTTTATAATGATAAATCAAAAGGCTATCAACAAGCGATTTGGCTTTACCAAACCGTTGATGGTGCAGACAAAGCAATGGGCGCAGCGGCAATGGCCAATAAGGTTGGGGAGAAAATTGGCTTTCTCTCTTTTTTAAATAAATTAACCCCAAAAGCTGACACCATACAATCCGTTGATTTATGTCTAAAAATTGTGGTAGAACTACTCGCTTATGCCAAAATAAATGGTTTACCCAGTATTAATCCCAAAACATTTGCCACGGAAATTAATCAGCATTATACCGATGCAGCTTTGATGCGAATGGCCGCTTTAGTTTGTATTGATGGCCTCGTTCCTCTTGGCCCAAATTTTCTGCAAAAAGTGCAGAATACCTTGAGCAGTGAGGGTCAAAGTGCTTTCACCAGCAATCCAGTTTTTAGTTCCGTCAGCAGTTTGATTCCTGGAGAGGATAAATTAGGCTTTATTTCTAACAGTTTTGGAGCCGTTAGTGGCTGGATGACTAATTTAGTGGGATCCGCTGGTTTAACCCCGCAAAATGTTTTTTCTCATCTGGAAGGTTTTATTGAATTTTCCGATGATAAATTGGATTTTGTCGCCGCTTTTCTCGATCAAGCGACGAATTATTATGAGCATACGGGAATTCAAACCGTTGCCCGTGCATTGATTCGCGAAGCAGCGAAAGGCATTTAGGATTTTTTTCGGCAAAGAAACCCGGTTTCTTCTTGAAACCGGGTTTCTTTATGTTGCGGCACAGAAACCGGGTAAATTCGGCGAAACCCGGTTTCTTGTTCATTAACCCCGCATTTTTTCTGACCAAACACGAGTGGGCAGTCCCCAAACATAAATAAAGCCTTCAGCCGCTTTATGATCGAATTGATCTTCAGCGCCATAAGTTGCCAAATCCATGCTGTAGAGAGAGTTGGCCGATTTACGACCGACGATGGTGGCACTGCCTTTAAAGAGTTTGACTCGTACTGTACCAGAAACTCGCTCTTGAGTATTTTGGATGAAAGCATCTAAGGCCAATTTCAGCGGGCTATACCACAGACCGTTATAAATTAGATGGCCATAAGTTTCTTCGATGCCACGTTTGTAGTGAGCCACATCTTTGGTTAAGCAAAGACTTTCTAGATCCCGGTGGGCTTGAATTAAGACCAGTAAGCCCGGGGCTTCATAGATTTCCCGCGATTTGATCCCTACTAGGCGGTTTTCCACCATGTCAATGCGACCAATACCATGTTGACCGACGATTTCATTCAGTTGGACGATCAGGCTGACGGGATCGAGGGTTTGGCCGTTGAGACTGGTGGGAATTCCTTGTTCAAAGCCAATTTCTACATAGTCTGGCTGGTCGGGGGTGTCTGCGATCGCCTTAGTCAGGGCATAGATTTCTTCCAGGGGTTCATTCCAGGGATCTTCTAACGGCCCTGCTTCAATACTGCGTCCTAAAATATTGCGGTCAATACTGTAAGGGGAAGACTTTTTCACGGGAGAGGGAATGCCAAACTTTTCCCCATAAGCGATGGTTTCTTCCCGACTCATCCCCCATTCTCTGGCTGGGGCTAAGACTTTGATATTGGGGTTGAGGGCAGCGATCGCCACATCAAACCTTACTTGGTCATTGCCTTTGCCGGTGCAACCGTGGGCCACCGCATCGGCCCCATATTTTTCCGCCACCTCGACCAACATTTTAGCAATCAGCGGTCTGGCTAAAGCGGTGGATAGAGGATAGCGATTTTCATACAAGGCATTTGCTTGAATCGCCGCGAAAGCATAATCTTTGACAAATACTTCCTTGCCATCCATCACCAAAGATTCACTGGCGCCATATTTGAGGGCTTTTTCCTGAATCGGTTTGAGTTCGTCTCCCTGACCGAGATCCGCCGCCAGGGTAATCACTTCTTCAACGCCCCATTCTTTTTTCAGGTAAGGAATACAGACGGTGGTATCGACTCCGCCCGAATACGCTAATACAACTTTAGTAGCGCGACCCATTATGTTTTCACTCCTACAAGAAACAAATTTTTATTATCAACCCATTTTTACCAAAGCAGTGTCAAGATTTCTCTAGATTTATATCTTCTTAAGAATTCCTCAGCCAAAAGCCTGGTTTAAGGTTAGGAGTGAGAATTATTGTGGACTCAGTATCGTAGGCGATCGCTCCCCTGTTCGCTTTCTACACGCGATCGCTGCTAAAATTTCCCTAAGATTTAACAAAATTCAATTTCCCCAAATGTTATGAAAACATTACATTGTCAAGCGCAAACCTTAAACAACAACCTCAAACAAAAAGCGGGCTAATTCATTGACCAATGTCCTGAAAATTTCACCATCAACCTTTTGAACCTGATATAAATCAGGCAAAATTTACTTGATGCCCATGAAATTAGCCTATAATCTTGCGTCAGAAAAACGAAAATATATCGACATAACCTAAGCTGGAAACAATTTTTTAAAAATTACTATAATTTTTTGAAAAAAATTTAATCATAATGAAAAAAACAATCGTCGGCATTATGGGACCGAGCCTCGGTGCCACTGAAATTAATCTAAAAAATGCTTATAAACTCGGAAAATTGATTGCCGAAAACGGCTGG
This sequence comes from Planktothricoides sp. SR001, assembly GCF_001276715.1. GTDB lineage: Bacteria > Cyanobacteriota > Cyanobacteriia > Cyanobacteriales > Laspinemataceae > Planktothricoides > Planktothricoides raciborskii. Next base: position 8,898 of record NZ_LIUQ01000046.1, on the reverse strand, counting down.
GTATTACTTACAGGAGGCAGGAAATCCGGCGTGATGGATGCGGCCAGTCTGGGGGCAAAATCGGCCAATGGCCTGACTATTGGGATTCTCCCGGAAGCGGATACGCAAAATATTTCTGATGGGGTAGATATTGCCATTGTCACCGGCATGGGTAGCGCCCGCAATAGTATTAATGTGCTTTCGTCTGATGTGGTGATTGCTTGTGGCATTGGAGCGGTAACCGTATCAGAAATTGCCCTAGCAATTAAAGCGAATAAGCCAGTAATTTTGTTAAATAATGAACCAGAAAGTCAAGTTTTTTTGCAATATTTATCCCCGAAAAATGTTATGATTGTTACGACCCCTGAAGAGGCGATCGAGCAAGTTTGGCAACTGCTGAACAAAAAACCAACAACAATCAACCATCAACCATCAACAATCAACCAATAACGTATAAAGCGCCTGAGTTGCCTCAGACGCTTTATATCAAATCAAAACAATGCCTAGGTGATTAAAATTAACCCTTCAAGGCTTCAGCACCGCCAACCACTTCCAGAAGTTCCTGGGTAATAGCGGCTTGTCGGGCTTTGTTGTAACTCAGGGTCAAGGTACTGATTAATTGGCTGGCATTTTCACTGGCGTTGTTCATCGCCGTCATCCGGGCTGCCAATTCACTAGCGGCAGCCTCTTGTAATGCTCGCAGCAGTTGATTATTCAAATACAATGGCAACAAGGCATTGAGAATTTGGGCAGGATCTTGTTCAAAGATCATGTCCCGTGGGAAGCTGCGAACTGGGGGAGTGAATTTTTCCCGTTCCACTTGGAATTGTCCGCCTCTGGTGGTTAAACGGAACATTTCATCGTCCGCCACTTCTAACCCTTGAGGATCCAAAGGTAACAAAGTTTGGACTACGGGACGAGAACTAATCAAAGAGACAAACTTGGTATAGACTAATTCCACCCGATCCACGCTTTCCGAGAGGAACAAAGACAGAAGTTCATCGGCAATTTGAGAAGCTTCTGTGGCTGTGGGAATTTGTTCTAAACCCGTATAGTTAGCATCAATCGGTTGATTGCGGCGTTGGAAATATTGGGTGGCTTTGCGACCGACGAGGACGAACTTATAGTCAAGACCTTCGGCTTTCAGTTCTTTTGCCCGAGCTTCAGCGCGTTTGATCAGGTTACTGTTGTAACCGCCACATAAACCGCGATCGCCCGTAACCACTAACAGACCAACGGTGCGAACTTCCCGCTTTTGCAGCAAAGGCAGATCCACATCTTCAAACTTCAGACGGGACTGGAGACCATAGAGCACCTGAGCCAATTCATCAGCAAAAGGGCGAGTCGCGGTCACTTGTTGTTGTGCCCGACGCACCTTAGCTGCTGCCACCAAGCGCATGGCCTCGGTAATTTTTTTAGTATTTTTAACGGACTGAATGCGATCGCGAATCGCTTTGAGATTTGCCATAATTTTTCCCCAGAATTGCGGAATTGCGAAAGGGTTGTAGGGGCAAAGCATTCGGGCAACAATTTCTGGAAAAAACCCCAAATTTAATATCCGAATGCTTTGCCCTTACAAAAATCAAAATTAAATTAGGGTTCTAGGGGCAAAGCATTCGGGCAACAATTTCTGGAAAAAACCCCAAATTTAATATCCGAATGCTTTGCCCTGTGGATTAGGGCAAAGCATTCGGGCAACAATTTCTGGAAAAAACCCCAAATTTAATATCCGAATGCTTTGCCCCTACAGTAAGGGCAAAGCATTCGGGCAAAAGCACATATAATCAGGAATTAATTGCCGAATGCTTTGCCCCTACAGCCCCTACTGAAGACCGGAACCATTGCTTACGCAGTGGCTAGAAAGGTTTGCTTATATTCTTTAATTCCTTCCTTGAGCAGATTTTCCGATGTTTCGTCTAATGCCTTAGACTTCTGAACGGTTTCGCAATATTGGGACTTATTATTCCGCAAATATTCCCGTAGACCTTGGGTAAATTCCACCACTTTATCGGCGGGAATTTCATCCAAATATCCATTGATCCCTGCATAAATCACTGCCACTTGTTCATTCAAAGGCAGGGGAGAATTTTGGGATTGCTTGAGAATTTGGCGCAAACGCTGACCACGAGCCAACTGATTTTGAGTTGCGGCATCCAAATCGGAGGCAAACTGAGCGAAAGCTTCCAACTCAGCAAACTGAGCTAGTTCCAGCTTAATTTTACCAGCCACTTTTTTCATGGCCTTGGTTTGAGCCGCAGAACCCACCCGAGACACAGAAATACCGGGGTTCACTGCGGGACGCTGACCGGAGTTAAACAAGTCAGAAGACAAGAAGATTTGACCATCGGTAATCGAAATCACGTTGGTGGGGATATAAGCGGAAACGTCACCGGCTTGAGTTTCAATAATAGGCAGGGCGGTCATGCTACCACCGCCTAAAGCATCACTCAGCTTGGCAGCGCGTTCCAGCAAGCGAGAGTGGAGATAGAACACATCCCCAGGATAGGCTTCACGACCGGGGGGACGACGTAGCAGCAAGGACATTTGACGATAGGCTTGAGCTTGCTTGGAGAGGTCATCGTAGATCACCAAGGTGGCTTTGCCTTTGTACATAAAGTATTCGGCCATTGCGGCGCCGGTGTAGGGAGCCAGGTATTGCAAGGTAGCGGGGTCACTGGCGTTAGCCGCAACCACGATGGTGTAGTCCATTGCGCCTTTTTCTTGCAGACTGTCGATCACCTGAGCCACGGTGGAGGCTTTTTGACCGATCGCCACATAGACACAGATCACATCTTCTGATTTTTGGTTAATGATCGTGTCAATGGCGATCGCGGTTTTCCCGGTTTGGCGGTCGCCAATAATCAGTTCCCGCTGTCCGCGTCCGATCGGAATCATGGAGTCAATAGCTGTAATCCCCGTTTGCATCGGTTCATACACAGACCGGCGTTCAATAATCCCTGGTGCCGGGGATTCAATCAAACGAGTTTCGGTGGTATTAATCTCACCTTTGCCATCAATGGGACGACCCAAGGCATCCACTACCCGACCAATCATGGCTTCACCGACTGGCACCTGGGCAATTTTACCCGTAGCCGTCACTGAGGAACCTTCTTGGATATCACGGCCATCGCCCATCAACACTGCACCCACGTTGTCTTCTTCCAGGTTCAGGGCGATGCCAACCGTGCCATCTTCAAATTCGACCAATTCCCCAGCCATCACCTGTTCTAGGCCATAGATCCGGGCAATTCCGTCTCCCACCTGTAATACTGTACCGACGTTAGAAACCTTAACGTCTTGATCATACTGTTCAATTTGCTGGCGAATAATATTGCTGATTTCGTCAGGTCTGATGCTGATCATATCTTTAACGACTTGTTTATTGATTATTGGCTGTGGACGTTTAACTGTTAATGAACTGACGATTTAACTCGCTTGAAGAGAAGCCCCCGCGCCCAAGGCGATCGCCCATACCGTAGAAGTCTTGATCGGCATCCGGTCGGTTAGGCTTGCTGGCGGGGGTTGACTGTTTTTAAATCACAGTCAACCGCAAACGATTTTTGATCGTCAAATAGTTCTAGATCTTACTGTTCAAACGCATCCCAATTCGCCGCAGTTGTCCCCGCAGACTGGCATCAATCACTTGAGAGCCGACTTTAATAATCACACCCCCAATTAATTCACTGTCCAGTTTGAGTTCTAGTTCTACCTGATTGGCGTTGGCGATCGCTTTGACTCGTTCTTTCACCGCCTGCTGTTGGGCTTCGTTTAGTTCTACCGCACTGGTGACTTCAGCGAGTACCGTTTGATTCAGCTTACGCAGAATTGCCAGATATTGTTGGCAAATTCCTTCTAAAAATAGGATGCGTCTGCGATCAACGAGCAGTTTCAAAAAGTTAACGGTGTAGGGATGAATTTTATCGCCTACAATCTGATTAACCACCGATTTCTTGACCTCTGGTTTCACCAAAGGATTGGCCAAAAGATCCTTTAAATCGGCGGACTCTTGCAGTAAACTCAGCAAAGAACGCACATTTTCGCCGATTTCTTCGGTGATATTGTGGGTTTGCGCCACAGACATTAAGGCTTGTGCATATGGTTCGAGAACTTGTGCTTGTACAACGCTCATCAACCACCTCCGAGCAGTGCAATACTGCGATCAATTAACTTGTGCTGTTTGCCTTCGTCTAGCTGAGTTTTCAATTGGGTTTCCACGTTTTGTAAAGCCATTGCGGTCACTCGTTGACGCAATTCAGCGATCGCTCTTTCTTGAGCAGCAGTGAGATCCTGAACCGCTTCCGCTTGCAACCGCTCAATATCTTTTTGAGCCTGAGCTAAAATAACTTCTTTAGCTGCTTTAGCTTTTGTTTCAGCTTCAGCGCGGATCCTATTCGCTTCAGCTTGCGCCTCTCCAAGGAGCTGCTGTTTTTCTGCCAAAGCGGCAGCCGCATCTTTTTGGCGTTTTTCCGCTTCAGCGATCGTTGAGGCGATCGTTTCCCGCCGTTCAGCCAGGATTTTTCCCAACACGCCACGGCCAAAGTAAACCAATACACCTATAACAATGATCAGGTTAACAACGTTGGTTTCAAATATGTCTAAATTTAGACCGAAACCGCCTTTTGAAGCTGCCTCCGCATGGGCCAGCAACCAAAAATTACCCATGATAGTCTATTGATTACTCCCTTAATTAGTGCGGTTCTCAGTTTTTATAAGTTAATATCGAGAAAGTTGTCATAATTATGAGTCCCTTTCTCAACCCTAACTATTGACCAACTCAGAACCTAAGAGTCTTTCTAGAATCTGGCGGCTCAAAGCATCGACTTGTTGCTCTAAAGAAGCCAATGCTTCTTGTTTTTGCTGGTTGATTTCTTTTTGAGCCTGTTCCCGTTGGTTTTGGGCTGCTTGCATAGCAGCGGCTATTTCACTCGCTGCCATTTTTTGGGCATCTGCTTGGGCTTGGGCAATAATTTGTTGAGCCTGCTTACGGCTACTAGCAAGCTCTTGCTCATATTGTTTAGCGAGTTGTTCAGCTTTGGCCAAGCGTTCTTTCGCCTCTTGTTTGTTAGAGCGGATATATTCGTCTCGCTCATCAATTGCTTGAGTAAGGGGCTTGTAAAAGATTGCGTTTAAGATAGCCGCCAGAATCAGAAATTGTAATGCCATGAAAGGCAAGGTGGCGTTAAAATCAAACAGCCCACCTTCCGCAGCCTCTTCTACGGCTAGTAGGATTGTCCAGTGCGTCATATCAAATCGGCACCAAGGGTGCTATTGGGTTGAGCTTATTATTGACAAAACAGAAAAAATCCTTGTATGTAGAGACGTTACCGTTGCTGAGTAACTGGTACACAGGGTGATGGCTCTGCTCACGTGGTGGCATTCGTTGCCTCTTGGTGACAGGATCCGTCTCACGATTGCTTAGGGGCGTAACGTCTCTACCTACAAGAAGGGCTATATTTTACGCAAAGGGGTTAGCAAACAGTAGCACCAGTGCTACCACCAAGCCGTAAATCGTCAGTGCTTCCATGAAAGCCAAGCTCAACAGCAGGGTGCCACGAATTTTTCCTTCAGCTTCTGGCTGACGAGCAATGCCTTCCACAGCTTGTCCTGCGGCATTACCTTGACCTAGACCAGGACCGATCGCAGCCAAACCAACAGCCAGAGCAGCAGCGATAACGGAAGCAGCAGCAGTTAATGAATCCATGACTTTTCCTTAGTAGAGTACAAGTTAAACGACACAACGAAATTTATTTAAAGGGGCAAAATTTGCTTTGCCCAGGGCGATAAACATTGCGGGCGCAAGCGTTGCGCCCCTACAGCGTTTGCACCGGAGTCGGTGAGTAAACATTTAGACAAGACTGATTTGGTCTGTCCAATAATTACTCGTGATGCTCTTCGCCATGACCTTCAATCGCCTCTCCGATGTAAGCCCCGGCCAGGGTGGCAAAAATTAATGCCTGAATTGCACTGGTGAATAACCCTAAAATCATCACCGGCAGGGGGATGAATAAGGGAACCAGCAGAATAAACACTGCCACCACCAATTCATCGGCTAGAATGTTACCAAATAGACGGAAACTCAGCGAGAGGGGTTTGGTAAAATCTTCTAGGATGTTAATTGGCAGAAGAATCGGCGTAGGCTGAATATACTTCGAGAAGTATCCCAAACCACGTTTCTTCAGTCCAGCGTAGAAATACGCCAAGGACGTCAGCAGAGCCAATGCTACGGTGGTATTGATGTCACTGGTGGGAGCCGCTAATTCTCCGGATGGCAAGTGGATTAGTTTCCAGGGAACTAATGCACCTGACCAGTTAGAAATAAAAATGAACAGAAACAAAGTGCCGACAAAAGGCACCCACGGACGATACTCTTTTTCGCCGATTTGGGTTTTGGTCAGATCCCGGATAAAGTCCAGGGCATATTCCATCACGTTCTGGATGCCGCTCGGTACTCGTTGGATATTCCGAGTGGCGGCGAAGGATGCAACTATCAGTACAGCAATTACGAACCAGGAGGTCATTAATACCTGCCCGTGTAACTTTAAATTGCCTAACTGCCAGTAAAAGTGTTGGCCTACTTCTAATTCGGCGAGTGGAACAAGGTTAAATGTGTTTAACACCTCGATCATGTCCATTCAGGGATTTTCCCCGGAGGGAGTTGAGGTTTTCAATAGGTTTCTGACTTACTTAGATTCAGGCAGAAGGGTCGTTCGCAATACATAGACGATGATCGCAGCTTTATAAGTCAGAAATCCCAAAAATATGGGAATTATCTGTAGCTGATTCAATTGGGTGGCCAGTATCATCAAGCCAACAAACAGCCCTAGCCTGCCAGAGATTAATGGCGGAGCGGAACCGTTTATTTTCCCAACGTCTCTTGCCAACATTCTCAAGTAAACCACACCTGCGATCGCGCCGAGCAAATAATTCAATGCCATGTTTAGGGAGTAACCCCACCAAGTTGACATGAATATGATGGCCGTCATTGCTAGGGTGACTAATAACAACTGGTTTTGCAGGTCGTAATAGTCTTGCATTGCGGCATTTGGCTGGTTGTCCGCAGCCTCACTGGTGGTGAGTTGTTCTGCGGCAGCAAGGGTTGGTTCAGGAGAGTTATCAGGCAAATTCACAAGCTAAAATAAATTTTGACCAGATCGTTGACTGGTATGGAACAGACCACAAAAGATAATATCATGCCGTGCTGACAATGCTAAAAAAAAATTAAATAGGTATTTTTCTATATCGATAAAATGTAAATTTTTCACTTTTTTCTTGCTTTAATTAAAAAAATTGTCTTAGTTATTAGTAAAATTTTTTATTGATATTTAATTTGCATTAAAAAAGTAAAAAAAAGATTTACTCTGCTCCAGATTTAGCTAAAATCCGCCAAGAAGTAAGTATTCCTTGACATTTTCTCCTGATTTATCAAAAAATCGCCCATGAAGTTGTTTAGCGGCGGGAAATTATCGAGGGTATGGGATCTATCGGCGTGGGTCGCCAAACAGCAGCGATCGCCCCTACCCCAGAAACCCAAAACATGGGTTATAGTTTGGCGATCGAATAATTAATTATTACGTATCTGTCACAGAATATTGGCAGCATAAATATTGCAGCAAAATTATATGCAACAAATATCGTTCTAGCTTTTTGACAACTCCCCTGCCTAAAGGCGAGGGGATTCTCGCGTCATAGGGAGAGTCTAGAAGGAGTATAAACTCCAACCCCGACCTCTTTACCCTCGACGAGCGTTGGTACGACCTGCCCGACCGCACTTAATCCTCTTTGTTTGACCAGAATTGCGGCGGCCACATCTCTATCGGTGGTGTAGCCGCAATTATGGCAATAATGGACTCGTTGAGACAATTTCTTCCTACCACAGTTCACACCGCAATTAGGACAAATTTGAATCGTCCCATTCGCATCCACCTTGGCAAAATACACCCCTCTTTTCCCACAAACATGACTGAACTGAGGATTGTCAGAAACGAACCCCAGGACGCATCCAGACAAGCTTTTCTTAAAGCTGACCGCCCTAACGCCAAGAGGTTTAAATCCTCAGCAAAAATCATGCCTACACCATCGCAGAGATGATGGGCAGTTTTGAAAAAGAAATCCTTGCGGCAATTGTGTATTTTTTTGTGGAGTAGTCCAATTTGGCGTTTAACTCTCAACCACCGTCGCGAACCTTTTTTTTGATTTTTCAATCTCCGTTGCAGCAATTTCAGCTTGCCTTCAGATGCTTTGAAAAATTTGTGTCCTTTGATGAATTCGTTTTCGCTGGTGGCGAGAAAGTGATTTCGTCCTAAATCTATCCCAATAGCATAACCATGAGGCATAACATCGGGAACGTCAACATCGCACTGGATAGTGACGGTGAGGTAATAGCCACTGGCTTTCTTGATAACTCGAATCTGCTTGCAGATAAACCCGTCGGGAATATCTCTCGATTTGCGAAATGCGACCTTACCAATCTTAGGAAGGTCTATCGTGTTTCCTTCGATAGCGTTGGGTTTAACTTGGGGAAATACGAACGACCGCATCCGCTTTTTGAAACGGGGAAACCCAAATCCTCTCTCCCACATATTCACAAAAGCAGTTTCCAATTGTTTGATGGTTTGCTGCAATACTTGAGCTTGGGGGATTTTGAGATTCTGGTTTGAGAGTTTAGCCTGAGTTAGAGATTTACACTGACTGGCATAAGTTGGCCGTTTCGCTTCTGGAGAGATGATATATTCTGACTGAATCGAACATCGGTCGATCGGACACTTTCTACTGTTCACCCAGTCTTTCCTTTCCTTCAGCGCATAGTTATAAACCGAACGACAAACATCTAGCCACTCATCAATAGTGGTGGCTTGCCCCCAAGTCGGTATTAACTTTTACTGATAGGAAAGTAAGAGCATTCTAGGGCGTGTCATCAAT
>NZ_LIUQ01000153.1 GCF_001276715.1 Planktothricoides sp. SR001 | reverse complement strand
TCAGGACTTACGCAAGGACGCTATATATAGCGCATTAAGGATCAGGCGATCGCTTGATTCAGACAGAAGCACGATATGCTTCCGGCACGCTACGTGCAAATCGCTGATAATAAAGAGAATCAATCTGTGTTTGAATTGATGAGTAAACTAAATAAAAGAAAGTTTCAGAGAGGGATGTTTAAGCTCTTGGCTCAGGTAATCTGCTAATAAACCAGCTTTTAACTGATAGACAGTTTGAGAAACTTTCTTAGCCATACGAGTCAGAAAAACCCAAACCAATAAAGCGCAAGCAATGTGATTTTTTTGAATATTCGCTCGACGGCATTGACAAGATTCGATCCCGGTTAATTGTTTAATCTCTCGGTGGAATTCCTCAATTTTCCATCGCCGTTTACATTCAGATATGACTTCATCTATTGAAGACTGATTTAAATCATTTGTAGCTACATATTCCGTTCTGTTGGCAGAAACAGTCACCCGAAATAGTTTGACTTTTTTATCCTTAGGAAATTTGTTGATTTTGATTATTTTTCCCTGTTTTTTTTCAATCTCAGACCAAATTAACTGTTCAATAGGCTGATATTTTTTTTGACCTCCTGTATCATCAACCAACCGGTTTTTTTTGAGCGGAACATAATAAATTTTCCCCAAATTATCAATCAAAGCCATTAGCTTTTGGGCTGCATACCAGCTATAAGCACTTTCGCTACAGGAATCTTTTTTTTAAAGACGACATCATTCAGCATATCTGCTACATGATCCAGCTTGGTGTGACCATCCCCATCTGGATCGTAAATTCGATAATCAATCACTGAATAGTATCCCGTTTCGGGATTTACATAAATACAGCTTATTAAACCAATTCCTCGAATCACTCGATGTTCATTGCCACTATATTGACGGCGGACAAGTTCAATTTTCGAGGAAAATCTCTTGTCGAGTACCGTATCATCAAAAACCAAACAAGCTTCGGGATGGCGAGGAAGTTCTGAATGCACTTTTTCCCAAATCACTTCGGGTGTTAAGTTTTCTGAATTCAAGTAACGATTAATTGTATCATGGCTAAACTCTTGAATATGTTCAGCGAAGTTGGTTAGAGTATAATTGATTTGGCTAGTCAGGAGATACTGGCAATAGTATAAATAATTGATGCTCATAGTTTTGGGCATGAATTCTGATGCTATTTTAACATTCATTATTCTCCATTTCCAGATTTTTTTGGGGTTGGCGATCGCGCTTCTCCTTAGTACGCTACATATAGCGTCACTGCGTAAGTCCTGTG
>NZ_LIUQ01000048.1:7313-51964 GCF_001276715.1 Planktothricoides sp. SR001 | reverse complement strand
CAATTGATGACACGCCCTAAATTAAAACTATGACGCCACAAACATTCATTATCCGATCCATTCCTGATACTTGCTGAGACAATGCTTATGTTGAGTAATCAAACCTGGGTATTAGATTTAATCACGCTCCTTTGGTTAGCCACAGTCTTGATTATGCTGTTTTTTTGGCTACCGACGAAAAGTTTGCCGAAAAATCCAGAGATATCTTGGTCTAGTTGGGTGGTAGGCTGCTTTACCAGAATTACATTGGTAATGACCACGGGGGTTTTGGCTTTAAGTGCCTTGCATTTATTTCGCTGGGTGACATTGGTATTCCTTTACAGTGGTTATCTCCTGGGGTGCTGGCTGCATCATCATCATTGCCGAATCAAAAAATATGCCGAATTGATGGCGAAATCTTTCAGTTTTGCCATATTTGATGCGTTAGATTGGGAATTTTCCTGGTCAAATTTCCTGAGCGGGATAGCGATCGCCGCCCAAAACGGCATGAAAACATTAGCAAAAAAAATGAATAGCTGGAAAATCGCTAACCCACAGGAAATTATCCTGGGAGTTTTCTTGACCGGAATTTGTAGTTTTTCTTTGTTGCTGCGTTTTGAATATCCTTTGCAGCAATTACGCTTCAGTCATCCCGATCGCTATTATAGTTTGCTGCTGACTCGGCAATTACTCGCCGGTGAATGGCCAGCAATCGATCGCCTCAATTATTTGCCCATCTTTTCAGCTTGGGCGGCCATGTTATCTCTAATTAGTGCGATCGATGCCATGCAGGTGGTGCGATTTCTCAGCCCGATTTTGGGATTTATTTTGGTACTTGCCCTGGGTTATTGTGTGAACAATTTAAGTAAAAATAGCCCTGCCGCATTAGTAGCCATGTTGACCCTTGGGGCTTATTTGTTCACTGGGGACTGGGAAATTCCGCCAGAACTACCCCAATGGGATCAACAATGGTTGAGCCTTTTAACCGGAAATCTGAACTCATCTCTGATTCACCAATGGGCTGGGGCAGAGTTAGAAATTGCCGTAATTTTTCTGCTGTTGGGATTGGGTCGCAGCAGCGATTTCTATCAACCGACACAAAGAAAAACCACTTTAATCGATACAGTTTGTTGCTTCGCGATTATGGCGATCGCGCAACCAATGTTCGTCGGATTAGCCTTAGTCGGACTATGGGGATTATTTGGTCGGCAACAGTTTAGCTTAATCTTTCTCTGCATCACTTGGTTATTCCTCGGAGGTTGCGCTGCTTTTCCGGGCAATGAATTCGACTTTTTCCGCAGTTTTTTGCTCACATTACCCGTGGGACTCAGCATTTTCTGCTCGCTCTTATTTTTACTCATCGCGACTTGCCTGACTTATTTTTTCGGCCAATGGTCAGGGATATTTTGTTTAATTTTAGTCTGGGCGCTGGCGGTTAACTTCTTATTGCCTTTGCCGCCCCAGATTGGCTATTTTGAATATGAAATAACCGCCCGAAAAACTTTAGAGTTACGGCAGCAATTCCCTTTCAAAGATTTGATAGTAATTGCCCCGCCCGAACAGCTTGGGGCAATTTATGGGGCAGGTTGGTATGGCGACTTAGCGACATTTGTAGATCGATATAAGCATCAAGTGGAAAATCCAGATTTTACATTTCCTGTTGCGGTCAAACATCTACTTATTTTTGTAGAAAAATTACCTTTTGTTACTTTAACCAATGAAAATCAAGCATTTCCTAATGAGGTTTTACTCGATCCAAGTTATCGCAACTATCGCTCATTAGCGGGACGGGCGAGTTTACAGTTTCAAGCTTGGCAAATGTGCGAAACTTATCGGCGCCATCACCCAGAAACTTTGGTTTATTATGAAGATAATGATCTAATAATTTATCATTATTTGATGGATAATCTTTCTAATAATCAGCCTAAATCAAGCATTAATTAATCGGGGATTATAATGAATCATTGAGCGATTGAATATAATTCACCTGTTCTTGCCAATAAGATGGTAAACTATTCCAAGGATTTCTATCGACACTGTCTGGGCTATCATCGGTGATGTAAATATAGCCAATATTCCGCTGAATTGCTCGATCGATATGACCTTTCATCGTGGCGGTATCCGGTACAGTATGAATTAAACAAGAGAAGCGATCGCCCGGATAATTATTCATATACGGTCGTGATTCATACTCAGGCCAAGCGCTAGAATAATTTTCAAAGATAATGGAAATATCCCCCGCCGGTCGGTTCAAATAACCCTCATCAGTTTGAGTACCTTGATTTAGCACAACCATGTTTAAATTTTGCTTGGCTTTGATATAGCGATAAATTTCTTGATAGTAGTCAAGTTTATCAGATCCACTGGCGGCTTCATCAAGAAAAATCCCGTCTATACTATAGTGACGATCGTATAAATCGATCTCGGTTTTCACCTCCTCTAAGGGGCGATCGCCATAAGTGGTTGCCACATACCCCAGAATCGTCACATTTCCTTGACGTAAATCATTTATGCCTCTGGCATAATCTCGATTAGGTGACCCACCACTAGGGCCATTATTGGGATTAATCACGGCCACAATTGGCACCTGAATAGATGCCGCCGCAACCTGTGGCCAAATATAATTTTCTGGATTGTACCAAGTTGGATAAGAATACAGAGGAATCATAATTTTTAATGGCTGACCGGCTTTGACTTGTTGCCGCATCAAACAACCTACCAAAAAAGAAGTCATCAAAAAAGTAATTAAAGATTTACTCAGTTGCTTAATCATTTTCAACTCCTGATCGAATGAATAATGACTATTTTTTGTTTGAGCAATTGAGGATACATTGAGGATACAATAGAGAGAGACACGATTTAGGATTTCCCGATCGCGCCTCTACATCTCTACCAGGTTTGACTCATCCACCAGGGAAATTTTTCCCGGAGTAAAACCAGGGGTAAAAAATTAAATTATCCTATTGTCTCATATTGTCTCATTTCTAATTGCTCCAGTTGCTTTTTAGCAAAAGCGCGGAGTTTTTCATCGCCGTCATGCTGGCGGCGATCGCGCAATAGAGATATCATTTCTGGATGATCTGCATATTGATCCAACAAAATTTCTAAGGCAGTTTGTCGAGGATTAATCGAACCATCTTCAGACCCACTAAATGGATCGTTTAAGGCGCGATCGCGTAAAAAATCCCACAGGTTAGATTCGGCGAACCAGCCTTTAGCAATTTGTTGCAAAATCGCTTGACGGACAAAAGAATCTTGATCGGCAGTTGCCCCGGTTTTTAAGATATCTAAAGTTTCGGGAACATCGCGCCAACCTTTGGCCAATTCTTGAGCCGCTGCTAATCGTACCGCCCAATGTTCATCATTAGTGGCACAGTTTTTGAGAATCTCTAACGTTTCTGGATCTTCAAACCAGCCGGTGGCTAATTCTTGTAAAGCCACAATTCTTACGTCCCAATTTTCATCATTTTTTACCCGGTTTTTCAGTAAAAAAATAGTTTCCTCGTTTTCAAACCAGCCAAGCACTAAGGAGCGTAATGAGGCAATCCGCACGTCAGAAACCACATCGGCATTTATGCTATTTTTTAATAAGTTTAAAGTTTCGGGTTCATCAAACCAACCGCGAGAGAGAATTTTCAGGGCGGCAATGCGAACTCGCCAATCCGGATCGGAACTGGCTTTAGCTTTTAAACAATCCAAAGTATCCGGGCGATCGCACCAGCCACTAGCCAATTCTTCCAACGCCGCAATCCGCACATCGGTATCTGGATCGCAGTTGGCACGGTCTTTAAGTACCTGCAAAGTTTTCAAATCATTTGACCAGCCTCGGGCGAGTTCAGCTAAGGCCGCAATTCGCACATCCGCATCTTCATCAGCATCGGCACTTTTTTGCAAAATTAATAAAGTTTCCGGTTCATTAGACCAGCCACGAGCCAATTCTGCTAACGCGGCAATTCGCACATCAGAATCATCATCTAAACTAGCACTGGTTTGTAAAATTGCCACCGTTTCTGGTTCCTCTGGCCAAACTCTAGCGATTTCTTGAATCGCCGCTTCTCGCACTAACCAATAACTATCGGATCGGGCTAAAGTGGTGAGCATCATTAACAGTTCTCGATCGCTTGAACAGTAGTTCGCTAAACCTCTAACCGCACTGGGACGGGTAATTTCAAAACTTTCCGCTGTGGCCAATTTTTTCAACCATTGAATCGTCACTGGATCGTGTTTGCCCATTTTCGCTAACTCGTCCACAGCGGCCATGCGAATAGAATCATATAAATCAGATTCTGCGATCGCTTTTAGCCAATCAATAATCTCTGGATCTTGATGCCAAATAGTAGCAATTTTAGTAATTGCCTGCATCCGCATCATTATTTTTTCATCTAACTCTTTTTTTTCCGTTAAGTTCTTAAGTTGCGTCAGCAGTTGGCGGGATGAAACTTGAATAATGCTGGGATCTGTCACTTGTCCGAGGCAATCAGCGGCCACAAATAAGTTCATCGAATTCCCTTGGTGATCCAAGTGAATTAAATAGTCAATAATTTCGCCAACCGCAGCGGGTTCAAGCATCGCGGCAATCGCCCGAAATACCCCATGCCAAGATTCATAATACCAATGCTGACCAAACACTTGATCTTTCAACTGCTCCAAGGTTAAACCATTGGCGGATTCTGGTTTTCCTAAACGTTTCACAAATTCTCCGGCAAATGCGATATCTTTGGCTTTCTCTAAATATACTTTAGCCAATTGTTCCCAGTTAAACTCTTCTGGTAATGATACAAGTTCCAGACTATCCCAGGTACTCGCTAATAGAAAAGGGTCAATTTCTGGCGGATTTTGAGTAAAAATATGTCCTAACGTTGCTTGCACCGATGGGTTGTGAATAAATTTTTTTAAGGATGGGGCGAACTGGGATAAATCTTTGGCCGATAAACCCGTGGCTTCTAACTCCTGCTGGACTAGATATAAAAAATCCGCGATCGCCAAACTCGCTGCCACATTTAATGCGGCACTCTCCTGACCATCCTTTGACCCGACCATTGCTTTTACCCAGTCTGGGTCTCGGTCTGTGGTCAATTCTGGCAAAATTGGCTGGAAAGCAAACCCAAAAACGCTCGTGATTTTCACCATAGCTCGTTAATCAACTCCGATCATCAACTTTACTCTAAGGCTTGGATGATCTAATTCATCAAGGGACTTCTATAAAATCATTCACTCAAGCAGATCATCTTTGTGCGGCTAAGTCCGCAATTCGGTGGCAATTCGGTGGCAATTCGCTGGCAATTCGGTCAGGACATCAGTCAGGATATCCGCTATGACTCTATCGACCGGGAACTTCCGAACCCACTGAAGCAGGGGCAACCCTGACAAATAGCGCCATTTCTACGCGATCGCCATCTACTTTCAATTGTAAAACCCGTGATTGAATGCCATTGTCTTCTAAGCGACTTAGATTAAAGCGATCGCTCGCAGCGATTAAGCCTTTGACAAACTGCCCTGGGGCGGGGCGATCGTTGACTCTGACTTCTGGAGAAATCAAACGAACTCGCTGCGATGCTTGGCCAATTTCCACCCCTGTTTCCACCGTCAGTTTCAACCGATCATTGTAACCGCGTTCGGCGAGTTCCGTCTCAAATCTCACCCGATTATTACCTAAAAACTCCACTTGTGGATTCACCAATTGATATCGATAGGCTGCCCTTTGCAAAGTCGCCGAATTAAATAAACTTAAAGTCAGAATTTCCAGATAATCCGCCAATTCAGGAGAACTCAGGGCTTGGTTAATATCCTCTTGAGTGAAAACAAATCGCATTGCCACTAATAAAGGACGACGCAACCCTTTAATCTGGCGTTGTGGCTCATCCAACTGCAAATTAGCCAAATCCACGTCTATCGGATCCATTTCTAACTCAAAAGTATCAATCCGCATAGCCGGAATGGGATATAATCCTCGGGCGGCAATTCGCACGCGATCGATTTGGCCTTGGATTAATTGATAACTGGGGGTATTATCAACGCGGACTTGCAACTCTTCAACGGTATAAAGTTTTTCGGTAATATTCTTTTCCGCCACCGTATCCACAACCAAACCAGGGGCAGTAGCTATAGTCAGAAAACTTGATAATAAAATGGTCAATAAATCCATATATTTGGGTAATTTAAATAAGTTTAATAATAATTAAAATTATCAAATAAAAATATCATAATTTTAATTTAAAAATCTTATCTTAACTTCAATTAATTTTGCTACAATTATGAAAATGCCAAACCAACAAATCCAGTGGGGTGACGTTCTTAACACACCAATAAGGCACCAATACAATATCGAAGCATAATTACGGCTAATTTTTCAGGATTATCCGACAACAAATTCCCTAAAGGCTAGACATTTAATCAAATGATCAAATGATCAAACATTAAGAGAATTGAATTCATCCAGGGGGTTAATATTACTTTCACTTGCGGCTTTTTCTTCTTTGGTTTTTTCGGCAATCTCCAGTTCTAGTAATACAGAAGAAGGCATCGGCACTTCTTCCACTTTCGGCAGTTTTTCTATAGTCAACTTAGACTGAGATTGGTTGGGGACACCCCCAGAAAGCCGTTGCAGCAGTGTTGGTTTTGGTGAATGCAATAAATAAATAATGCGATCGCCCACTTGCCAAGATGCGGCAGCGGGATGTACCTGCAACTGTCCTTCCCGTTCCCGCAACAACGGCAACAACTCCTCAGAGCGAATCAACGCCTGCATATGCGCTTGCTGAAACGCAAATCCGGGGTCTTTCATGGTCGTTTCCCCCAACTTCACCTCACCATTACTTAAATACTTATTCCACAGCTTCAAAGACAAATTATTTGTAAAAGGCTGTTGAATTTTGCTATTCCCATTGGTGGAACTCTTCTTATTATTTGGACTACTTTGGCTATTTGGGTTATTTTGGCTATTTGGGCTATTTGGGCTATTTGGGCTATTTGGGCTATTTTGGTTATTTGGGCTATTTGGGCTATTTTGGGGAAATACCGCCAAAACTCGCGGCGGCTGAAATTCTTCAACAGCCCTTTGAGCTAACACCAAATTCACCTCCGCATTACTGGTCATTGCCAGAAAAGTGCCCATTGAACCCAATCCCGCTTCTTCTAGCACCTTAACATCCAGAGCACTGCTCAACAATACCCGTAACTCCTCCTGTTTTGCCTCCTGATAGGCTTCTGGATTAGTATCAATTAGCACCACGGACTCATTGCGTTCTTTAAACAACCGGGCAATTAAACGACTCACGGGATTAGATCCGACAATCACCGCACCCTTGGCTTTTGTAGAAGTTAACTGTAACCAATTCGCTACTAACTGCGCCGTTAGTCCTTGAGAAACCACCGTGAAAATAATGGTTAAAAAGACTAAAGCTTTAATCGCATCGCCGCCATTAATTCCTTTTTGGGTCAGCAAAATGGAAAACAACGAAGCTACGGATGCGGAAACAATCCCTTTCGGGGCAATCCAACTGACAAACAGCTTTTGTCGCCAATTCAATCCACTATTAATGGTACAAATCCAAACATTAATTGGTCTGACTACAAACATCAAAAATAAGACCGTGACCACACTGCCCCAACCCAAAGCCACGATACTCTCTAACGACAAATCTGCCGCCAGCAAAATAAATAGTACCGAAACCGCTAAGATGGTCAATTGTCCTTTAAACCGCCGTAAAGCCCGCACTTCCGGGATATCGGCAGAACTCAACACCATGCCCGCGATCACCGTAGCCATCAGCCCGGATTCGCCACGAATGGATTGGGACAAGCCATAAAGCCCCCATAACCCGGCTAAGACTACTAAATTTTTCAGGTCTTCCGAGAGATTACTGGCCTTTTTGAGAAACCAGCCGAGAAACCAACCGCCCAAACCGCCGATGATACTGCCAATACCCAGGCGAATGGTTAACCCACTAATCAAGCGAATGGGATCGGCATCGCCATTGAGGATGACATCAAACACTAAGACCGCGAGAATTGCCCCCACTGGGTCGATGAGAACTCCTTCTCCTTCTAACAAGGCGGCAACTTGGCGATCGACCTGAACTTGTTTGAGTAATGGCCCAATTACCGTTGGCCCTGTAACCACCACTAAGGCAGCATAGAGAAAGGCTAATGGCCAGGGAAATTCCCCAAAGGTATAGGCGGCAAAGCCCCCACCGATTAAGCTGATTAAGGTGCCGATACTGACCAAATTTCGCAAACTGCCAGAAACTTTTCCCAGTTCCCGTAATTCCAGGTTGAGTCCACCTTCAAAGAGGATTAAGGCCACGGAAAGAGAGACAATTACTTCTAGGCCATTTCCCAACAGGTGAGGATTCAGCCAGCCAAAACCATCGGGGCCGAGCAAAATCCCAAACAACAATAGAAAAACAATGCTCGGAACTTTCAGGTAGTCACCGAACACTTGGGCTGTAATGCCTGCCATGACGGTAATCACCATCAGCAGGGTAATGTTAAAAGGCATTTCCATAGGCGAGGTTTGTTTAGGGCGATCGCACACCGGCTAAACGTCTCATGGTCAGGGCTAATCAAGAATATTCTTGATTGGCGATTCAGTCCGGTGGTCAATCATAAGATGACGGATGACGCTTGGTGAGACGCTTTAAAGACCAAGGTACATCCTTTTAGAATAATTTAAGTAAGAAACCGGGTTTCTGCCAACCCAGAAAGCAGTCAAGAAGAAACCGCGACCTGTGGGTTAACTTCTGAATGCAAGCAAGAAAACGGGTTTCTGGGTTAACTTTTGTTAAGTAAGAAACCGAGTTTCTGAGTTAACCCCCGTCTTCACGGGGGCAGGCTTTTGCATCCGGGCAGAACTTTAATTAAGAAACCCGGTTTCTGGGTTAACTTTTGTTAATTAAACATTGCGAGTACATTGAAGGTTATAAGAACCGATGAATGCATTAAGGTCAGATTTTTTTGATTTACGATCAATTTATCATATATTTATGATAGATTACCAATAAATTTATGATAGATTTATGATCTATTTTTCATAGATTATTTGACTGAATTCGGTGATCCCATTCATTGCCCAAACCCATGTCACCAAAGGCAAACAACCAAGGCGCGATCGCTACACAAAGCCAAAAAATTTTGCCAATAATTGAATATACATACTCAGTAACGCTCATCGATACATCTGTGACCCTGAAGCGTGCTGTTTTGATATTTCAGGATAAAACTTATGCCAGATCAACAGGGTGGAAACTATCGAACCCAATGGACGCAACAACTAGGCAGCCAAGGGGATGACTACGCTTTTAGCATTGCCGCCGATCGCCTCGGTGGGATTTATATGGCTGGACTAACCTTCGGCGACCTGGGCAGCAGCAACGCCGGAATCGATGACGCTTGGTTAGCGAAATACGACACCAGCGGCAACCAACTCTGGACCAAACAGCTAGGAACCAGTGAGGGCGATCGCGCCTACAAAATGAACACAGACAGCGCAGGCAACATCTACCTCACCGGCACCACCAAAGGCATATTAGGCAAAAACTCTGCCGGAGACTGGGACGCTTGGATTGGCAAATACGACAACAACGGCAACCAACTCTGGATCCAGCAACTCGGTTCCGCCACCACCGACTTCAGCCGCAGCACCGCCACAGACAACGCAGGCAACATTTACCTCACTGGTTCCACCTGGGGCAACCTAGCGGGCAGTAACGCCGGGAAATGGGACGCTTGGATCGCCCAATACGACAGCAATGGCAATCAAGTCTGGGCAAAACAAATCGGCACCCCGGAAGAAGACCACAGCTATGCGATCGCCGTTGACAACCAAGGCAACGCCTATCTTGCCGGATACACCCAAGGCAACTTATTCGCCCCCAACGCAGGCAACTGGGACGCTTGGATTGCCAAATATGACCGCAACGGCAATCAAATTTGGGCACAACAAATCGGCACCCCCAGCGAAGACCAAGCCAAAGGCATCGCCACAGACAGCCAAGGCAACATTTACCTCACCGGATGGACCGAGGGGGCAATGTCAGAAAACCAAGGGTCTTTTGATGCTTGGATGGCCAAATACGACCCCAACGGCAACCAACTTTGGATACAACAGCTAGGTTCTGCCGGTTCCGAAGGCGCCCTAGACCTAACCATCGACAGCGAAGACCGCATCTACCTGACTGGCAACACCTGGGGAGACTTAGCCAGCCCGAATGCGGGAAACAATGACGCCTGGGCCGCCGAATACAACAGCGACGGCAACCTCCTGTGGAAACGACAGTTAGGCAGCGCCGGGGAGGATCTAGCCTTTGGGGTAGCCGTAGGCGAACCGGGGAAACTATATATAGGCGGATGGACTGATGGCGCTTTTAGCCAAAACTCTGGGGGGACTGATGCTTGGTTAGCGCAACTGCTACCGAACAATGCCCCCGAACTGTCCGATATCAGCGTAGAAGGAAAAGAAAATCCCCAAATAACGTTCACCGCAGAAAATTTTCTTCAAGCCTTTACCGACAGCAACGGCGACAGCCTGGTAAAAGTGCAAATCACCTCCCTACCAGAAAACGGCAGTTTAACCCTCAACGGCAGTCCCGTCACGGAAAATCAAGAAATTGAAACCAGCCAATTAGAAAACCTGAAATTTATCCCCACATTCGGTTTCACCGGCCAAACCAGTTTCACCTGGAATGGCTATGACGGGATGAACTATGCCGCCACTCCAGCCACCGCCAACCTGACTGTAAGCCCTGGCTTCAAAGATAATCAAAGCGTCGAATGGATTCGCCAGTTCGGGAGTAATAATGACGACTTCTCTCATGGCATAGCAGTAGATAGCACCGGCAATATTTACCTGACGGGAGGCACAGAAGGCGATTTGGGCGGCGCTAATGCTGGTATCCCTGACATCTGGGTAGCCAAATACGACTCACAGGGTAATCAGCTATGGTTGCAGCAGTTCGGGAGTAATAATGAAGACTACTCCAATGGCATAGCAGTAGATAGCACCGGCAACATCTATTTGACTGGATACACCTGGAGCAATTTAGGCGGCGCCAGTGCTGGTTTCTTTGACGCCTGGGTAGCCAAGTACGACCCACAGGGCAATCAGCTATGGTTGCAGCAGTTCGGGACTAATACTGACGACTACTCCAATGGCGTGACAGTAGATAGCACCGGCAACATCTATTTGACGGGAAGCACCTATGACGATTTGGGCGGCATTAATGCTGGTAGCTTTGACGCCTGGGTAGCCAAATACGACCCACAGGGCAATCAGCTATGGTTGCAGCAGTTCGGGAGTAATAATGAAGACTACTCCAATGGCATAGCAGTAGATAGCACCGGCAACATCTATTTGACGGGAAGCACCTATGACGATTTGGGCGGCGCTAATGCTGGTAGCTATGACGCCTGGGTAGCCAAATACGACCCACAGGGCAATCAGCTATGGTTGCAGCAGTTCGGGACTAATAGTTACGACGTCTCCAATGGCGTGGCGGTAGATAGCACCGGCAACATCTATTTGACGGGAGACACCTGGAGCGATTTGAGCGACGCCAGTGCTGATAGCGATGACGCCTGGGTAGCTAAGTACGACCCACAGGGCAATCAGCTATGGTTGCAGCAGTTCGGGACTAATACTGACGACTACTCCAATGACGTGAGGGTAGATGCGGCGGGCAATGTCTACTTAACTGGAAACACCGACAAGTATTTAGGTGGCTCTGCTAGTTGGACTAATGACGGCTGGGTGGCCAAGTACGACTCAGAAGGCAACCAAATTTGGTTACATCAATTGCAGTTAGACAATGGGATTGGGAATCGCTCCACAGATTTGGCGTTAGATGACACGGGCAACCTCTATCTGAAGGGAAGCACCAGGGGCAATTTGGGCGGCCCAAATGCTGGTCTATATGACGCTTGGGTAGCCAAACTGAGCCAAGATAAACTCCAGGCACCTGTGGAAATTTCGGGTAGCGAAGCGGACGATCGCCTCACTGGAGGGATTGGCAATGAGGTTTTATTGGGCTACGAGGGCAACGACACCCTCAATGGCAATGGCGGTAATGATACCCTCACAGGTGTCAATGGCAGCGATGTTTTCGTTTTGGCTTCCGGTTCCGGCAGCGATGTAATTACGGATTTTGTCGATGGCACCGATATGCTCCAGTTAGCCGGTGATTTGACTTTCGAGCAATTAACCATTCTCCCCGGCACCGACGGAACTTTAATCAATCTGGGCGCTAATTTGTTAGCCACTCTCACCGGCATTGATGCCAGTTTGATTACTCAGGAAGATAAAATCTTCTGATTAGTGCTATCCTGCGATAAAGGGCGAAGCAAAAGCGTACCAGTCTTTCCGTTTCATTGAGAGATTTGGGCGCTTTTGCTTCGCCCCTACAGGGTTTATATGAATCACGTAGGGGCCCGCGCATTACGGCTAAGGGTTTATCGCTTTTAAGCCATAACCCATTACCGGAATGCGCGGGCCCTTCTCACATGAATAAGTGCGGTGGGTGCAATCTGTAGTGCAATCTGTAGGTTGGACCCTTGGAACGAAACCCAATTTCTAGATTTATTTCCGTTTAAATAAATCAAAAATTACCGGGGATGAATCGGCTGATTTCCTCCGGTGAGTCTTCCCCCTTCACGACCAGAACGTAAGGCAATGATTTCGGCAAAAATAGAAATGGCCGTTTCTTCTGGAGTATTTGCCCCAATGTCTAAGCCAATGGGGGAACTAATCCGAGCCATATCAGCCGGATCCATGCCGATTTCCTGAAGGCGCCGGACGCGATCGCTGTGAGTGCGACGGCTGCCGATCGCCCCAATATATCCGGCATTGGTGCGGACTGCTGCTCGCAGGGCGGGAATATCAAATTTGGGGTCATGGGTTAAAACCACGATCGCGGTGCGGGAATCAATCGCCGTGCTTTCTATGCTTTCTATATAATGATGCGGCCATTCGATTTCTACTTGGTCAGCTTGGGGAAACCGGGCAACGGTGGCAAAGCGCGATCGGGCGTCGCAAATGGTGACATGATAGCCCAACAATTTGCCCACCTGACATAAGGCGCTGCTAAAGTCGATCGCCCCAATAATAATTAGACGCGGTGGGGGGAGAAAACTTTGAATAAAAACTTGTGTAGCTTGTGTAGATGGGGTTTCTCCTGGATCGCATTCTTCTAAGTTGCCGTAATCACGCAACTGAGTCAGTCCTTTGGTTAAAAATACTTTGGCGTCCTGAGAAACCAAAAAATCCCAGGCGGAATTGCCCAAAGAAGCGATTGGCGGTTGGCTGGAGTCACCAAAAATCAACATTTTTGCCCCGATATTTGGGCCGCTGACCGCCGTACAAAGGGCAAAAGCGGACTGATTTTGGATAGCTGCCACTAAGCGGTCAAAAAATAACCCCGGTTTGAGGCGATCGACAAAAATATCAGTCGTTCCCCCGCAGGTCAACCCCACCGCTAAACCCAATTCATCGGTAATGCCATAATTCAATAGTCGCGGAATACCATCTGCGAGACAGGCGATCGCCTCATCCACCACTGCGGACTCCACACAGCCGCCACTCACGGATCCCGCCACTTCACCGGCATCATTCACCACCAAAACCGCGCCGAGTTCCCTGGGGCTGGAACCTTCCTTTGCCACCACTGTAGCGATCGCCACTTCATGCCCTTGGGCAAACCAATGCTGAATCTCTTGAATCACCTCTTTCATTTTACTGCGCCATACTTAGCCTTGATTGCTGATAAATATTTAATCGATAAAAATTAGAAATTTTTGAACAATATTTGCCACTTTTTGTTATTAAAATAGATATTGATTTTCCAGTATATCGGAAAAAGCAGCAAAATTGTGGGAAAACAATTTTTATGATTTATGACTACATAATTGTTGGGGCTGGTTCTGCTGGTTGTGTATTGGCAAACCGTCTCAGTGCTAACCCCAAGAATCAGGTACTTTTACTAGAAGCGGGAATGAGCGATCGCCTATCCGTAATTCAAATTCCGGCAGCTTTTGCTAAACTATTTAAAAGCCCATTAGATTGGGCTTATGAAACCGAACCCCAAGCCCAACTTAACCACCGCCCTTTATTTTGGCCTCGGGGAAAAGTCCTGGGGGGTTGTAGTTCTCTCAATGCCATGCTGTATATTCGAGGTCATCGGGATGACTACGATCGCTGGCAAAAATTAGGCAATCCTGGTTGGGGTTACAGCGACTTATTGCCCTATTTCAAAAAAGCCGAAAACCAAGAAAATGGAGCATCAGAATATCATGGCATAGGCGGGCATCTGAATGTGGCTAATTTACGCACCATTAATCGTCTTTCTCATGTTTTTATCCAAGCCGGAAAAGAAAGCGGATGGCCAATTATTGAAGATTTTAATGTTGCCGAACCTGAAGGGTTTGGGTTTTATCAAGTTACCCAAAAAAATGGCCAACGACATAGTGCGGCATCGGCTTATTTAAAGCCTTATTTAAAGCCTTATTTATCGCGAACTAATTTAACCATTTGCCTAGAGGCAACGGTGACTCGGTTATTATTTGAATACCGGCGCATTGTCGGATTAGAATATTTAGCCAATGGACAAGAAAAACGTCAGGTAAAAAGTGGCAAAGAAGTAATTTTATCTGGGGGATCGATTAACTCGCCTCAGTTACTCATGTTATCGGGAATTGGCCCCGGCAATCATTTGCAAAATTTAGGCATTCCTGTGGTGCTAGATTTACCAGGAGTTGGCCAAAATTTGCAAGACCATTTAATTACCGGGGTTTTCTATGAATGCCGGAAACCAGTGACGTTAAAAGGTGCCAATAACTTGGTAAATTTACTCAAGTATTTATGGTTCAAAACCGGGTCTTTGACCTCAAGTGTGGCGGAGGCAGGTGGTTTTGTCAAAAGTCAAGCTGATTTGGCGATTCCTGATTTACAATTTCATTTTGCCCCGGCATTTTTTTGCAATCATGGGTTTACTAAATGGGAAAATCACGCCTTAACTTTGGGGGTGACACAACTGCGTCCCCACAGTCGGGGTTATATTCAGTTGCGATCGCCCAATCCTTTGCAACCACCGCTCATTGAACCGAATTATTTAAGCGTTGAAGCGGATTGGCAGGTGATGATCCGTGGGCTGCAACTTGCTGATAAAATATTCCAAGCATCCGCATTTGAGCCTTGGCGAGGTTCAGCAATTTTTCCCAGTAAAGTTCCCCTGCCAAAACTTGAGTCTACCCAGGAATATCATCAGCAAATTCGTGATTATATTCGGGAAACGACACAAACTGTGTATCATCCCGTTGGAACTTGTAAAATGGGAAACGACACAATGGCTGTGGTCAATTCGCGATTACAAGTCCGAGGAATTGAAGGATTGCGGGTGGTGGATGCTTCGATTATGCCCACAATTATCGGTGGAAATACGAATGCTCCCACGATCGCGATCGCTGAAAAAGCAGCGGATTTGATTCTGAATTCTTGACATATAGGGGTTTTCAGATTACTGAACCACGGTAGGGCAGGGCGAAGCATTCCGGTACTCAATTTAATATTCTAAGCAATAGATTATCTGCCGGAATGCTTCGCCCCTACAGATATTTGTGGTTTATTCACTCTTAAAATTGCTGTAAGTCAGAGGAAAATTATTGGTTATTTGTGATGAGCGATTATCCCGAATAACCAATAACTAATAACGAACCACCAGTAACAATCAACCAGTAAAGGAACTACCGAAAATGAGTGCAAAAACACAACTCTTAAAAGCGATCGCCGGCAGAAATCGGGGATTACTCGCGCAATCGAGCGATCGACAGATTATTTTAGATGCGATCGACCACTTAGAAGATGAAAATCCCACCCCGCAACCCATAGAAAGTAACCTTTTAGCCGGAGACTGGCGGCTAATTTATACCACCAATAGTAATTTATTATTTATTGACCTGCCGCCTTTGGTGCGGTTGGGTCAAATTTATCAATCTGTTCGTCCCGCAACGGGCAAATTATATAATATTGCGGAAGTGGTTTCTGGATTACCCGGTTTATCTGGATTAATCTGTGTCAGTGCCAAATTTACGGCGGTTTCCGACAAGCGGGTTGATGTAAAATTCCAACGGTGGATTATTGGATTACAAAACTTGCTGGATTATCAATCTCCTGAAGAACTTATCGATAAAATAGAGTCTGGTAATCCCATCACTGCCCTGGATTTACCTATTGATGAACGAAATCAGGACAACTGGCTAGATATTACCTATTTAGATGAAGATTTACGCATCGGACGGGGACATCGCGGTAACTTATTTGTTTTGACAAAAGATTAATTAACAAGATTAAACTTCTTGCAAAAGACCGAGATGGGGGATCCTCCCAGCCCCCCTTTTTAAGGGGGGGCGGGGGGCTTTTTAGCTTGGGAAAGCCAGAATTGTCTAATCTGGACTGACGCAGCTTCGATCTATGATCCCGGAGGAATTGATCGATTGACCTTTCCTCTAGGAAAGCGACCGAATATCCGCATCGCGTTAGTCCTGGGAGTAATGGTGATGCGGGCAGGGTGATCCTGGCAGGGTGATACTGGCAGAAAGAGGGGTCATATACCTGATTTTGTGCCGATGAATCTCTGATAAAATTCTTAAGATTTCAATTTCTCGACTTTCGGTTAATTTGTGAACTATACTAGAGTCAGTACCATGATAAATTTACTATTTCAAACAGTTAATGAGTGGTTAAATTTTGTTAAAGTTATTTTATGAAACTTCGATGAGATTTGCCGCGCTGCGGGAGTCCTGTAGGGGCTGGCCAACCTGCCAACCTTGCCGGAAATTGGCAATAAAATTGACTTAGCGGATCCAAACAAGTCTAACCCTGTAATTAAGCCAAGCCAGGAGATGAAAATAAATTGAGGAAAACCCCTTAATCACTTAATTAATTAATTAAAATTTAAGTAAATTTTACTTGTCGAATTAAAGTTAAATATTCAATTAAAGTGAAATTAAAATTGCCAGATTTTAATTGGTGTGGTTTCACTCTTATTCCTTGGAATTTATTGAAAAAACTATTTCGCTCATTGCCAATTTACTATTATAAAAATAGGTGATGGGAGATTGGCAAAGCTGAACCAAATTAAGAGTAATGGCGAAGCATAATCTGGCAGAACTTAGGTTAACCCGCCGATATATGAATGAGCAAAGGCTTCGCCAATGCCAATAAGGTAATCGCGAAATTAAACCTGATGGATTTTGTTGATTCGGGAGAATCGTATAATGAATGCTTTATCTCATCTAGATCGAGTTACCGCAGACTTAGAAAGTAGCGTGAATATTACCCGTATGAAAAAGCTACTTTATTTCGTGGTGTATGGCAATTGGGAAGTTAATGAAAATAAATTAACTGAGTTAGACCTGAAAGAATTGATTCGCGAAATTCTTGGGTTAAATTATAACTTATATCAGTTAGAATCTTTACTGAAAGATATTTGTAGTAAAATTAATAAGCAAGTCGAGTATTTAGCGGTTTCTGGTGAGATTATTCAAAAAATCGCTCCGCTTTATTTAAACTCATCAGAAATTTTGTCAAATACGGGCAATTCTTTCAATAGTGATTCCTCCACGGATAATGGATTAGGCAGTCATCAGCCTAAGATTTTGACTAAATATGATGTGGAGGATAAAAAGCAAGTTAAGCAGGATTTGTTTGAAGTGCGGTTGAAATTGGTGCAACGGACTAATCCTCTGCGAGTAAAAATTTTGATTTTTTCAGCAATTCATCATGTATTTACTTTTAGTGAGTCCGACTGGTTAGCGTTGAAAAAGTATCGGTTAGATGAGTTGCTGGAGAAACTTTTGCGGCAGTGTACCCGCCAAAAAGATTTAGAAAATCAGCTTTATAAAACCGCTAAAAATTTTGAGAATAAGAATGAAAATATCCAAGTAGCTAGTGCGATCGTTAAGTATCTGAGTCCGCTTTATGAAAAAAATGCTTCACAATTTTTTCAGACTCAGGGAAGTGAACAATTAACGGTAAACGTGACTAATTATCTGCCGGAATATCCTGCAAAAGAGAATCACAAATCATTAAATATGGTTGAGTTTATTCAACCCGAAAATGAGCAAGACATCGCATCCTTAAATACCTTAAATAACGGGTCAATTTTTCCCGAAAAACCGATTGAATCTTTTGCTTCAATGGGTGAATTTCCGGAGTTAGATTACCACCATATCGGACAAGTTTATGCTTCGGAAGATGAGATCACAATTCCTGAATTGCACACCAGTATTTCTGATCATTTGTCCGGTAAGAGGGATTTTGTAGGTGATTTGGCAGAAAAAAATTATGGTGAGCAATTGAGGCATTATGCTGAAGCAAATGCCCCCATTTTTGCCAGTAAAAACACGGCAAAAATCACGGAATCTCTCAAGCGTCGTCTGAGTTTAGAAGAAGAAATTACCGCTTTAGTAAATAGTCAAGTCCATCGGTTAGGAGAAGAGATGGAAAATAGCTTAAGTGAATTGGAAAATTTCTTAGAAGATCGCTTACAAGATCAACCAGTTTTTACCGCTTCATCCTTAAAGTATAATAGCCTCAAAAATATGATTGTGCAAATCCAAGAAAAAACCTTTAAGTATCTGGATTTACTGAGTCAAATGCAGCAGGGAGAAATGCCCGATTTAACTCCGTCAGCCCCCACCACCAGCCAACCGCGAATCGGCGATCGCGAAGCTAATTTAGCGGATAGTGCGGATAGTCACGATGCGGCCCTAGAGAAGACAATCCAATTAGCAAAAGAAGGAAATACTAAAGCGATCGCGGTTTTGATGAATCAGACCCTTAAAGGTCGGGGGATTCATACGTTGGCTGCGATTAAACAGGATTGTCTGCACATTGTTTTGGAATCAGAAAAAGAACCCAACCAAAAAGCCAGCATTAATTTGGTACAAAAACATTTATCGCCTTTGGAGATTACATCTATTAATAAGGTAAAAGTCCACTGGCGACAAACTGGCAGTAAATCTCTGGTTTGGAGTCACGAATTTAATTATATTGTTGATGGATGATTGTTGGTTGTTGTTGGGTAGGGATTCTTTGGGTAGGGATTCTTTGGGTAGGGATTTTTTGGGTAGGGATTCTTGGTTTGTTGGTTGTTGTTTGTTCTTAATGTTGGCCGTTTGTCAAGAATTAACCACCAACCAATAACCACCAACCACCAACCAACAACCAACAACAAAAGAATCCTTAGCCACCAACCAATAACCACCAACCACCAACCACCAACTAACAACAAATAACTAATATGGAAGGAAATGAAATTCTGAGACGATATCAAGCGGGAGAAACTGACTTTAAAGGAGTTTCTCTACGGAATGCCCACTTGCAAGGGGCTGATTTAATTGGGGTGAATTTGAGTCAAGCAGACTTGAATGCGGCAAATCTGATTTTCGGATATTTAAGTCGGGTGAATTTGTATGGGGCAAATTTAACCCATACAAAAATGGCTGGGGCGAATCTGAATCAGGCGGATTTACGCAATGCCAATTTAAGTGATGCGGATTTGCATGGGGCGACGTTGCAAGGGGCAGATTTACGCAAGGCGAATCTGTCTTTGGCGGTGTTGTTGGATACTAATTTGATTGGGGCAGATTTACGCAATGTAAATTTGAGTGGGGCTTGCTTGCGCGGGGCTTGCTTGCGTGGGGCAAATCTGCGTTATGAACGACGCGCTTATGCTGCCGCAGACTTACGCGGGGCAGACTTGCGCGGGGCAGACCTGCGGGGGGTGAATTTGGCGGGGGCTGACCTCACCAGGGCGGATTTGCGCGGGGCAAATTTGATGGAAACAAACCTGCGAGGGGCAAACCTGACTCAGGTGAAAATCCAAGAGGCTAATTTAACGCGGGCATTGCTAACGGAAACGAATTTAACTCACGCGATCGCCTTTGATGCGTTGATGATTGAAGTGCAGATGGAACGGGCGATCCTTACGGAGTCCGACCTGACCAGGGCGAATCTCAGTGGGTCAATATTACCAGATGCGAAACTTGACAAAGCAACTTTGGTAGGCGCAAATTTAACTAAGGCTAATTTAACTCGGGCTAACTTAACTCGAACCAATTTGACGGGAGCGAATCTCACTGAGGCGGATCTACTAGAAGTTTATTTTGCCAAAACCAACCTTAGTGACGCAAATTTAAGGAAAGCCACTCTGTTAAGAGCAGAACTCAGTATGGCCAATTTAACAGGTGCAAACCTTGAAGGTGCCATGATGCCTAATGGGGATATGAATGATTAAAACATTTTCGAGTTGTCAATAGCCTTTTCCATCACGAATATTGTGTGAGGATAAGTATTATGTTGGCCAATTATGCCAAGTATTTTTTGTGTGGCCTTTCTGTGTTAATGCTTTATGGGGGATTCGTGAATGCGGCAGAAAGCGATCCGGTCTCCCCCTTTTTAAGGGGGGCTAGGGGGGATCGAGATGTTGCCGATCGCCATAAGCCACAGTTCGATCCGGCTTCATTTAGCGAATGGGGATTAGAATTGGGATTAATTTCCCAAAATCCCTCCAGCCCCACGAATCAACCACCCCTGGAAATTGATCGGATTGATGCGGGCATCCCCAAAAACCGGGTAGAGTCCATTAACCCCAGTCCCATTTCCGTCACCCCCGCAACCCCAACAACCCCAACAACCCCAACAACCAACAACCAACAACCAACAACTAACGTCAATGAGGTTTTGCAGCAAATCGAGGAATACAGCCCCATTAATCAATCTCTGCAAGAGTCAGAACCTTTGGAAAAGGTGAATTCAGTGTTTGATTTGGCGGATGTTTTCCCGAATGATTGGGCTTATAGTGCTTTGGAATCTTTGGCGGAACGTTACGATTGTTTGTTGGCTTATGGCGATCGCACTTATCGGGGCGATCGCGCCATGACTCGTTATGAATTTGCTGCCAGTTTAGATGCTTGTTTAACCGCAATTCAACAACAAATCGAAGCTAAAAAATCCGATATCACCGGCGAAGATTTAGCCCAATTACAGCGTTTACAGACGGAATTTGCCACAGAATTAGGCCAATTGCGAGCTCGCATCGATAATTTGGAAGTTCGCACCGCTGAATTAGAAGCAAATAAAGTCAATCAGTCGGTGACGGTGTTTGGTGGTGAGGCGATTTTTGGTCTAGCAAGCGCCTTTGGGGGCGACCCTCCGGGGACGGGAGATGCACAAACGGCTTTTCATAGCTTAGTCCGCTTGCAAACGGTTTCGACGTTTAGCGGCAAAGACCGCTTACGGGTAGAAATGGCCGCTGGCAACTTTGATGACTTGGGTTTTGCCAGTCCTCAAGTGTTAAATACTGCCCCCGCGTTGCTGTCTTATCAAGCAGATACGGATAAAAATATTCAGTTGTCAATGGTGGAATATCGTATGGCTTTGGGCGATCGCTTTGTTACCACTTTTAGACCCGTAGGGTTTAGCCTTGCCACGGTTTTAACCACCAACTCCCCTTATTTTGACAATGGACGGGGGGCAATTTCCCGCTTTGGGGAAGCCAACCCCGTGTTTAAAATTGGCGATTTAGATGCTGGGGTGGGATTTGACTGGTTGATCAGTCAGCGATTTCGCTTGCAAATGGCTTACGGCACCCAAGGAACGGGCAATCCCCTGAAAGGTTTTGGTAATGCGGATAGTAATGCCCTAGGATTGCAGTTTTTACTCTTACCCTTTGACCGGGTACTCACTGGTCTGACTTTTGTTTATGGGTATTCTGAAGATGGGCGATTAAATACCTTTACCGGCAGTGCGATCGCCGATGCTTCGGGCTTTATCAATCAGCGATCGCGCATTTATGCCGCCAGTGGCACCTTACAATGGCGGGTATTAGACGACCTGACTTTCTCCACCTGGGGCGGTATCGTGGGCACTCACGGCATGGAAACTGATGCTTATGCCGTCAGCACTAATTATATGTTTGCCTTGGGTTTGTCCGATACCTTTGGCCGAGATGGGGACTTACTCGCGGTCATGTTTGGTCAACCACCGAAATTAGTCGAATATGATGACTTTGATATTTCATCAGGGTTAGCGGATCAAGGGCAATCTTATCACATTGAAGCCTTTTATCGCTTCAAAATCAATGACAAAGTGACCATTACTCCGGGCTTCTTCATGGTGACAAACCCAGGAAATATCGAAGATAATAACAATATCTATGTGGGCGCCCTTCGTACCACATTTCGCTTTTAATTTTTCTGCCCAATCCTTCGGTAAATAATATGTGGCTACTAAAACAAATTCCCGCAATTTTCATATTTTCGGCCTGTCTGGGTTTAAACCTGAACTTATCAGGAATAGGGGCTGCTCATGCCCAATCCTCTGAACCATCAGAGCAAATAATTGCCCAAGCAACGGACAGCCAAGCAGCCCCGCGCCGTCGCATCAAACCTTCTTTTTTTGAAGAAGAAAGAAGACCAAAATTTGGCTTTGGTGACTTTCTCGACTCCGCCTTAAATGGCGTCGAAAATGCCTTTGGTGCCGATGATACCACCCAAATCATTCAAGGCATTGCCTTTGATACCATATCCATTCCCGTGTTACAAGGAATCGCTGGAACTTTAACGGTCAGTGACTTTAAAGATAACAATATCGGCACATTTTTGAACACCACTTTGATTGGCGAAGGGGTGAATTTAAGCTTCACCAATAGTCAACCAAATTCCGACCAACGCACCGGCACCATTACCGTCAATGGAACGGTCAGCAGTGGCAGCGGAACTTTGACTTTTAACAACGAAGTCAGACAATATAACGCTGGTTTTAGTAATAAAGGAAATGATGTCAGTGCGGTATTCTTAATTGTCGATCCCAACGATCCGAGTCGGTCAATTTTTATTCAACTGCCGCGCACGACTGTTGAAGGGGCAAATGACCTAAATGATGATGATGATGTCGTCTCCGGTCGGGCAAGTTTATCCATTGGTTTACCGAGCGATCGCTAATTTTTTGCCCTGACCAGAAATCCCTATCCCAAATTAGGATAGGGATTAAAAAACCCGGTTTTTGAACCAAATTTCTCTGTGTTCTGATTTCTCTGTGTCCTTTGTGTCTCTGTGGTTCAAATTATCCGGTTTAGAAATCTTCCCGAAATCCTATACCTCTAATTAAAACTATTCACAATATAATATTATGACTTCATCTAACTTAGAAAATGCGGCCAGCAGAATTATTGAAAGTCGGATTAAAGCGGCTACGGTTTACACCAATCAAGCTTTAGTCGTGCGCCAGTCCCAACTTGAATTGACCGGAGCAGAACAGGAGTTAATTATTGAAGGATTGCCCCTGAGTTTGCAACAAGATTCGGTGAGAAGTCGGGGGGTTGGCAATGTGCCGGTGAAAATATTAGGTGTACAAACTGAGCAAGTTTTTTCTTCAGAACCCATTGAACAACGGACTGCCGAAATTAACCAGGAAATTCAGGCGATCGCAGCGGAAATACAAAAACTTGAAGATCAAATCGTCGGGATTAATTTACAGCGCAATTTTGTGCAAGATTTGGGAAGTAAATATCTAGAACGATTTTCCAGCTTGCAACCTCCTAATGAAGTGAATTTAGACGAAATTAGCCGGTTATTAGGATTTATTGGCAGCCAAGACCAATCATTAGCCGGTCAAATTACTCAGTATAAACAAGAAAAAGCTAACCGGGAAAATCAATTAGAGGTTTTGCGCGATCGCCTGAAACAAGTCCAAACCAAAACCAACCGCGATCGCTACAGTCATTATCGCATTCTCCTAGCCATTGAACCGGAAAGCGCCGGAACTTTTGAACTGGAAATTTCTTATTTAGTCAACTATGCCAGTTGGAGTCCACTTTATGATATTCGCAGCAATACCACAGGGGATCAACTGCATTTAACTTATTTGGCGGAAGTAAAACAAAAAACCGGCGAAGATTGGATCGGAATTAACTTAACTTTATCCACGGCAAAACCTTCCCTGGGAAAACTGCCCAATAAATTAAAACCTTTCTTTATTCAAAGTGGCGGTTTTCGTACCCGTGAATCCGCCGATGAATTGGCTGGAAGACCAAGGTCTTATCCCGCTGAATTTTTTGAATTAGACGCACTATTAGAAGAACCAGTTC
Source organism: Planktothricoides sp. SR001 (assembly GCF_001276715.1). Lineage (GTDB taxonomy): Bacteria > Cyanobacteriota > Cyanobacteriia > Cyanobacteriales > Laspinemataceae > Planktothricoides > Planktothricoides raciborskii. The sequence continues at coordinate 27,848 of NZ_LIUQ01000048.1, read as the reverse complement.
CATCAATGGATTTAAGTGCTGAGGTAAAAATAGAAGCGGAACAAGCGATCGCTGAAACGACTCAAGTCGGAGGAATTGTCACATTTTCTTTAGAGCGAAATTCCACAATTCCCAGTGACGACCAAGCCCATAAAGTCATGCTCTATCAGACTCATTATGCTGGTCAACCGCAACATATTACCGTACCTCGGTTAGATAGTTGTGCTTATCTAGAAACTCAAGCTATAAATCCCGCCGATGGTGCAACCTTACTCCCCGGTAAAGCGAATATTTTCCGGGATAATACCCTAGTCGGAACCACCGAGTTAGAGCATATTTCTCCCGGTCAATCCTTTAAAGTTTATTTAGGTATTGATGAAAGTATCAAAGTCAGTCGGGACTTAGTTAAACGAGAAGTTGAATCAATCGGCACTTATCGCCGGATTAATTACAGTTACCGAATTCGCCTGAGCAATTTACGCGCTGAGGAAACCAAAATCCGAGTAATTGAACAATTGCCCGTCAGTCGGGATGAACGAATTAAAGTTCGCTTGTTGCGGACTCAACCAGAAATTCTCGAAGGAGAAATGGGAACCTTAGAATGGTTATTAGTGTTAGCCCCGAAATCCCAACCAGAATCTCGCCAAGAGATAGCTTACCAATCCAGTACAGAATATCCGACTAATTTAGCGATCGAATATTCATCCTAAGTTTCATCTGCTGCCAAAATCAAGCCTCGTAGGTAGGGCAAAAGCCTACCTACTTTCCCAATACAGGACAAAAGCTCACGCGATCGCATCCCTGATTTTTTCTTAAAGATTTGTTACATCCTGGGGGTATCAGCATATAAACCTTAAATGAAAAAGATAAAATAAGAATAGATCGACTGAAAATTCAGGGAATGTCAACTATGAATCTCAAACCAATATTTTTATTTACAATTGGAGGAATAATTGCCGTTCAAATTACCGAAATAAACTTTATCTTTAATGCCAAAACACCATTGCCATCAGGCACATTTTTAGCCCAAAAAACCACCCCAAACAGTGACAGCAACCCCAGCCATAATCAACCCCAAGAAACTGGGCGCAGTCGGCGTCAAGACGTGAAATATCGATTTTAATGCAACAGCGACAACCAAACCATTCTGGCATTATATAAACGGATACGCAGCCGCAGCAGTAGCAGGGTTTCTTGGCATCGGGCTGGAGAACGGCAAATAATTCAATGGACCGAAGAAGGCGCCCAAGAGTTTGGGGAAAATTTGACCGCTTCAGAACGTTGCCGCGCTGTGAGAAAGAGGTTTAATCAGTATTGTTTGCGGCAAAGCGCTCAACCGACCTTGCCGCCATTAAGTGAAGGAGTGGTGAATGGAATGCCCGTAATTTGTGCCGCTGCGGAAGTAGAGTGTAGTCCTAATAATACTTTATGGACATTGAAAACAGAAAATCGCGATACTAATGGCCGAATTATTGCTCAACTTTTAAGTGCTTTAAAAGGAGAAGCTGGTACTGGCTTAATTTTGGAAAGTGAAGATGATTTAGAGATTACCTCAATTCTCATAGAAAGTTTGATTGATGGGATTATTATGCAGAAAAGCGATCGCCTGCCAGACCATAGTGAACCGAGCTAAATTCTGTCCCCGCTCCACTGCGAATATTAATCCGAGAATTCGGCATCGCCGTTAACAAAGCCATTTCATTAGATTGATCTAGGTCAAGGTTTACCGATGGTGCGGAGGGCGAATTATTAAAGGATGAAAGATGGGCAAAACTTAATTTTGTGCCGAGCGCGCCGATTGTGCCGATCTCGCTCAAAATTCCCAGAAAAATTACTATCCAGTATTTTGATTTTGTTAATTTCATCGTTACACCGGGCCTAAGAATCATTTAACCTAGATCGGTAACTCAAAAAGACCTGTGAATGTTCCCTAGGAGAGTAATCATGTACAAAGATCCGATAGTAGGCGAAACCTACGCCAGACACCACAACAATCTAATAGCAAAATCCTTTGTGTCCTTTGTGTCTTTGTGGTGAAAAAATAAACCACAAAGACACGAAGCACACAAAGAAAAAAACTCAGATAAATAGAGCCTTAAATATCACAATTGTATTCCCCCCATCTTAGCTGCAGCCCACTGGAAGGATCAAAATCAGCGCATTCAAAGAGGCTAACGCGACCATCGATCAAACCATAAACATGATGCCAGCCAGAATAACCAGAACTAAACTGAACGGAACTGGCATTCCCACAACTCTGAATTAGGCGATCGCTAATTGGTTTCATCAATGGTTCGGAGGAAAGCACCTCATCTTCTCCCGATCCACCCAGCCCCAAAATTAACTTATTCGGTCTTTCTCGGAGCGGCGAAAGGGAATCTCTTCTTAAAATAATTCTGTTCAGAAAACCATTTCTCACGTTGTTTAACTCCGTTCTGGCTTGGGCTAAACTTTCATGGCAACGATTACTTACCGATTCTGTGGTTTGAATCAAAAAATCTCCTCTTACCCAACCTTCTGCCCTGGATTGCTGAAAGCGAACTCGATACCACCGAGGACTCATAGGATCGGAGGAATTTGCCAATGCTGACTCTAAAATAGTCACGCGATCGCCTGCCAGACCATAGTGAACCGAGCTAAATTCTGTCCCCGCTCCACTGCGAATATTAATCCGAGAATTCGGCATCGCCGTTAACAAAGCCATTTCATTAGATTGATCTAGGTCAAGGTTTACCGATGGTGCGGAGGGCGAATTATTAAAGGATGAAAGATGGGCAAAACTTAATTTTGTGCCGAGCGCGCCGAGCGCGCCGATCTCGCCCAAAATTCCCAGAAAAATTACTATCCAGTATTTTGATTTTGTTAATTTCATCGTTACACCGGGCCTAAGAATCATTTAACCTAGATCGGTAACTCAAAAAGACCTGTGAATGTTCCCCAGGAGAGTAAATCCGAGCAAAATTAACGACATTCCAGGAATTTCATCGCCCGATCCGTGGTTAAAAAGATGCGATCACGCCCTAATTTTTCCACAAAACCGACCTTTTCTAACTTATCCATCACCGGGCTTTTCACCTCTGACATATAAAACTCGATCCCCATGTTCTCTAAATCCAAAATCAAGCTTTGTAAAGTTTCCAAAGCACTACCGTCAATTAAATTAATCGCACTGCAAACCAATAATAAAGACTTCACCTCTGGATTCCGTCGCACCGCTTGCATGACATAATTTTCCAGATACTTTGTATTCACAAAATATAAGCTTTCATCCACGCGGACGGCTAAAACATGGGGGCAAGTTTTCACCGGATGGCGTAAAATATTTCTAAAATGTTCTGTATCTTCTACCCGTCCCACAATCGCTATATGGGGTTTACTGGTTCGCCATAAGTGTAATAATAAAGAAATTACTGCACCGAGCATAATTCCTTTTTCTACACTGGTGAGTAATACCGCCACAAAAGCCGCTAACCACGCGATCGCATCAGCTTTATCATAATTCCATAAACGTTTCAATGTAGCAAAATCCAGTAAATTGCCCACAGCCACTAAAATAATCGCCGCTAAACTGGTTTGGGGCAGAAAATAAAATAACGGGGTTAAAAATAACACGGTTAGGGCTAAAATTACGGCGGTAATCATTCCCGCAAGTGCCGTATTTGCCCCCGCAGAAAAATTCACCACCGAACGACTTAAACCCCCGGTAATCGGATAACCTCCAGTAAATGCGGCAGCTATATTTGCGCCTCCCAACGCAATAAATTCCTGATTCGCATCGACTTTTTGGCCTTTTTTACTGGCTAAAAATTTACCCACCGCAAAGGCTTCCATAAATCCGACGAAGCTAATAGCTAAAGCCGGGGTACTCAAAGATTTAATAATATTAATGTCAAATAAGGGTACAGTTAGCGGTGGCAAACCTTGGGGAATATTGCCCACCACTTTAACTGCCGCTACTCGATCTAATTGTAATCCCCAAACGACTAAAGAACTGACGATCACCACAACCAGCGGGCCTGTTTTACTGATAAAGGCGATCGCATTTGGATTAACGCCCCATTTTTTCAGTTGTTCTCCCAACCCTTTTTTAAAATATAATAAACTCAGTAAGCATACTACTCCTAAACCGAGGGTAATCCCATTAGTATTGCTAAGTTGCTGCCCTAGATAATTCAAAGTCATTAAAAATGATTCTGTCTGGGTAATTTTCAAGCCAAACAAATGCTTAACTTGGCTAAAGCCGATGATAATTGCTGCCGCCGTAATAAAGCCGGAAATCACCGCTTGACTGAGAAAATTCACCAGAAATCCTAGGCGAAAAACCCCCATAAAAATCTCGATTGCCCCCACCAAAAAAGCCAAGGTAAGCGCATAAGCCAAATAGTTTGACTCATCGGGGGCTAAGGCACTAATTGCCGTTGCCACCATCAAAGAATCCACCGCAACCGGGGCAACGGATAGCATTCTCGCAGTGCCCAAAAAAGCGTAAATTACCTGGGGTAAAATACTGGCATAAAGTCCCACTTGGGGCGGCAAACCGGCCAACATTGCATAAGCCATCCCTTGAGGAATTAACAAACTAGCAACGATAATTCCTGCCGTGATATCTCCAGATAAATCTTGCCGCCGATAATTTAAACCCCAGTCTATAATTGGCAAATATTCGCTCAAAGTAGCACAAAATTTTGAGCGATCTAATTTATTAGTCATTTCTGAATATTTATAATAGTGTTTTTCTTAATTTGGCCATGTTTATATTTTAAATGAATAGGGTGGGCATTGCCCACCCTACATTGTTACTGGTTATAAGGTTATTGGTTATAGGGTAACTTGGCCAATAACTTCGCCATCATACAAGTATTGGTCGCCCCCGAAAAGACTAAACCGGCACCAACAAAACCACTCAAAAACAAAAATTTGGGATAATTCGCCCCCAGAATAGTTCCAGTTAAGACTAAGGAACCAGCGACAATTTGCACTTGGCGCATAATGCTAATGGGGGCATTTTTATTCACTTTTGTGGGATAACCGGCTTGTTTCCAAGCATTGAGCCCCCCTTCCATATGAACTACTTTTTCAAAGCCAGCCTCTAATAGTTTTTTCGCCGCTTGTCCCGAACGATTGCTACTTTGGCAATATAAAACTACTTGGGGAGAGGTTTGACGGGGTACTTTATTGGCATCAAAACTGGACAAAGGAAGTAGAGTTGCCCCGGCAATATGTTCTCCGGCAAACTCCGAAGGTTCGCGGACATCAATCAGTTGGACAAGGTTTTGGTCAATTAATTGTTTGAGGGTTTCGGCATTGACAGTTTGAATTTGTCCGTTAGCTGAGATAGTCATAGAAATTGATCCTTGGTTGATTTGATGTGATAATTTTGTCAATGATATTTCTTAGATTTTAGCGGGCCAATTTATCAAACGGAGGCAACTTGACCACAACTTTGGTTGGCGGGGACGGCTTCCATGATTTTTTTCGGGTTGGGCAGATTCAGAGAACTCATAAATTGAATGAAATTGTCGCGATCGCGCCCCACAAATCTGGGATTCAGTTGTTTTTCTTCGCCAATGGTAGAAACCATCATACCTTTGTAGTCGTGACCGGGATAAACCAAGGTTTCATCGGGTAAAGTAAACAATCTTTGGGTGACTGCATCATACAAGGTTCCCGCATCCCCACTTTGGAAATCCGTGCGTCCACATCCCCGAATAAACAAGGCATCTCCAGTCAGTACCATCTGCCGATTGACTAGATAAGCATGGTGGCTATCTGTGTGACCCAAAGTGGCGATCGCCTCGATTTCGATCTCACCCACTTTTAAAGTTTCTCCATCGGCAATATGGCGATCGGCACAACTCACCTGAGCACCTTCAGGGACGATACCGGAACAGCCAGTCAGTTCGCGCAGCTTCCCCGTTCCCGTAATATGATCCGCATGGACATGAGTTTCCAGACAATAACGCAGGGTCAAACCCAGTTCTTGAATTAACTTATAGTCACGTTCGACTTGTTCGATCACTGGATCGACCAAAACCGCTTCTTTGGTGGTGCGATCGGCGATCAGATAAGTATAGGTGCAGGATTCTTGATCAAACAGTTGTCTAAATAACATGGCTGACTTCCGGGTAGTTGTACATTGGGATAAGCAGAAAAAATGCAGAAAAAATATAGTCCGCTACCAGTCGTATCTACTGGATCGCGTTCTTATTTAATTTATCTTATTATAATTATATAGTAATATAGTAGATATGTCAAGGGAGAGCGATCGCCAAATTTTTTTGTCCCCAGTCCCCAGTCCCCAGTCCCTAGTCCCTAGTTATTTAACAAATAACAAGTAACCAGTAACCAGTAATTTTAGAAAAAATTACTCTACCTATTGATTTACTATAAAGCTATGTGGTAATATTCTGATCGTTTGACTTATGTTGCTGGCCAAACAATATTGATTTAATTATGTCATGCCAGATAATTCTTCCTGATCCCTTGGAGGCTGACCATTTGTTTCGATAAATTTTCCCCTTGGCGATCAATTCTTGCCATAGAAGTGATGACCCCTGGTTCACAATGAACGGATCCTGATTTGCTTATTTAAATTAAAATAAGCCAGTGAGCGAATTGAGTCTATATATCGATATATCGAGGATATTTTTCCTTATGCCGACCAAAATACCCGTAATTACCGATTCTTTGGCAACATTAAACCTGGATGATGCTAAAATATCCCAACTACCGCCTACCGCTCTAGGAATGGTGGCTGATTTCTTTAAAGTGCTTTCAGAAATCAGTCGAATTCAGATTTTATGTTGTTTAAAAAAAAGCCCAAAAAATGTCACAGAGATTATTGCGGAAACCGGCCTGGGGCAAGCAAATGTTTCCAAACACTTAAAGATTTTGACCCAAGCAGGCATTGTCAAAAGAGAGCCTCAAGGGGTCAACGTTTTTTATCAAATTGCTAATCCTTTTTTGTTTCAAATTTGTGACTTGGTGTGTGAGATTATCGTGGATCAAATCCAAGCAAAAAATGAACAATTTGAATCTTTAAAATAATCAATCGCTACTCAATCCATATGCCAAGTTAATGCGGACTAAAAATCTGCGGATATCAATGATTAAGCTGCGATTAAGCTGCTCTGCGAAATCATCCGTAGATTTAGTCCAGCTATCCTAAAAATCCTGATAATTCGCAACTTAGTCACTTACGGATCAAAAAAAGCCCCTGCCAGAGACTAGGGGCATTTAATAGGGTGCATTTCACTTGGTTGAGTGTTCCCTTGCGAAGGGGCAGTCCAAGCTAGATGACCAGATGGACGCAAAACAAGTTTTTAGAGTTCCACTGTTAAGTCAAGTTTTCTGGAGTTTTCCAGGGGAAATTTGACGAGTTATTACGAGTCAGTAATTTGATTATTTTTTGTGGCCAAAAATAAAAGTTTTCTGTCAGAAAAATCAGCCCATTTCTCTGGTAAGCCAAGTAACCGACTGTCCATACCAACTAGAAGACAGTCGGTTACTTAGCTAAATCGGGAGATGCATTTAGGTTTGCTTATTCCACCAGTCCTGGATCTGGGTTAAAGCAGCAGCCAGGATATTGAACACAGCCCAGCTACCGGCCAAAATAATCGGAAGTAAAACAACGATGATACGCCAATCCATAATGTTGCCTCTCCTCTTTAAAGATTTGTATCAGGTTCTCATTTTTTCTATTTTGCAATCAAAGGTATTTATTTTCCAGTCCTTTGACAAAAAAATTTCATTTTCTCCAATTTGCGATGAGTAAATTTACCATGATGTGGGTTGAGGAAACCCAGGATTGTCACCTTTGTTTGCATGAACTAAGGCAAGTTTTTCATAACGGTGGGCGTGTTCGATGAGTTCCGCTGCTTCGTCGTCTGTCACTGTCCGAACTCGTTTGGCGGGAATTCCCACCATGAGCGATCGCGCCTCCACATCTTTGGTGACAATTGCCCCAGCGCCAATAATACTGCCAGCGCCAACCCGGACGCCATCCATCACCACCGCCCCAATGCCAATTAAACTGCCTCGTTCAATGGTTGCCGCATGAATCACCGCCCGGTGCCCGACGGTGACACAATCTTCTAATAATGTCACCTGACCAGGATCTCCGTGGAGAATTGCCCCATCTTGAATATTGGTGCGATCGCCAATAATAATTTTTTCTACATCTCCTCGGATCACCGCCCCATACCAGACACTCGCACCAGCCCCCAATTTCACCCAACCGACCACGGTAGCGGTAGGGGCCACAAATGCCGCCGCCGAAACGTCCGGGATCGGCCAATAATTAGGTAAGTTAGTCATGGATTGGTTAATATGGTTCACAATCATTCCGTCCTTTAATCCGTCCTTTAATCAGAAACACTCGCGAGGTTGCGCCTACCGGCGCCCCAGAATAAGAATCGTGAAGTGGTCAATATCTCTAGGTATAATAAAACCACGAGTGCTGGCGCCAATCCTAATTAATATTTTTGCCGATAACCTGCCTCAATTATGAATCTAGTATTGCAATATCCCATTTTCGGTCCAGAGATTCAATGTCCTCATTGTCGTCAGACAATTCAAGCGCTGACGTTGACAGATAGTTATCTTTGTCAACGGCATGGTGCTTTTGAGGCAAACCCTGACACAAAAGAACTGATTCATTTACAATCGGGGCGTCATTGGCGTCAGTGGGAGGGTGAATGGTATCGACAACATACCCATCCCGATGGGATTCGCTTTGAAATCCATGAAGCCTTGGATCGTCTTTATACTAAGGGATATCGCGCCACTCGCGTGATTATTGCCAAACGCTATGAACAACTCCTGAATTCTTATTTAGAACGTAGCGCCCCTTGGGGAGGTCAGTCTGATGCTCTGCTGCCCAAACTTTATGGCTTACCCGTGGAGTTTAGCCCGGATCCCCAGGAAGACCCCCAATGGCAGGTGATTAATTTTACTTTAGAACAAGAACCTGGAGTCCCCAGTCGCTATCCTTATTTTCGCTTATTTGAGTAGTTATGCACCATGCCTCGATTAGAACTGCGAATATTCACCGAGCGATCGCCTTTTATGAAAAACTGGGGTTTACGGTCAGCGAGCGGTTTACCGCTGGAATTACCTTAGCTTGTTGGCTGGTCGGGGACTTGGGACGAATTGAATTAATCCAAATTCCCGAACCCCGTCCTGCGCCCGATGCTTTTGGGGATGAGCATTATACGGGCTATTATCATTTATCCTTTGATTTAACCGACCAAACCAGCGACTTACCAAGCTGGTTAAGGGATTTACAGCAAAGTTTTGCTGATGCGGCGGCATCAGACCAGGCCATGTTTCAACCGTTGAAAGTGCTGTTGGCACCGACCCAACAGATGATAGGCGACCGTGTTTATGAAATTACTTTTATTGCCGATAGCGACGGGCTGCCCCTAGAATTTATCCGCGTCCTTTGCTAAATAACCAACAACCAACAGCAAAGAGGAAAGAGCAAAGAGAAAAGAGGAAATAGGAAAGAGAAAAGAGGAAAAGTGGTATTTCATTGAAATGCATCACTATTCACTATTCACTATTCACTATTCACTTTCGCCGTTCCACGCCACTTGCTAGACTTGGGGAGACCCCAAGATCGCAGTGGCTCCTGATAACTGTTCCCCTTTCCCCAACCAACAACCAACAACCAACAACCAACAACCAACAACCAACAACAAATGCTGAGTTTATATATATTTTTAGCACTGGGTTTTATCGGCAGTGGCCATTGCGTGGGAATGTGCGGCCCGTTTGTGGTCAGCTATACCCAGTGGAACCGTAACCCCTGGTATTCTCATGTGCTCTATGGTCTGGGTCGTTCTACCACTTATGCCTTTTTAGGATTTCTCACCAGTAGCTTTGGTCATGGATTGCAAAATTTTCTGGGTTTTCGGGCCAGTATTCTGGTAATCGCGGGACTGGTGATGCTTTATATGGCATTAGGTCAGTTGAAGCTTTTTCCCCGAAAACTTCCCTCACTCCAACATTGGCGATTTTATCAAAAGACTGTGGGACGGTTATATGCCAGCAATAGTTGGTATCGCACTTATCCTTTGGGGGTTTTTCTCGGATTTATCCCTTGTGGCTTAACCGCGATCGCCCTGAGTTTGACCATAACTCAGCCCGTGGCGATCGCCACCGCCGGTATGTTTATCTTTGGCTTAGGAACCATGCCCGCAATGGTTGGCTTTGGTCTATTGTTGCAACGACTCAAACTACCCAAACTGGAACGCTACATGGCTGGACTGATGGCATTTCTGGGTTTTTTAACCTTATGGATGGGACTGCATCGTTTAGGATGGATGCCCAAACCGCCTCAAAGTGCCTTACTGATGCGCTTGCATCCCACCACCGTACCCATGCAAAACATCGATCGCTCTAATCCTGCCCCGGAAATGCCCCACCATCATCATTAAAAAAAGGAACGAGTCCGCTTTAAGATGAGAAGAGTCTCTTCTTGTTAGGCAATTCACTGAACAACGATTGACAAAGGTGAACAATTGCGTTAAGCTAGAGGATTTCGTACACAGCAAGCGAGCTAACTGCCGAAATATACATCACCAAGTGAAACATCTCAATAGGTGTATGCTTACATACCCTAAGAAGATGGGAAAGAGACGGCAAGATTCAAGCGATCAGGACACCATCAGGGCAGAGGCGATATGATATTGCATCCTACACGGGAATTTCCAACAAGAGAACGCAACGGGCAATTATCGCTTATGCCCGCGTTTCCAGCCGTGGACAAAAAGCAGACCTCGATCGCCAAGCTGCAAAATTACTCGAACTCTACCCTAACGCCGAGCTCGTCACTGATATCGCCAGTGGTCTTAATTTCAAAAGAAAAGGACTTAGAGCCATTTTGGAGCGAGTCCGTCAAGGGGATGTCGGATTTATTGTGGTTGCCCACAGAGACAGACTTGTTCGTTTCGGGTTTGACCTCCGAACCTGGTTGTGCGAACTCGACAAAACAAAAATCGTGGTTCTCAACCAAGACAGTTTATCCCCAGAACGAGAATTGGTTGAGGACATCCTTGCCATTGTTCACATCTTCAGTCGCCAACTCTACAGACTTACAAAATATAAGTCTGCAATCAAAGAATATCCGGATTTATCCCAGTCCTGAACTGGAAAAAATTTGGAAAAAATGGCGGGCGGCTTGCCGTTATTGTTTTAACCAAGCGATCGCCATGCAGCGTCAATCAACGACTCGGATTAGTAAGCTGAAATTGCGAAATCTGGTCATGCAATCCGATTTACCTCAATGGGTGAAAGAAACGCCTTGCCATATCAGACAAAATGCTATCTTTGACGCACATCAAGCAATAAGTGCGAGTTGTGATGCCAAATTCCGAAGTATCCGTGACCCCCGCCAAACAATCAAATTTAATAATTCCAATTTCACCAAAGGAACATGGTACAGTCAATTAACAAAAACACTTAAGTTTAAGGCAAGTGAACCTATACCAGAGCAATGGGATTATGGTACTCAATTGACTTATCGGCGTGGTAAATGGTTCGCTGTTTTTCCTGAACCTGTAATTAAAAGTCATACATCTTCAAGGAAAATAATTGCCTTAGATCCTGGAGTCAGAACTTTTTTGACTGGGTATGACGGCGATCGAGTCATTGAAATTGGCAACGGGGACATGGGTCGAATCGTGAGATTATGTCAACACGAATATGATTTAATTAGTCGTTCAACTAAGGTAAATGCCAAACGACGCCGTTCCATGAGAAAAGCGGCTAATCGGATTCGAGAAAAGATTCGGAACTTAATTGACGAAGTACACAAAAAAGCAGCCCATTACCTGACTAATAACTATGGATTAATTTTTCTACCTCGCTTTGAGTCTTCCCACATGGTAGCCAAGTCAAGAAGAAAAATTAGGTCTAAAACAGTCAGAAGTATGCTGACTTGGGGAGCCTGTGCGGTCTTGGGGTTTCCCCAAGTGGAGCAACTGGCGTCGCATTATCACTTTAAGTTAATTCTGAAACATCAAGCAGCAAAGCGTGGTTGCGTGGTGCTTGATGTGGGCGAAAGTCATACATCTAAAACCTGTGGAGTGTGTGGACATCGCCATACCAAACTAGGTGGTGCGAAAATACACAAGTGTCCTCCCTGTGGCAGTCAAACTCCTAGAGATGCAAATGGCGCACGTAATATAATGTTACGTGCTTTGAGGGATTCCTTTTTTACTGTCAGTAATGATGGTATTGCTATAGTTACAGTCCGAGCATTGGAAATCAATGTTCAGGAATGTTCAGCTTAAATGAATCAGACAAACAAAATATTCAGCCAGATTTAAACTTATCTCCCATGATTAAACAGTTTGTTTCCTCATCACATAAACTTTTAACCCGTTGGATGCTGCTGCCATTAGTGCTATGGTTCAGCCTGCTGGGGTCGGTCTCGGCGATCGCGGCACCTACGGGTGATTTAGCCCGTCAACCGGCGATCGAGGTGGCAGTGAGTTTAGGCAATACAGCCAATGAACTAAAATTTTTCCCCAATAACTTTGAATTTGAGGGTGGTCGTCGTTACAAGCTGGTATTGACAAATCCCAGTCCCCAAAAACATTATTTCACTGCCAAAGATTTTGCCGATGCTTCCTGGAGTCAAAAAGTAGACGCCGGTAACGTGGAAATCAAAGGGGCGATCCACGAACTAGAACTCAGACCCAACGCGGAAGCGGAATGGGTGTTTGTCCCGGTAAGATCCGGAACCTATCAACTGCGTTGCACTATTCCCGGTCACACCGAAGCGGGAATGATTGGCACCATTACCATTAAACCTGCGGCGCAGGTTTAATCCTCGGTTATCCGGCTGATTTCCACGCAAAAGTTCCCTACATTGTCTGTGGGGAATTTTTGTGGAATCTGTTAAGTTAGTTAAAGACGGTTAATTTATCCAGCTAAAGTGAATATCGGATCCTCGATCGCCTGAAATCAATTTCTTTATTTTAGAAAAATGGGATCGGGCGCGATCGCTGTTCTCCTATTCAAGCAAATATCATCACTACTGACTACATGAACATTCTTGCCAACCTCCTGCAACAACCTGCCCAGAAACCCAGCGTCAAAAACCAACAGCGTCGCCGCACTATTGAACTGAAATCTCCCCGCGAGATTGACATCATGCGTCAGTCTGCGAAAATTGTGGCCACGGTGCTCAAAGAAATTTCTGAAATGGTTCAGCCGGGCATGACCACCGCAGACCTGGATGCTCACGCGGAAAAACGGATTCGGGAAATGGGAGCCACCCCTAGTTTTAAAGGCTATCATGGCTTTCCCGCTTCGATTTGTGCCAGCGTTAACAATGAAGTGGTGCATGGAATTCCTAACAAGAAAAAAGTCTTATGCGCCGGGGATGTCCTCAAGGTAGACACAGGCGCTTATTATGAAGGATTCCACGGGGATTCTTGCATTACTATTGCAGTGGGAGAAGTCACCCCAGAAGCCGCCAAATTAATTCGGGTTGCCGAAGAATCTTTATATAAAGGAATTGAACAAGTCAAAGCGGGCAATTATCTATTAGATATTGCCGGAGCAATTGAAGACCATGTGAAAGCCAATGGTTTTAGTGTGGTCGAAGATTTCACGGGTCATGGTGTGGGTCGGAACCTCCATGAAGAACCTTCGGTGTTCAACTTCCGCACTCGTGAAATGCCCAATGTGAAATTACGCGCTGGGATGACTTTGGCGATCGAGCCGATTCTCAATCAAGGCTCCAAATATACCCGCATTTTAGCGGATAAATGGACAGCGGTAACGGTGGATAATGCCCTATCCGCTCAGTTTGAACATACAGTATTAGTCACCGAAAATGGCTATGAAATTTTAAGCGATCGCACTAAAGTTTAATTAGTTTATTAATTTTTTTGGTGTGAAAAAAAATACCTCTTACTGTCTAGTAAGAGGTATTATTGTTAATAAATTTACATATCAGGGTTGATCGTTATAACAATATAAAATGAATGGCTAAATAAATCACTAAAATCTTATACCATAAAACTCTATGAATTACTCAGCCGCTATCAGGCCGGGGAAAGAAATTTTGCCAAAGCCAACTTGATTGGTGCGGATATGAACAATGTTAACTTAACTGGGGTCAACCTCGAAGGCTCCTTTCTCACAGGTGCTAACCTCAGTCGGGCAGTCTTAAATCAGGCCAACTTGAATGGCGCTTTTCTTTATCGGGCGGATCTAAGTTTTGCCAAACTTCAATCCGCTACGCTAGTTTAATCGAAGCAGACCTGACAAAAACTAATTTAAGATCCGCCTGGGTGGTGAAATCAAAACTCATTGAAACTAAACTCAGTGGCACTTTACTTACTGCGGTGAACCTGGCGGTAGCGAACCTAGAAGGGGTGAATCTTTGTGGTGCGGATTTGCGGGGAATTAATCTGCGCGGTGCAAATTTGACTAAGGCTAATTTGAGTTGGGCAAATCTGAGTGGAGCCCGATTAAGTGGTGCGCGATTACAGGGGGCGCTGCTCAATGGGGTGAAATTTGCTCAAGCATATCTTAATGGGGTGGATTTGAGTGGGTTGGAGTTGGAGGGGGTGGACTTTTCCGAGGCTAAACTCAATGGAGCGAATTTAAGTCAGGCGAATCTGATTGCCAGTAGTTTGATGGCAGCGTCCCTTCGGGGGGCTATGTTGGCGGGGGCAAACTTGCAAGGGGCAGATTTAACTGAAGCGGTGTTGAGTCGAGCGTCTTTAAGTCAAGCGAATTTGACTAGGGCAGATTTGACTGATGCGAATTTACAAGAGGCAGATTTGACCGGCGCGAAACTGAATTTAGCTTGTTTGTTGCGGACTAATCTCAGTGGCGCTGATTTATCTGATGCTTACCTTTGGGTGCTGATCTGTATGAAACGGATTTGGAGCAAGCCAATTTCCTGGGAGCGAGTTTGCGTGATGCGATGATTGCCAACGTAGATATGCATAAAGCGATTTTGCGGGATACTCGGATGCCTGATGGTCAGCTTTATTCCAGCCCAAGATGATCTAGCCCAAGATGATATGATGCCTATCAAATCACGATTTAATATTCCATATAGTTTTTAATCGATGACCGATGAATGATTTGGCTCCTTGGCGATCGCCTCTTGGTCGCGCCCAACATCGCAATCGCAGTTTGCCCAATGCTCGTTATGTTCAGTTAGCCACTGTTCGTCCCAATGGCCGACCGGCGAACCGAACAGTAGTTTTTCGCGGATTTTTAGACCAGACAAATCAGTTAAAATTTGTCACCGATTTTCGCAGTGAAAAACCGGATCAAATTGACCGTTGTCCTTGGGCTGAAGTTTGTTGGTATTTTCCCAAAACTCGCGAACAATTTCGCTTGCAGGGTCGTTTAACTTTAGTCACCGATACCCATCTCGATCCGGTGTTAGCCGTTGCTCGCGAAAAAGCCTGGGCAGAACTTTCAGACGCGGCGCGATCGCAATTTGCATGGCCACATCCCGGACATCCCAGAGAAAATGGCGATGGGTTTAATCCCCCACCGACCGCAGCGGATCGACCCCTTTCTCATTTTTGTTTACTATTACTTGATCCTCTCTCCGTCGATCATTTAGAACTGCGGGGCGACCCACAAAACCGTCGCTTATACCAGCGTCAAAATGATGGGTGGTCAATCCAAGAAATTAATCCTTAAAATTCGCCGCAGGGATGCAGAAACCGGGTTTCTTAATTAAATCTATGTTTTTCGGCAAAAATTATCGCAGAAACCCGGTTTCTTTTGGTTTCTCCCGCACAGGGGTTGATAAACCGGATTCAGAAACCGGGTTTCTTAATTAAATCTATGTTTTTCGGCAAAAATTATCGCAGAAACCCGGTTTCTTTTGGTTTCCCGCACTCAACCCGATTTTTTTGGGTTAATCAGCATCAGGATCGATTCCCAGTTCTCGCAACCGTGCGGCTAATTTCGCGGCCCGTTGTTGTTGCCGTTCCTTTTCCTGCCGTTCTTGTTCCGCCCGTTGGCTTTCTTGTTCAGCCCGCAGACGTTCTTGTTCCGCCCGTTGGCTTTCTTGTTCAGCCCGCAGACGTTCTTGTTCCTTTTCCAGACGTTCGCGCTCGGCTCGCAGTTGTTCGCGATCGCCTCTCTCTCGTTCTTCGCCATAAGTGCGTAAATACTCGCCGGTCTGACGATGGAAAAAACGCAACTGACCATCAATTAGGAGATGCATTTCTAATCCCAATACTTCAGAAGGGAAACAAAGGGTGCCATCTGCCAACGCAGTGGGTGCGATCGGCGAGTAAGTATTGCCCTCTAACCTTCTGCCCTTGAGTGGAGGGTTCAGATAATCCCCCGTTGGGTCATATTGGAAATATTCCGTTACACCCATTTGAGCATAAGTGCGGGGTTTTTCTTGTTCATCCTGATGTCTTGTGCTCCGGGAAGTTATTTCTAGAACCCAGGAAGGCGCTTTGTCATTTTCTTCCCAGATTTTATAACTGCGGCGTTGACGGTTTTCTACCCCAAAAACCACAAATACATCCGGAGCAACTACCGCATCAGGGACTCCTTGCTGGTAACATAGCCACAAATTACCGGAAACATAAACATCCGATCGCTTTTGAAAATATAGTTTTAGGGCTTCTACTCCATAAACTAAATAATCACGAGTGGGGTCACTTTCTGCCATAGGTGCGCCGTCTGGTTCGGGATAAAATATCGGGGTTTTTAGGGATGCTTGGGTCATGGATATCCTCCCAGCTAGGGGACTTATTCTGAGTATAGGCGATCGCCCCATCCTGGGCGTAGAAACCGGGTTTCTTCAAGAAACCCGGTTTCTGAATTAAATCTATGTTTTTCGGCAAAAATTGCCGGCAGTTACCCGATTTCTTGCTTTTGATCGCACTTTTAATTATTGTCTACATGACTGACACGGCGCAGATTTAAGACATCACTCATTTGTTTGATTTGAGTGAAGGTGCGGTCAAGCTGAACCCGATCGCGGATTTCAATGCCTAAGTCAATCACCGCTGGGCGATCCATGTAGGTTTTGACGTTGGCACTGCGGACATTTACATGATTATCCTTTAAGCGAGAAAGAATGTCATTGAGAACCCCCACGCGGTCGATCACTTCAATAGAAATATCAATCGGATAGGTTTGGGGGCGCGCTTCGTCTTCACTGGTGGGGTTCCAATTCACCGGGACTAGGCGATCGCCAGGAATGCTATCCACATTGGGACAACCTTGCCGGTGAATGGAAATGCCCCGGGCGCCACGAGTCACTACCCCAATAATGTCTTCTCCAGGAACGGGATTACAACAGCCAGCAATTTGATAAAGTAAACCTTCCACACCGGCGATCGGAGATTTTTTCCCTGGTAGGATCGACGGGGATTCTCGCAATAGCCGAGTGGAAGCGATCGCCGTGGGTTGAACCGACTCAATTTCTGTGGCTTGAGGGGTATTGGCTTTGACATAATCTTGCAGACGATGTACCACTTGATTCAAAGTGATTTCGCCATATCCCAGACCCGCTAACAAATCATCGACGGTTTGGTAATTAGATCGTTGGGCAACCATCTGCATGGGTTCTGATTTGAGTAAGGCTTCAAAGCCATTTTTACCCATTTCTTTTTCCAACATATCTCGACCGCGATCAATGTTGTCATCCCGGTGCGATCGCTTATACCATTGGCGAATCCGAGTTTTGGCCGTAGTAGTGACGACAAAATTCAACCAATCTAAAGAAGGATGACTATTTTTCTGGGTCATCACTTCCACAATATCCCCGTTCTTCAGCAGCGTATCTAACGTCACCATGCGATCGTTCACCCGTGCCCCGCAACAATGATTGCCTATTTCTGTATGAATGCGATAGGCAAAATCAATGGGGGTTGCCCCTCGTTTCAGGGAAACTACATCGCCCCGTGGGGTAAACACATAGACATCATCATCAAATAGATTATCTTTGATATTTTCCAGATATTCCTGAGCATCTTTCAGGTCACTTTGCCAATCCAACAATTGACGTAACCAAGTAAATTTTTCATCGTCATTGGTTAATTGAGCATCAGAAGACCCCGTTTCTTTATATTTCCAATGCGCGGCAATTCCATACTCAGCAATATGGTGCATTTCTTGGGTTCTAATTTGCACTTCAATCGGACGACCTGTTGGCCCAATCACTCCCGTATGTAAAGACTGGTAGCGGTTGGGTTTGGGCAGACCAATATAGTCTTTAAAACGACCTGGAATTGGCCGAAATAGGTCGTGAACTACGGCCAAAGCCCGATAACATTCTTCATTATTTTCTACAATAATTCGCATGGCGGCGACATCGTATATTTCGTGAAATTGCTTTTGTTGTCGCTGCATTTTCTGGTAAATCCCATAGAGGTGTTTGGGACGACCATTAATATCGATACAGTTAATATGAGCTTTTTCTAAACGCTGTCTTAAAGTCTGAGTCAGAGTGGCTAACCGGGCTTCTCTTTCCGTGCGTTTTTCGGCGACTAACAATTGCGTTTCCCGATAAGCTTCTGGATCGAGATATTTAAAGGATAAATCTTCTAATTCCCATTTAAATCGGCCAATCCCTAAACGATTAGCTAATGGGGCAAAAATTTCTAAAGTTTCGCTGGCAATTCGGCGGCGTTTGGCATCCGCTAGAGACTCTAAAGTTCTCATGTTATGCAGGCGATCGGCTAATTTTACCACAATGACCCGAATATCTTGAGCCATTGCCAAAAACATTCGCCGAAAGTTTTCTGCCTGGCGTTCAGTTTTGCTAGAAAAGTTAAATTTAGAAAGTTTGGTGACTCCTTCGACTAAGCTGGCAACTTCGGGGCCAAAGCGTTGCTCTAAATCTGCTACGGTGACATCGGTATCTTCTACAATGTCATGGAGAAAACCGGCAGCAATCATGGCGCTGCTGCCACCGAGATCCCGGAGTAACCCCGCTACGGCGATCGGGTGACAGATATAGGGCTCTCCCGATGCTCTTCGCTGACATTCATGGAGGTGATAGGCAAATTCAAATGCTCGACAAATCAAGGCATTGTCGGCGGGAGATATTTCTGGAAAAGCTGATTTACCTTGGGTTTCGGCTATTAGACAATTGTTAAGCCAATCGGGTAATTCAACATTAAAAGTACAGGTGGGCGCAGCAGTGTTCATAAGGATGGTATGAGTACAGTGAAAGGATTTAGGGAGGAGCGAGCGGTGAATGATGGTCGATAATTGGTTAATTGTAAAGGATGTCTGTATCTATAGATACATTTTACCCAGTGGAGAGAACAGAAAGTCCCACCATTTTCTCTGGTTCAGGGCATTGTGCCGCTAGAGTCGATTCAGAGAATATAAATTGGGCTGCTTTCAAGGGCGATCGCCCCTGAATCCAGCACTACTCCAGCTTTATAGGTTTGTGTAAAACTCTTGCTTTCTATTATATAAACCAAATTTTTAGGCAGAAATCAACGATGTCAGAGATTCATTACCCGCAATATCTAAGCTTTCAACAATCTCTCGAAGAAATCCATAACACGATCGCTCAGTTCAACTCTCAGTCTGAGTTAAATCAAACTGCCTTGTTAGCGGCACTATCCCAAGTCCAAGAATTATTTAAGCAAGAAATTCTCACCATAAACTTGGATGAATTGCCCAAGGAACGCATCTCTTTAGTCCAGTCATATCGGACAGAAATGCACAAGCATCTGAGTTTGTTGACCACCGATGTCATGTTTTTCCAAACCGCTCGACAACCCACTACCAAGCAACAACGTTTGGCACAAATTAGCGATCGCCTAGGGATTTTGATTCGTTACTGTGATGTCCTTTTAGAATAAAATCTGCTGGTTGTGGCAACTTAAAAAATTTTTGTCAAGATTTTTGTCAAGAGGGAGGTGAACCCTCGCGATTGATTAACTAATGATTAACTAAATATCGCCTTCGGAGAGATACCGTGATGAAATGTCCAAAAGATAGAAAAGTTGAGTTGGTAGACGGCTGGTTAAGTGAGGATTTAGCGGTTCATTGTTGTCCAGACTGTCAGGGAAATTGGATTTCCCTGGATACTTATGAGGAATGGCGCAGCCAACAACCCCAATGGTTACGACAACGGGGCGCTACCTCGACTCCAGGGGAGATTATGGTGGAAGTCTCACCCTCCGATAACCGTGCGGGTTTGTGTCCTAAGTGCGATCGCTATCTGTCTCGGAGCAAAGTTCAGATCAAAACTCCCTTTTATGTGGAACGTTGTTCCGCTTGCGGCGGCTTTTGGTGCGATCGCGGCGAATGGGAAGCTTTGGTAGAATTAGCCCTCAGCTATAACCTAGAACAAGTATTTTCTGGGGAATGGCAATCCCTGATTCGCTCCAGACAATATCTGGAAAATGCGCGTCAGGCGATCGTTGATAAACTCGGTCCAGAAATCGCCGGAAAAATTTTTGCCCTCGCAGAAATCTTAGAACAACATCCCAACGGGGATTTTGGCGTCGCTTATTTAATGCGTCGCTTGGATAAACCGCAGTAAGAGTGCGGGGGAAGAGAGGGTGTAGGGGTTTGAGA
>NZ_LIUQ01000048.1:0-7234 GCF_001276715.1 Planktothricoides sp. SR001 | reverse complement strand
GGCGGCCGATGGCGGCCCCAACCAACAACCAACAACAACCAACAACCAACAACCAACAAAAAAATATGCCAAATGTTTTGTTTTCTGTAGAAAATCTGCGTATTGCTTACCCCCAAGATGAGGAGGAGAAATCTCTGAGGTGGGCTGTGAATGGGGTGTCATTCCAAATTGCCCCAGGAGAACGCTTGGGACTGGTGGGTGAGTCGGGCTGCGGCAAGTCCACTTTGGGACGGGCGGCGATGCGCTTGTTGCCCTCTGGGAGCCAAGTTCAGGGGGGGATTAAGTTTGCCGGAAAATCGGTGTTTGATTTGTCACCAGATGACCTGAGACGCTTTCGCGGTGAAGAAATTGCCTTGATTTTTCAAGACCCGATGACTCGCTTAGATCCCCTGATGACCATTGGCGAACATTGTGTTGAGACTTTAATGGCCCATAAGCCTACCCTGACGAAGCAGGAAGCGGAGAATATTGCGAAGAAAACTTTGGAAACGGTGAAAATTCCCCCAGGGAGATGGTCTCAATATCCCCATGAGTTTAGTGGGGGGATGCGGCAACGGGTGGCGATCGCCCTTGCCCTTTTACTCCAGCCCAAAATGATTGTCGCCGATGAACCGACCACCAGTTTAGATGTCACCGTATCGGCGGAAATTTTGCAGGAACTTACCCGACTTTGTGCCGAATTGGATTTAGGACTATTGTTGATTTCTCACGATTTAGCAATGGTGGGAGAATATTGCGATCGCATTGCGGTGATGTATCAGGGCGAATTAGTAGAAATTGGCAATACCCAAGATGTGTTAGCAAATCCCCAACATCCCTATACCCAATCCCTATTAAAAGCGGCGTTACATATTCAAGCGGTTAAGCCAAATAACGCTCAGATTACCGCCGATAATGCCGATAATATTATACCAGAAAAAGATGCTAATGTCAATAATAATAATATAGAAAATATAGATAAAGTAGAGTCATATCCGCTGCTGAAATTAACGGATTTACAACAACATTATACTTTAGAAAGTAATTTTATTCAACGGTGGTTATTTTCCCAACCGGGACAAAAAATTAAAGCGGTAGATGGAATCAGTTTAGAACTGTATCCGGGGGAAATTTTAGGCTTAGTTGGTGAGTCCGGTTGTGGCAAAAGTACCCTCTCCCGGACTATTTTACACTTAGTCCGACCCACCGGGGGAAAAGTGGAGTTTCTTGGCCATGATTTAACCAAACTTTCGCCGAATTCTATTCGACAACAACGGCGAAATATGCAAATGGTATTTCAAGACCCCCATGCTTGTTTAAATCCGATGATGACCGTGGGGCAAAGTATTGCCGATCCGTTGTTAATTCATAAATTAGCCAAGCCCACGGAAGCGAAACAACAAGTTGAGCAAATGTTAGCCAGAGTGGGGTTAGATCCAGGGATATTTTACGATCGCTATCCAGGAGAATTGTCCGGGGGACAACAGCAGCGAGTGGCGATCGCTAGAGCCCTAATTACGCGACCCCAATTAGTAATTTGTGATGAGCCGGTGAGTATGCTGGATGCTAGTGTCCAAACCCAAGTATTAGAGTTAATGTTGGACTTGAAAAAAGAGTTTGATTTAACCTATTTATTTATTACCCATGATTTGTGGGTAGCACGATTTTTCTGCGATCGCATTGCCGTAATGAACTCAGGCAAAATTGTGGAAATTGGCATCACTCACGATATTTTTACCAACCCCCAACATCCCTATACCAAAACTTTATTAAACGCTGCCCCATTACTGGCGCGTACTTAGGGTCTGAGGTCGTCCGAAATTGTGGGAGTGCAGAGGTGTCTCTGAGTGCAGGAGAGAATTTAGGGGCTGGCGGATTCTCCTTTATATCTCAGGTAGACAAACTCAATTTCTTGTGATTTAATTAGGAGTTATAAACAGTGTTACATTCTTTCTAAAAAGTAAAATATGTTTCATAACTCTTTTGGCAAAAGCGTCGTAGCGATCGCGCTATCCCTCCCGATCATTGCATTCACCGGCTACGGCGTCTTAGCCGAAGATGACACGGAATCGGAAGCGGACACCAGCCCTGTCATTTTTACCCTGATTAACAACACCAGCCGTACTCTCCAAGAGTTCTACGCCTCCCCTCCTAGCACAAACGATTGGGAGGAAGACATTCTGGGCGTTGACACACTTGCTCCCGGCAAATCCGCAGAAATCACGATTAATGACAGGCGCCCAGACTGTATTTATGACTTTAAAGGAGTTTTGGCTGCCGCCGAAGACGGCTCGGTAGGGGAAGGCGCATTGATCCAGACTGGTATCAACGTGTGCGAAGACAAAACTTATGAATACTCCGAGAATTAACAGGGAATAGCAGTGATAACAATAGCCATAGCCTGTATAAATCATTTGCACAATTCCTGTCAGCAGAAAGATGTACTGATTAGACAATTATGGCTTTCATAAAGGATATATCCCCCCAACCCCCCTTAAAAAGGGGGGTTTTTGATAATTTTGCACTCGTGTCTATTAGACAATTATGGCTTTCATAAAGGATCGATCCCCCCAACCCCCCTTAAAAAGGGGGGATGATCGAGAATTTTGCACTCGTGTCTATTAGACAAAATTATCAATTATCAATTATCAATTATCAATTACTTAGCCCCTACTTTGATTTAGGCTGACTCAACCATTGCCAGAATTTTACCAACCAATAAACGCAAATGGCTACGGAAAAACTGGCTAGTAAAGCAATAATAAACGGATGGGGATAATCCGATCGCTCCTTGTTCCAGGACGCAGTAATTAACCCGGAACTGGATGCTACAATTGCCCCTGTTCCTAGGGCTAATCCCAAAGCTTGAATCGTGTTTTCTAGGCTTTTTTCTTGGTCTTGAAGTTGGCGATCGCGCTGAGTTTGTTCTATTTCCACGATACCCCGAATCGAGGCAACTGCCTTATCCGCTAAACTAGAACCTTCCACAAAATAGTTCAGTTCGTCCGCAATGCGAGTTTGAAAATAGGGACAGGTGCGATCGCTAAACTCCCGGAAAAAATCCAGGTCTGACTCTGGGACGACATAGTTCTTTTCCTTCTCAAGCTGATATTGGATAGCCCCTAAAGCAACTTGGTAATTTTTCCCATTAATCGCGATCGTATTCCGGCTATGCTTATAATTTCTCAACAGTCGGGCATATTCTAAATCTGACGAAGATAAATCTTCTAATATATGCCTCAACTGATTTAAATCCCCATCGCTGACCCGTTGCCCTGGGGATTGCTGCTGTAACTTCAATAAATCTTTCAGAGCCTTGACTTTTTCCTCTAATTGGATATAATTATCGTATAATTGGCGATACAAACTCCGACTTTCCCGATAAGCGGATAAAACCTTATTGCGGTAATAAAATAAATTGATAAATTGCCGATAAGCAGCCACAAACTTCTCACTGGCTGAATCCTCCCGAAATAACCAGATTAAAACATGACAAGTATCTAGAGATTCCGGGGAAAAATCCGCATCGATAACTTGACCGCCAAACTCAAAAATCGGGCTGCCAAACAGTTCCCCCACTCGTTCCAAAGGTGGCTGTTTTCTTGAAGCAGGAATCAACTGTTTTAAACATTTCTGAGCCAATGGCTTTAAACTTTCCACCCACCTATATTTATTACTATTATTATCACTATTTTTATTATACTTATCCTGTTCTTCCGGGGGCAAAAAAGCCGTTAACAACAAAGTTTGGCCTAAAGAACTTTGGACAAAATCAGGCAGAAAAACGCTGTTATCTGTATTTAAAACACGCCAAAACGAAACCGGCACCGCAGCGGTTATAACATCATTTTCTGTTTCTGGCCGCCGAAAATTCAGCGTCAAACTATAACTATCATGGAGGCGATGCGCCAAAACTCTGCCGGTAATTCCTAACTCTTGATTGGCCACTTTTTCGGGAAGTTTTCCGATTAACTTCAGCGGTTGCTTATTCAGATTCACCTCCATACCGCCCGGTTCGGGGGAACTCTCAGGATAACCGTAAATATCCAGACGTTCAGTAAATCCTAAACTGGCTAAAATCTCATCTCCTTTTTGCCACAAAAGATGCGGATTAGTCGCCCGAGAATCCGGTTTGCCCGTCAAACCGCGCCAAAGATGAAACGCGAATAAATGTAAATTTGGCGCATAAACCAGCGGCATATCTTGTTGTTGTAAATCCATTTGCTTCACTAAATTAAATCGTAATTAAATCGTAATTAAATCGTAGGTTGGGTTGAGGAACGAAACCCAACATTATCATTCATTTTTTACCAGATCGGATCTCGTAGGTTGGGTTGAGGAACTAAACCCAACATTATACCCAAAACGATCATTTATTTTTCCCCAACCAACCGAAATAACATCTATAATTCGCCTTCTCAACCCAATTTACGCAACTACACGCAATTAATTTAATGGCAAAACTATTACACATTCCGCTAACTTTTGGCGAACATAAGCCAGCAAAGAAACTTTTTCCTCACGTCCCGGTGGTAAAATCATCGTTTCCTTTTCCTCAATAATTTGGAAATTGGGAATTATATACTGCATCTTATTCGGTTCTGGTTCCGCAAGTTCACCTAATTCTTGGCGGTTTTTTGCTAATTCTTTAACAAAAATTTCTTGCTCTTGAGGAAACTGTTCCAGCCATTCTATAATTATATCAGCCGCCCGGTTTGCTTCGGTTTCTGGAATATCTGCTAATTCGGCGGCTAATTCCTGAAATTTTGCCCGGTCTGGGGGTAAAATTGGCGGTTGCGTCTCCAATAATTGCGCGAACATGACTAAAGTCTCTGTATCATCTCTCATAATTATCCTCTGCTTTCCTCTGGTTTTACTTTAACAGCTTCTTCTTTGTGTCCTTTGTGCCTTTGTGGTAAAAAAAATTAACTCACCACAAAGACACAAAGAAACACAAAGGGAGATAGAAATTAAACGCCAATGGCACAAAAAGCCCCCCAATGTTTAGGGTGTTGGTAGGGTTGATAGTGGGACGGTTTGAAACCTAAATGGACATTTTCCCGCAGCTTTTGTTTAATCGGGGCATTCTCCTGCGACTCGGAGGGATTTAACCAATTAATTAACTCCTGTTTGGTGACAGTTCGCATCCACTGTTGGGCGGCTTTTAAGGCCAGGGTAATAGAAGGCTGAATCTGCATTTCCTCATATAATTTTACCATTAAAATCGCCGTGGATAAGTCATTCACCGCCCAGAGGCTGCAAATCACGTTGGGGGCTCCCGCATAGAGGAAACCCAGTCCTAAACTAATGTATTCTTCTAACTCTGGGGAAAAGTCCACCAACCCGGTTTCGCAAGCGGAGAGAATCACTAAGCGACAGGAGGGTAAATCAAGCTGGAATAATTCCCCTAATGTGTAACATAAGGTTAAATCCAGGGTTTTACCTTTGCGCCAGGGAATATATCGACTATTCCCGGTTAATTCTGGTTCGGGTTTTGGTTCGGGGTGATTTTCGCGGGGTAATGATTCGGTTTGTCCGTCCTCACGTTTTACCACTGCCCCCGCTAGGACTAAAGGAGATAGTAACGGACTAACAAAGTTAAACGCCCCATGTCCGGCGAAATGGATATATTCCGCCCCCTGAAAATCTTGGGCAGTGGCGGTTTCTTTGAGGGCAGCTTTGCTGGCTGCTTTCTTGGGTAAAATCCGGGCATGGGGTTGGAAAGCGGGAGAAATTGCCTGAACTTCTAGGTCCGCATATTCTAAATCTTCTGTGGGATTTTGGATGGCAAAAAACCGGGGACTGGTATTATTACTAATATCCTTGCGGTTGCGGCGGGATATTTCTTGCAAAAATTGACAACTGGGGGCATATTTTACCCCATCGGCAAATTTATCCATTAAATATGGCGGGTTGCTGCTGTTATCCAGGGGTAAAATATGCAGGGGAAATAGGTGCAAGTCCCGATAGGGCACTAAAATCAGTTGACGATATTTGTCCGTCAGGGGGGCAATCAGTTCTGATATATGCAGGATATCCGCGAGACGATGCAGGTAGTGATTAAATTGCTCTTCCCAGTCGGATTTTTTCTGGGAATAGGTGTCGAGATAAGTTTGGCGGAGTTCTTGTAATTGGGTATAGGCTTCTGGGGTGGAAATCCACACTGAGATCCCCCCTGCCCCCCTTAAAAAGGGGGGTTCTGAGTCTTCTTTTTGCGGGAAGTTAAATAGAGTAGATAACTTAAACAACAGCATCTTAATATTCTTCAGAAGAAAGTTTCTTTCTTTAACTCCACCTAACACCACAAAGGCATAAATCCGCTCGCGGGTACAATACCACTCAATTAGGGCAGTATGTTCGTCCAGTAAACCCTGAATTTCAGAAAATTTGATGGGTTCCACTCGCTGCGTCAGGGAAAAAGTGGGGTCATAGGTTTTGATGATATCCAGGAGTTTGTTTAACTTTTGTTCTGCCTTTTGATATTCTTGGCGAATCGTCTCAATGGCATCAGGAGTCAAACCACCACTGCTGCTGCCTCGTGAGTCTCCACCCAATGTATCTGAGGGGCTGTTGGTTGTGGTGGGACGATCCAAAGTTTCTAACAATTGCTGTTTGGCAGTGACTTCCCGACGCAGGGTATCCAGTTGGGTGAGGATTTCTGGGGGAATATCGCCTTTGGGATAGATATCGCGGTTGGCGAGAAGTTCGATGAGGTTGCGGGATTTGCTGCGTTCCACACTGGCGAGGGCTCTACCGATATCGCCGCTATTGATGCAGGCTTGTACCAGTTTCTCATAAACCCCGATTTGAGCGGTGCGGCGTTTTTGTTTTTCCTGGTTGGATGCGGCGAAAGTGCAACTGGTTTCTACGGCGGTGATGGCTGCTTCGTATCCTTCAATGGCGGTTTGCCAGTCTTTAATGTCAAAGGCAGCATCCCCTAAATTGCTACCGAGAAGTAAGGCTTCTACAGGGAATCGGTTTGGGGGACAAGCGGCTAAACCTGCTCTCCAGGCAGCGAAGGCTTCGGGGATTTTGTTTGAGTGTTGATGGACAAAGGCGAGAACATTGTAAACATACCCCATACCAGACTTATCGCCCAATTCGGTTCTCAATGCCAAAGATTGCTGATACAGACGCTCCGCCTCATCCCAGTTGCCGCGAAATCGCTGGATATCTCCCAACAGTCCCCAAGAGGATGCCATCCCCGCGCGATCGCCCAATTCGGTTCTCAAAGCCAAACATTGCTGATACAGAC
>NZ_LIUQ01000024.1:69709-96769 GCF_001276715.1 Planktothricoides sp. SR001 | reverse complement strand
CAACTAACAACTAACAACCAAAGAATCCCTACCCACCAACTTTCCAACTAACAACAATCAACAATCAACAATCAACCAACAGCTAATTTTTAATCTTCCTCGTCCTCCGCAAAAGAAGTGGCAGAAATTGCCTCATAAGTAGGACGAGATGGGGTGCGGCGCTGATTGACATCGGCCATTAAATCGACTTCCACATCGCGGGAAGTGCCATCATCTGATGTGTCAACCTTATGCACAGCCACATCTAAACAAAGTGATTGCAGTTCTCGCATTAACACTTTGAAAGATTCTGGAGTGCCAGGGCGAGGAATTGCTTTACCTTTGACGATCGCATTCAGGGCTTCATTCCGACCTTGCATATCATCGGATTTCACCGTCAGAAGTTCTTGGAGGGTATAAGCAGACCCAAAAGCTTCCAAAGCCCACACTTCCATTTCTCCAAACCGTTGACCCCCTTGTTGGGCTTTGCCACCCAGGGGTTGTTGTGTCACCAAAGAATAAGGTCCGGTGGAACGAGCGTGAATCTTGTCATCCACCAAATGCACCAGCTTGAGCATATATGCTTTGCCCACGGTGACGGGGCGATCAAACGGTTCTCCGGTGCGGCCATCATAGACCACCATTTTGCCTGGGTTTCCCGGGTCGTAAACCCAATTTTTCCCTTTTTTACTGGCAGCTTCTTGCAATTTGCCATGCACAGTCTTCCGGGACATTTCCGCCCCGTACATTTCATCAAATGGTACGACTTTAAACCGAGCGTTGAGATTTTGGCCAGCCCAACCGAGCAAGCATTCAAAGATTTGGCCGACATTCATCCGGGATGGTACACCCAAAGGATTTAAGACGATATCTACTGGGGTACCATCGGGCAAGTAGGGCATATCTTCATCCGGCAAAATTCGGGAAATAATCCCTTTGTTGCCGTGGCGTCCAGCCATTTTATCGCCCACTTGAATCTTGCGTTTTTGGGCGACATACACCCGCACCACCATGTTGGCGCCGGGGGGCAGTTCGTCCCCTTGTTCGCGGGTAAATACCCGGACATCGACGACGCGACCTTTTTCCCCATTGGGCACCCGCAGGGAGTTATCCCGCACATCCCGCGCTTTTTCCCCGAAGATGGCTCGCAGTAGTTTTTCTTCTGGGGGTTGGTCTGATTCACCTTTGGGGGTGACTTTACCCACTAAAATATCCCCGGATTCGACCCAAGCGCCAATGCGAATAATGCCGCCTTCGTCCAGTTGCCGCAGGGCATCTTCCCCGACGTTAGGAATTTCGCGGGTAATTTCTTCAGGGCCGAGTTTGGTCTGACGGGCTTCAATCTCGTACTTTTCCACGTGAATGGAAGTGTACATATCGTCATAGACTAAGCGCTCGCTAATTAGGATGGCGTCTTCGTAGTTGTAGCCTTCCCAAGGCATATAAGCCACGAGGATATTCTGACCCAAAGCTAGTTCGCCGCCTTCGGTGGAGGAACCATCGGCTAACACTTGGCCGCGCACAACTTGGTCGCCTTCATAGACCAGAGGCCGTTGATTTAAGCAGGTATCTTGGTTAGACCGTTGATATTTCTGGAGTTCGTAGGTAATCTCAGCTAATTGTGGCTGAACTATTGGTGAGATATTGGCAGGTTTCAGCAGTTGTCCTTTGATCAGGCTATCTGTGACTGATGCAAGTAGTTGCGCTAAGTCATTGATTAGCTGAGGAACTTGCTGAAGCAGTTTCCAGCCTCCATGTTGAAAAGTTGCTACAGCCTTCCAAGTAAATTCTACAAGTTGGTCAAAAACTTGCGTAGAAAGTATATCCTTCAAAACTCCAGCAATAGAACTCAGTGCTGGAAGCAAAATCCAGGCAGCAAAAGAACGAGCTAAAGCAATTTCTATTTCCGCTGGAGCCAAACCTGGTGGCAAGATATTTCCAACAGATTTAACCACCTCATAAATGCGATTACTGATGTACTTTTTGATCTGCTCAAAAAGCCAATCAATTACCTGTGTAAATTGTTCTTTCAGAAATTTGTTGGGAATTAAACCCAGTAAATGCTCTTTGAGATTATCAATCATCAAAGATGGGAAAGTAGTATCAATGTTTGATAACAACTTTGGATCAATGGTAGTTAGAGTAGATACTGCTATTCCACTACTGGCAGTAACTGCGGACATTGTGAGTTGTTGCATCACCATCCAAGCCAGTTTTTGACCAAGTAACTCAGAAGTTGCTTCCAAAACTTCATCTAGTTTTGGTTTGCCTGTGTTTACTTCAATCTTAGGAAGAGGCTGTACCCGAATTTGAGTCGCATCTACATAAGTAACAATACCATCGGTGCGGGAGACGATGACCATGCCAGAGTCCCGCGCGGCTTGGGTTTCGAGTCCGGTGCCGACTAGGGGGCGTTCCGGTTTGAGCAAGGGCACCGCTTGGCGCTGCATATTAGACCCCATGAGGGCGCGGTTGGCGTCGTCATGTTCTAGGAAGGGAATTAAGGAGGTGGCCACGGAGATGATTTGCACCGGGGAAATGGCCACATAGTCCACTTGTTCCGGGGTGGTGGTGGTGAAGTCTTGGCGATAGCGCACGGGTACGGTTTCCCCTTGGATATAGCCATTTTCATCAATGGGAATATCCCCTGGGGCGACGCGGCGATCGTCTTCTTCGTCAGCGGTCATAAAGATGGGTGCTTGAGAGCGATCGACTCGGCCATTTTTCACTGGATAAAATGGCGTTTCAATAAAGCCATAGTCATTTACCCGCGCATGGGTGGCCAAGGAGCCAATCAGTCCAGCGTTTGGTCCTTCTGGGGTTTCAATGGGGCAAATCCGGCCATAGTGAGACGGGTGAATATCCCGCACGGCAAAGCCAGCCCGTTCGCGAGTCAAACCGCCAGGGCCGAGGGCAGACAGCCGCCGTTTATGGGTCAGTTCCGCCAGAGGGTTGGTTTGGTCCATAAACTGCGACAGTTGGGAGGAGCCAAAGAATTCTTTAATCGCGGCGACTAAGGGTTTGGGGTTGACTAAGGAAGCAGGAGTTAAGGCATCGGAGTCAGAAACGGTCATCCGTTCCCGGATAATCCGTTCTAATCGATTCAGCCCCACGCGGACTTGGTTTTGCAGCAGTTCGCCAACCGAGCGGACACGACGGTTGCCCAAGTGGTCGATGTCATCGGTAGAACCAACGTCAAATTCCAGGTTAATCAGATAGTCGATCGCGGTGAGAATATCCTGGGGTGTCAGGACGCGCACGCTGTCGGGTATGGATAGGCGTAATTTGCGATTCAGCTTGTACCGACCGACTTTGCCCAAGTCATAGCGCTTGGGGTCGAAGAAGCGCGAGTCGAGCAGTTGTTGACCGCCAGAAACCGTGGGGGGTTCACCGGGACGCAGCTTTTTATAGAGTTCCATCAGGGCTTCATCTTCGGTGTATTGCCCTTCTTTTTCGATGGTTTTTTGGTAATACTCTGGGTGGCGCATGGTGTCGAATATTTCGTTATCCGTCAGCCCCAAAGCTTTGAGTAAAATATGGGCAGACAGTTTCCGAGTTTTGTCAATCCGCACCCAGACAATATCGTTTTTATCCGTCTCAAATTTCAGCCATGCCCCTCGGTTGGGGATCAGGCTGGCGTTGTAGCAGCGCCGACCATTTTTGTCGGTTTCTGATTTGTAGTAAACCCCAGGGGATCGCACAATTTGATTGACGATTACCCGTTCGGCTCCGTTGATAATGAACGTGCCCCGTTCAGTCATTAAAGGCAGGTCGCCGATGAAGACTTCCTGCTCTTTAATCTCGCCTGTTTCTTTGTTAATTAAGCGAGTTGGCACATACATTTGTACCGCGTAGGTGGCATCACGGCGTTTTGCTTCATCTACATCGTATTTGGGGCGCTTCAGTTTATAATTTTTGCCGATAAAATGAAGTTCCAGCTTGCCCGTATAGTCCGCAATGGGGGAAAAACTTTCTAGTTCTTCTATGAGTCCCACTTCAAGAAACCACCGAAAGCTGGCTCTTTGGATTTCGACCAAATCTGGTAACGTGAATGCCGGTGTTCTGTAGGTCTGATTATCCATTATTAGTGAACCGTTCCAAGAGTAAATTCGAGTGCAGGTTGTGGTGTGCGATCGTAGACTTCTATAGAGATTTACCAATCAATGAGCGGATATTGACAGATTGGCAAATCCGTTTAACTCAAATAGAGAGTTTCTTAGGAGAGAGGAGAGAGAGTTTCTTAGGATAGAGTTTCTTAGGAGAGAGGAGAGAGAATAAACATAACCATACTCTTTGCTATTTCCTCTTTGCTATTTCCTCTTTCATTAGCATCTCTTTCATTAGTACCTTTTTTGGGTTATTTAGCCAGCAAATAACTAGACACTTTTAAAGGTTCTGGCTTAGGGGAAGACTAACTGTTATGGTTGGTGGTTGATGGTTGGCGATTGTTTAATTAGTGTCTTAATTAGCTGTTATCATAAAATCAGTTATCGGGAACTTGACTCGCCGACGATCGGAGTCCAAACAATTCTTCTGCATTTTTGGTAGTTTGTTCAGCTAAAGTTTCTAAAGTAACATTCCTGAGTCTCGCCACTTCTTCAGCGACATATCGAACGTAAGCAGGTTCATTCCGTTTTCCCCGTTTGGGAACTGGAGCCAGAAAAGGACAATCGGTTTCGATCAGGAGGCGATCGCAGGCGATCATCTTTGCCGAGGCTTGCACCTGATGGGCATTTTTAAAAGTGACAATGCCACTAATGCTTACATACAATCCCAAGTCCAAAAACCATTGGGTTTCTTCTGGGGTGCCGCCCCAACAGTGCATCACCCCTCGCACAGACCCGGAACTTTCCCAAAAGTCTCGCAATAGCTCTGCCATCACTAGGGCGGCATCTCGACAGTGAATAATCACTGGCTTATTTAGTTCTTGGGCAATTTGTAATTGGCTGGTGAAGACGAATTTTTGATGATCTTGGTTCTGAGCTTTGTAAAAATCCAGACCCATTTCACCGATCGCCACTACTTTGGGATCCGAAGCCGCTAAATAGCGAATCCGATCCTGGGTGTCAGACTGCCATTCGTGAGCGTCTAGGGGGTGTAATCCTACGGCAAAATACAATTCGGGAAAGCGATCCGCCAAGGCTTGAATGCTGGCAAATTCATCTGGGGTCACACATGAATGAATCAGACGAGCCACTCCAGCAGAACGCCAGCGATCGCACACTGCCTGAATGTCCGATTGGAACACATCAAAGTTGATGTGAACGTGGGTATCGATCAATTGCATCTGCTTGGCGTCGCTTTAAGAATAAGGTTATCTTTGTTTACAATACACGATATAGAGGACAGGGTACAGAGACTTTCTCTGTCCCCTGTTCGCAGTGGAGGAATTCACACACGCTTATGCAGCCGCCAAAGTTTCGACCTTTTTGAGTGCTCTTGCTAGCTGAGATTTTTTTCTAGCGCCATTATTACGGTGAATCACCCCGGTTTTCACGGCTTTATCAATCTTGCTATAAGCGGCACTGATCGACTCACTGACTTCTTGTCGCACTTCAGGGCTACGATTCTTTTCGTACTTGCTGATTTGCGCGAGGCATTTCTTGATCAGGGTCTTGACCGCCGACTTATAGGATTTGTTGCGCAAACGGTTGCGCTCGTTGATTTGGATACGTTTTTCAGCAGACTTAATATTGGCCACAGCAGATTCTAATAAAACTCTTTACGCTTCAAAGACATACAAAATACTAGACTCCACATTGTAGCATTGAAGTCGGCTGATTTACAAATTTGGAGTCCTAATTTCTTGATCGATGGCGGCGAAGTCACGGGAATACATCGGCGATCGCGATCGCTCCGTTACTTCAGGGGTGATTTTAACCTTGAGTGAACCCTGGGTCAGCCTCTTTGATACTTGAGGATGAGCCTCGGAAGAATCAACTCGTCGCCTCTATTCGTCGCCCCTAGCAGCAAGTTTCTCTGAGGATCCAGAGAAATTGGCCTCCCCTGGGTCAAGATTATAGAAAAGGCAAGTCAGTAAACAAGATTCCACGTTAAGCTAGATACAGGTAGGGGCGATAGCATAAGCGCTTTTATTTCTCGCAGATAACGAGTAACCTTGTCCGCTTATGCTTCGCTCCCCCCGAGGCGAGCCACTCATTTTTACTTGCTAGTCAGAGGGATAAAAACGCAAGTCCTATCTTATTTAATCTAAATAAGCATCATGGGATCGGCCCCTCTGAGTCATGCCAGACGAGTTCTCGTATGGGCGCATACTTTTGATAACTTCCAAACCCCATGCTGCGAATCATTACTCAGCGAACCTACGCAGTCGCAGAAATCGCACGGATCTGCGAACGCACCCACGATGACCAAGTGGTTCAAAAAGAATCAATGGTCAGAGATGTCCTTCAGACCGTGAGGCACGAAGGTGACCAGGCACTCCTAAATTATACTGCTCAGTTTGATGGTCTTTCTTTAAATGTTGACTCCCTGCGAGTAAGCGGATCTGACCTGGATGCTGCTTATCAGCAGGTTAATAAGGACTTACTAGACGCCATTCGCTTGGCTCGGCAAAAAATCGAAGCATTTCATCGCGAGCGTACCCCAAAGTCCTGGGTACAATTTGCCGAAGATGAAGTGGTTCTGGGTAAACGTTACACCCCGGTAGACCGGGCGGGTCTTTATATCCCTGGGGGTCGTGCGGCGTATCCGAGTACAGTGCTGATGAATGCTATTCCAGCCAAAGTGGCTGGGGTGCCAAGAATTATTATTTGTACTCCACCAGGCCTAGCACAAGGGATCGCTCCTGCGGTGTTGGTGGCTGCCCAAGAAGCCGGGGTTACGGAAATCTATCGGGTTGGCGGGGCGCAAGCGATCGCGGCGATGGCTTATGGGACGGAAACCATTCCTAAAGTGGATGTGATTACAGGACCGGGGAATATCTATGTAACGTTGGCGAAAAAGCTAGTCTATGGCACGGTGGGGATCGATTCCTTGGCTGGGCCTTCGGAAGTGCTGATTATTGCAGACAGCCTTGCTAACCCCGCTCATTTGGCCGCCGATTTATTGGCCCAAGCGGAACACGATCCGATGGCAGCGGCGATTTTGATTACGACCGATGAAATTTTGGCCAAACAGGTGGCAATGGAAGTCGATCGCCAGTTGGCAGAACATCCGCGCCGGACTCTAACGGAAAAGGCGATCGCTCATTATGGTTTGGCGATCGTCGTAGAGTCCCTGGAAATTGCCGCTGAACTCTCAAATCAATTTGCTCCAGAACACTTGGAACTCGAAGTGGCTCAACCGTGGGATTTACTGCCCCACATTCGCCATGCGGGGGCAATTTTTCTGGGGAATTCCACCCCGGAAGCGGTGGGAGACTATTTAGCTGGACCAAATCACACCTTACCAACTTCCGGGGCGGCTCGTTATGCTTCCCCCTTGGGGGTGGAAACTTTTATGAAAAGTTCCAGTTTAATTCAGTATAGCCCACAGGCTTTGCAAAAAGTAGCCAGCGCCATTGACCTGCTTGCGACTGCCGAAGGTTTACCTTCTCATGCGGAGTCGGTGAGACTCAGAGTGAAAAAATCACACTGAATTATTCAGAACATAAACCATCATCCGATGGAAACGTCAAACCGACATGACCGCCCTTGTTTTTAGGTGTCATGTCGGTTGTTTTTTGTAGGCATGGGCAAGCGGCTGCTAGAGGGGCAATTTGGAGAGAAATTGTAGGGGCGAACGGCCGTTCGCCCCTAAGAAGGCCATCTATCAGTCGATCGGGTTTATTTTGTTGCAGGAGGAATTCCTTCAATGCCGATCAGGGCTTCCATGACCGATCGCACCACTGGGGCGGCTACGGTTCCGCCAAAGCCACCTTCTGGTTCATCGATCACCGCGAGGACGACATAGCGAGGATTTTCCGCTGGCAAAATGCCCACAAAACTGGTGATTCTAGCGTAATTTGAATAACCCCCACTATCCGCAGTGACTTTTTGTGAGGTGCCAGTTTTGCCCGCAATGCGATAATTGGCAATTTCCGCTTGTTTGCCGGTGCCATCTTCGTCGTGAATGACACTTTCCATCATTTTCACTACGCTGGCCGCCGTATCAGCGGAAAAAATTTGCTGCGGTTCGGGCAAGTCTAATGTCCATTTGGCGTTGCCTTGACTGTCGTAAAGTCCTTGGACGACATGGGGGGTGATTAAGTAGCCCCCGTTGGCTAAGGCGGCGTGTAATCGGGCTAGATGGATGGGCGCTAGGGCAAACCCTTGACCAAAGGCGGTGGTAGCTGGGTGAACCGGGGAGGCGATAAATTCCCAGTCCGGTCTGATGTCGCTGGGGGTTTCAAAGGGCAGGTCAACGGTGACGGTTTCTCCTAGTCCTAAGCGTTTTAACCACTGGTAGAAGGCACGGGGGCGCATCTGCGACACAATATGAACCATGCCGACATTACTGGAATATTTCAAGATTTCTTTAATATCGATCGTGCCTCTCCCCCCTGAGTAATTATAGTCAGCATTGGAAATCGGCCAGCCATCGACATAGATTCGTCCTTCGTCGTAGAACACACTGTCGGGTTTAATTACACCCGCTTCTAGGGCGATCGCGACGGCAATTGGTTTAAAAGTCGATCCCGGTTCATATAAATCGGTGATTGCCCAGTTTTTATACAATTCTGGAGCAAATTTATAATAATGATTCGGATCGTAAGTTGGTTCGCACACGAGAGAGAGCAAAGATCCATCAACCGCATCCATGACAATTACTGTCCCCCGTTTGGCTTTGGTTTCTTTAATTTTTTTGTCCAAAGCTTCCCGAACCGCTCGTTGCAGGCGACTATCTAAGGTTAGTTCGATCGTTAAATCATCCAGTTTCAGGAAATTGTCGGGGACGAGATCCGCAATCCACGCTTCCCCAGAACGGGTGAGGGTCTGTCGGGACAAGGAGCGATCTAATAGTTTTTCTTGACTATATTCTACCCCGGCTTGGCCTTTCCCTTCTAAATCCACATAGCCCAAGACATCGGCAAATAGTTTTTCTTGGGGATAAAACCGCCGCTGATATTGACTAAGTTCTAGTCCATCTAAAAATAGCTGTTTGATTTTCTTTGCCTCCACTTCTGTGAGGTCATCTTTAACTAAAATGCCGGTTTCTTTTTGGTTAAATTCATTGGACAATTCGGCAGGCGATCGCTCCAAAATTGGGGCTAATTTTTCGGCAATTTCAGTTTTAGATTCTTGAAATAATCCCGGGTGAGCAAATAAACGATAAGCCGGTTGATCTAGGGCAATCACGTTGCCATTTCGATCCAAGATTTTTCGCCGTGGGACAAATGGTTCAATTTTGACAGATTGTTGCTCCTGGGCTGTCGTCCGCAAATCCGCTGCTTGCACGATTTGCAGTAAATATAATTTGAGAATTAAACCGAACATCCCCGCCAGCAAAATGCCCCAGACTATAAATAGGCGGACGCGGGAATTAGCCAAGTTTTGCCGATACTGTCGGCGATGTGGCGATCGCGGGCGGGCGGCATTGCCCCGATTCCTTTGTGAATGGCGATTAATTGGGTGGCGGTGATAATTTGCGGAGTATTTGAACGTTTTTTTGAATAAATTTAATACTAATCTCATTGACGAGATTAATGAGATTATTATATTTTTATACCTAGAATTTTTGCTATTTTTTGCTATTTTTGAGCCTGTGGTATAATCCGAATATTTTTGTTGTCTATTGACTCGATTATTAAAATATGTAATATTTTTTTTTTGAACTTTTTTTCTGTTTTTTGAATCTTTATTTTTGTCCATAAATTTAACCAAATAATATTTTAAAAAATATCTAACTAAAATATATAAATATCAATGAAACATTATAATGAATAATTGATATATTTTAACTTTTGTGAGGTGTATTAGCTCTGTGGATTCCCGCCTGAAGCGGTTCGGGACAGAGAAAAATAAGTGCCTTTATCAGAAAGTCTATAATAAATGAGTAGAAAATTGTCCACTATTCACTATTCACTATTCACTATTTATTATTTACTATTTACTATTTGTTGCCTACTATCTAGCATCCACTATTCACTATTCACTATTCACTGTCCATTTATAGTTATAAATCCCCGGCTGTTTTAAGTTAGCCAGAGATTTATTTCCTAATAGCCCAAAGGTTGTCCGCTTTGAAAATTCTCTGGTTGTGCCAAAGCAGTTTCTTGCCAGGGACGTACTGGGCTAGGTTCTAGCACAATCATTTGGCTGCCATTGGGAGGGACTAAGCCAGTTCCGCCTTTTTTCGCGGTTTGGGCAATGTCATTTTTCAACGCTTCATTGAAAATTGTCACTTGCCGTTCTTCCTTTTGCAGCCGTTCTAGTTTGCGGTACTCTTGACCCCAATGTTGTTTGGTGTAAACGACTTTGCTGTATAGTCCGACCACTGCACTTACGAGGATCAACATAGCGATCGCCGTCCCGGTCTTCATCCTTAGAAGCGATCGCAGCCAGATCGGTTTCGCCCAGGGATTCCCCATAGCAATCTTTCCCTTCAAATTCTCCCCTGTGATTGACCCTAGAGTCTCACCTGGAGTCTCACTATTAGCTAATGAGGGCTTTGTGGGTACGCGACGACCCTGAAACCTCTCTGATGGGTTCAAGAATTCTGCCGGTGAAACTAATGGCAGATATGTCACCTTACTGCGGGAATTTTGTGCCGATACTCGTTGCCGATATCTGCGTGGTTGAGGCGAATCAATTTTTCTCAAAGCAGCCGTCATAATGTTTTCTCCTATATCAGCCGAAGGTCGTAATTTTCGTCCCAGGGGAATTGTGACTCGTTATATGTTACTGGTTATTCCTGTCTATGGGTCAACGGCGGTTGACCCATAGATTACCAATCACTAATAACGACAATTGTTGTGGCTTGTAGGAGCGTATGCAATATACCCCTACAAGTTTTATTTTTATCCTCTGACAATTAATGGGTTAATCATCTTAATTGGTATGGAACAGGATTTAGGGTTTCTTTTCCGCAATTACGCTTTTTCCCGGACTGAGAACCTCTGTCTCAGAAAACGGTGGTGCCTCAGTCTGTTTGAGTTTGGCAGCTTATCAATCTCTACTAATTAATCTCACATTCATCTCACATTCATCTCAGAACTATGGTCTTAAACACAATTCAGGTACTTCATTTGACGATAAAAATTCAGTTAAACCCATCCTAACACTGGGGTTGAGGGTGGAAAAGAATCAGGACTTCTGTCAATGAAATGGCGCCCGATATGTTGAAACTTAATTTGTTGGTTATTTGTTATTTGTTGGAAAGTTATTTGGTCAAGGGAACAACTTGCCCATAAATAATAGACAAGAGGGCATACAGGACGGATCGATCCCCCCCAACCCCCCTTGAAAAAGGGGGGCTTTTTAGCTTGGGAAAGCATTCTTGTCTAATTTGCCTACAAATAACCAATGACAAATTCTGTTCAGTCTTGATGAGTTAAATCTTGGAAATACCCTGACTTTTTTTACATTTATGGGTTGTGGGTTTTTGGTCAAATATCGCGGTTGAAGGGTTAATCTTCAAAATCATGTTCACGATGATTGTGAAGATTATATAATTGATACAAATTCATGCTTTCTTTTTTTATTTTAGCGATTAAATTTTCTGGAGCAATCAGTAAACAATTGCTGCCTAAACTAAGAATTTCTCGGATAAACCAGTAAGTATTATAGATTCTTCTAATTACTCGTTTAACTGGTGGCTTGGGATTAATTAATTCCGTTTCGATATCGCTTTGGGTGCCTTCATAGCTAAAAGCAAACCAGCCAAATAAGTGCATTTCTACCTCAATTTCATCCAAATTCGGCTGCCATTTCCCCGCAATAGGCGTAATGCCCGCTTCGGGAATTCGGTCTAAGCGTAAAGACCAGTTATGATGTAATTCTGGTAAGTCTAAATTGCCCTCTGTTTCTTCACACCAGCAATCAAGATGTTGGCGTTTTTCATGGAGGGTAATGCGGGCGTGTCTGACCGTAAAAGTCCAGGGTCGTCCCGTGGCATCTTGGTAGGAAAGTTGAAAGGGTTGTTGGCGAGTAATATAGCGATCTAAAG
This sequence comes from Planktothricoides sp. SR001, assembly GCF_001276715.1. Taxonomy (GTDB): domain Bacteria; phylum Cyanobacteriota; class Cyanobacteriia; order Cyanobacteriales; family Laspinemataceae; genus Planktothricoides; species Planktothricoides raciborskii. The sequence goes on along the minus strand of NZ_LIUQ01000024.1, from coordinate 84,682 downwards.
TAACTCGCCAAGCAGGGGGTGGAGAGTTTTGAAAATTTTCGATTTTTCGCCGCAAGGGGATAGAAAGTTCGCTACGTTCTAATAGTAAACGGGCAATTTCTTGGGCTTCTAATATTTTGCCATTGTCCGTTAGGGCGTTCATGGCTTGTTCTAAGGCATCAATGCGGCTGGTTTCCCAGTCATTATTGCGTTTTACTAGGAGTTCGCGACGGGCGATCGCTGCTACCAGTTTAGAAATATTCGGGCGATCGCCCCAGGTTTTCCCTAGTTCTACGGCTAATTCTTCTAATTTGGCTTTATCTCTGGCAGAAATTGACAAGGTGATCGATTGACCTTTGCGAGTCATGGCTGAGTTCCTTTGATGGTGGGATAAGAGGATTTAGGCATTTTGGCATCAAACCCATATATGGGGTGATTCGCGAATCACCTCTACATCGCCCTAAAAAATATACGGACACTTTATCCGGTTATCTCTTGGCATTTTCTATTTTGCCGGGTTATGCTGTGAAAAGCAACAAGTTACGGACATTAAGAAAAAATTTAAGGATATGTGCGAATACTATATTTATCTTAAGCCCGTTTACTCTGGTCCGGCAACGGAAACCCAGGATTTTCTATCTGGGGTGCAACTGCCTGAAAATTGGCGGCTTTCCTGGCATCAGGTAGAAACCATCAAGGCATTGCGCGACCCAAATATTGATGTTGTGGTCAATGTAGCCATGGCTGGGGATGGCAAAAGTTTGGCCGCTTATCTGGATACTATTTACGGACAAAGTGATGCTTTGGGTGCTTTGGGGCTATATCCGACCAATGAATTGGCAAGAGACCAGTATCGACAATTACAAGGATATATCGAGAAGTTTAAACCAGAGGTTTGCCCTCGCGTCAACCAACTCAGTGGCCCAGAGTTGGAAATTTATGCGGACAATGAGGGTTTGCGAAAGTCAGACGCGATCGCTACTCGGACGGGGCAATCAGATATTTTGCTATCTAACCCGGATATTTTCCATTATTTGCATCGCGGGGCTTATTTAACTGGGAATGATAATCCTGATAAGTTGTGGGGACGGATTGATTTAGATTTTGACCTATTTATATTTGATGAATTTCATATTTTTGTTGCCCCACAAGTTGCAAGTGTTTTAAATACTATGTTGCTGATTCGGCATACGAAAAGGCAGAAAAAGTTTCTCTTTCTTTCAGCAACTCCAAATGATGAGTTAATCGCCCGTTTAGAGGCGGCTAATCTTCGCTGTTGTCTGATTAATCCTTTGGCAGCAGGCAAATATCTGTTTCCCGATACGGAGGAACAAGAAAAAGCGTTAAAAGCAGAACAGTGGCGACCAGTGACACGAGGGATTAATTTAAATTTTATTGAGTTAAAAACCGCTACCTCTAGCGCGGCAGAAACTTGGCTGAAAGCATCCGGTAATCTGATTCTAGATTATTTTCGCCAATATCCAGGCAGTCAAGGGGCAATTATTCTTAATTCTATTGCATCAGTGAAGCGGTTAATTCCATTTTTTCATGAATTATTCGCCTCTGCGGGGTTAACTGTGGGAGAAAATACGGGGTTATCTGGGAAGAAGAAAAAAGAGCGATCGCTTGCTTGTGACTTAGTTTTGGGGACGAGTACCATTGATGTGGGGGTAGATTTTAAGATTAATTTACTTATTTTTGAATCCGCTGATGCCGGAAACTTTATTCAGCGGTTGGGTCGGTTGGGCCGCCATGATGGATTTGAACGGTTTACCGCTTATGCTTTATGCCCAAAATATTTAATTGAAAGACTATTTTTAGGAGAGTCACCAGCCCTAGAAAGCGGGGGAATTTATGACCGGGCTTTTTTCCATGAGCAAATTCGGGAAAAATATCGTCAAATTAATGATTTTCGCGGTTATTATCGTCGCTGGGGGGCAGTGCAATCTCTAAAAATTTCTTACCAGTTAAGTAATCCGATTATTAAACAGCAATATCAGGGCAGTCAACAGGCATTTGCCGCCGATGCCCAGCGCATTTTCCAGACTAAATTAAATAGTGTCGCGGGTCGGATGCGCGAATGGGCGCAAGAGTGGGAACAGCTATCGGGAAAAAAGGGTAATCCTATTGTTGAGGATGCTAGTAGTTTTCGCGGTTCCAGTCCTTTGCAATGTGGGATTTATGATTTAACGGAACCAGAGGAGGGCGATCGCTTTAAAACTTACGATTTACCGGGAATTTTGAGTAATTTAACGGTTGAACCGATGACCAAAACGGCATTTTTGCGGGAGTTGCAAGCAACGGTCGATCGCACCGGACAACCCATTGCCAAAGGTCGGTTTGAACCTAAACATTGTTTGGCCTTTGTGAAATTGCAAAGTTATCGGGAGGAACGCTTAAATTGGAAATTTACCTATTCTGGGGACTTGCAACCAGTGGCAGATGCTTGGAAAGTGCAGGTTTTAACCGGGGTTGAGGTGTGGCAACCGGATAATCCCTGGATCCGCGAGATTAATCAAAAGCTGAAAAAGCAACCTTTGGTCAGTTATGTGTTGGGTCGTCCTTTGGCAGAAGTTCGGGCTCGTTTGCGGTTGCCCATGCATTTTCAGATTTATCCGATATGCGATCGCTATAGTATCCACGACTCCACCCCCCCGTATGCGATCGCCTTTGGTCAGTCCGCGTTGTTGGTGGATACCTTAGCGGACTGGTTCAAGGGTCAAGGGGGTAATTCATGGATTTGTTAGACAGTCGATCCCTCATAGGGATTCAGATTTCGGGTTGTGAATCCGAAATCGGAAGGCATCAAGCCGTAAGTTCGGCGGGCGAAATTTCAATCCCTGATAGGGATTTGACTAAACCATTAAGCCTTCCTGTCTGAATTTTACCTGAATTTCTGCAAATCGGAATAACCAACCCATTAAAATGGTCTTCGCACGCTGTACTTAATCAATGTTGTGGTACAATCTTTAACATGGATGGCTTTAAGCCTTAAGTACAGGGACAGAAATTCGTCAATCCCAGTGCAGATGCACCTTTTTGACGCTACACCGTCTTCACTTAACCACAAAGTCACTCCATTAATTGAATTATGGAGGATCCAAATTATGAAGCAATATAAACAGTTGCTTCTCTTCGACCTGGAACCCTACACCTGTGCGAAATCTAATCCTACAGGCGATCGGGAATATCAAGTCGAAGTAGTTCCGCTATGCGTTGAATATTATCAACAGCTTGAACTTGATTTGTTTTCACAGCCATCTTATAAAACTTCTAAAAAGTTTGTGAGATTAGCTGCATAAATCTTGAAGGGGGACAAATATTTTTTCATTAATAATGATGTCCCTCTTTCTTCTCACACCTAGATATTAGGTAGGGTGCGTTAGGCGGCCATTATTTTTGAAACAAATCAAATATTTTATGATCCGCCGTAACGCACCATTTTAGATGTATTGATTCAGCCCTTAATCCTAGTGTTAAGGTGCGTTACTCTTCGCTAACACACCCTACGTTATTGTAAAGAAAAGAAACCTGGTTTCTGTTATTCAAATACAGATATTTTTTGTCCAAAGTCAGAAAAAACCCGGTTTCTAAATATGGTAAAATATTTTCATAATTCACAAAATGGAGGCAGCAATGGTTACGGAAATTAAGCCCACTGCCAAGACAAAAATTATCTATCCTGAAAGCGACGGTCAACCAATGGCAGACAACACCGAACAATTTCGCTGGATTGTCACAATTCAAGGGGGAATTGATGCCCTATTTAAAGATGACCCTAACGTATTTGTAGCCGGGGATTTACTTTGGTATCCCGTAGAAGGCAACAATAAAATTCGCGTAGCCCCAGATACTATGGTGGCTTTTGGGCGACCCAAAGGAAAACGCGGTTCCTATTTGCAATGGCAAGAGGATAATATTGCCCCTCAAGTGGTTTTTGAGGTGTTATCTCCGGGGAATACTTTGACGGAAATGGCCAAAAAGCAGGAATTTTACCTCCGCTATGGCGTCGAGGAATACTATATCTATGACCCGGATAAAATAGACTTTTGCGGTTGGATTCGGCAAGGGGAACAATTCGAGGCAATTGAAACTATCAATGGTTGGGTTTCTCCCCGCTTAGGAGTGCGATTTGTAATGGGTGATGAAGGATTAGAACTTTATCGTCCTGATGGTCGAAAATTCTCAACTTATATTGAATTAGACACCGAACGGCAACTCGCGGAAGAACTGGCAGAAACCGAACGTCAACGGGCAGAAACCGAACGGCAACGGGCAGATCGCCTTGCGGAAAAACTCCGAGAATTAGGGATTGACCCTGATACGATGTAATCAAAAATATGGGTTGAGAAAATCAACCGTGTTTCTGTGGTTTAAAGATGGTAGGGTGCATTAGGCGGCCATAATTTTTGAAACAAATCAAATATTTTAGTATCCGCCGTAACGCACCATTTTAGATGTATTGATTCACCCCTTAATCTTAGTGTTAAGGTGCGTTACGCTTCGCTAACACACCCTACTTTACTGACTGTAATTCAGAAGAAACCCGGTTTCTAGACCCTTAGACAAATATGGATAAAAATCTGGTCAAACAAAAACTTGACAGCATCAAGCAATATATCCAAATCATGCAGCAGTTTAAAACCATGACATTTAATGGATATATCAATGATTTGGATCGTCAACTAACCGCTGAACGATTACTGCAACTATTAATTGGGACATCCAGTAAGGTAAATGCTTATTTAGTCAAAGAATTACATGGTATTCAAGCCCAAGATACTCTGGATGCTTTTAAGTTAGCTGGTGAATATGGCGTCATTTCCCAACCTCTAACGGATAAATTTCTGGATTTTTTGACTATTGAACATCATCTGTTATTTGAATATGACCAAATTAATTACCGAAAAGTCTATGAGGCAATTTTTGTGGCTTTAAATTTATATCCTTTGTATATCGGATATGTGATCAATTGTTTAGATATATTGGCAAGCAAGCATAATGGCTAATTCATGGGAAAAAGACAATGGCTAAAAAACGCAAACAATCAGCAACCGAAACCGAACAACTTTCATTGTTTGATTTAAATCAAGCAACCGAAAATCCAGCTTCTAATTATATAGAAGCAGAAATCGAAGCAGAAATCGAAGCAGAAATCGAGGATTATGATGAAGTTGAAATAGATGATATCGGTTATGATGAGTTAGGAATTACGGAAGAAAGCAGCGATCGCACCATAGAAACCCCCTCCGAACTTCTCACTCTGAAACTATTACGAGAGGCGATCGCTGCCCAAAATCCTAATGATTTAGTCATGGCAGACTTTGCCGAATATGTGCTGCCAAACTTACTGCGGGTTGCCATTGGAGTTACTGCCAAAGGTGGGAAGTTTTTCGACAAAATAGACCAGCAGCGAGAAGCCGCAGGAAAAGATAAAATAAGACGGGATAATGCAGGCGATCAATCCCTGAATACTCACCTACTTAATGGACTATTTCCCGCTAATTTAATTGAACAACGTTTACAGCAATTTGACACTACCGTTCGTCGGGTAGTCAAAGAACGAGAACGTCGGTTATTAGTAGCTGGGTTTATTCTCCATGACTTTGAAAAATTTAACTATGACTTATTCCCGGAAATGCCGGAAAAATATCGGGCAATTCGGCGGTATTTTACCCAGGATATTCGCAAGTTATCTCTAGAAGAACACCGAGAAATTATTTCGGTCATTGTGCGCGAATTAGGGATTAATCAATTGATCGATTCCACCAATCCAGAATCTTGGTCAGAATATCTGGACGATCTGTTATTTGTTGCCTATAATGCCCAAGCAAAAAATGATACAAATCTGAATCTTTCTGTACATGGGTTACAGCCAAAACTCCGGGATAAAACCCTAAGAAGTTTGGCGGATTTAACTAGAATTGCTGATTTAATGGCTTCGGTGATTAAACATCCCCAAGATGCAGAACATCGGACATTAAATGATATTCTCCATAATCTCAGTGATGGCAATTTAAAATTTACCTATCATGGGATTGCGGAAAATCGCGGAGTTTTAACCAACGTGGTAAATAATGCTTTAATTGAAAGATACGAAGCGATAAATACCGCCGAATGTTGTTACTATAAACCGCTTTTGTACTTGCCCACGGGGGTAATTTATCTGGCAATGCGGCAGGCGCCAGCTATTGCAGAAACGGATATTCCCGAACGAGTTGTCAATAAAATTAAACAACTTTGTGGCGGTCAGTTGCAACGCAGACAAACCGGGTTTGGTCGAGACGGCAAGGGGATGAAATATGCCGAATATTATAGTCAATTTTTTGATGAATTTGGCTTGATGCAAGTGGGACTCGCTGCCACTTTAAGGATTTTGCATGGGACTAAAGCTTCTGTGGCAAAAAGTCGCAGTGATAATTTAGTCAAGTTTCAGGAAAAACAGATATTATCCCCAGAGTATGATTTTCGCTTTGATGATGATATTCGCATTGACCAAATTGCCGAGTTTGGGGATTTAGTTACTCGGAAAATATGGGGCGATCGCGTCACGGAAATCGAGAAACTGTGTAAGCAGAATAAAAAGACTCAGCAACAACTGCCTGAGTTACCGGATATTGTGGCAGAAGTTGCCAAACTTTGGCAATTGTCAGCCTATTTAAACCCTATTCGGGAAATTCAGCGAATTAATGAAAGCCTGAAAGAACATAAACTAAAAGGAAATACCGGAGGAGTTCCTTATGAGTGGTATTATTTAGCTGCGAAATATGTCCAACAAAATCCCGGACTTGAGGATGTTACAGAAACTTGTGTAGCCTTAATTAACCATATCGCTGGACTAATTCAACCTATTGTCAATCAGTATAAATTACCTGATGGTTGGGATGATTTACGGGACTGGGTAAAACGGGTGGTTATTTTACCAGGAAAAACCAGCCCAATAACTCAGAATGCGGAGGTATTTCTTGATGAATTAGACCGTTATCAATTGGCAAAGAAACCGGGACGGGGACGGCAGTTAATTTGTTCGATTTCCCATTCTGCTTATACGGTGACAGAACAAATGGAGTCAGCGGTTTTGTTTACTCCGCAAGTTTACACCAATAAGCAAATGTTGGGGGGTTCTAATGCCAAGCGGAATATTTCCAGTATTGCTGGAGTAGAAATGATGCTGCGGCAAATTTTAATGAACCAAACTCAGGCAGTAGGGAAAAGGTTTGAACATGGAAATTATCGCTATCTTTATTTTTATCCTACTTATTACTTTACTCCAGAAACGAATAAGTTTCTCCAAGCTGCTTATACCAATATTTCGCAAACTCGGTTTACTGCCCCATTGCGGAATCACTTTATTACTAAGGAGTGGCAGGCAAAGTTCGATCGCACTCAATATCAGACGGTGGATAGTTTCCTAATTGATGAACAATTGGACAAAGAAAAAGACCGCACTTTTAAGCTATCTTATCCCGAAGACCAACCGCTGACTTTTTATTTTATTGCCTTGCCTCCAGGAAAGGATGCTAAAGATACGGAGTCTTGGGTAATGCCAAGTTGGTTAGCATTTGCTTTTCCCATGATTTTGGATGTCAAAACCGTGGTTTCTGAGTCCCCTATTCCCCCATTTAATGATGGGGCAGAGTTTGAAGAAACGGTGTTTTTAGATAGCCCACCCCAAGCTATTCAAGCCTTGACTCAGCGCGATCGCTTCCGGTTGGATTATATCTTAGAAGGGTGGGAAGAAGGGTGGGAAGAAAACCAGAAAAAATATCCTGCCCCGTTAAATGTGCTAACTGCTGCTTATGCCATTCATTTAGATGTGAATGCTAAACAAGGTAAAGGGGGATATGATGCAAATTGGGGTAAATTAGTCGAGTTAGCCACGAATTTTCAAACCAGCCCTCTTTATGTTTTTAATTATCTGAATCGCTGGGTTCGCCGTCAGGGGGTAGAGACGGCGCGAATTGAGAAAATTAAGCTTTATGCTTATGCGTTTTATCCCTGTTTTGACCCTTATGTAGAATATCAGGAGGATTTAATGTCCCTAGAAATTAAGTCACCAGAGTCTCCACTCAATCATCCGAAAAAATTAACCGAACTTTATCGCCAGTTTTACCGGGCAAATAAGCAATTTAGCCCCAAAGCGAATGCCGTATTAAAACCGATTGATATTGCCGCAGATACTATTTTAAATGCTGACCCTAGTTTTCAGGGTGAGGCGTTAGTTGATGCGGTGGCAGCAGCAGTTTGTAAGCTAATGGATCGGGTTCATTCTTCTACTGCGGAAGGTCGCTGGGTGTTTAATAGCAAAGAACGGGATATAGAACGGCAGAAAATATTAGAGTTTGCCCGCTATTTTGTGGAGGAGGTGTTTGAGAAATCTTTCGCAGGCGATCGCGGTCGTTTAGCCGGTCGGCAAATTAATTTGATTCGCGATACTTGCGAGTTTCTCTATCGTTTAGCCCAAGATAAGGAGAACCAGGAAAATAAAGAAAATCAGCCATTAAATGAGGATGATTAATCCCCGTCTCGTAGGGGCGAAGCATTCGGGCAGATCACCTCTGAATTAAAACCAAAATTTCCGCCCCGAATGCTTCGCCCTAACCCCAAATTTTCAGAGATATCCCCGTCCCGTAGGGGCGAAGCATTCGGGCAAACCATCTCTGAATTAAAACCCAAATTTCTGTCCCGAATGCTTCGCCCTAACCCCCAAATTGGGTTGTTGCCTATTCTTTATAGCGATCCTAAATCAGTTGTGGAAGACCCTCACCCCCACCCCCTCTCCCAGAGAGGGAGAGGGGAGAAGACAGATTTTATAAATCATTTAGGACTGCTATAGCGATTGTCATAGTTATGAATTACAAAAAAAATTTGTCATTCCCGCCCCACGCCTTCGCGGGGGTAAACTGCGGCGGGAATCCAGAAAATCTCTGTACTTCATTCGGACAATAACCGCTATGAATCAGGGCGAAGCATTGGGGCAAAAATTCTGGTTTTTCCCCATAAAATATCTGCCCAATGGATAAATCAGGGCGAAGCATTGGGGCAAAAATGTGGGTTTTTCCCCATAAGATATCTGCCCAATGCTTCGCCCCTACAAATCCCTCATTTGGGGGGATCTGGTTAATTCCATAAATCAGGGCGAAGCATTGGGGCAAAAATTCTGGTTTTTCCCCATAAAATATCTGCCCAATGCTTCGCCCCTACAAGTTGAACAATGTTGAACAATGTTGAAAGTTTTAGAACAGGAGAAAAAAACTATGTCTTTCCTAAAAACCGTCAATTCTCAAAAATTCCACAGTGAAATTCCCTATAAACCGATGGGAAAATATGCCCATTTTCTCACCCTGCGGATTACTGAATCTTATCCTTTATTCCAAACTGATGGGGAATTAAATAAGGCGCGAGTTCGGGCAGGAATTGCTAACCCGCAACCTATCAGCCGTTTAACTATGTTTAAGCGGAAACAGTCTACCCCAGAACGGTTAGTCGGTCGGGAATTGTTGCGGAATTATGGCTTAATGACCGCAGACGAATGCGAATATAATGTCAAATTTGCCATGAAGAATCCTGATTGTATTATCTATGGATTTGCGATCGGGGAGTCGGGTTCAGAAAAATCAAAAGTGGTGGTAGATACGGCTTTTTCGATTACTGCTTTTGATGATTCTCACGAGAATTTTACCCTGAATGCGCCGTTTGAAAATGGTACAATGGCTTCTAAAGGAGAAGGGGGTGCTAAATTAGGAGAAGTCACCAGCCGAATTAACCAACAAGACCATATTAAACCCCAGGTATTTTTCCCCAGTATTGTCACGTTGAAAGACCCGACTGAGGCAAGTTTCTTGTATGTGTTTAATAATATCTTGCGGACGCGGCATTATGGGGCACAAACTACCCGAACCGGACGAGTTCGCAATGAGTTAATTGGGGTGATATTTGCCGATGGCGAAATTACCAGTAATTTGCAATGGACTCAGGCTATTTATGATGAGATGAAAGCGGGGCAAATGTTGCATTCTCCCGATCCATTAAATGAGGATGAGGTATTCGCAGCAGCAACGCAGGCTATTGTTAAATTGATGGCAGAGGAGTTTATTGTGCATACAGATTTTATTGGCGAAAGTTTTACCCCATTGTTACAGGAGGTTAAGGCAATTATTGGCAATGAGGAAAGTTTGAAAGCGTTGTTAAAGCAAGCGGATGATGAGGCGAAAGCTTATGCTAAAAAGTATATTAAAGAAGCAAGGGCGGCCAAATAACCCGTAAAAAATCCCGTAGGGTGGGCAAAATTTTGCCCACCCTAGGATTAAATCAGTCTTTTAAATCAAATTATCGATCGCTTCCCATAAATCTCCTTTAAATAAAAAATTGGTAAAGATAAAAAAATAAACCAGCAGCGATCGCCGATTATTTGCCCATTATTTGCTCATTTTTTGGTTATTTTATGACTTCGTACTCGTTAATATCGTCCATTTTTTGATTAAAATCCTAATTCAGCTTTGAGGTTATCTAAACTAATGGTTTCTCCTGAATCAGCTTGTCTAATTCCCTCTTTTAAATCGGCCATAAATTCTCGATCGCTTAAAATTTCGATTGTTTCCAAAAGAGAATCAAACTGCTGGCAACTCATGGCAATCATCACAGGTTTGCCTTCTTTAGTGATGATGGCAGGTTCGCAGGTCAAATCATCCGCTAATTCGGGCAGTTTTTCTTGGGCTTCAGCAATCGTTAAATATTTGGACATCTTTATAATGAAAATTGGTAATTACGTCGATTATAGCATAGTGGAATAAAGTGGAGGGTTACTGTTCCATAAATTAGGGCGAAGCATTGGGGCAAAAATTTGGGTTTTTCCCCATGAGGTATCTGCCCAATGCTTCGCCCCTACAATTCTCTGATTTGGGGGCTGGTTTATTCCTGTAGGGGCGAAGCATTCGGGCAAAATATATCTGAATCACAACTAAAAAATTCCGCACCGAATGCTTCGCCCTTAACTTAATTTTTGGTTGGTTCTCTATTCCATAAATTAGGGCGAAGCATTGGGGCAAAAATTTGGTTTTTTCCCCATGAGGTATCTGCCCAATGCTTCGCCCCTACAAGGTAATATTTGGTAATATTTGGTAATACTTATCAAATCAATTAAATCAGGAAAAAAATTATGGCAATTATTCATCAGTGTGAAATCGAGTTACATGATAGCGTCTATTTTGCTACGAGAGAAATTGGTCGCTTATATGAAACTGAGACGGTGTTACATAATTATTCCCTCTGTTATGCTTTGGGACTGGTAGACAGCGATCGCTTCCAAACTCAGGTATCCGAGGAAGATAGTTATCGCTATTTTTGCCCGACCCAAGTCCCGAAATATGCCGCACATTTAAACCCGTTAAATCAACAGCAAATTTATGTCACTCCAGGGCGATCGCTGTCTCATAAGACTGTGTTAAATACTTGGAAATATGCGGATAATCGCTATCATGTGGAAATGCAGAAAACCCAGAAAAATATTCCCAGTTTTGGTCGGACAAAAGAAATTGCCCCAGAAAGTGTTTTTGAATGTTTTATTATTGCCAATCGGGAATTAAAATTACCCCGGTGGATTCGGTTAGGCAAATGGATGAGTAAGGCAAAAGTGACGATTGTCAAGAAAGAAGAGGTAAAGCGATCGCAGTCTGAAACGGATTTTCTCTATCCCTATCCTTTGAATCCATTGGATGTGATGTTTAGCCATCAAGTCTTTAGTTATGATACCATTAATATGCCCCCAGTAAGTTTAATTAAAAATGTCAAGTTGCGAGGGCAATATTATGACACTCCCTGGGGTAAAATACCGGCAAATATGGCATATTTTTTTAGTAGTTAAATATTGTAAATTGTTGATTTTTGTTGGTTGATTGTTGATTGTTGATTACTCTTTCCTCTCTCCTCTATCCTCTATCCTCTAAACACCCACACCCAAATTATGCCCTATAGTTTAGTTTTGAATTTAATCCCTACTTCCCCAATTTATCCTCAGTATTTAACTGGGCGACATTTTCACGCGCTATTTTTAACTTTGGTATCTGCGGTCGATCGCGAATTGGGGGATTTATTGCATGAGGCAAATAGCGATAAAGCCTTTACCTTGAGTCCGTTGCAAGTGACTCATGTTCCTAAACCTGAGAATTATATCCATTGTTTACAGTGGCAACATTCTCAGCCAATTTCTCCCGGAACTCCCTGCTGGTGGCGAATTTCTCTGTTAGACGATCGCCTATTTCAGCGATTAACTCATTTGTGGTTATCCCTGGATTTAGAAAATTCTTGGCATTTAGGATCGGCGGTTTTGAAAATTACCAGTATTTTAACCAATCCTAACCCCAATCAGCCTTGGGCAAAAGCCATGAGTTATCAGCAAATTTATCAGGAAGCCTCAGAAAGCGATCGCAAATTTAGCTTAATTTTTTGTACCCCTACGAGTTTTCGTCAGGGAAAATATGATTGCGCTTTGCCCAACCGAGAGGCGGTGTTTCAGAGTTTAATTAATCGCTGGAATAAATATAGTCTGATGCCGTTTAATTCAGAGTCATTTGACCAGATATTTCCCAGTTTTTTTGATATTAAAACGGAATTAGTCCAGGATCATCGGAGTAAGTTTATCGGTTGTGTGGGCAAAGTTGGTTATCAAATAATGGGCAATATTGACTCGTTAATCGTTAAACAAATCAATGCCCTAGCTGACTTTGCGTTATATGCCGGAGTGGGTCGAAAAACCACAATGGGTATGGGCATGGTTCGGCGATTTAACCGATAATTTTTGCCTGGTAGGGGCGAAGCATAAAGCCTGACGGCATAGCTTCGCTTACCGGGCAAACAATCTATCGGTTAACATTAACAATTTTTTACCCGAATGCTTCGCCCTGATAAACAGCGGTAGGGTGCGTTAGGCGGTCAGTTTTCCCAGACATTTATCAAGGTTTATTAAACCGCCGTAACGCACCGATTGTCAATGGTGCGTTACGGCGCTGAATCTAATTTATTCCCTGGGAATAATTAAGTTAATCCAGCGCCTAACACACCCTACAAAATTATATATTTTTAGTCGGTTTTAACCGACTTTAGCTATTAGACGGGGGTTTTAACCCCAGGCGGTTTGATTAATTAAGTCAGGTAAAAATCCATGAATGAATCAGAATATATTCCCATTGCGGCATTGAATCATTATGCCTATTGCGAACACCGTTGTTGGCGGATGTTTTGTGCTGGCGAATTTAGCGAAAATCAGTACACTATTGAGGGAACCAGTTTACACGATCGCGTCCATACAACGGTCTATATAACCAGTGAAAATAACCGAGAAGAAACGGAACAAGTCCGGGCAATTTGGTTAAAGTCAGCGCAGTATCAGTTAATTGGCAAGTCGGATTTAATTGAGTCGAAAGATGGGCAATTATATCCGGTGGAATATAAACGAGGCAACCGGGGAGAGTGGGATAATGATGCGTTGCAAGTGGTGGGTCAAGCGTTATGTTTGGAAGAAATGACCGGCAAAAAAATTCACCAAGGTTTTGTCTATTATGCCCATTCCCATCAGCGAGTCGCCGTGGATATTTCCCCGGAAATGCGGCAAGAAGCGATCGCGATTATTGGGAAAATTCAAGCCTTATTTACCACCGGAAAAATGCCCCCAGCGGTGTATAGCCAACGGTGTCAAGGGTGTAGTTTATTCAGTCAATGTTTGCCCCAAGCGGTGCAAAAAGTTGGGCGATATCAAGAATAAAAACCAAGGAAAAAAAATATGGGAACCGTGTACATTACCCAAGAAGATGCGTTAATTGGTAAAACCGATGAACGATTAAACGTCAAATTCCAAAAAGAGAAGTTATTAGATGTGCCATTGATTAAAATTGATGGGGTCGTGGTTTTGGGTCGGGCGACAGTTTCCCCAGCGGTGGTGACAGAGTTACTCACCCGGAAAATACCCCTAAGTTTTTTAACCAAAAATGGTAAATATTTAGGTCGCTTAGAACCAGAAGTGACCAAGAATATTTTTGTCCGTAAAGCCCAATGGCAAGCCGCAGGAGAGTCTGAGCAAGCAGTGCATTTGGTGCGGGCTTTTGTCCGAGGCAAGTTGAAAAATTACCGCAGTAGTTTGATGCGCTGTCAACGGGAAAATTTGGGAGTAGATTTAAGTTCAAGTATTGCCCAAATTAAGCAAAGTATTGAATCTCTGGAAAATACCGAATTGATTGATTCATTGCGGGGATATGAAGGGGCAGGAAGTGCGGCGTATTTTGGCTGTTTTGATCGCTTAATTCGCAATCCAGAATTTACTTTTAAAACCCGCAACCGGCGACCTCCCACTGACCCGGTAAATTCCCTGTTGAGTTTTGGTTATGCGTTGCTGCGTCACGATGTTCAAAGTGCGGTAAATATTGTGGGGTTCGATCCATATTTAGGCTATCTTCATGTGGAACGTTATGGTCGCCCTTCTTTAGCCTTAGATTTAATGGAAGAGTTTCGCCCTTTAGTAGTGGATGCGATGGTATTAGCGGCGATTAATAAAGGGGCTTTATCTCCCGCAGATTTTGTCAGCGAACCGATTAGTAATGCGGTTTCTTTGACCCCGGATGGGTTGAAAATTTTTCTGCGCCTTTATGAACAGAAAAAGCAGTCAAAGTTTAAGCATCCGGTGATGGGACGGCAATGCACTTATCAGGAGGCTTTTGAATGGCAAGCCCGACTTTTAGCCAAGTATTTAATGGGAGAAACGGATAAATATCCGCCGTTGGTGTTGAAGTAATGAGCAAAGCGATCGTTTACAGCAATTTTCTATTGAATCTACCACAAACACCTGTAGGGGCGAAGCATGACCGCAGACAAATTATTGCTGAAAATATTAATTTGAATCCGGTCATGCTTCGCCCTACCGTGGTTTATTAGTCTGAAAACCGTTGTATGTCAGGGCGGCGTTGCATTCGGGTAATAAATTGTTGGTTTTTTCCTATATATTTT
>NZ_LIUQ01000024.1:24457-69563 GCF_001276715.1 Planktothricoides sp. SR001 | reverse complement strand
TACAGATTCAACAACGAACAACGAACAAAAGAATCCCTACCCACGAACAACGAACAACAACCAACAACGAACAACCAACAACCAACAACCAACCGATGTATATAGTTGTTTCCTATGATATTTCTGATGATAAACGGCGCACCAAAATCCATAAAGTTCTCAGTTCTTATGGACAGTGGATGCAGTATAGTTTGTTTGAATGTTCTCTGAGTGAAACTGAATATGCGAAGTTACGGGCAAGATTGAGTAAGTTGATTAAGTCAGAGGAGGATAGTATCCGGTTTTATTTTCTTTGTGGCTGCTGCCAGGGTAAAATAGAACGAATTGGGGGCGAACAGCCAATGGATACGACGGTGTTTTTTGCCTGATTCCATGACCGGCGCCCTGGAGTGGCTGGCTAACCGGCTTTCCCGGAAGCTTCGGTTTGAGGATGAGATGAAGCGGTATTTTGCGCGGAGGGGTGGCTGTAAAATAAGCCCAGGGGATTTTTTCCTCTGAAGCCTTTACAGGGTGAAGGTTTGGGGCTTTAGGATTGGTGAACCGATTCGCGCAAATGCTAAAACTCTCTCCCCGCTTAGGTTTCCCCTGATTCGTGTTTGAGGCATATTGACAAGTTTTGGGGTTTTTATGGTATGATTAACTCGATTCGCGCAAATGAACCTGGAAAACTAAATAGATTAAGGGTTCCGAGCCCCGGCGGTTGCAACTATATTGAATCCCTATTAGGGATTGAAACACCTATTGTGGTAGCGGGCTAGTCAAGGTGACTTTAGAGTTGCAACTATATTGAATCCCTATTAGGGATTGAAACTGATCATCTCTAACGTGGGGAGGTGGCATAATGACTACGTTGCAACTATATTGAATCCCTATTAGGGATTGAAACTTATCTAGAATTGATCGAGGTTTCGATTGGGTCTTGGGTTGCAACTATATTGAATCCCTATTAGGGATTGAAACCCCATTGAGAGGACAGATTCTAGGGGGGTGGGTGCGAGTTGCAACTATATTGAATCCCTATTAGGGATTGAAACTTCTTTGGTGTCGCCTATACAGGGCTAGATTAGGCTAGGTTGCAACTATATTGAATCCCTATTAGGGATTGAAACTCGCAAGGCTTCTCACGTCGTTGCAGTGAAGCTCGATGTTGCAACTATATTGAATCCCTATTAGGGATTGAAACTGACTAATGACATTGTAATGATATCCGCTTTATAATATGTTGCAACTATATTGAATCCCTATTAGGGATTGAAACCAGAGGGTAGGTTCATCGGTTCACGGGTTCCGGTAAAAGTTGCAACTATATTGAATCCCTATTAGGGATTGAAACCCTGAGAGCGATCGCAGCCCATCTTTCATCTCTAGGCATTGCCACAAAGGTTGCAACTATATTGAATCCCTATTAGGGATTGAAACCCCCTGATAGCCCTTGGGATACTCCGGTGAACATCTGTTGCAACTATATTGAATCCCTATTAGGGATTGAAACAGTGAAGTAGTTAGCGTAGGAATTCAGCATTTTGTTTGTTGCAACTATATTGAATCCCTATTAGGGATTGAAACTATGAAACTTTATTTATTGCTGACGCCATCATGCCGGAGTTGCAACTATATTGAATCCCTATTAGGGATTGAAACGGGTGTATAAAATATACAACTCCATTTGTATCCAGTTGCAACTATATTGAATCCCTATTAGGGATTGAAACAAATCTGGAAAATCCAGTTGCGGATTCACCGGATTGTTGCAACTATATTGAATCCCTATTAGGGATTGAAACGAATTCTTCAAAGTGACTTAGTTCGTGAAAAATAGTTGCAACTATATTGAATCCCTATTAGGGATTGAAACGCGACCGGATAACTCGATCGCACTCCTGGATCTAAAGTTGCAACTATATTGAATCCCTATTAGGGATTGAAACATTATGCCACCTCCCCAAATTCAGAGATGATTAAGCGTTGCAACTATATTGAATCCCTATTAGGGATTGAAACATTTAATTTTGGCAACCTCATTTCGTAAAATAGATAGTTGCAACTATATTGAATCCCTATTAGGGATTGAAACGTTGTGGGCTGGTTTGGCGGAAACCCCAATAACGGGTGTTGCAACTATATTGAATCCCTATTAGGGATTGAAACAGCGATCGCCTGTGCTTTTTGCAGCGCAGGGACGAGTGTTGCAACTATATTGAATCCCTATTAGGGATTGAAACTTTTACTGGGACTTTAATTTTGTACCCACAGAGAGAGTTGCAACTATATTGAATCCCTATTAGGGATTGAAACGACAAGATACTGCTGCCGGAATAACGAAAAAATCATCAGTTGCAACTATATTGAATCCCTATTAGGGATTGAAACTACATCTACTCTTGATAATGTATAAATATTGTCGATAGTTGCAACTATATTGAATCCCTATTAGGGATTGAAACTAGGTTTATTGTTGGTGAAAGAAAATCTCTTTCTCGGTTGCAACTATATTGAATCCCTATTAGGGATTGAAACGAGATTATCGGTTACGATTCCGATTTCTATATAAGTTGCAACTATATTGAATCCCTATTAGGGATTGAAACAAGAATATATTCTGATTGCTGACGAGGCGCACTATGGTTGCAACTATATTGAATCCCTATTAGGGATTGAAACAACAAATTCGAGAACACCGCTGGTGGGATTAGAATGTTGCAACTATATTGAATCCCTATTAGGGATTGAAACATTTAAAAGAGGAAACAATGGCAATTGAGTGTTGGTGCAGTTGCAACTATATTGAATCCCTATTAGGGATTGAAACGATTTGAGGTGCATACAACACTAAATCCTTTTTCGTTGCAACTATATTGAATCCCTATTAGGGATTGAAACTGGAGCGTTCACACCAAATGGTGGCGACGAAAAGTTGCAACTATATTGAATCCCTATTAGGGATTGAAACGCCTGCGATCGCTCTTAAAATCAATCTTTTTCGGGATTGTTGCAACTATATTGAATCCCTATTAGGGATTGAAACACAACGAACTCCCATCAGGGAGGTATTTCATGTGAGTTGCAACTATATTGAATCCCTATTAGGGATTGAAACAAAACTTTTTCAATTAAAACTTGTTTTTCTTCAAGTTGCAACTATATTGAATCCCTATTAGGGATTGAAACAGAAGATGAGTTTTGCAACATCATTAAACTGAAGGTTGCAACTATATTGAATCCCTATTAGGGATTGAAACAAATTGATGAGAATCCAATAAGCCAGCAAGCTTAAGGGCGTTGCAACTATATTGAATCCCTATTAGGGATTGAAACTTACAGAAGTTGCTAGAGAATATCTAGCAACTCCGTTGCAACTATATTGAATCCCTATTAGGGATTGAAACTTTTCTGTGAAGACTGCAAACATTGGGAAGCACGGTTGCAACTATATTGAATCCCTATTAGGGATTGAAACGAGATAGGTCTGCAATGAATCGAGCGATCGGTGCCCTGAAAGTTGCAACTATATTGAATCCCTATTAGGGATTGAAACGATGTTTTTGTGGTGTTTATGAAAAAAAAGAAACTTAAGTTGCAACTATATTGAATCCCTATTAGGGATTGAAACTGCGATCATCGATTCGCAGCGGCAGGCCAGCGGCGGTTGCAACTATATTGAATCCCTATTAGGGATTGAAACTCAGTCCTTTCCCGATGATTTCGTGCTACCAAAGAAGTTGCAACTATATTGAATCCCTATTAGGGATTGAAACTGCGATCATCGATTCGCAGCGGCAGGCCAGCGGCGGGTTGCAACTATATTGAATCCCTATTAGGGATTGAAACCTAAGATTTTTAAAATATTTATCAATGGAAGGCTGTAAGTTGCAACTATATTGAATCCCTATTAGGGATTGAAACGCGCCATTTACCCAAGCCGAACCTCCAACACCATAAGGTTGCAACTATATTGAATCCCTATTAGGGATTGAAACCTGGATGTCTGTCGGCCGACTTCCACGCATAATCATCGGTTGCAACTATATTGAATCCCTATTAGGGATTGAAACAGGCAAGTCCGCCGGAAGCTGTGCAAGCTATACCCGTTGCAACTATATTGAATCCCTATTAGGGATTGAAACAAAAATCGCCACCAGTTCTGAGTCTGGTTCCTGAAATGTTGCAACTATATTGAATCCCTATTAGGGATTGAAACCCTTTTGTCGGTAGTGTTGTCGGCGGGACAAATGATAGTTGCAACTATATTGAATCCCTATTAGGGATTGAAACAAAAAGAGCTATCAAGAGTATTCAAACTTTTGATTTTGTTGCAACTATATTGAATCCCTATTAGGGATTGAAACTCAATAGCTAATTCGATAGATTTCTCGTAGCAATGGGGTTGCAACTATATTGAATCCCTATTAGGGATTGAAACAAGTTTTCTATTGGAGTTGAACCAGTTGGATCACGTTGCAACTATATTGAATCCCTATTAGGGATTGAAACGATCGCTGGTTTCGGGCGGCCCTGGAGAGAGCCGGTCGTTGCAACTATATTGAATCCCTATTAGGGATTGAAACAAATGGAGTGGGAATACAATATCACCATAATACGAAGGTTGCAACTATATTGAATCCCTATTAGGGATTGAAACTGCGGTCCGTACTGGGTCTTTCGCTGGAGCCGACCGAAGTTGCAACTATATTGAATCCCTATTAGGGATTGAAACTTCCTGGATTCTTTTTGGCAGCGGGCGATTTTATCTGTTGCAACTATATTGAATCCCTATTAGGGATTGAAACATCCCAATCAAAATCAGAAAAGCTGGGAAATTCTTGTTGCAACTATATTGAATCCCTATTAGGGATTGAAACCGATCGCTCCGGGAAGTACCCACCCATCACCTACTGTTGCAACTATATTGAATCCCTATTAGGGATTGAAACCAAAGGGGTTGGTGGTGCTTGAGTTGCCGTATAACGTTGCAACTATATTGAATCCCTATTAGGGATTGAAACAAATCTGTGTTTAGCGCTTGCGATCGCCTTTATGCAGGTTGCAACTATATTGAATCCCTATTAGGGATTGAAACTCTGTGTTGGCTCATCAGCCGGGGCTGTCTGGATTGGGTTGCAACTATATTGAATCCCTATTAGGGATTGAAACCGATCGCTGAATGAGAATGGTCTATAGCTGCATATTCTGTTGCAACTATATTGAATCCCTATTAGGGATTGAAACATCTGGCAACTCAACCACGACCAAACAATTTGGGGTTGCAACTATATTGAATCCCTATTAGGGATTGAAACTGGGATGAAAGGGCTGGGGAAAAGATACCCAGATTTGTTGCAACTATATTGAATCCCTATTAGGGATTGAAACTGATTCGGTGCTACTACACCCAGGGCGATATCGCCGTGTTGCAACTATATTGAATCCCTATTAGGGATTGAAACGTTTTCATCCTTAAATCCAAACATTTGAAATACATTGTTGCAACTATATTGAATCCCTATTAGGGATTGAAACGTGAATCCAATCAACCCTGCTGAACCTGGAAAGCGGTTGCAACTATATTGAATCCCTATTAGGGATTGAAACCTGGCGACAACGATGGGAACCTCTACCTAGGAGCAAGTTGCAACTATATTGAATCCCTATTAGGGATTGAAACCGAAAGTCAAAGTCGTCTATATTTTTGAGAATATTGTTGCAACTATATTGAATCCCTATTAGGGATTGAAACCTGGTGGCTAGACGACGCTGATAAACCGGGAGATATAGTTGCAACTATATTGAATCCCTATTAGGGATTGAAACTTTTTTCTAGAAACAGTTCATAATCTTTGATCGTTGCAACTATATTGAATCCCTATTAGGGATTGAAACTCACCGCTAGGTAATTGCGTTTCAGGAGTGATTGGGTCGTTGCAACTATATTGAATCCCTATTAGGGATTGAAACACTATCTTCATATTTAATGACGCCATCTGCATTGTTGCAACTATATTGAATCCCTATTAGGGATTGAAACTTCGCTCATCTGTCACTTGCACAATTGCGTGAAATTGTTGCAACTATATTGAATCCCTATTAGGGATTGAAACAATAAATTTATTGGCTCATTTTTATCAGCAAGCTTTGTTGCAACTATATTGAATCCCTATTAGGGATTGAAACATAATGTTAGGAGCGGGTGAATTATCAACGATCGCGGTTGCAACTATATTGAATCCCTATTAGGGATTGAAACAGCTTCACTAAATGTGTATTGAGAAATTAACTGCTCTGTTGCAACTATATTGAATCCCTATTAGGGATTGAAACGAAGTTTCACCTTGTAGGGTACTGCAACCGTTAAGTTGTTGCAACTATATTGAATCCCTATTAGGGATTGAAACCAGTTCTTCAATTGCCCCTTGAACGGTGACGGCGCTCGTTGCAACTATATTGAATCCCTATTAGGGATTGAAACCCCAGCAAAAAAAACCATGCCTCGCCACCCGGAAGCGCCGTTGCAACTATATTGAATCCCTATTAGGGATTGAAACGGGGCAGTGCGATCGCTTTCGGAAAAAGTGCGAGAAAAGTTGCAACTATATTGAATCCCTATTAGGGATTGAAACTTGAAATGCAGGATCTTGTTGGATCAATGCTCCAATTTTGTTGCAACTATATTGAATCCCTATTAGGGATTGAAACACTTTTATTGCTGCTTTGTATTGGCCTCACCAGTTTAAAAAACAAGTTGCAACTATATTGAATCCCTATTAGGGATTGAAACACTTTTATTGCACGTTTGCAACCGACGCCGCTCGGAAGTTGCAACTATATTGAATCCCTATTAGGGATTGAAACTCAATCTTTTGGAAGTTTGGCCGCAGGAACTCCCGCAGGTTGCAACTATATTGAATCCCTATTAGGGATTGAAACGCAGAATTAGAAGAACGCCTAAATAAAAAATTAGGTGGTTGCAACTATATTGAATCCCTATTAGGGATTGAAACCAGTACGAGGATCTAGCTAAAGTTATTAATGCTTTTGGCGTTGCAACTATATTGAATCCCTATTAGGGATTGAAACCCTGAAGTGATTTCTGATGTTGATAATCAAAAGTTAGCTGTTGCAACTATATTGAATCCCTATTAGGGATTGAAACGGTAGGCCAATAGAATATACAATGGTGCATTCCTTGAGTTGCAACTATATTGAATCCCTATTAGGGATTGAAACGGGCACGGGCAAACTCTCCGCTCAATGAGTATGAGTTGCAACTATATTGAATCCCTATTAGGGATTGAAACTCTATCAAATCGACGATGACTACGGCGGCTCAATCAGTTGCAACTATATTGAATCCCTATTAGGGATTGAAACCGGGTTCGGGTTCGGGTTCGGGCTCCTGGCATTCCGGGGGTTGCAACTATATTGAATCCCTATTAGGGATTGAAACGAGACTTTCACCAAGCTTCGCAAAGCTAAACCAGCGGGTTGCAACTATATTGAATCCCTATTAGGGATTGAAACCTAAATGAATTAGGCTGCTTGCCAATTACGACCCCAGAGTTGCAACTATATTGAATCCCTATTAGGGATTGAAACAACCTTGCAACGTAGATGTATCAACCAAATTGCATAGGTTGCAACTATATTGAATCCCTATTAGGGATTGAAACCACGCTTCGCCGCTGCCCCACCCTTCGATCGCTTGTTGCAACTATATTGAATCCCTATTAGGGATTGAAACTTACCCGTGGATCGAATCGATCTCGCCCCAGTGGGGTTGCAACTATATTGAATCCCTATTAGGGATTGAAACAATTCGCCGCATTGTTTCCAGCGCCTTATTCTCGATGTTGCAACTATATTGAATCCCTATTAGGGATTGAAACGACGCCTTTACTAGCGATCGCAAAGCCAAACCAGCGGTAAGCGCGGTTGCAACTATATTGAATCCCTATTAGGGATTGAAACAGGTATTTTGCAATTTTCCCATCAGGAAACTCAACCGGGTTGCAACTATATTGAATCCCTATTAGGGATTGAAACAAGTACAATAAGGTATTATTCCCAGATACGGCAAAAGTTGCAACTATATTGAATCCCTATTAGGGATTGAAACGAAGCAATGGGATTGATTATGGCCCTATTGGATGTAAGGGTTGCAACTATATTGAATCCCTATTAGGGATTGAAACAATGCAGCACAGAAAGCCGCGCTCAATAATTTTTAGTTGCAACTATATTGAATCCCTATTAGGGATTGAAACAGAATCAGCGGGAATCTCAGCGGGAATCTCAGCATAGTTGCAACTATATTGAATCCCTATTAGGGATTGAAACTTAAGGCATCTAATACGCCAAGTATGCGGGGAGTTGGTTGCAACTATATTGAATCCCTATTAGGGATTGAAACTCAAAATCATTTCCTAGTTGCGTTTGCTTGACAAAAAGTTGCAACTATATTGAATCCCTATTAGGGATTGAAACCAACCAAATGAACAACAGGATTTTTGCGATTACCTAGTTGCAACTATATTGAATCCCTATTAGGGATTGAAACGCTGGCGTCTTTTGGGCTGACCACGCCAAACTTATTGGTTGCAACTATATTGAATCCCTATTAGGGATTGAAACAAATTGCCCATGCTAGATTGACAATTTGACTGACAAAGTTGCAACTATATTGAATCCCTATTAGGGATTGAAACCGATTCTGGTATTTTTTCCAGGGCATCGGCTAATGCTGTTGCAACTATATTGAATCCCTATTAGGGATTGAAACTAGCACTAGCAAAAGTTTTAGGACTTAGGGAGAATGAGTTGCAACTATATAGAATCCCTATCAGGGATTGAAACCGCTTGTTATCGGGCAGGGGACGACACCTTTTATTGGGTTGCAACTATATAGAATCCCTATCAGGGATTGAAACATGGGAAAAAGACGATTCGGCCCGTGCGTTCTGACGTTGCAACTATATAGAATCCCTATCAGGGATTGAAACGATTTTCACCTACTGGAAGGAAGCTTGTAAGCGCATTGTTGCAACTATATAGAATCCCTATCAGGGATTGAAACGGAACCGGGCGATCGCATTCCCAAATAGGGGAAATTGTTGCAACTATATAGAATCCCTATCAGGGATTGAAACAAAAAATACGCACAGGAAATTTACAAATGGCGACAAAAGTTGCAACTATATAGAATCCCTATCAGGGATTGAAACCCTAGCTCGGTACAGGTGCAAGGCACATCTCCCTGTTGCAACTATATAGAATCCCTATCAGGGATTGAAACTAATCTGTTTGATTTTTCCCGTGGCCAAATCAATTTCCGTTGCAACTATATAGAATCCCTATCAGGGATTGAAACTTTTTTGACTTGTGACGAATCGGGTGACGGGTCCGTGAGTTGCAACTATATAGAATCCCTATCAGGGATTGAAACACGAAGAGTTTCTTGATTGGTTCTCGGAAGAAAGTGGTTGCAACTATATAGAATCCCTATCAGGGATTGAAACGAATCGCTGGTAAGCCTGGGAAAAGTTTCTGAATACTTGGTTGCAACTATATAGAATCCCTATCAGGGATTGAAACATGGCCTCGGCTCTTTTGCCGTAGTGGGCTAACTGTTGCAACTATATAGAATCCCTATCAGGGATTGAAACGGAAACATAAATAGTTTGTGCTGGATTAGATCGAGTTGCAACTATATAGAATCCCTATCAGGGATTGAAACTTTTAAAATCTGAAAAAAAACCAGCCAGCCATTACAGTTGCAACTATATAGAATCCCTATCAGGGATTGAAACCAAAAGCGCCTGCCACAAGTATTCACATAGCTTGGCAGGTTGCAACTATATAGAATCCCTATCAGGGATTGAAACAGTCTCATCCCAGATTTCGGCTCGTCCGTGGCGGTTAGTTGCAACTATATAGAATCCCTATCAGGGATTGAAACTACTTGGGCGTTTTTAGATAGGTCAAAAGCAGAAAAAGTTGCAACTATATAGAATCCCTATCAGGGATTGAAACAGATGCAGTGTCCCTAGCGCTAACCGGATGGAGAGTTGCAACTATATAGAATCCCTATCAGGGATTGAAACGAGTCTTCCGGTTTGATTTGCTTGATTTTTCCCGGTTGCAACTATATAGAATCCCTATCAGGGATTGAAACACCGAATTCTTTCGATTCAAGAACGGAAGCAAGGGGTTGCAACTATATAGAATCCCTATCAGGGATTGAAACTTAATCGCTGTATCAAGAGCATCGTTAACTTGATAGTTGCAACTATATAGAATCCCTATCAGGGATTGAAACAGCATTAAGCAGGGAATATTAGGGAAAATCAATTGTTGCAACTATATAGAATCCCTATCAGGGATTGAAACCACACTGAAATGAAAAAGCCATTACTTTTCTACTGTGTTGCAACTATATAGAATCCCTATCAGGGATTGAAACTTTGAAACACAGCCCGAACAATCCTGACAATAACAGTTGCAACTATATAGAATCCCTATCAGGGATTGAAACATTTTCCGAGGGCTGAAACTCCGAGAAAAACTGCTGTTGCAACTATATAGAATCCCTATCAGGGATTGAAACGCAAAGGTGCGGCGAAAGCTATGCCAAGAATACCCGTTGCAACTATATAGAATCCCTATCAGGGATTGAAACGAATTTGCTGAAAGCGGGTGTGTAGCCATGCGGACGTTGCAACTATATAGAATCCCTATCAGGGATTGAAACTTTTTCAAAGAAAAAATCTAAAGGTAGGGGGGGTTGTTGCAACTATATAGAATCCCTATCAGGGATTGAAACAAATTTAGCCTTAAATTTACACAATGCTTTTAGCTTAAGCACTGGTTGCAACTATATAGAATCCCTATCAGGGATTAAAACAATTCGCACCGATACCGCTGCTTTTTGCCAATAAATTGTTGCAACTATATAGAATCCCTATCAGGGATTGAAACGATTTTCGACGACTCTCTGGCATCAATTATGAGTGAATGTTGCAACTATATAGAATCCCTATCAGGGATTGAAACTTATCTAGATATGTGTAGGATATGTCCCCCACGAACTGTTGCAACTATATAGAATCCCTATCAGGGATTGAAACTTCAGCAAATCGAAAGTCACCGAGTAAAAAATTACGAGTTGCAACTATATAGAATCCCTATCAGGGATTGAAACAGGTAATACTAAATTACTGCAATCATCTGGCTTGGTTGCAACTATATAGAATCCCTATCAGGGATTGAAACATAAATTCATCTCCTCCTTTGGAACAAATTTGGATGTTGCAACTATATAGAATCCCTATCAGGGATTGAAACTTTAATTCTTCTCAGATTAAATTTCAGTTTGACGAGTTGCAACTATATAGAATCCCTATCAGGGATTGAAACGCCAACCTTGACTTTACTTAAAAACGGGGTGAATTGTTGCAACTATATAGAATCCCTATCAGGGATTGAAACAATTACAAAATGACTCAAGCAAAAGCTTTGGCCAGGTTGCAACTATATAGAATCCCTATCAGGGATTGAAACCGCGATTGAAGAAGACTACACCTTAAATTAATGAAAGTTGCAACTATATAGAATCCCTATCAGGGATTGAAACGATGATTTCTTGATCAGCGTCCGAGCGGTCAAACTCTGGTTGCAACTATATAGAATCCCTATCAGGGATTGAAACAACGATCGCACTTATTTGGGCGCTACGTCCGATCGCCCAAGTAAACCTTAAAATTGTAGCTTTTTAAAATTGGTCAAATAGTCGGTTTTAACCGCCTGTAGGGGTCAACGGCCGTTGACCCCTACAGGGATTTTAATCCCCGCCGAATTTTAATCCCCGCCGGATTTTAATCATCGCCGAATTTTAATCATCGCCGAATTTTAATCCCCGCAATCGTCGGTTAATTGCGGGGGTACATAAACCGCCAGAGGTTAAAACCTCCGGCTAATAGCGCAAGTCGGTTAAAACCGACTCTGGATTATTTGGAAATTGGTAATAGTATTTACAAAACATTATGCAATTTTGGCGCTACATATCACCGTCTAAATAAACATTAGAATTGTAGCAATAGGTTGTAAAATTGGTATTAAATGACTAATTTTTTTTTAGGTTTATCCGCAAATTTCTGCCTAAATGAACCCATTTTAGTAATTCCCATACTCCCTTTCATTTGATTCAACTCAACACTAATTACATCAACAGAAGTGGGCGTATATTTGACCTTTGCCACTTGTTACCCTTGCTTAAACTTTTGGCGACGTTGTTTTTGTTTTATTGCCCAATCATCATACTTATAAAGACAAGTTGAAGCAGTCAGCCAGACCACCACAAAATGCTTGAGCAAAATCTGGTTTTCTGACAGAAAACGACCTAATTCATGCCCCGCAGTATTTATATTGTAGTATTTCTATTGTAGGGTGGGCAAAAGTAAACCATCGTATATGGTATAGTGGATAAATTTTTTTGCTTTTTTGCCCACCATCCGAATGTTAATTATTTATATTGTAGGGTGGGCATACACCATCGTATATGGTATAGTAGGTAAAATTTTTTGCCCACCCTACTATTAGATTACCTCTAACTTTTGCGGTGCAGAAAATCCACAAAGTTATCTAACATTTTTAACCCAGCAGTAGAAGATTTTTCCGGGTGAAATTGTACCGCCATGAGGTTATTTTTCCCGATCGCAGCAGTGACATTTTGACTCCCATGAGTCACTGTAGCAGCTTTCACCGATGCATCTATGGGATCGACATAATAAGAGTGAACAAAATAAACCCAAGGATTAGCGGGTAAATTGCCCCACAATGGCAGATCCGGTTGAGCCAATTCTAACTGATTCCAACCCATGTGAGGAATAGTTAATCCCGGTTCGCTTTTAAACCGACGTACCATCCCCGGAATTACCCCTAAACCCGGTTCTTTCCCCTCCTCACTGCCATCAAAAAGAATTTGCAGCCCTAAACAAATGCCGAGAAATGGTTTCCCAGAAGCGATCGCATCTTTCACCGGCAACTCCAAATCCCGCGATCGCAAATGTTGCATTGCCGGGTCAAAAGAACCCACTCCGGGCAGCAACACCGCATCAGCAGCCAAAATTTCTGCGGGTGAATCGGTAATTATTGGGGTTGCCCCCGCATTTTCCAAACCTTTGCACACCGAGTGCAAATTCCCCATATCATAGTCTACGATGGCAATCACAGCCATTGCCCTGTTTTCCTTACGATACCGCGATCGCTATTGTAATTCTTAATCGCCCAAATTTTCTATGACTGGCAAAATTATCACTCATATCACTAGCAAAATCTTACTCACTTCCTTTGATACCTGGATGCCCCATCAAAAATCCAATGCCTCCGATGACTTATTAGTAAAAATTTCTCAAGGGGATTTTTTCGGGGATTCAT
Source organism: Planktothricoides sp. SR001 (assembly GCF_001276715.1). Classification (GTDB taxonomy): domain Bacteria; phylum Cyanobacteriota; class Cyanobacteriia; order Cyanobacteriales; family Laspinemataceae; genus Planktothricoides; species Planktothricoides raciborskii. The sequence goes on along the minus strand of NZ_LIUQ01000024.1, from coordinate 56,138 downwards.
TGATTCTGTTAAGAAAATTACCCGTAGACCCCGAAGCAGCCCCAAAAGAGGCGATCGCCAAAATCAACCAAGTCCAACCCCATGCAGTGATTTGCGCGGGTATGGCAGAAACTCGGCAAAAATTAACCGTTGAATCTCAAGCTTTATCCGGAAAAAATTGCCGCAAAACTTTAGTAAATTTGCCCCAATTAATCGCCAGTTTACCTAACACAGAAATCAGCCATGACGCGGGTAAATTTGTCTGTGAAGCGCTGTACTATGCGGTTTTAAACTATCTGCAAACCCAGGCAAAATCGCCCATTCCTTGTATCTTTGTTCATGTACCCTTATTGCACCCAGAAAATATCGAAGCGATCGCTGCTGATTTTCGGGCGATCGTCCAGAGGCTGGCCGCCAAACCCCCGGTATAACCGAAAATCCTCAGCGATCGGCGATCGGACCATACCCCTACCTGAGCCAAAGTGTAAAGATTTTGGAAGATTCTGAAAAATCTTAACTCAGAAACAGCATTTTTAGGCCACCATTGCTGAGAAATAAGAGCGATCGGAGAATATACTTAATCAACACAGTTAATCAACATACTGAATAGACAATTCTGGCTTTCCCTGGCGAAAAAGCCCTCCTTAAAAAAGGGAGGTTGGGGGAATCGATCCGCGATCGAAGCCAGAATTGTCTATTGTTAAAAAAATTATTATAAATTTTCTCACCGGCTGTATCCACCGCTACAGTTAAAGAAACGGAAAAAACTCTATACCCAATTCAGAGTCTAGAGTCGGCTACTGACCGAGAAGCCTAAAAGGGTGTCAATTCCCAGAAATCTGTGATTTCAGTGAAGCAGCCACCGCATTAACCACACAGTAGCCAATAGTCGTTAAAAAATCGGGTAGCTAAACCGTGCAATTTAATACTTACGATCCAGGGGATTTTTACGATGAACTGTTCATCGAAAAGGGTAAACCCCGCCCAGAAGCCCAGTTATTGATTGCCAAAATCAACTCCTTACCGAGTGGAGAACTGGAACAGCGACAACAAGCAGCCCAAAATGCCCTGATGAAGCTAGGGGCAACCTTTAATGTCTACAGCGACAACCAAGGAACCGAACGGATATTTCCGTTTGATATTATTCCCCGCATTGTCTCAGCTTTAGAGTGGCAATGGCTAGAAAAAGGACTCAAACAACGAATTGCGGCATTAAATTTATTTATTGGTGATATTTATGGGGAACAAAAAATTATTGCTGATGGGATAATTCCCGAATATGCGATCGCCTCTGCTACAGGATTTCTCAAACCTTGTATTGGATTAAAACCACCGGCAGATGTTTGGTGTCACATCACGGGGACAGATTTAGTCCGAGATAAACATGGTCATTGGTATGTTTTAGAAGATAATCTTCGCTGTCCGTCGGGGGTTTCTTATGTAATCGAAAATCGCCGGGTAATGAAATCTTGCTTTCCCGAATTATTTGGCAAAATGGGCATTAAACCCGTAGATGATTACCCCAGTCATCTCCTAGAAACTCTGCTAAACTTAGCCCCACCCCATTTAACCAATCCTAGAGTAGCGGTTCTCACCCCAGGAATTTATAATTCGGCCTATTTTGAGCACTCATTTTTAGCCCAACAAATGGGGGTAGAACTGGTCGAAGGTAGAGATTTAGTGGTGGTGGATGGCTACTTAAGAATGCGTACCACCAAAGGACTACAAAGAGTCGATGTAATTTATCGGCGAATTGATGATAACTTTATCGATCCTTTGGCATTTCGTCCCGATAGTTTACTGGGAGTTCCGGGGCTGATGGAAGTTTACCGCAATCGCCGAGTCGCGATCGCCAATGCGTTAGGAACTGGAGTCGCTGATGACAAAGGGATCTATACTTATGTACCGGATATTATTCGCTATTATCTTGATGAAGACCAAATAATCCCCAACGTGCCCACCTATCGGTGTTGGGAAGAAAAAGATCGCAACCATGTGTTAGGCAACTTAGATAAATTGGTAGTCAAAGCGGTGAATGAAGCGGGAGGATATGGGATGCTAGTCGGCCCTCATGCCACCCCAGAACAACGGGAAGACTTTGCGGGGCGGATCCAAGAAAATCCCCGGAATTATATTGCCCAACCCACCCTCTGTTTATCCAGAGTTCCTACCATAATCAAGGACGAATTTGCCGGATGCCATGTAGATTTACGTCCCTATATTCTCTATGGAAAAGAAATCTACGTACATCCGGGGGGCTTAACCCGTGTAGCTTTGAAAAAAGGTTCTTTAGTAGTCAATTCATCTCAAGGAGGTGGTTCAAAAGATACCTGGGTTTTGTTTGAATAGGCGGAGTAAATAATAGTCAGAAGAGAAAAGAGAGGGGAGCCGCCATCGAGCGGGGGAGCCGCCATCGAGCAGGGGTGCAGGGGTGCGGGGGTGCAGGGGGGATGAGGGGAGAGTGAATAGTGAAAGGGAGGATGCATAGGAAAGAGGATGCATAGGAAAGAGGATGCATAGGAAAGAGGAAAGATATTCTCTCCTCTCTTTTCTCTCCTCTCTTTTCTCTCTTGGCCATTCGCCCCCACGACTTTTAACTTTTCACTTCTCCTTTGCCCCTCCGCCCCTCCGCCCCTCTGCTCCTCTGCTCCTCTGCTCCTCTGCTCCTCTCTCCTTTCTCCTCTGACGGTTAACCTGAATAACTGAATAGTAAATTAGGAATAGTGCTTATGCTGAGTCGCGTTGCCGATTCAATCTACTGGCTAAACAGATATGTAGAACGGGCGGAAAATATTGCCCGGTTCGTGGGAACTAATTTAAACTTAATGTTGGATTCTCCCAGAGGAATTGAACAACAGTGGAAACCTTTAGTTTATACCACGGGAGATCAAGAACTTTTTGAGCAAGCCTACGGGGAAGGAAATGCCCAAAACGTGATTCAGTTTCTCACTTTTGATAGTAATTATCCCAATTCTATTTTATCTTGTTTGCAAATAGCGCGAGAAAATGCTCGTTCCGTGCGGGAAATTATTTCTTCAGAAATGTGGGAACAAATTAATGCTTTTTATTGGATGGTGAAGACTGCGGCTCCGGACCAATCCCTTTCTGGGTTGCAAGATTTTTTCACGGAGGTAAAACTCGCTTCTCATCTATTTGCGGGCGTGATGGATGCCACCATGAGTCATAATGAAGGCTGGCATTTTGGTCAAATTGGCCGGTTATTAGAACGGGCTGATAAAACCAGTCGAATTTTAGATGTGAAGTATTATATTTTGTTGCCTTCGGTGAAGCACGTCGGGACAATTTTGGATCAATTACAGTGGATTTCTTTGTTGCGATCGGCAAGTGCTTATGAAATGTATCGGAAACGGAGTCAACATCGGATTACCCCGGATGGAGTGGCGGAATTTTTAATTTTAGATCGCGAATTTCCTCGGTCAATTCAGTTTTGTCTGTTGCAAGCAGAGCGATCGCTGCATCAAATTACCGGCACCCCTCATGGCACCTGGCAAAATCCCGTGGAAAGGACATTAGGCCGGTTGCGGTCTGAATTAGGGTATATTACCATTGATGAAATTATGCATATTGGTCTGCATGAATTTCTCAATGATTTACAAGAAAAAATGAATGAAATTGGCGACAATATCTTTGATAATTTCTTTGCGATTAAACCCATAGAAAAAACATCCATGACCAGTAATCAAAGTGCGATCGCTGCCAGTCTGTAGGCATCTATAGGCAGGCGGGGGCAAATTTGCATCTAGGCAAAATCATGGGGGAAAATGTTTCTGGACAATTCCCCCATGATTTTGGCTGGGATCATATCAGAACCCAGATAGATGGGATGTAGTACCGATAAATAATCAGCGGATGACTTGGCAGACCAGTCTCAAGAAGGGGGTTTCCTGAACAGTTTAGAACGTCACAAAAATTCACAAATAATTTGGATTTGTAGGAGCAACAAATTTGGTAATCTAAGCACATTAACGGAATAAGACACCCATCAAAAAATATTATGGCCAAAACCAAAACAGTAGATCCCACGGCCAGCGAGATTAACCTCAAAGATCCGCAGTATTATATTAATCGCGAGTTAAGCTGGTTAGAGTTTAACTACCGGGTTTTACATGAAGCCTTGGATGCTCGGACACTCCTACTGGAGCGACTGAAGTTTTTATCGATCTTCAGCACCAACCTGGATGAATTCTTTATGGTTCGGGTTGCCGCTTTAAAACAACAGGTAGAAGCCAAGGTTGCCCGGTTAACCCCTGATGGACGGACACCGGAAGAACAACTGAATGCGATTAGCGATCGCCTGCACCCAATGGTAGTCGAGCAGCATCGTCACTTTCAACAGCAAATCCGACCCCTATTAGTCGCCAACCAAATTCATATCCTCGACTACATCGATCTCAACCAAGAACAAAGGCTCTATATGCAGAGCTACTTTGAAGAGCAAATCTTTCCCGTGCTCACTCCTTTAGCCGTCGATCCGGGTCATCCGTTCCCCTATATTTCCAATCTCAGCTTAAACTTAGCGGTACTGGTTAAAGATCCAGAAACCGAGGAGGAATTTTTTGCTCGCGTCAAAGTCCCCAAAGTCTTACCCAGATTTATTTCCTTGCCTCCAGACCCGATTAAACCTTCTCAGACCCCCGTCACCGCAGCAACACCGCCAACCATCTACCAATTTGTCCCCCTGGAACAAGTCATCGCTCATAACTTAGAGTTTTTATTTCCCGGAATGAATATTCAGGAATATCATTTATTCCGAATTACGCGGGATGCGGATTTAGAACTGCAAGAGATCGAAGCCGATGACTTGTTATTAGCGATTGAAAAAGAACTGCGGAAACGACGGTTTGGGGGTTCCGTGGTCCGCCTGGAAATACCCGTGGACTTGCCGCCCAGCATTCGGGGAATGCTCATGCACGAACTCGACGTTGAAGAGTCGGATGTTTATGAAGTGCAAGGATTACTGAATTTAGGGGACTTAATGAGTTTCATGGGATTGCCCAAACCAGAACTCAAAGATCGACCCTGGAACCCGGTCGTTCCCCCGCGTTTGCGTCGTCTCCATGATTTACCCGTAGACCAAGTAGACCTGGATGTAGAGGAAGGGGAAGATTTATTTGCCTTAATTCGCCAAAAAGATATATTGCTGCACCATCCTTATTATTCATTTAGCGCCTCGGTGCAACGTTTTATTACTCAAGCGGCCCATGACCCTGGAGTGTTGGCGATTAAGATGACACTGTATCGGACTTCGGGAGATTCGCCGATTATTAATGCTTTAATTACGGCGGCAGAAAATGGCAAGCAGGTGGCGGCATTGGTGGAACTGAAAGCCCGATTTGATGAAGAAAATAATATTCAGTGGGCACGAAAGTTAGAAAAAGCCGGAGTTCATGTGGTTTATGGTTTGGTGGGGTTAAAAACTCACACGAAAATTGCGATGGTCGTCCGACGGGAACAGGATCGCATTCGGCGTTATGTTCATATTGGTACGGGGAATTATAATCCTAAGACCGCCAGACTTTATACAGATTTGGGTTTGCTATCTTGTCGGGATGAACTTGGTGCAGATTTGACCGATTTGTTTAATTTTTTGACGGGATATTCTCGGCAGCGGTCTTATCGGAAATTATTGGTAGCCCCGGTGAATATCCGCGATCGCATGGAAGCTTTAATTGACCGGGAAACGGAACACGCGAAAAATGGTTATCATAGCCGAATAGTGGTCAAGATGAATGCGTTGGTAGATCCAAAAATTATCCTCAAACTTTATCAAGCTTCTCAAGCGGGAGTGCAAATTGATTTGCTAATCCGAGGGATTTGCTGTTTGCGTCCTGGAGTCCCCGGACTGAGTGAAAGTATTCGAGTGGTGAGCATTGTGGGTCGTTATTTAGAACATTCTCGCATTTTTTATTTCCACAATCGCGGTGAGGAAGAGTTATTTATTGGATCGGCGGATTGGATGCCGCGAAATCTTAACCGTCGGGTCGAGGCAATTACGCCTGTAGAAGATCCAGATTTAATGAAAGATTTGCAAGAAATTTTGGGGATTATGCTGTCAGATAATCGCCAAGCTTGGGATTTACAAGCTGATGGCACTTATGTGCAGCGATCGCCCATGAAAGATACTTTTGGTGAATGTAGCAGCCAGAATATTTTAATGGAAATGGCCGCTCAATAAATTAGTTGTTGGTTGGTTGTTGGTTGTTGGGTAGGGATTCTTTGGTTATTTGTTGTTAGTTGTTAGTTGTTAGTTATTTGTTCTTGGTTGGTTGTTATTGGTTGTTTGAAGCAAACAACCAACAATAAATCACTAATAACTAACAACCAACAACAACTAACAACAAATAACCAATAATAAATAATAAATAATCACTAACAACTAACAACCAACAAAAAACAACTAACAACTAATAACTAATACCCTGAATTCAGGAAGGTTTTACCGTTAGAGAAAATTGTCCCGAAAGTTCAAAAGCTTTGGCTTTCATGGTATCAAAAGCCCAAGCTTTGATAGTCCATTGTCCTGGGGGCAATTTTGACACGGGAAAGTCGCCGTCCCAACCCCAAAGCCAAGAAGATGGGCGATCGCGAAACAAATCCGTCACATCCTCTCGTGGGGTCGCTCGTTGGACGCGATGAAACACTTGGGCGGGAGTTTGCCCTCCTTGATAACTCAGTAAAATTGCATCAGCCGGTTCTCTTCGTTGAGGGAGTCTAGCCCAACCATGAATATGGTAAACCGTCTCCGAAATCGGGGAAAGTTCATCGAAGTAGCCGATGGTTTCTGGGGTTGAATTCACCTCCGCAAAGCTTTCAACTTCAGCAGTTTCTAACGGAGGAGGATGAAGATAACCCAAGCGATTAATGTTGACGATTAAATGGCGTAAAGATTCTAGGTCAGGATAGACGAAAGTTGTTAAACATTCCGCATCTTCTAGCACGGGACTCAGTACCGCACAAGCTTGTCCCTGAAGCTTGCTAAAACGGTGGGACTGGAGTTGAGTAAAGGCATTTTGGCTAGTAGAAATATGCAAAATTAGCCCGACACCAATCAAGCCCCCAATCATTCCTTTAATTATGCGAGAATATCGCTGACTGAGACGAAATTCTTGTAGCAGGATTCCGATCAGAAAAATTAGAGAAATATATAACCATACAGAAAAGGTCGTGTAGCGAGAGGAGAAAGCCTGCTGTGCCCCAAATCCGACTCGTCCGAAGGTGGTAATTAACCCACTGGCAATGCTATATCCTCCTAATAAAATCCAGCCTTTGGTTTGGGGCAATATTTTGTCATCTCGTAAAGCTCGATAGCCAATCATCCCCACACAAAACAACCATAATACTAAAATAACTTCTCCGGCAATCATGGCTTGATCCTTGTCAAAACCTCCTAATATACTGCCGAAGAAAATTCTAAAATAAAGAATTGCCGTCGCGGGGTTTTCTACGGCTACCGAAAACGCGGGATGTCCCCCAGGTTTTACATAATCATGGAAATAAATCCATAAATTTGTCCCCATCAAAAGCAGCCAGAATAGCAACCAAGGCAGGCGTTTTTTTAAATCAGCAATAGTCAATTTTTCATCAATGATTAAAGCGGGCATGACTACAACCCAACTGAGCATTCCATTGGCGAAAGAAAATGTACTAATAATACAAAGAATTCCCCCGACTATCACTTTTACCGCCAACGGTAACTTTTGTTGAAATAGACCTAAGCAAAGCACAAAAGCGGCTAGGGACAAGAATACACAAATCTGAATTCCCCAAAGATAGTTTTCATATTGCACCAGGGAAAACAGCAATATGCTTGATAAAATCAAACAAATATTCCGGATATGACTGTTTTTTAATGTCTGTTTGGCGAGGAAATATAAGGTGGTTAAACTGACTGTATTTAAAAAACAGTTTACCATTAATTCAACCTTGATATTCCAGTTCGTTAAACTGGCCATGCCCACAAAAATCAGCCGAGGAAATAACTTCCGACTTTCATTATGTTGCGAGAGCCAATCTGACCAGGTAATCGGTTGATTTTCGTAAACTTTGTTGGCAAATAATAATCCTGGAGTTGCCCACTGATCCCAATAGGGAAAGTTTAACCCATAACTCAGACAGATGCACACCATGAATATTAGCGGGGCTAATATAAGACACCAGAAAATAAAATTGTAAAAATTTTTTTTCATCATTCAGAAATCATTCATTTCGGGTATTGGGTAATAATTTACTGGCGAGAAACAATAATAATGCCGGTTAAAATTAAGGCGACTCCAGACCATTGACTTAAAGAGAGTCTTTCATTAAAAATCAGGCTACTAAAAATAGCGAGTAAACAAAAACCTAAACCAGCTAACACTGGATAAGCTGCGGAGACGGGGAGTTTTTCTAAGGCTTTGGTAAACAAAATGACATTGATGCCGAAAAATAATGCTCCCATGATAAACCAAGGAGAAAAAATTAGAGAAAATATCCCCGAATCAGCCAGGGCAACCCGCCGAGATTGTTTTAAGAGTAGATTGCCGATGCAAGTATTAATTCCCGCAATAAACACATAAAACCAAGCACTGAATTGTAGATTCATTGTTTTGAGTTAAAATGTAAAATACATGATGGCACATATCCCATGAGATTCCTCATAATTCACTCAATAAATTTCATCGATATGGGGTATTTTTCCCTGGGGAGATGACGGTAACTCAGTGGATGATTGAGTCAAGTGATATTTTTTTTCGTTCTGGTCATCGGGGGGGGTTGCTTCCACTGTTTTATATAGTTCAAATCCTATTGCTTCTGCTACAATGTAATAAGGACGTTGTTTTACTTCCTCATAGATGCGCCCGATATATTCCCCAATGATTCCTAGAGATAAAAGTTGCACTCCTCCCAGGAAAAAAATGCTGGTCAAGCCAAAAGGCCAATCGAAAAATTGTAGTCCCAAAATAAATTTTACGACTAAACCAATCATGGCGATCGCCAAAGCGGTGAGCGAAATCAGAATGCCCAAATAGGTGACAAACCGTAAAGGCAATGTGGAAAAAGAAAAAATCCCATCAAAGGCTAATTTAAATAGCTTGCGAATGGAGACTCGTGGTTGACCATGATACCGTGGCCCCCGTTCTACTACTACCCCAATTTGGTGAAACCCGGTATAAGCACGTAAACCACTCAAATATTTATTGCGTTCCGGCATTTGTCTTAAGGCTTGAATTACTCGGCGATCGAGTAGGGAAAAAATCCCCGCATCACGAGGCAAGTTGATGTCTGATAGGGTAGTTTGCAGATAGTAAAACGTCTTAAATGCAAGGCGTTTTAGCCAGGGTTCTTTGCGTTTTTTGCGGAGGGCATAAACTACGTCGTAACCCTGTTTCCACAGATCGATAAAAGTGAGAATTGCGTCTGGATCGTCTTGTAAATCACCATCCATTAATATCACCGCATCTCCTTGGGCATAATCAATTCCAGCGGTAATGGCTGGCTGATGGCCAAAATTCCGAGATAAGCTTAAAAATTTTACATTTTGGTGCTGTTGACTGAGTTGGGTTAACATTGAGCGAGAAGCATCGGTGCTGCCATCATTGACAAAAATAATTTCCCAATCATCCTTGATTGCCTGAAACACTCCCAGCAGACGTTTCCAAAGCTCAGAGATTGTTTCTTGTTCATTAAAAATTGGAATTACAACGGAGTATTTCATTTTTAATCTTGTTTAATCATATAAATTAAATCTGGTTAAATATCTTTTTTAAGATTTTTTACCTCTTGAGCCAGTTGCCAAAAACTTAGGTTCGCCGTCACGCGATCGCGGACGAATTGCCTATTTTTATGATTTAGTGACTCAGTATAGCCCTGGGATAACCCGTTGTCAATCTCAGTCTAAGCCAAGATTTTTAGCGGTTAATCTGCATCCAAATCCAATAATTATCCGGGGCGTATCCGGGAGGGCGGTATTCTTGATCGATGGTTGATCTAATGGGAAATTCTCTAATTTTGTAGTCTGTTAGATGCTTCAGGGGACAGGAGGTGAGAACTGGGCGATCGCTCTCTCAGAGATGATCCCAAACGGCGATCGATTGATTTTTCCTGGTCTTGGGTGAGCAAGGGTCAACGGTGGTTGTAGGAGTCAATGTTGACCCCTACAAGTTAGATCGGGTTGGGTATGACTCCCTCTGGAGGGCCTCTGGATCACCTAGTTTTAGTCGGGAAAGGTGCGCTTGAACTCCATAATCAGATCGTCTAATTCTTCGATCGCCTGATTTACGTCAATTCTTAAGGTTCCTAGGTTGGGTCTTTCCAATAACTTGAGCAAATATTCGCGCTTCCCTTCAATTTCGGTCATTTTTGCTTGTAATTTTTCCGCTTCCATTGTTTGCATCCTTGTTGAATTTGCCATCACACGAGATTTTTTGGGGTGTCAAGGGCGTTAATTGCGATCGCACTCGCCCTGACTTAATGAATCTTAACATCTCGGTCGGATTCAGGGGAAGGTTATTGGTCAGGAGAGGGTGGAGAGGAAATAGTGGAGAGGAAATAGTGGAGAGGAAAGAGTATGGTTATGCTTGTTCTAGGCATCTCTTTTCTAGGCATCTCTTTTCTAGGCATCTCTTCGAGCGTTGGTCATAGAAACAAGATTAATCAAGAACTAATAACCAACAACCAAGAATCAACAACTAATAACCAACAACTAATCAAAATGATTCTGCAAATGCTGAGTAAAAAGCGGGTGGATGAAGCGGTAGTGACCGCGAATTTTTTGCAGAAATAAGCGTTCGGTTAAAAAATCCAGAAATCTGGCGTAATTCCAGGGAATCCGACCATTGCGAGCGAGATTCCAGTGGATATACAGGGGTTTCAGGCAAGGAAACGCAGCATAAATACTAGGAATTAAGCCTAAAAGTGGGGCGATCGCGATGGTAAAAATGAGTAAATATAATCCATACAATAAGCCACCAATTTGACCTTCTGCTTGAGCAATTATCAGCCAATTTAGCCGAATACTTAACAGTCCCAATCCAAATAAAATAATGGTATTTATGGCGGAAAATAAATGATATCTTGGGGGAATAATTTTACCAAGAAAAATTTTATTTTTTATTGATAATAAAAATAATAGCATGAACAGCCAGGTAGTTCCCAGAATAACTATTCCTGGAATTAGGCTAATTTTTTTAGTATAAAAGTAAATATATAACCCACATAAGCCGATAGGCAGTATTAAATTTATAGTTAAATAAATTAGTTCAATGTTCGGCTGAAATAAGGGTTTAGGCAGACTGTCCAAGGAAAATTCTATCTGTTGTTTTGGCGAAGTCTGCATCACTAAGCTTTTTAACCAAGTTTTGGTACGATCGGGAGTAGGTTCTTTCCCAGGGGGATAGGATTGGCTAGGAGTTTGACGGCTTAGTTGTCTGCGAATATAAGCATTAAATAAATAGTCAATGCGATCGGATTTGGCGGTGATGCGTTTCCAAGAGTGAATTAAAATTTCTTCATTGGCTAAGACCATTAAATTTAAAAACAAAGGATTTTTAGCTAGGGCTAATAAATGATGATTGTCTTTAATATTTTCCCAAAATTCTCGACTTCGAGATGCTAATAAATAGTTTTTAATTTGGGCTATATCGATGTTTTTTAAGCCAATGGCGGCAGATAATTTTAGTCTGTTTCGAGTTTTTTTGTAGCAATCCAGGCGAGTAGAAACCAGGAAAGATGGCGATCGCCCATTGGATAATGTTAATTGATTCAGGGCAGCAACACAGGTTTCTTGATCTGAGGGTTTGAGTTCATCCAATCCATCGAGCAGCAGAAAGAGTTGACCGTTTTTTAACCAAAGTTCGCTTAAATTAAAGCTCACACCATATTTAGTCTGAAGTTGCTCACAAACCCAGGTAGTCAATGGTTGACTAGATGGCCAAGTGGGTAAATCTAATAAAACGGGGATTGGCACTTGGGGATTCTCAAGAGCGCGATCGCAAAAATCGGCGGCTAATTCTAATAATGTGGTGGTTTTTCCTGAACCGGACATCCCTAACAAAATCACTCGACCTAAGTGGTTCTGATTGGGGAAAGCATCGATAATTTTTTCAGTGGGACTGAGGGTGCGAGTAGGGTTTTGTCCAATTTTAATATCCACATTCCAAAGACGGGGGGTTTCTGTTTCCTGGTGTGGGTCAAACATTAAAGTATTGAATACAGCCCGGTGTAACGACTGTTGCGATCGCTCGGTAATTTCTTGACGAATGGCGCTGAGTAATTCATCCCGGCCAATCTGGGGGGTTTTTTGCCAAAATTGCCGCAATTTTGGCTCCATTACTCCAGGGAAAAATGCAGTTCCTAGGCTGAATAAAATCACACCAAGATATGCCGCAGTTAGGGCAAGATGATGGCCGCGATCGCCATGATTCATGGCGATCGCGGCCATCATCACTATTCCCAGGCAAGATGTGAAGGCGATCGAGAACCCGCGACGGATCGGCAACCGATCCAGTGGTTCCGGGACAAAAATCCCCTGATAGTTGGCGATCCATTTGCGGAACCGTGGAGTTAGGAAGAAATATAATAAGCCTGAAACTAAGGTGAATAGCGAGAAAATTATGCCACTATGAGCAGGATGTAGGGTCAATTGGGCGATCGGCAGCGAAAATAAACCCTTCACGAATAAGATAGACACAGAAAAGGAAGCCTGATTAACGTTAAGCATGAGGATACAAGGGGCAAAGATGTCTTGAGGATTGCTCCAATGATTAATGTACAGTGTTGCGGCGATTCCGTTCATCAGTGATCGAAAACATTCTCTCTCTTGAAGATGTGGCGTATTTACCCAAAGGACATAAGTCAACTAACCTTAGAAACCTGGTTTCTGGGGTTTCAAGGGTTTCCTTGACTTCATCTTTCGTCACAATCGTTAACCCAAGCTACATAAAACTTAATTTATATTAATCACCATTTCGGTATATAATGAGTTAGTATAGCAGGGTGGGTAATTCATCCGGCGGAAGTTGGGCATTGCTTAGGCATTGTTTATACCACTAGCAAAATGCTTTGGTCGCTTCTGCGCGATAGCGAAGCTATCGCGCAGAAGCGAATCGCCTCCATCACCCAAGGGTTGTTTTGCATTAAGTTGTTTTGCATTAAGTTGTTCTCATTGTTTTCATTGTTTTGAATTAAGTAGGAGGAGCAACACTCATGTTGAAGGCGTGATGGGATTACCCCGCGATCGACCGCAATGAAACAGCGGTCAATTCAGCTTCAACAACAGCTTCAACAGCTTCAACAAAGAAGTAGTTTATTTTTCCTAGTATTAGGAGATTTGTCATTATGAGTACCGTTTTACAACCCAAACGCGAAGTCGATATCGGTGACTTGTGGCCGATGTTTGTGGACTGGATCGTTAGCACGGAAAACCGCATTTATATTGGTTGGTTTGGTGTCTTGATGATTCCCACATTCCTGGTCGCAGTGACAACATTTGCGATCGCCTTCATCGCTGCCCCTGCGGTGGATATGGAAGGCATCCGCGAACCTATTTTCGGGTCAATTTTAGGTAATCAAAATATGATTACTGCCGCCGTAGTGCCCACCTCAGCGGCGATCGGTTTACATTTCTATCCCATTTGGTCAGCCAGTTCCATTGAAGAATGGCTTTACAATGGTGGCCCTTATCAACTGATAATTCTGCATTTTGCGATCGCCATTTGGTCTTATATGGGCCGCTTATGGGAATTAAGCTATCGCCTGGGAATGCGTCCCTGGATTGCCGTCGCCTTTTCCGCCCCCGCATCCGCAGCCACCGCCGTATTGCTAATTTATCCCATCGGACAAGGCAGCTTTTCTGAAGGAATGCCCTTGGGAATTTCCGGGACTTTCTATTTTATGATGTCCCTCCAAGCACAACATAATGTGTTAATGCACCCGCTACACATGATCGGCGTTGCCGGAATTTTTGGCGGGGCTTTGTTAAGTGCCTTACATGGGTCATTAGTCACCAGCAGTTTAATTCGTGAAACCAGCGATTTAGAATCCACAAATGTGGGATATAAATTTGGCCAACAAGAAGGAACTTACAATCTTTTAGCCGGACATTCGGGCTTTTTAGGCCGATTATTAATTCCCGGATTAGGCATCCGCAACAGCCGTTCTGTCCATTTTCTCATGGGTGCTTTACCCACCATTGGCATTTGGTTTGCCACCCTGGGAATTGGGGTGATGGCCTTCAATTTGAATGGCTTTAACTTCAACCATTCGATTATCGATGCTTCCGGCAAAGTCATTTCCACCGATGCGGATTTGCTCAATCGGGCTACCCTGGGAATTCAGGCAATGCACGCGCCGAATACCCATCATTTCCCGAATTTGATTGCTGGCGGTGAAGGCATTCCCGTTAGCCTAAAAACGGCTCCAGCGATGATCTAATGCTAGTTATTTTCCGCTTAAATAACCGATGAAAAAAAGCAGCGACTTATGTAATTTATCCTAAGTCGCTGCTTTTTTTTATCGGCTGAAATTCGTTGGCGAAAACATAATCCATAGACTTCGTAAGCCTGAGATAATTTTTTTATAAAAAAATTATCTTTGCCTGGGTAAAATGGCGGCAACTGATTTACTGTTGGCTTTAAATCAGGATTGCGAAAATCACTGACTATTGACTATTGTAGGCGATCGCTCAGATTTATTAATCATTAAAATTAAAAACCTGTTGCTGATATGCGACAGGTTTTATTGATCCGGTGGGCAAAATTTTGCTCACTCGATTAATTTTTTACTGAAAATTCGTCTTGACTGGTCATTTTTCTGGCATTTGATAGTGCCGCTTGGACTTTTTGGCGTTCGGCTTCTATTTATCCGTCTTTGTCATTAAATTCTGGCTTTTTCCACTGCTCTCTCGGTGTTAGCTCATATATGTGAGTTATACCTTTTTTACGGGTTGTTTTTTTGATTAAACCCATACTGGAAAAATACTGACCGCGACGACCGATATGGGCGTATAGCCTGAATTGGTAAAGAAAGGATCTAAGCCATACACCCGGGAACTACTCAGATACTCCCTGAGTACGAGGGAGCAGTCCCTTTTCATGGCAAATCCAAAATCGCCATCTGCCCCAAGTGTTAGACTAGGACTGAGGGTTTGAAACAGCAATTATGATTCAATCTATCCCCGACCTGATTAGTTTTGAAGAATTTATAGAAGCCTATCCAGAAAATGGGCAACGTTATGAATTACTCAATGGAATTTTAGTTGAAATGTTGCCAACCGGCCCGTACGAATTAGTTAGTAGTTTTTTGGCAACGAAACTGCAAGTAGAAATTTGGCAGCGTCGTTTGCCTTATGTGATTCCCAAAACTTGTGTGGTGAAACCTTTTCGAGAGCGATCGGGTTATAACCCGGATGTGATTGTACTCAAACAAGATGTTTTAGGGAAAGAGTTGCTATGGAAAAAAGCATCGACAGTACACAAGGTGACAGTATTGCCCTGGTTATTGAGGTGGTAAGTACCAATTGGCGCGATGATTATTTAACCAAGTTTGACGATGATGAAGAATTGCAAATTGCCGAATATTGGTTAGGCGATTTTCTGGCGCTGGGTGCCACCCGATATACAGGCAAACCAAAACAACTAACAATTACTATTTGTACCCTAGTCGATGAGGAATATTGTCTAGAAAAATTTAATGCTGGCGAGCGATTATTCTCGCATTTTTTTTTATTTGACGTTAACAAAAAATGAAAATTTTTACGCAGCCGGTGATAGCTGATCGTGCTTTCTTTTCAATGCCGATTTTATCCTCTTTTTTAGCAATTGTAGGGTAAAAGCCCACCCTACCCAGCTAGGTCAAGCAAAGGTAACTCTATGCCCCTACAGATTCTTTGGCGGCATACATCACTTCAGCGGTGATTTGGTCAAAGCCGCGATCGCTATTTTAAATTTGATTTTTTTCAAAAAATTAGTTAAAATTAATCAATAGTCATAGCAAGCAAGTTACATAATTAAAAATGGGTCGCCATCCTAAAATAATTCAGACAAAAACAGGTATAGACCGGCGAGAAACAGGTTACTACTCGACCCCGGCTTTTATTTCTGAGTTCATTGCTTGGGCAATTACAAACCTTAATCCCACCGGCAGTTATGCCTTAGATCCTTGTGTGGGTCGCGGGGAAATGGCAATTCCGCTGATGAAGCGGGGTGTATTCGTAGACGGGATGGATATTTTATCCTTCAATTTGCCAGAAACCATAAATTTTCACCCCCAAGATTTTTTAGAATACTATATCAATCAAAAAAATCACTGTATTTTAAATCAAAAAATAGGACTAAATTACGATTTTTATATTGCTAATCCACCTTATAACTGCCATGAAGTCGATTATATTAGACAAAATAAATCTAAGCTATTGAGTTTTTTCTCAGACGTAGGAGTACATAATATGTATTCCATGTTTATATCGGCGTTAATTGATTTTGCCAAGAATGGCGCTTTGATCGGGATGATTACTCTGGATTCATTCCTGACGGCTAAAGCGCATACAGAATTGCGGCAAAAAATTATCAATAATTGTGCAATTCACTATCTGATTCTTTGTCCCAATGACCTGTTTTTGGCTCAAGGGGCTGACGTGCGGACTTGTATTATGATTCTGCAAAAAGGACGCGAGTATCAAAAACAAGTTAAAATAGCAAATCGTCCGTTAAATATGCAAAAATTGGCCACAACATTAGAAGCGAAAAAATTTGTCACCGCACCTTTAGAGCAAATTCTGCTGTCAGGGAAATCAGATCGCTATGAATTTGCGATCGCCATGACCGATGAAATCCAGGGGCTATTTTCTTATCCCAGGTTAGGAACTTTATTTCCTTGTGTCACCGGAATTTCTACCGGATGCGATCGCGAATATTTATCTAAACAGAAAAAACCAGGATTTAACATACCCTTCTATAAAAATCCTGGTAAATCTCGGTTTTTTACTCATCCTAATGCTTACTTAGCCGATAATTTCTTATCAATTGCCCAAAAAGTTCCTAATTTTATGGTGCGTAACCAAGACCTATTATATCGACCGGGAATAACTTGTTCTTCGATGGGAATTCCTTTTTCTGCTTGCTATTTACCAGCTAATTCAACTTATGGAGTCAATGCCAATATTATTACGAGCGATCGGGATACTTGGTGGCTGATTGCTTACTTAAATAGTCATTTGGTGACATTTATGGTCCGGGGGATATTAAATCGGTCTAACATGATTACTTCTGGTTATTTAGGGCGGATTCCTATCCCGGAAATTAGCGTTAAGGGAAAAGAAAAACTTCAAATATTTGCTCAGGAAGCTTATGAAAAAAAAGTCTCATCGCAAGCAGCAATGCAATATATATTTGCGGTGAATCAAGTCATTTACCAAGAGTTAAGTTTATCCGCAGAAACGATTAGTATAATTACCAATTTTTCAGAAAATATATTACAAGCAATTTAGCTATATATAAATTAGCGGATAATTTAGCAATTGTAGGGTGGGCAAAATTTTGCCCACCCTACCCAGCTTATTAGATTCAAAAATTTATGATAAGCCAGACATTTTAGCAATTGTAGGGTGGGCAAAATGTTGCCCACCCTACCCAGTCGAAAACCGGGTTTCTCAAAGAAACCCGGTTTCTATGTCATGCCCCTACAGATTCTTTTGCCGCATACATCACTTCAACGGTGATTTGGTCAAAGCCGCGATCGCGAGCAAATTTTTCCGTGTTCCGCTTAATTTTGCCTCGGACAAAACCAGGGATTTTGTTTAATTCTGCTTGGGCATCTTTTGTCCAAGTCAGGTCAGAATCCGCCGAAATTCCTTTAGTAATCACTTCTTTGGTATCGTGACCGCCAAAGATTTCTAGCAGGTGGTCTTCCATGCCCAAAGTAAAGGAATTGTAGATTAAATCCACCAGTTGATTCGCCCCTTCATAACCCAGGAAAGGAGTGTAACCCACGGGGAAATTTTGAATGTGAATCGGTGAGGCAATCACCCCACAAGGAATGTCTAAACGTTTGCCCACATGACGTTCCATTTGGGTGCCAAAAATAGCTGCCGGTTCTAAGCGGGCGATCGCATCTCCAATCGCTGCATTATCGTCACTAATCAGCACTTCATCGCAATATTCGCTGACTTGTTCCCGGAACCAATCCGCATCATATTTACAATAAGTTCCCGCCAAAACCACATGAATTCCCATTTCCCGCGCCAAAATTTTTGTCATAGCAGCAGCATGGGTATTATCCCCAAACACCACCGCTTTTTTGCCGGTTAAATTTTGGCAGTCAATGGAACGAGAAAACCAAGCCGCTTGGGAAATAAACCGCGTTTGATGATCGATAAATTCTTCATAATTTACATCCGCACCTTGGGCATTCAGCACTTGCTGAATTTTGCGGATACAGCGGGCTGTTTCCACAATTCCCATCGGGGTAATATCAACTAATGGCATCCCAAATTCGCTTTCCAAATATTTGGCCGCCATCAAGCCTAATTCCCGATAAGGTACTAAGTTAAACCAAGCGCGGGGCAGGTTTTTCAGATTATGAACCGAAGCACCTTCGGGAATCACTTCGTTGACTTCAATGCCCAAATCAGCCATCAAGCGCTTCAATTCCGTGCAGTCGTGATTGTTGTGGAAACCTAGGGTAGACATTCCAATAATATTGACGGAAGGTTTGTCGGTTTTTCCTTCCGGCAGTTCGCCTTTTTTCCGGGCTTTATTGATATAAAATTTAACAATTTGATCCAGGGTGCGATCGGCGGCTTGCAGTTCATTCACCCGGTAGTGATTCACATCTGCCAGCATCACATCCCCTTTGGCATCGAGTTGTGCCCGTTGCACAAAGTTTTCCAGGTCTTCTTGCAAAATGCTAGAGGTACAAGTGGGGGTGAGAACAATCAAATCCGGGGTTTCTTCCCGGTCTTTGCGAACAATATTTTCCACCACTTTTTCTTGAGAACCCCGCGCTAAAACATTGCGGTCTACTACGCTGGCAGTCACTGGGGTAAAATCCCGTTCCCGTTCCAGCATTGATCGCATCACATTAAAATAGTCATCGCCGAGAGGAGCGTGCATAATAGCATGGACATTTTTAAAAGAACTGGCAATGCGAAGGGTGCCAATATGTGCTGGGCCGGCATACATCCAATAAGCCAATTTCATAAGTATATTCTCCTAATTTAGGTTTCTGGGTTTCTAGGCGATCGCCCAGATTCTTGGTTGTCTCTGATCTAGCCTAAAACTAAAACAATGGTTTTGTTTTTTATTTAACGTTTTTTAATGTTTTGGCATATTTCTTTAAGATGTGAGAAGGGTAAAATGGCAGGAGAAGGAGCATTTTTTCCTGTCCAATCCGGGAAAACCCCCCTACACCTTACACCCTAGGGCGCAAGCATTGCGGCCCTAGACCCTACACCCCAATAATAAGTATAATGACAAAATTGAGTTTACCTTAGGGAAATATCTCCAGCAAAAAGCATAAACAGTTAAGTCATGGTATGAGGCGATCGTAAGTATTTATATACGATAAAAACGAGCTAATAATATTTTATTATTATTCTTAATATTGAAATTTTTATTAAAAATTAATAAATAAACAGGGTATAATTTAGCAAATTAAGCCACTATATGATCCTCCGAGCGAACCAAAAAGATGGCCAATGGCTTGCTATCAATATTTCTGCCAGACTTTTTTATATTTATATAGGTTTCAAATATGCCACAAACAACCGATCAAGTTAAAGTATCATCGATTTCCTTCTTAGAGTTTTCCGGTAGTCGTCCTCACTTGCTTTTAGCTCTGTTCGAGAAAATGGGAATGCGAAAAGTGGGAGAATTTGGTCAAGCACCCGCTACCCTGCATTGTCAAGGAGATATTCACTTTATCTCTAACCCTGGTGTTGGGGGGAATACGGAGATATTTCGCAGTATTCATGGCCGGGGTGCGAGTGCGATGGGTTTTAAGGTAGAAGACTCCCAGAAAGCTTTTGACCAAGCAATTTCCTTGGGGGCTGTCCCGGCGGAAAAAACGGACTATGATATTCCGGCAATTAAAGGTGTGGGTGCTTCGCTAATTTATTTGGTAGATGATGAACAGGAGAAAAAGTTATTTTCTCTGTTTAATTACCAACGTAGTTATGAGATTAATCCTGAAACCTGTTTGGAACGTATCGATCATCTTACCCATAATTTGAACCAAGGTGGTGTAGAGAGGATGTGCCGTTTCTACGAAACAGTCTTCGGTTTTGAAAGGATTCGGTCATTTCATATTCATGGGAAAAAAACAGGTTTATATAGTGAAGTTGTCGCCAGTCCTTGTCGGAACGTGATCATCCCCCTGAATGAAACTAAAGACGATCGCTCTCAAATCGCCGAGTTTATTCGTGAGTACAATGGGGAGGGAATTCAACATATTGCCCTGGCTAGTACCAATCTATACAAAACTGTTGCTGGTTTATCCGATAAAGGCATTGAGTTCCAAGATACTCCAGATACTTATTATGAATTAATCGATCGCCGCTTACCCAGCCATACTGAAAATGTCGAAAAGTTGCATAAACATAAAATTCTGATTGATGGTGGGGAAGCTCAGGGGGGCGGGTTTTTGTTACAAATTTTTACGAAAAATAGTATCGGCCCAATCTTTTTTGAGTATATTCAGCGCAAGGGTAATCATGGTTTTGGGGAAGGAAATTTCCAAGCGCTGTTTGAGTCAATTGAGTTAGATCAAGAACGTCGAGGGGTTTTCGCTTAAAGACTGGTATTCCTAGAAAATTATACCATTTACAAAAAATCATCCAACAGTAGGGGCAAAGCATTCCGGCAGATCGTATCCGCTCAAAATATTAACCTATATACGGTCATGCTTCGCCCCGCCCCGCTATTCTACTGTTGCATTTTTAATTGGAAACGGTATTAGTTATATATAGACAAGTGGGGATTTGAGTGCTGGAAATCCTGGGCAAGGGTTTGTCCAATTAGCGGTTGTTTAATCACCATAAATTGATCGCGACCAAATCTTCATGATTGTCACCTATTTAGGACTATTAAAATCAAAATATTGGGTTTTTGGCAATAAATATAACCTGATTTTTTTTTGGAATGGTGAGAGGATAAACGTAAAAAAATTTTTTGCTTTTAACTAGAAATACCTGTCGGAAAGGGCGAAGCATGACCGGATTAAATCTCTGCTTTTAACCATAAATCTCTGCGGTCATGCTTCGCCTCTACAATCCACAATATTTACAGGGATTGGGATCATCTATATAGATGATCCCAATTTCTTTAATGTCATTTCCACAGCCAATAAAATATGATCCGAGGGCTGTTCAGGATTAGGAAAAGAACTGGTTACTTGGTCGCGAGTGGGTAGGGGCAAAGCAGAAACTACCTGCCATTGAGGAGATAACCAAATATAATCTAAGGTTTCTTGAAAAGGAGCTTTTTTTCTGGTTTGAGCATAGTTGGTAAATTCCGGTTCTTGACCAAATGCCTCCCGATAAGCACTCCGCAATGGTGTGGCTAATTCAGGTCGCCAGCGATCGCCTTTGAGGATTGGTGGATAAGCTGGATGATTACTAGCCATTGACCCCGTAGTAATTAACTGATATTGAGATTCGGCGGGGCGAATATTAAAATCTCCCGTTAAAACAAAGGGATCATTTTGGGCTAATTCTTGGATACGTTGCACCAACATTGATGTATGAATAGTCATCACTTTCGGGGCATAATAAACACAGGGCATATGATAAGTCGCCACCCCGAATCGATCGCCTTGTGCTTTATCGTCTAACCGCAGAAAAATCACTTGATTCGTCCGCCGTTGGGCATGAGCGATCGCGTGTTCCAGACTTTTGGCCTTTTTTTTGTCCCACAGACGCACAAATCCTTGGAGGAAATTTCTTGCAGCCACGGCTAAAGGGGATAACTTT
The DNA here is from genome assembly GCF_001276715.1 of Planktothricoides sp. SR001. Lineage (GTDB taxonomy): Bacteria > Cyanobacteriota > Cyanobacteriia > Cyanobacteriales > Laspinemataceae > Planktothricoides > Planktothricoides raciborskii. The sequence goes on along the minus strand of NZ_LIUQ01000024.1, from coordinate 34,198 downwards.
GGCCAATCCCGGCTATCACTTAACCGTTCTATTTTGGCCTCTAACATTTGGTACTTTCCCAGAGGAAAAGCAATGGCTACTCCCATATAACCATTTTTCTGATGGCCATATAAACCCGTGACTAAATAATAATTATGGTTAGCGAAAAACCGATGCAACTCACCAGCCCACAATGTCGAAACTTCTTGGAGACAAATAATCGAGTTTTGGGCAATTTCCGGTAATAATTTGGCCACGATCCGGTTGAGGCGAGTTTCTGGGTCTAAGTCAGCCCGATCGCACTTAACAAAATGTTCCGGTTCAGCTAAATGGCTAGAGAGGATATTATAAGTAACAAACCGATGATTAGACATACAATTTTTTAGAATGAAAAATAATTACTAAAAACAGGATATTTTTTGGGTGTTTTTTTTAATCAAAGGAATTTATTAAATCATCTATTAACTTTTAGCTAATTAACCAAGATATCTGCAATATTAACATATATATGATAAATATGGGCAAATTTTAATATTTTTTATAGATTTTTATATGGCTTAACCTCAAATTTAAATTTGGCATAGATTGGCATAGATCGATAAACAGAAAACGATTTTATGAATTTGCTATACTAGACTTGTGGCCAAATTCTCGCTTATCCGATTGGCGTGCTTATCGGGGGGTGGGGGTATCGATCCGTTATCAAAGCCAGAATTGTCTAGATCAAGGCACGGAATTAAACAATAATATAATATAGATTCATCAAATGACAAATTATCAGAAAAATGAACCGAATCATAACCGATTTAAATCCCTCGATATTCTCAGAGCGATCGCGGTTTTATTAGTCCTAGGCAGACATAAATTTATTAGTGAGGTTTGGTATATCGCTGGCTGGACAGGGGTTGACTTATTTTTTTTATTGAGTGGCTTTCTCGTGGGGGGAATTTTATTCAGAGAATACAAAAAAACTGGCAAAATCAATTTTTATGATTTTTTAAGTCGTCGCGGAATTAGAATTTATTTACCATTTTATCTATTAATTGCCGTAACAATTTTATATAATCTGATTTGCCAACAACCTTTTAAGCTGGCGTCGGTAGGGGCTGAACTATTCTTTGTGCAAAATTATTTTTTAGGTCTGTGGAATCATACTTGGTATTTAGCTGTAGACCAGCATTTCTATGTGATTGTTTTACCGATTTGTTTAATCAGTTTATGCCACTTTTCTAAAGATAAAGCAGATCCATTTAAGGCGATCGTTCCTCTGGTTGTAGCGATCGCTATTTTGATGCTACTCGTTCGGATCGTCACAGAGTGGTATATTCCCTATACAAATCACTATCTTCATCATACTCATTTACGGTTAGATTCACTCAGCTTTGGCGTTTTACTCGCTTACTTGCACAATTTTCACCAGGCTAAATTTTCTCAGTTTATTCAGCGACGCATGAATAGTATCCTGATAGTCAGCATTTTTTTCCTCTCACCTTGTCTAGTTTTAGACTTGGAAAAAAGTGTTTTTATGCACGAAATTGGTGTCACTTTCGTGGATCTTGGGTTTGGGGGTCTGATCTGTTTTCTACTGTACTGGCAACCTCATTTGCCTAAAGGAAATCCAATCCATAAAATCATTGAGGCGACAACTGATGCGATCGCTTTTATTGGTTTAAATTCATACTCAATTTATCTTTGGCATATGCCTGTTGCGAAATGGGTAGTGGAATGGATTAAAGAAATTTCTCCGCATAAAATTCATTTTGTTGTTGAATTTTGGCTTTATCTATTCGGCAGTATTCTCTTGGGAATTTTTATGGCTCAATTAATTGAACATCCGGTGATTAAGTTACGCGATCGCTTATATCCATCTCGCCCAAATCAGACTTAGCAAAATTCACTCAATTCTGAGTAGATACTGATCGGAAACTATCAAAAAATTTTCTGATCGATCATCCAGGTAATTAGGCGAATCACCCCGATCGCAAATAAACTAAAGCAAAGAAAAGATAATCCATTAACAATGGTTGCTGATAAAAATCTAGAAAATAGCCAATCCGTACCCAAAGATAATAACCAACCAGATAAGCAAAAAAATCCAATTAAACTGCCAAACTGAATACCATAAAACACATATTGCTTAAAGATTTTTACGGGTGCCGCACCTAGGGGAAAATCTTCTTTTAGCAGCCTAAAAATTACCCAGATCGCCAAGGCAGTGAATAGCAAACCACTGAGAACAGGACCACTCAGACGTTTATCTTGTAACGCCCCCCAATATTTAGGAAAAATGGCGATCGCCCCTGTGAACGCCATTGTAGAAATCAGAGTCAGAAAGTAGCGTAACATGGTTTACTCCTTAAGCAATTCTAATCATTAAATGATTCAGACAGAATTACTAATTACCTTACCCTGGGCGGCGAATAATTCTTTCATGCCTTTTTCCGCCACATCTAAAATCTGATTTAATTGACCTCGGCTAAAGCTACCCGCTTCCGCCGTACCTTGGATTTCAATTAAGTTTAAATCCCCGGTCATTACCACATTACAATCAATATCTGCTGCCACATCTTCCGGGTAATTTAAATCCAGAAATGCCTCACCGTCGAGCAGTCCCACGGACACTGCTGCCACCTGATTAATAATCGGCGATCGCGCCAATTCCCCTTTTTCTACTAGCTTTTGCATCGCCAAAGACAGCGCCACAAACCCGCCCGTAATGGCCGTTGTCCGCGTTCCGGCATCCGCTTGCAACACATCTGCATCCACCGTAATCGTCCTTTCTCCTAACACTTGAAAATCCAAACAAGACCGCAAACTTCGGCCAATTAACCGTTGAATTTCTTGGGTGCGACCGGATAGCTGCATAAACTCCCGGCGTTGCCGTTGTAACGTAGCACCGGGAAGCATTCGATATTCCGCAGTCAGCCAACCTTTCCCTTGACCGAATAAAAATTTCGGCACTCCAGGCTCAATACTAACATTACAAAGTACCTGGGTATCACCACATCGAGTTAACACCGAAGCCGCCGCAAATCGAGTAAAATCTTTCTCAAAAGAAATCGGACGTAATTGATCCGCTTTTCTGCCATCAGGACGTTGCCAAGTCATAAAAAAATTCAATTAATTCTTAAAAATTATATGGGCGATCGCCTCTCACCCTGTGACATTATTGAGTCTTAATCTGGGTCAAAACTTCCTGAAATATTGCTTCGGGAGTTTGTTCTCCGTGAACGGAAATCAGGCGTTGTCGCTGGTAATATTCATAATATTCCAACAAGGGAATCGTGCGCTGATTAAACAAATCAATCCGCCGTTTGACGATTTCCGGTTCGTCATCAGTCCGCCTATATTCTCGATTTTTGCAGCGCTGGATTAATACATCCTCTGGCACATTTAAAAAAATCGCCCAATCTAACTTTTGCTGCAAATGATCCAGTAAAAAATCTAACTCTTCCGCTTGGAAAGCGGTGCGGGGATAACCATCCAATAACCAGCCATTTTTCGTATCTGGTTGCAGCAGGCGATCGCGCACAAATTTAATCATCGTCATATCTGGCACCAGTTCGCCTTTTGCCACATAAGGTTGGGCTTTTTTTCCCAACTTCGTTTCTGCCGCGATCGCCTCTCGAAGAATATCGCCAATAGAAACCAAAGGAATTTGAAAATAATTACACAACTTATTTGCTTGTGTTCCTTTGCCAGCACCCGGCCCGCCCAGAATTACCAATCTCACGAAACTACTCTCCTACTCGTACCCACAGTAGACTTTACTACAAATTTTACCTTTCATCATTAAAAAAGTTATTTTTCATTCTTTATTTGTTACTTGTTTATTGCTATTTGTTATATGTTATTTGTTAAAAGACCAAGGAAGAATGACAAAAAAAGAAATTTTGGATTTTAAATAAATTTACAGAATTTATCCCAAAGCAAGTATCATCAAAAGCGATGGTGATCTAGGCCACTTCAGTTTCATACATCTAGTGTTCATTTTTGCCTAAATTATCAAAAATACGCTACATATTGTCTGTTATCATGGTCATGCTCCACAGCTTTTGTCTCCGTAGATCTACTATTTAGACCTTCTATTAGACCTTCTAACAGGGAAAACTGCCCGTATGATTGCACAGCTTGAAACTCCGATTGTCGAAACTCCAATTCGTCCCGCTTATGCGATTTCGGGACTGGTTCAGGTGTTCACTAGCACCCACCGCTGCTTTTTTACCAACGTCATGGCGCAAGCCTTGAGAATTGCCGGTCAGGGAACCCCAGTGTTAGTGGTACAGTTTCTCAAAGGCGGAATCGGTGGTGGGAAAGAAAATCCCGTTCGCCTAGGGCAAAATTTAGAATGGATTAGATGTAATCTGCCCCGCTGCATTGACACCCCTGAACTGGAAGAAATCGAAGTAGCTGCCTTACGCGAATTGTGGGAACATACCCAACAAGCGGTGACGGCCGGAAAATACGATTTAGTCGTGCTTGACGAATTAAGTTTGGCTATTCATTTTGGCTTAATTCCAGAAGAGGAAGTGATCGAACTACTGGATAATCGTCCCAGTCACGTTGATATCATTTTAACTGGGCCAAATATGCCGAATGCTTTATTAGATCAAGCTGACCAAATTACCCAAATTCGCCGCAGTCACCGACCTTAATTAGGAGCAATTATAAAAACCGGGTTTCTTGGATAAAAACCCGGTTTTTAATTACTTTTGAACCCAACTAAGATTTTCTAGCTATCCGTAGGGTGTGTTAGCGCAAAGCGTAACGCACCAATACGCTATATGTAGATTACTTGCGTAAGTCCTAATTAAAAACGGTATTAGTTGGGTTTCGTGCCTCAACCCAACCTACGAATACTACTAAGATTTTCTAGGGGCGATCGCCTGACTTTTTTCTACCAACCGAATAAACTCAGCCCGATAGCCTTCTAAATCAACTCCTTGGGACTCTTGCGCTAACTTTAACACCTCAGCAAAAGTAGCCGAACCCTTATAGGGAGAATCTCGTAAAATCATCCCAAACTCTGCCACTGCCGCCGCAAATTTCAAATTATTAGAAGCATCAGCAAAACTCACTTGGTTCTCAACCACTGGCTGTTGAATTAACTTCGACTCATTCTCATTCGGTGCCTTATAACGCAACTTCACCATCATCAACTCATTGCTATTATAAGCCGTCGCATCCACCGCATTCTGTTGATACTTTAACGGATCGACAGTGGGTAAATTCACATCACTTTCTACCCCAGTAGGAATAATCTCATAAAGTGCCGTCACCGAATGACCTGCCCCTAATTCCCCCGCATCTTTGGTATCATCATTAAAATCTTGATCTCGCAGGCGGCGATTTTCATAACCAATCAACCGATAAGCTTGCACTTTTGCCGGATTAAACTCCACTTGAATTTTCACATCTTTGGCAATAGTTAACAGGGTCGCCCCCATTTCACTAACTAACACCTTTTTCGCTTCTAGCAAGCTATCAATATAAGCATAATTGCCATTACCTTTATTCGCCAGTTGCTCCATTTTGGCATCTTTTAAATTGCCCATACCAAAGCCAAGCACCGTCAGAAAAACCCCCCGTTCTCGATAATCTTCAATTAGCCGCACCAGTTCCCCATCACTGGAAACTCCCACATTAAAATCCCCATCAGTGGCTAAAATAACTCGGTTATTTCCTGATGGAATAAAATTTTGTTTTGCCACTTCATAAGCCAGCTTAATTCCTTCTCCACCAGCCGTAGAACCACCGGCGTTTAACTCATTAATAGCGCTTAAAATTTTATCTTTTTGATTTCCCGGTGTGGGAGGCAAAACCATACCTGCTGCCCCGGCATAAACCACAATAGATACCCGGTCTTTTTCCCCTAACTCATTCACAAGTAACTGAAAAGAAGACTTCAACAAAGGCAACTTATTCGGGTCTTCCATTGACCCAGAAACATCGAGCAAAAATACCAGATTACTCGGTGGCAGTTCTTCCGCTACGATACTTTTTCCTTGTAAGCCAATACTGACTAACTGATGTTTAGAATTCCAGGGAGTTTGAGCAATTTCTGTGGTAACGGAAAAAGGTTTATCTCCTTCCGGTTGGGGATAGTCGTAAGGGAAATAATTAATCAACTCTTCAATTCTCACCGCATCCACAGGGGGCAAAGTTTTCTGACTAATAAACCGCCGTAAATTGCTATAAGAAGCCGTATCTACATCAATGGAAAATGTAGACAGTGGGCTAACCGTGACTGGTTGAAATGGATTCTCTACGATCAGATTATATTGTTCTGTATTAAAGTCTTCAATTTCCCCTTCTTCGGGTTTAGCAATATTCTCCGACATTTTTAAGGATTCCGCTTTGGTTTCCGCCATCATTTGCGGTGCATTTGCTACTTGTTCCTGGGGAGTTGCGGGGGCTGGAGTACCCGGTGTGGTTGTTGCTGGTGCTGGTGTGCTTGCTCCTGGTGTTATTGTCGCGTCACTGCCCAGTGTTTTATCCCTTGAAGCGGGTTTACTTGTTTGTTGGGAATTGGGGGCGCAAGCTGCCAAAAATAGCACGGGAATTAACCCAGCTAACAGGGTGACAGTCAAGGTTTTAAAGCAAAAAATTGGTTTATTCATGGTATTATTAGAAATAAAATAGGAAAATGATCTAACATGATTTGCCAAGGTAAATCAAAAGGGAGCATTCGATATTTGCAAACAGGATAGTAGGGGCGAAGCATTCGGACAGTTATCTTAACTGTGAAAACCGAGAATTAACTGCCCGGTAAGCGAAGCTATGCCGTCAGGCTTTATGCTTCGCCCTGACAAAGATGAAATGCTCCCAATCAAAAATTTTTATTTCCAGGAATTGACGTGGGATTTAATAGAAATGACGCCGCTTTTTGGGCAATGGTTTCTGATAAGTGAATTTGTTTAAGGGTGACTAATCCCTCAGCAATAAAAGAGTCTCTAACTAAGGCTTTTTCCCCACTATTAAAAGAGGTTTCATAGTAAATTTCGTGAATTCCAGCGGAAATCACCAGTTTTAAGCAGGAGAGACAAGGTTCTAAGGTGACGTAAATACAAGCCCCTTCCGTGGAAATGCCGTGTTTGGCGGCTTGGGCGATCGCATTTGCCTCCGCATGGACAGCGCGAGAGGGCAAAGTTGTGGAAGCATCACAACTACTTAATCCCGGATAGCAATATCCTTGGGTGGTACAGTGGGGGGAACCAGCCGGGGCGCCATTGTAGCCCGTCGCTAACACCTGCTTATTTTTGACAATCACCGCCCCCACGGGAAACGCTAGGCAACTCGACCGTGTAGCCGCCAATTTCGCCAACATGAGAAAATATTCATCCCAGGTAGGTCTAAGGTCGAGTTGGGATACTTGGGGTTTATTTTCCATCATAATCAAAATTTTTATGTTTCGCTACAAAAGGCTAAAAAAATCCTACCAGGATTTATATATAGACAAGCGCAATTATGGTCAAAATCAACATGAAGATTCATCTGTTATATGCTGATGCCCAAGTTCCCACCTATGCCCATGACACCGATTCAGGCATGGATTTGTTAGCGTATGAAGACATTTTAATCCCTGCCGGTGAATGGCGGTTAGTGGGGACGGGAATTGCCATAGAATTACCCCATTTAACCGAGGCGCAAGTTCGCCCTCGCAGTGGTTTAGCTGCCAAGCATGGCATTACGGTGTTGAATACTCCAGGCACGATTGATGAAGGCTATCGGGGAGAAATTAAAGTGATTTTAATCAATCATTCCCCGCAGGATTTTCAGGTAGAAAAAGGGATGAGAATTGCTCAAATGGTGATTGCCCCTGTTTTCCGCCCAAAGGTGGAGGTTTGTCGCGGAGAAATCAGCGCCACTACCAGAGGCGCTAAGGGATTTGGTTCGACGGGAATTTAGGAGGAATTAGTCAGAATTAGGTAGGGTGTGTTAGGCGGAATTTACGCGGGATTTACTCTGGGTAAATATCGAAAATATATTATATAAATTATTATATAATATATTAGAATATTAGACAAAATATTAGACCAGATTGCTTTCCCGAAACCGGATAGAACCCCCCAACCACCCTTAAAAAGGGGGCTAAGGGCTAATATTGTGAGGGTTGAAAGCCCGGATGGGAAAAATCGTTATTTTACGGCGGTTTTCAAGTGAATAGGCCATAAATATTGGTCGGTTCTATCGGGGCTTTTAGGGGCGAAGCATTCCCGTAAGAGAAACCGGGTTTCTGGTTTCATACCGGGACGACCACTTAGGAGCCTACAAGAAACCCGGTTTCTGAAGGCGTAAGTTTTGTACGGGAATGCTTCGCCCCTACACGAAATAACGATCTTCTGTTGAAGGATTTTTCGTGGTTTATAAACCCCTACAAGATTAGGGCTAAAAAGGGGGGGGTTGGGGTTTTTTAGAATGCAGCTAGACGCACCTTTAAGTCTATTAATGATTACTTTTTAAGGTTCGATCTAAGAGTTGCAAAATCGCGATCGCACCTAGCACTGTAACCGCCCAGCCTGGCCATAATAAATCTGCCCAAGGACGGGGTCGATCGAATGTCCAACCAGCTAAGACTGGGCCAATAAAATAACCCACAGCCCAACATTGAGAGTTAATTGAAAGATAGACCCCGCGACCGGAGGGGGGTGCTAAGTCTGCCACCAAAGCAGAGGCAGAAGGTAAATAAGCAACGGTGGCGATCGCCAGAATGCCGGAAGCCAATAAAGCGACCACAATTTGACCAGAATTGATGATTCCCGTAATGCCAGTGAAAATAAAACCAGTACCCCATAATAGGCTAGAAAAAATCAATGCTTTTGTATGACTAAAGCGGCGGAGAAACCGGGCGGTTGGTAATTGTAAAACAATCGAAAGGACGAGGTGCCAAGTAAATAAAGCACTAATTAAGATCGTGGGCAAACCTGAGCCAACAAACTGACTAAAATAAATTGGCATTGCGGTGTGAACTTGGGAGATATAGGTAGTAAACAGAATATTTACGACACAATAAATCCATAAGGCGCGATCGCCCATAGCAACCAACCAGCCATTTTTTTCTAATTTCTGCTTTTGATGGCGATCGAACTGATAAGTTTCAGGAATGGCTTGATAAATAACCCCGGAAAATACCAAAAAAGAAATCGCATCCACCACAAATAAAAGCCGATAAGACCCCATTAAAGAGACAAAAATTCCGCCCAGGATAATTCCCAAACCTAACCCACAACTATCTCCTAATCGAGTAATGGCATAAGCTTCATGGCGCTGTTCTCCAGTGCTTAAATCAGCCACCACTGCTTCAGTGGCAGGCCAATATAAACCGATGCCTAAACCCATCATTAAATTTCCGGCCAATAACGTATAAAAATCTTGAGTATTGGCTAAAATAAAAGAAGCCAAACTGGAAACTAAAGTAGACAAAAGTAAAGTGCGTCTTCTGCCCCACCGAGGAGAATCGCTCATTGAGCCACTCAAAAAACGGCCAATCACTCCAGAAACGGAAATACTCCCCAGGGCAAATCCCACCTCAGTGTTAGTTAATCCCAATTCATCACTAGCAAAAAATATTGGGGCATAAAATAAAGTAAATCCCGTCCCAATTCCCGATAAAAATCTGCCAAAAATTAGAATCCAAATTTTTTGGTTAAGTTTGGGCAAATGAGCCAAAATTTGCCGATGCAATTTCATGTATTTGTTGGTTGTTAGTTGTTGGTTGTTAGTTGTTGGGTAGGGATTCTTTGGTTGTTGGTTGGGGCCGCC
>NZ_LIUQ01000024.1:0-24394 GCF_001276715.1 Planktothricoides sp. SR001 | reverse complement strand
CTATGCATCCTATGCATCCTCTCTTCCCCTACACCCTACACCCTACACCCTACACCCTACACCCTACACCCTACACCCTCTCTTCCCCCGCGCCCCCGCTCCCCCGCGCCCCCGCTCCCCTGCTCAAGAGCACCCCGCACCTCCTTTCCCCATAAAAAAACCTTTAAACTATGAGAAGAAACACAAAGAATCATTTTAAAACTGATGAACACTGATAACTTGATGGAAACGGTGCAAACTGGATTTCGTGTGGCGGTGGGGGCTACGGCTTCCTTAATTGAACTGTTGCAAGATCCGCAAAAACAGTCAGAGAACCCGAATCCCTGGAATGCCGATTGGAACGACTTGACGAAACAGTGGGCAGAAAAAGGAGAAGTAACGGAACAGGAAGCCCGGAAGTTTGTGGAGAATCTATGGAATCAGCAAACGGCTTCTAGCCCTGAGACTCAAGGGACGGACAGATCGCCGGAAGCGACGGAATCAACCGAATCCACGGCATCCACGGCATCGAATCCAACGCCCCCGAACGATCCAGAAATGCAGTCAGAGTTGCATGAACTGACGAAAACAATCGCTAGTCTCCGGGCTGAGTTAGAAAAACTGCAACGAGAAAAAGGAGATGGTTGAATAGTGAATTATAAGAAATAAAAGGTAAGCCTCACCACTGACAAGAAAGACTGAGCCAGGGGGTGAGGCTTACATTAAGCTGATTAATTCCAAAGGATCTAGTTACTCATCAATCAGATAATTTGCAGATAATTTGCGTTTGACACCAAAAGATTTTGACCGGAAAAAATTGGCTGATTTTTGGCTGATTTTTGGCTGATTTTTGGTTGATTTTTGGTTGATTTTTGGCTGATTTTTCTGTGGCTAAGAAAATTAGGTTCGCTGACCCAAATTTAAATTAAGTAGATAAATCTTCTTAATTTAAAACAGGTCAGAGGCGGGAGAGTTTAATCGCTCCGATCCTGGTTTTGCCTTGTCAGGATAGCCAATTGTGAATAGCCGCCATGTTTTGTTTATAATATCTACAGTTCTGGAAAGCGCGATCGCCTTACAACAGTTACATTTGCTGGTTTTTTATGTTAAATTTAGTCGTTATCCCATTCTTCGCTGCCCATCAGATCGCCAATGCGATCGCGGAGTAAGAAGTCACATTTTTCTAGTTCACATTCGACACAAGCCCATTCACGAGCGGGAATGTACTGACAAAGCGTGTAGATTGGTTGTTGGCGGCTAACCAGTCCCTTATTAACCAGTTGACGAGCCTCTTGCTGAATAACGTCGATTGAATATTGGACAGTAGACGTAGCCATATTGACCCCTTGTATTTATTTAAGTGTGAGTAAACGGAGAAGTTGTGAACAAACGGAGTTTCAAAGCAAGTAGTGGTGTTGATGAATATCCAGAATCTTTCAAGATTAAAGATTAAATCAATTGTTACAAGATATACAGCACGATGTCAAGGAGCAAGTCTAGAGTTTTTAGCTTGTGTTGATTCCGGGCTGTTGCCAGCATTAGATTACCTGATGTTATATCCGCATAAATACTTATGCACGAATCAGCATCGAAGTCGTTCGACAGGATTCGAGAATATGCTAACTTATTAGGCCGAAGGATGATTAATCTGCGTCTATTGAGTTAATTTGCTAATATTCAATAACGATTCGGAAAAAAAATGGGAAACGCTGGAGATACGTTACCCAAAAGATCGAGCCAAGGAGAAATGATTCAAGGAGCGAGTTGAGTGATTTATGATTGTCACAAATGCCTAATGGTGGATCTTTTCACCAGTTACCCTACTCTGATTTTATCAGATTTTAGGGGGACAGCCCAAACAAGGTCTTTAAGGCGATCTCCTGGGCTGCTGGCATTTGTCCGTAAGAAAAGACATAAGGTATCTGTCCTTTCAGGTTGGGTAACAAGCTCTCAATAATGTATGGGCTACCGTAACAAACAAGCCCTTGTACTCTTCCCTGTTGTAACATTTCTTGCAGTTGATTGGCAATCTTTGCGGTTAAGTTGGCGCTACCCCGAAAGGGGTTGCCGCGAGTAAACAATTGCACTAATTTCGGGATTTCTTGCTCGTCTTCGGCGGTTAAGTCGGCAAAGGAAATGTATTGATCGATTACTTGTACTTCATAGCCTAATTGCTGGGGAATTTGAATGGCGGGGACGTGATGACCTAAGTATTTGGCTCGCAGTATATCATCGACAACAATTAAATTGCGTGATTTTTGCCCGGTTTCTTTTGGGGTTGGGCGCAAGGGTAGCGAACCGCCGACTTGCTGGGAACTGGCTAAAATGTCATCATTTACTGACATAGTGGCGGGGGTGGCTAGTTGAGCCAATGGCTGAACGGAACAGCGATCGCCGACAACTTTTGGGGCAACTTTTTGCTTGACTTGCCAAATGCGTTCGACGGAAGTGCGAATGCGATCGCGGGAAATTCGCCCACTTTTCACCGCGTCACAAATTGCTTGAATGGCAGCGGCGGGATCTACGGGCATGAGTAAAATATCGGCACCGGCTTCTAGGGCTAAAATTGGCGCTTCGGTGGCGCCGTAACGTTTGGCGATCGCGCCCATAACCAGGGCATCGGTGACAATTAACCCCGGAAATCCCAGGTTTTGCCGGAGTTGACCTGTCAGAATTTTGGGAGATAGGGTGGCTGGTCGTTCTGCATCCCAACATTGAATTAATAGGTGGGCACTCATCACCGAGTCCACCCCAGAGGCGATCGCACTAATAAATGGTGGCAGTTCAATTTCTGCTAATCTTTCGGCGGGATGGGGCAACACCGGCAACTCCAAATGGGAATCTACACTGGTGTCCCCATGTCCGGGAAAATGTTTGGCACAGGTTAACACGGGCCATTGTTTCGCCCCTTGAATAAAAGCGCTGGTCAATTCTGCCACCAGGTGCGGGGTTTCCCCAAAGGAACGCACGTTAATCACCGGATTATCGGGATTATTGTTCACGTCCACCACGGGCGCCAGTACCCAATTTAAGCCGATCGCTAAACTTTCTTGGGCGATCGCCGACCCCATCAGGTAAGCAAATTCTTTCGCTTTGGCTAAATCTTTCTGAGCAATGGTACTCAGAGCCATTGGCGGTGCAAACCAAGTCGCCCCAGGAAACCGCTGACCCACGCCTTCTTCCACGTCTGCGGCTAACAGGAGGGGAAATTTGGCCTGGGATTGCAGGATGTGCGATCGCAACATCAAATCCCCGGCACTGCCGCCGACAAAAATCACCCCACCAACCCCTAAATCAGCAATCCAATGCTGTAAAGTCGCGGCGGGGGGTTCCCAATCAGGAAATTCAATTTGATGGTCAAATAAATGACCCGATGCCCGAACCACGAACAACTGGGCGACCTGTTCTTCTAGGGAAAGATTATTGATATCTGGTGACATATTTAAGTTAATAATTACTGGGAAAATAAAGGTGACGGTTGACGGTTGACGGTAAAACCTCAAGCAAAAATAAAATTAATTAGGACTTACGCAAGGAATCTATATATAGGATATTGGTGCGTTACGGTTCGCGCTTCACACCCTACCGATAGCGTTGATGCGTAAGTCCTGATTAATGCTGAAAAATATCTTGATATTGCAGTAAATCTAAAGATACAAACACCGGCAAACAGTTAAAACAATCCTGGGCTAATTTCCAACGGTCTTCTCTCTGCAATATCGCCGTTAATTTATGCTGCACTGGCAACAAATATTTCACATCATTTGCCGCATATTTTAATTGAGCATCGGAGAGGTTTGCGGCATTGCCCCAATCAGAGCTTTGGGAAGTTTTATCTAAGTCTATATTTTCCAGTTCTTTGACCACGGATTTTAGGCCATGATTTGGGGTATAAGTTCGGGCTAGTTTGCTGGCAATTTTAGAACAAAATACCGGCTGAACATAGATATCTAAATGATATCTTAACATTGCCATGTCAAAGCGGGCATAGTGAAAAACTTTAACAATATTTGGCGCTTCCAAGAGTTGTTTTAAATTTGGGGCAGATTTCTGTCCTTTGGCCATGCGAACCACGGTGACTCGCTTTTTTTCATCGCATAGTTGAACCAAACAGAGGCGATCGCGCCACGGCAAGAGCCCCATTGTTTCCGTATCTGCGGCGATCACTTCTGCCTTTAAATACTCGGTTAATTCATCCGCCGATAAATCACCATCACAGACTTGAAATTCTTTTAAACTCATTGTGAATCACTCTCAAATTTTTGCTACGACCAGCAGAAACCCGGTTTCTTCAAGAAACCGGGTTTCTTTATCTGCTGCTTCAAGAAACCGGGTTTCTTTATCGGCGGGATTTAGGCACCGAGGTGTAAAAACTTGGCAACGGTTTGCACATCTTTATCACCGCGACCAGAACAGTTAATCACAATTCGGGGACTGCCAGTGAGTTGGGGACAAAGGGTTTCCAAATAAGCGATCGCATGAGAAGTTTCTAAAGCGGGAATAATCCCCTCTAACTGGGATAAACGTTGAAATGCGGCCACCGCTTCGGAGTCCGTCACACTATAATATTCCGCTCGTTGAGTATCTTTTAAATAGCTATGTTCGGGGCCAACACCGGGATAATCCAAACCAGCACTAATAGAATGAGCTTCAATCACTTGACCATCATTATCTTGTAACAAATAACTCATCGCCCCGTGCAACACCCCCACTTGTCCGCGAGTCAAAGTGGCAGCGTGTTTATCGGTGTCAACTCCCTCACCGGCAGCTTCCACCCCAATCATCCGCACTTGGCGATCGCCAATAAACTCATAAAATAGTCCCATCGCATTGGAACCACCGCCTACGCAAGCCATGAGAATATCCGGCAAACCGCCCCATTTGGCTTGGCATTGGCTGCGGGTTTCCTGACCAATCACATGATGAAAATCCCGCACCATCATCGGATAAGGATGCGGCCCAGCCACGGAACCGAGAATATAATGGGTGGTTTCCACATTAGTCACCCAATCGCGGATCGCTTCGGAGGTGGCATCTTTCAGGGTGCCAGTGCCCGCAGCCACGGGACGCACCTCTGCCCCCATTAACCGCATTCTAAATACGTTTAGGGATTGGCGTTCCATATCTTGAACGCCCATATAAATCACGCAGTCTAGACCAAAGCGCGCACAAACGGTGGCAGTGGCGACCCCATGCTGACCGGCGCCGGTTTCCGCAATAATCCGCTGTTTGCCCATGCGTTTGGCCAAAAGTGCCTGGGCGATCGCATTATTAATTTTATGGGCTCCGGTATGATTCAGGTCTTCCCGCTTCAAATAAATTTGTGGCCCGGTGCCATCAGGACGGGCATAATATTGAGTCAGGCGTTCAGCAAAATATAAAGGACTAGGGCGACCGCAATAATCTTGCAATAATTGATTTAACTCGGCTTGAAACTCTGGGTCTTGGCGATATTGTTGATAAGCGGCTTCTAACTCAGTCAAAGCTGGCATTAAAGTTTCGGGAACATATTTGCCGCCAAATCGCCCAAATCTGCCCAGGGCATCAGGAACTTGGATCGCGTTGGTGGATATTTCTGGAGGTTTGGGTAAAGGGGTGGTAGTCACTTGCTTGATGGATCTGAAAAAACAACCTTAATTATACTAAGCTATAGACAGTCAGGATTCGGTAATTAGCCACGGGCGCGATCGCCGCCAGATCATTTTTATTCAAAACCTTAAAAACGGCGACTCAAGACTCTCCCGACAAGAGCGAAATTTAGGGATCGTCCCTAAGACAGCATTATTTTTGACAATCTTTCCGCATTAACTTCGTGAAATCTTATGGCAACTTCTCAAGGCAAATCAAAAAAGAATCCCATTGTTTACCAAGAATTTGGCACCCCCACAGATCAGTTCAAAACGCTTCTTGGGGCTTCTTCGGCTGACGCTTTGGAACGTGGCATCACCGAGTTGCCTCCTTCTCAGCAAAATCTGCGAGTAGAAGCCTCTCGGAAGCAGCGTAAAGGTAAAACGGTCACGGTGATTACGGGTTTTCAAGCCAAACCAGAAACTTTAGCCACCTTAGTCAAACAGCTAAAAGCCCTCTGTGGCGCGGGGGGCACGGTCAAAGAAAACACCATTGAAATTCAAGGAGATCATCGTCAGAAACTCCTAGAACACCTGATTAAGCTAGGGTATAAAGCCAAAATCAGTGGGGGCAATTAATTTATTTAATGATTTGTTATTGGTGATTTGCTATTGATGATTTGTTATTGAGGCTTGGCTACCTTAAACAAATAACAAATAACAAATACGCGCTTTTCAGATGATGAGCCAGAAAGGAAAGAAAATGGGTAAACTATATATAGATAATAGCCAATGTGATAATCCCTTACCCCTTTAATATTACTCTCCAATTTTTGTAAAAAACTATGAGTACAGTCCTGCTGGTTGAAGATAGTCCCACTCAACAAGAAATGATTGCCGGAATCCTGCAAAGTCGAGGATTAAAGGTTTCCCTGGCCAATGATGGGGTAGAAGCCCTAGAAAAAATTAAAGCCAGTTCCCCAGATTTGGTGGTTTTAGACATTATTATGCCTAAAATGAACGGCTATGAAGTCTGCCGTCATATTAAGTCTAATCCTAAGACTCAGAAGATTCCGGTGATTATGTGTTCTTCTAAGTCAGAAGAATTCGACCGATATTGGGGGATGAAACAAGGGGCAGATGCTTATATTTGCAAGCCATTTCACCCTAAAGAACTGTTAGGAACTATTAAGCAATTTTTGCTCAAATAATTGACCGGATCAACTCAAAAAAAGTCTCTGGAAAATCTGCGATCGCCCCCCGGAAAGTATCTCGGCGTATTCTGGAACAGTGGCAAGCCCGATGACTAAGCCCGATGCCTAAGCCCGATGCCTAAGCCCGATGACTAAGCCCGATGACTAAGCCCGATGACTAAGCCCGATGACTAAGCCCGATGACTAAGCCCGATGATAATGACGGCAATGACGGCAATGACGGCAATGACGGCAATGACGGCAATGACGGCAATGACGGCAATGACGGCAATGACGGCAATGATGTCAAAAAATTATGGTTTTGCCGCCGTAATGAATGCAAGGTAAACTGCAAGGTGAATGACGCCACCGCAGCGGCAAGGGCGATCGCGAGAAGCCGGCATGGGCTGACTAAAAAAAATATCCACCCTGCGCCGAAACCGAAAAAAATACGCTATAATGGAAGATGCTGTGTTTTTTGGATGACAAGGATTTATGGCCAAAAAGAGCATGATCAACCGGGATAAGAAGCGCAAAGAGATCGTTGAGAAATATGCGGAAAAGCGCCAAGAACTGAAAGAACAGTTTGCTAAAGCGGCTGACCCCCTAGAAAAGATGGAAATACACCGGCAAATTCAACGCCTACCCCGGAACAGTGCCCCGTCTCGGGTACGGAATCGTTGCTGGTTAACCGGGCGTCCCAGAGGCTACTATCGTGATTTCGGTCTATGTCGCAATGCGATCCGTAATATGGCGCACCAAGGGCTTCTCCCTGGGGTGGTTAAGTCAAGCTGGTAAATTTTGCCGATTGGTGAAGTCTGAAGCCTGAAGACCGAGGAATCTCCACAAATCACGAACCATCACCCATCGGTACGGACGATCTATCCGTGGCGATCGCGTGTAACTCCTGATCTTGCTTCAGTCTTCATGCTTCCGGCTTTTACCACCAGCTTTGACTTCTAAGAATTTAGTCAATCAAATACTATAGCCCGCAGCAAGTATTGATACCTAAGCTTTGCAGGAGTAAATCACTGACTGCGTTGGCGATCGCAAACTCGCCATAAAAACTTTGAGAAAAATCAAACGACGCCATCTCGGTGACGATCGCGATCACCAGTTCACCCAAATCATTTTCTCCCTCCATGCGATGCCGCACAAAAATTTGGGCTGCACGTTGGGCAATTTCTTTATTTGCCGGTTCTGGTAGATATTCTTGATCTAGCCAACGATGTAATGTATCTTTCAGCCATTCTCCTTCCTGTTGGGGATTTTCCACAGGAGGTAACGTAATTGGTGGAATTGGATCAGCCATTGCCCTACCTAACTGCAACAATCTTTACATTTATCTATCATAAGAGTCGGCATTCAGGCAGCGATCGCCCCGTGGCAGAATCTTGAATTGACCGTTAAACTAAAATACAGCAATACAGCGATCGCCAAACCTCGTAGCAGCTAGGATCTGTTTATTTCGATGCAATTTGATATTCCCGAGATCATTAAGGGATATGCACAAGGATATTTCTTAATGGCCAATAGTCCAGACAATCGTCTGGGATGGTACACCAGCCGTGAGCGAGCCTTAATTCCTTTGGATGCTCGGTTTCGCTATCCTAAATCCTTACAGCGAGTTTTAAATCAAGACCGTTTTACCGTTGCGATTAACCGAGATTTTGCCGCCGTTGTCGAGGGCTGTGCTGACCGGAAAACTACCTGGATCACCCGCGAACTCAAAGACATTTACTGGGAACTGTATCTCACAGGTTGGGCTTATAGCTTTGAAACCTGGCAAGGAAATGAACTCGCGGGGGGCATTCTGGGAATTGTCATCGGCGGCGCATTTATTGGCGAATCGATGTTTTATCAGATTCCCGACGGCTCCAAGGTGGCAATGGTGAAGTTAGTTGAGCGATTGCGTCAATGCCAATTTGTCCTGTTTGATGCCCAAATGAATAACCCACATCTAGAGCGGTTTGGTGCCTATATCGTTAGCAATAGCGAGTATAAAGAATTACTGCAAAAAGCTCTATACCGCCGATGTTCTCTGCATAAACCAATTATTCCTGATTCTTAGAAGCTTAATCACGAATCACGCATCACGAATCACCGTCAACGGTCAACACTGAACAGTCTGTAGGGGCGCTTTTCCGAAGCGCCCCTACCATCAACCATAGAATCCCTACCCATTAACCATCAACGATCAACCATTAACCATCAACCATTAACCATCAACCATCAAACCGAAGATTTTTGAGCCGTTCGGCCAGCAGTTGCGGAAATTGAGCATAATATTTTTGATTGAGTGGGGAAGGGTGGGGTAGGGGCATTAAGGTGACAATTTTTGGCCTCGTGATGCTGGCGTGATTTGTGGCTGGTAAGGTGACTTCTATGCTGGCGGTGTAGCGATCGCCAATGCAGAAAAATTCGCTTAATTCCCCTTTTTTGCCATAAGGAGTAAACCATTCAAAGGCTTCATTTCCCAGGGTAATGATGCGATCGCCCTGCCAATGTTCCACCAATAATTGCTCTAAAAAAGGCCGAAATCGCTTTTTTACTGCGGTGGAATAAGCCTTATTTCCGGGGGGTTTATAGGGAACGGTATTCGTCAATAAAACGCGATCGCACACCTTTTGTAAATCCGTGGGACTGGTGGGTTCTTGGTGAAACATTGCCCGATATAAACCCTGACGGACTAAGCGACCGGCTGCCCCATATAGAGGTTGTTGGGCAGACACTTCATCCTTGCCTAAATCACGGGCAAAAATGCAAAGTTGACTGGCCAAATTGCCCGCATAAAGAATCGGGGCAGTGGGATCTAAACCGGCAGATTCATAAACCGGGCGATCGAGCGGAAATTCTTCTCTTTGGGCTTCGGCGTGAATTTGGGCAATTAAATCTTGAATAGCTGCCATAATATTAGCCATAAAATTGATGATTTTGATTATTTTAACAGGATATTTTTTTATTAAATCGCTAGATTTAATTAATCATTGTTATTCCCTGATTAAATAATAATTATTTAACTAAATTCTGATGAAATACGGTGCTTTGACTTAGATGAACCGATTTGTTTTTTATTGGTTAATAACAAATAGGTGGTCATATCTCCGCGACCTTTTAACGGGATAGAACCTCGTTTTTCAAAAATATATTTATCCTGCAAAAGTTTATAGGTGGCTTCAGACACTTGAATGCAACCGGGAATTCCATGAGACTCCATGCGAGAGGCTAAATTCACCGAGTCTCCCCATAAATCATAAATAAATTTATGAGTACCAATCACCCCCGCTACCACAGGGCCGGAATGAATGCCAATTCGCATACAAAACGCCTCTCGATGTTTAATATCAATGCGGGCGATCGCCTCTTGCATATCTAAGGCCATTTCCGCGATCGCCTCCGCATGATCCGGTCGTTCAACCGGCAAGCCTCCCACCACCATATAAGCATCCCCAATAGTTTTAATTTTTTCTAAACCATGACGAATCGCCAACTCATCAAAAGCGGAAAATATCTCATTAAGTAACTCCACTAATTTAGGGGCAGAAATTCTGGTTGACATTTTAGTAAACCCGACAATATCGGCAAATAAAATCGTCACCGAAGCAAAACTATCGGCAATAATTTCCGGCTTCTGTTTCAACCGTTGAGCGATCGGTTCCGGGAGGACATTTAGCAGCAAACGTTCGGACTTTTTTTGTTCAATCTCTAATTGTTGAAATGCTTGCTGCAACTGTTCCGCTTGTCGCGCACGTTCTTGAGCCAGCTTTTCAATTTGAGCCGTCCGACTCATGGAAGTCACCATATAAGTCACGGGGATTAAAGTCCATAATAAACCAATCATCAAAGTAGCCGAAGAACGCCAATGTTTCGTTTCAATTTGTCGATATTCTTCGGTTAAAATTAAATACAAATTCCAGGATTTATCGGCAATTTTAATTTGATGCCTAACTCCTTCTTTACCCTCCTCTTCCAGCCACTCATATCGGCGATGATCGTTTTCCAAAAAAGGGCATTTATTTCCCGCCAATAACCGACCAATACTGGAATAGTTGAATTCATAAAATGATAATAATACACTGGTAAAATTTGCGCGAATATTTCTAGCACTATTGGGGGATGAATCGCACAAATACACATTGAGATTTTGCACCATAGACCCTCTAAATTTATCATCAAATAAATTCTGAATTCGCAATACGGCGACAATATAACCCTGTAACTCATCGTCCGATGGATCACTGAAATTGTCCGGGTCTGATTGATAAATAGGCTGAATGGCTAAGGCTTTTAAGTTGGGGGATTCGGCAGCTGATCGCCCTGACCCTGGGGACAATTTTGTGGTTAGGTTTGCCTCCCAGGGAACTAATTCAGTGATGATTAATTGCTTTTTTTTCCTAGCGGTTTCTAAGCCTTGGCGATAAACTTCCTTTGACGCCAAATTGAATCCTAAGATATTGGGATTTCCGTGAATTGGTTGAATATGTGAAATGGGAAAATATTCTAATTGCTCAGAAGAATAAACCAGTTCACCCCGATCATTTTTTTCTTGGATCGCAAAGTCCGGGTTTCCTTGTTCCTGAAAATTCGCCTCATAATCATATCGTTGCCGATCTGTGACGCGAGGCACCCACATAAAGGTTTCAATACTAATGTGCTGAGACAAAGGTCGCTGTACTAAGCGTTGAAAAAAAGATGCATCAATATTGCTCGATGCGCTAAAAAAATCGCCAATGGTGCGGATCGCTTCTAAATCAGAGTCTAGGTCTTGCTGCAAGGTACTGGCGATCGCCTCGGTTCGGCGACTTAATTCATAATCCCGGCGCCTGTTTTCCCAATTCCAGACCAATATGAAGGCGATCGCAGACATGGTGACTCCGAAGCACAAGATGATCCAGACGGGTAAATAGCGATACCAGTGAAATTTGCTGCGATTTGGCATACTTGCTTCTTAAAAATAGCCACTCTTCGTAACGCACCTCTCTATAATGACTGATTTGATCCCATTCAACCTCGGATAGAGGGGTCGATCTCTACTGAATTGAGAAAAATTCACACAATCTTTGCACCCGCGTCTAGACTAAACCAAGAATTAAGCTTTTTTGCTGCTGATGGACTGACCTAATTGCAGATCGGCCATTGCTTGGTCTCAACTTTTGAGTTTCAATAAATCCCCCAGGATCTAGACCTAGCAACACACGATCTAGAATTGCCCGATCGCTTTTCTTCCGGTGCGGGGTCAGGGATCGGTTTATCCCTAGAACTGAGCGATAACTGAGCGATCGCCGGAAAAGACGGTTCAAGACGAGCAGCACAATGTTAGGCATCCTGTCATCGAATCCTAGGGGAAATTCTATCTCCATTCAGGGGTAGGGGCCATACCCGTGAATGTGGAGATTAGGAGATTAATTTACTAAGGCAATGGATAAGGAACGCTGAGTTAAGGGAATTTTAATGATGAATTCTGCACCTTGTCCGGGATGAGAAATACACTTCAGAGAACCGCCGTGTTTTTGCACCACAATCTGATAGCTAATGGAAAGTCCCATGCCCGTGCCTTTCCCCACAGGTTTGGTGGTAAAAAATGGATCGAATAGTTTGGACTTAATCTCTGGCTTAATTCCTAACCCATTATCTTTAATTTTAATCACCACTAATTGAGAATGGAGTTCAGTTTCAATGATAATTTTATTCGGGTTATGACGAATTTCTTCGCGATCGCGATGTTGATTATACTCTTCTAGAGAATCGATCGCATTAGCAATCAGATTCATAAACACCTGATTCAATTGCCCAACATAACATTCTACTTTGGGGAGTTTACTATATTTTTTCACTACTTCAATGGGCAGATAACCTGGTTTTCCTTTGAGGCGATTTTTCAAAATCAACAAAGTGCTATCAATTCCTTCGTGAATATCCACCTGTTTAATATCCGATTCATCTAAGCGAGAAAAATTTCGCAATGACAGCACGATTTCCCGAATGCGATCGGCGCCAATTCTCATCGACCCTAGAATTTTTGATAAATCTTCTTGCAAAAACTCTAGGTCAATATTTTCCATATACTGAGAAATCTCTACGCCTGGGTCGGGATATCGTTTTTGATATAGTTTCACTAAATTCATTAAATCGTGACTATAGCAATCTAGGTGAGAAAGATTGCCATAAATAAAATTCACTGGATTATTAATTTCATGGGCAATCCCCGCCACCATCTGACCCAGGGAAGACATTTTTTCGCTCTGAATCAGTTGACTTTGAATCTGTTTGAGTTGTTCTAAAGCGGCTTTTAATTCTTGGGCTTTTTTTTGCTGAACCGTCATGGCCGTGTGAACTTTTTTGTAAAGTTCCGCTTGTTGAATCGAGATGGCCAATTGATCTGCCACGGCTTGAGTTAATTCTTGATCCTGGGGAGACCAACTCCGTAATTTATTGCATTGATTGAGATACAAAATAGCATGAAGTTTGCCATGAGCTTGTACCGGAACGACTAAAGATGATTTAATCTGTGCGGCGGCATATTCAGGATTATCCGCCCCAATCCGTGGATCTTTGGTAATATCAGCAATGCTGGCAGCTTGGCGATTTAAAATGACCCATTCGGTCAAAGGCCCGTGGGTATCAAAGTCTTCAATGGTTGAAGGGTATGGCTCTCGGCAAACTTCAAACAAATGCTGTCGGCGAAAGGCGATTTGCTGTTCTTTATCCCAGGATAATTCGTGGTTGTTTTGATACTCTTCTACCAAATGAACGATACAACGATCAACCTCTAAGGCGGCTAATAATTGAGCGATCGCCTCCTTTAAAATTACGGTTAAATCAAAGCTTTGCCGAGTTTGACTCGTGATTTGATTCACCAGTTTTTCTCGTTGGGCTTGTTTTTCAATTTGTTGATACAGATGCGCTTGCCGAACCGCAATTTCTAGTTGTTGAGCAATTAATTGGACTAATTCTATATCTGCCTTTGACCAAGTACGGTTGAGGCGATCGAAACAGCCAATATAGCCAAACAAATTGGTCTGACTTTTGACGGGAAAGAACAAACAGGACGGGTTAGATTTGGGGATGCTATGGGGATTTTCTAGTTTGACCTCTGGTTTGACCACTGAGTCTGAGTCCCTCGAAGCGATCGCCGATGTGGTTTCATGGTTAACCACCCATTGTCCAGAGGCGATCGCCAGGGTAAACGCTTCCAAGTTTTCCAGCAAATCATCGCCGTTATAATGCGATCGCGGCGCGGCGTCCACCTTGTCCCGAAGGCGATCGCAAACCACTTGAACTTGATTTGTTTCGGGAGAATACCAAAAAAAACTACACCGTTCTATTTGCAACGAAATCAGCAGTTCATCGACTGCCGTGGCAATAATCTGATTCAGATCCATTGATTGCCAAATTTTCCCAATAATGCTGTGCCACATCTGACGACTTTCGTAAGTTTGGATCATTGACTTTACCCCCATAATACATTTCCATAGAAATATTGAAGTCAATCATCTTATCAGGTCTATTTTGCCTGGGGGGTTTCCGTAAAAATATGTACACAAGTCCTGTATAGCCGGATTGCTGAATCCCAGATTTGATTTAATTCAGTGAGTAAAGTCAGTATTTGTGAAAATAAATGAATAATAGAAATTTATATCAATTATGCTGTTTGACCGGAAACACCCTGAAAGCGGTTCCGGCATCTAATATCTAATAAGATGGGAATTTTTCCATCTTATATTATAACCACAAAATTGAAAAGACTTATCTACCCTAAAATTCCCCAAAGATTTTCCCCTTTAGACTTCAGTATAATATGTCAGTCACTCTCCTGATTTGTGAATATTTTTTGAGATTTATTATGAGTTTTTAACAGGATTATTATTAAAACATAGCAATTCTTTGAATATCTGTATTAAATTATACTGTTGTTAAAAACAATTTGTGCAACATCAACTGCCAAAATATCGCCCATTTAAATCGCACATTTAATTTTTCACAAAAGTAAAATCCCTATCGACCCCAGAACCTCCCAGACAACCAAACTCCCCTTAAATCGGATAATTTTGCCAGGGTTTGAATGTTTTTAACGGAACCAGGCCGCTGCGGGGGACGGCAAACCATAGCCCCACACCATAAATAGTAGACAATTCTGGCAAAATTACCGCTCATCCGATGGCGGTGGATCCTCATATATCCGCAACGTGCTACGCGAACGGTTGGGGGGATCGAGGGGGGTTTGCCAGAGGTGTATTGTAATAAAACATGATTGTTTATAAGAGTAATCACCGAAATAGTTGAGAAAAAATATCTAAATAATTACCGAAAAATTTGGTTATTTGTATTGAAGAAAACTGCGTTTTTTATAAAAAATTATTTACTAACGAGCCTTTTTTTCGGCGTAGTCCAAATTTTTATGATATTGCCCGATTCTTTGCTGGGCAATCTGATAGTTAGCACTCGATTTCGGCACTTCTTTCATTAGCTCGATCGCCTCTAGCCATTTGTTCGCTGCTTTGTTCCAATCTGCCGCCGTTTTCGCATTTTGAACTAACACCGCTGCATTTTGCGCGGAGTTTACCGCATCTCTAAAAGGATCTGCTCCAGGCGATCGCACTACGGTCCGAGTTTGGGTTTTAATAATAAACTCAACTCGGCGATTTTTTTCTCGACCGGCAGGATTATCAGAACCGTTGGGATTATTATTAGGCGCGATCGGCTTACTTTCACCGAAACCCTTAGTTTGTAGGCGCGTTGCCTCCTCATTGAAAACATTTACAAAATAGTATTTCACTGCGGCGGCTCGCTTATTAGAAAGGTCGAGATTATAAGCGTCATCGCCCTTACTATCCGTATGGCCGTAAATGAAAACCTGGGCGTCTTTATAATGCTTCAGCAGTTGATTAATTTTCGCCAAAGTTGGTTTAGCCACCGAGCGAACTGCGTATTTATCAAACTCAAATAAAATATTATCTTGTAGATTAATTTTAATCCCTTCGATAGTTCTTTCCGCGTTTAATTCCGTCAGAGTCTCTTCAACTTCTGTCGTGGTCACGGGCACCGGCTCAGTTTCTACTTGAGACGGCTCTACGGGTACAGGAGGAACAGGAGGAGGCGTGGGCGGTTCCGGCTCTGGCTTTTCCGGTACAGGGGGAGGGGTGGTAGTGGTCGTAGTCGGGGGAGGGTCACTTTCGACCGCTGTGGTAGGAATGGGTTGAGTCTCTACCTCGGTTTGAGTAGTCGGTTGCGCTTCTGAGTTCAACTCAGTGGTCGAAACGGTTTGAACGCTAGTCTCCAGAGTGGTGGTGGTATTTCCGCCAATCACCTCGAAAGTCGTAGTCGCCACGGGTTCAACCTCAATGAGCGTGGTCACGGGCACCGGTTCTGATTCGACCGTGGTGACTTTAGGATATCTTTTGCCAAAACCCTGACAAGCTGAGGCAGATAACAGAAAAAATAAGGCCACAATTACATTGCGCCATAAGATTAGTTTTTTCATCTTATTACCGCCGAATAAAGATGCCTTGAAAACGCATATTAGGACGTTGAGCATTTTCCTGGCTGTAACTAGGAGTGCTGGCATTTATATATAAAGTCAGTTCAGTCGCTTTCGGCGCTAACCTACCAATAAAAACAAATTTTCCTCTGAGCGTTGTCCCCGGTTGAATGACGAGGGTGGGGTTATTCGGTGGCGGCGATAAATTATATCGGTTGCCAGTATATCCACCAGTATTGTCTTGAAGATACATATCATCTTTGGCACTTAACTCGATCGCCTGTCTGCTGCCATTTGTCACCTCCAATGAGACGACGATACTGTTTTCCGTAAAGGCAACTTTTCTTAACATTCCCCACACTTGATCCCGGTTGACTTGCAACTCATAAGTTTGCTCTGGTGGCAGTTTGTTGGCCGAAGGCGGTGTGGTAGAGGTAGAGGAATTTGACTCCGTTGGCGGTGCTTCTGGGGTTTGACTGTTGGGCAGAAATTGACAGCCAGTAGACCCCAGAGAAAGCAAGGCAATTACGGTGAAAATACGCAGATGATTCATAGTGTTGATTTTTTTTCCAACATTTTAACAAACATGATACTGGTTGGCAAGAAATTGGTCAATTACTCTGGGGATGCCAGAAACCGGGTTTTTGTTGATAAGATCGTCAGCCCTGTTTTTTCATGGCGCTACAGCCGCTCAAGTCGGAATCATAAAAAAGTTGTAAAAAAACCTCATCTACAGATGCGAATTTTAGGAATTACCACAAACCAATCCTCCTGAATCTCTCCTGTTATATCATCTATTTTGAAATGTCGGTAAATGCTTTTAACTGTCACATCACCGGGCTGAAATTCAAATTGATTAGGTTGAATTTCTTGTTTCTTTAATGTCTCAGTTGCCCCCCTTGATAAGTTGCCTATTTCCTCGCCGTGCTGTGTAAAAATTGCCCAACTATTCCCATACCTGTTAACTTGCATCTGAAGTCGATCTCCTTCCCGCAGATTTTTGACAATTTCCTGTTGCTTAGGATTAACCCCATAACTTAAATTCACATCTCTGGGAGTCATATCTATATAGATGATCTGTTGGGGTAAATTAGCAGTTGGCAAATTTTCGAGTTCGAGATTTATAGTTTGGCTACTGACATCTGTTTCCTGGATAAATTGGTTGGAATTAGTGGAGCATAATATTAGTTGTTCCTTCGCTCTGGTCATGGCAACATAAAAAACCCGGCGCTCGGAATAAATCTCTTTGGCGAATGTCTTAAAGCGATCGCACAGTAAGATCACCTTGCGAAATTGTAGTCCCTTTGCTCCATGACAAGTGGTAAATAGGACAGCATTTTCGTCCAAGAATACGTCGCTCTTATTGAACTCAAGTAAAGCCATGACAATTTCCCCAAAAGAAATCGGCAATGCCTCATTTGACGCTTCGTTTTCCGAACTATAACCTCGTTCCAAGTCCAAGTCACTGGCAATTTTTAACAAGGTTTTAACAGTAGGTTCTTCTAAGCTACGATTCCAATCGGTAAAACAAGCTTTAAACCAATCTTGTACCGATTCCTGGGGCGATAAAATGGGAGTTCTCTCGTTTTTGTTTAATTCCTCAATAAGCTGACAAGTCACTCGATTTCTAACTAGCTTGATTTCCCCTCCTCCTTTCAGGGCATAAGTCGCAATGCCTTTTCTTTCTAACAGCAGACGCATGGGATCTAAACTGTCCCACTCACGAGCTAAAACAGCGATATCATTTGCCGGAATTCCCTCTTGAATCCAAGAGAAAATTTGCTCTGTCACCCAGACTGCTTGGGATAAGGAATCCTGGAAAATAAAGTTAGAAACAGGCAATCCCCCCTGACCTTGCCGTTGGGAGTTAATCCGCACTTGTTCTTCAGGATTCTGCTTACAACGGTTAGAGTTATAACTAATCAAATGATTAGCCGCTGCGATAATCGGTTCGGTAGAGCGATAATTTTCTGTTAAGAGAAAGCGTTTAGCCTGATACTCATCGGCAAACTGTTGGATGTATTTAACGCTAGTATTTCTGAACTCATACAAATTCTGGTCATCATCACCAATGACACAAAGATTGATTTGAACTGACCGCGATTCATCTTCAGAATCCCCCAGTCCGGCAATTAGTTGAATTAGACGGTACTCTTCTTCGGCGACATCTTGGTATTCATCAACAAAAATGTATTCGACATTACCTAATAGCTGAATCCGTCGCGCTTTGATATCCGCCAAATCAGACTCCTCTGATTCGTCTCCGAACTCCATTAGATCGCACGCTTCCTTGATTAGCTGTTGAAAATCTTCATCACGGGTAAGTCTTTTCTGACCCTGATTTTCACCTAAAGTGTAACCTAAAAGCGCTAAGGCTAATCCGTGAAAAGTATAGACCCGTAATCGGGTGGCGATCGCCCCGACAATATCCTGCAATCGCGATCGCAATTCTCTCACGGCATTGCGGTTATATGCCAAGACCAAAATCCGGTCAGGATCGACTCGTTTCACCTTAACTAAATAAGCAATGCGCCGCACAATTGTCCAAGTTTTACCAGAACCAGGCCCAGCGATGACTAAGATAGCAGGGTCTTCTGCTAAGACAATTTCTTTTTGAGACGAATTCAAATCTCCCATGATCCGGTTATAGTCACCCTCCGTTACTGGAAGTTTGGCAACTTCCCCAGAAAGATCGGGGTAGGTTTGATTAAATTTTTTCTCCGATAGACAAAAATAATCATCAACTAATTTCTGGCGAGCCGTTGGTGTTTGAGTCTGCCCGTATTTCAGCATAATCTGAGTCCGGCGATTCTGCTGATCGTAATAAGCTTTAATTTGGCGATATCCACTACTAATGCTGGTTTCTTTTCCCCCTTTAATCATTCGGATTTTTAGGGCTTGATGAAACAGATTCGCGCCATCAGCCATTCTGATAATTTTTCGCTGATGCAGCCAACGCAATACTGCGGATAATTCAGCTTCATCGGTACGGCGGAGAAATGTTTGCTGATTGACATCATTGAGCAGTTCTTCTAGTTCATATTCCACCCGCAGACGGGCGCCTTTCTTCCCGAATAATTTCTGGTATAGAACCTCTATGACTGTACTGGCTAAAGTTCTGTGGTCGTCTAATCGATCTACAACTACATCGATTTTATTTAAATACAATAAGTCGCGATTTAGTTTGGTCAAACTAACCCATTTCTGCGTATGCCAACCTTCTAAAATATCCCTTAAGTTAGTCGCCCGAATTTTTTTACTGCGATCGGGATCTATGCGAGAAGCCAAACTTCGCAAATTCACTTGAATACTTTCTCGTTCTCCTTGAATTTCCAACAGTGCATCCAAGAGTTGATCTTCTTGCTGGCAAAGGCGATTGTAATTGATCAGCGCATCCCCTTTCACTTCTTTGGTCAGCAAAAAACTGAGGGGGATTTTGGCTGAACAAACCTCGGCTTTTTTTAGCTCTCTGATTCTTCGGGGCAACTCTTGGGGATCGATCCCAGAGTCATCACTCAAGCGCTCAAACAAGACTGGTTGATCCTGTTGATAGCAATAATCTTTCGCTAAGTGCATTGCCGAAATCAGATTTTTGAAGAGTTTAATCTGAGGTTTCGGCAGATTTTTCCCCTGACTGTACTCTTCAAACTTGCGGTGAGACGCTTCTTCAGTTTTTTCAACCAATTCAAACTGAACGTAAGCCGATAGATTTTCCGATCGCTCCACTAAGCCAAACTTTTCTAAATATTGGAGAGCTACCTTAATCTTAATCTCCCGATATTGATCGTTGTTGGCAAATTTTTCATCCAAATCGCTAGTCTGGACAATTTCATTAACTGTCACCAAAAACCAGTCATCTGATGGGTTGCCGTAGATGCGATCGCGAATGTTTCTCAGGGAAATAAAAATATTTTTCAGGTCTGTCTCATTCAGTTGATTCTGACTTTGCATGGAAAATATGATTTCCGCATCATTTTCATCAAATAAAAGAGTACAGCTTGCTGGTTTCCCATCACGACCAGCCCGTCCTGTCTCCTGAATATAACCCTCCAAATTAGCGCTAATAGTATGGTGAATCACCGCCCTGACATCCGGGCGGTTAATGCCCATCCCAAAAGCACAGGTAGCAACTACTATGTTTAACTCACCTGTTTTGAATGCCTGCAATACTTCTTCTTTTTCAGTTTTGCCTAGCTGACCGTGGTAATATCTCGCGTCGA
Source organism: Planktothricoides sp. SR001 (assembly GCF_001276715.1). Lineage (GTDB taxonomy): Bacteria > Cyanobacteriota > Cyanobacteriia > Cyanobacteriales > Laspinemataceae > Planktothricoides > Planktothricoides raciborskii. The sequence goes on along the minus strand of NZ_LIUQ01000024.1, from coordinate 3,957 downwards.
TATTTTGATCGTTCAATAATTTGGCTAAGTTTTCAGCCTTATTGCGAGTTGTGGTATAGACTAAAACGCATCCCCCCTGACGGAGAAAGTTTTGCACTTCCTGAATTAAAAGCCGATCTTTGTTTCCAGTTACAGGAATCACTCGGTAGTCGAGATTTTCTCTAGTTTTAGATTCAGAAATCAGGCTACCCAGTGCTAGATTGTATTCCGCAAACAATTGGCTAATATCTTCTTGCACCGTAGTCCTTGCCGTGGCTGTCATTAACGCTATTAGCGGGAGTGGCTGTTTTTGATATAGTTCCTGAATAAACTTGGGAATATAGCGATAATCAGGCCGAAAATCATGTCCCCACTGACTCATGCAATGGGCTTCATCAATTACCCACAGGGAGGGTAAACGTTCTTGTAATAAGAGTCGAATACTGGGCGATCGCAGTTGCTCTGGACTAATATAAAGCAAGCCATAAGTATCAGAAGACCTTAATTGCTTTAACCGCTGGGAACGCTCCTTAACCGAAAGATTACCATTGATAAAAGTGCAGAAATTAAGACCTTGGTTTTCTAAGTCTTTAACCTGGTCTGCCATGAGTGCTTGTAGGGGAGAAATTACCACGGTTAAAGCTTGTTGTCTTTCAAACAACATCAAGGCTGGAATTTGATAACATACGGATTTCCCACTCCCCGTGGGCATAATCACCAAAGGGCGCTTACCCCGTAAAATATCTTTGACTGCTTCCTCTTGTTTGCCCCGAAAGTTTTCGATGCCAAAGCGAGTTAAGCAACTCTGGTAATCAGGCAGTAGTTTTGCCCCTTCCCAGGTTTCTTGAAATCCGGGCAAATGAGTCAGCCAACCGGAAAAAACTCTTTCTGATTCCGTGGTATTGCTCTCATAATTGCCCGCAATTAAAGCGGCCATACATAAACGGCGATCGAAGTCTTTGGTGGCGGATTCTGACCAGAATTGTTGTAGATAATCCGGGTCTAAATTCGCGATCGCTTCTTTTGGGATATCTGCCAATTTGGGAGATTCTTTAACTTCTAAACCTAAAATATGAAAAAATTGCTGATATGCCCGATCGCTTTCTTCTGTGCCACAAGTGAGTAACCAGCTATATGCCTGCTGAAGTGCGAGGGGTTTCTCCAGCAATGCTTCAATAATTCGGTCTAATAATTCCTTGGTAGCGCGAGCATCTTCTAGGGGATTATTAACCGCAAATTCACTCTGCTTGTAATCTTTTTCCAGTTTGTGCGATCGCGCCAGTGGAAAAGCTAAAATTGACAATTCCAGAGTATCGATAACCAGCCATGAAGCTAAATCCGGTTGTTCCTTGATTAAATAGGAATAGTCAAACCGCCGAAAGTTGTGACCGCAAATTGAGCAACCACTTTCTTTGAATTCAATTAAACTTTTATAAGCCGGTTCTAAATCTTCTGTAGCCAGATTTTCGGCTTGGCTATTATGCCAGCCGATACTATATATATTACCCTGAGAGTTGACTTCTAAATCTACATATAAATACGCTGAATCAAGCAGTTTTTCCCGCTCGACAATTGTCTGGGATTGGTCTAACGGTGCCTCTAGATCGACTTCCTGTTGCCAAGCGAAATCAAAAGTATCGGTTTGTTTGCCGTAAAACTTGAATTTGGTAATATTTTTGATTTCTAATTCCATCAAATATGTTAAGAGGAAATCCAGCAGCCCTTCTCGATCTGGGACTGCCGGTGATTCCAGCATTACCTGTAAGCAACCCTCTTTGAGGATAATCTTAGCGGTAATGGCTTTGGGTTCTAACTGGAGGTTCGTCAGGGTAGCGATCGCATTCACATCCCCTTGTTGGGCTGCTTCTTGAAGATTACATTGATTCATAAGTCAACAACACCATGATTTTTTAGCATATTTTTTTAGCGTGTATTTATATTACATTATCATCAGCTAGTTTTTTCACGACGATATTTCCTTAAAGGCAACTTTTCTTAACATTTCCCACACTTGATCCTGGTTTACTTGCAACTCATAAGTTTGCTCTGGTATTTGTTGGTCGAAAACTGGGTATTACGGGAAAATACGCAGGTAAATCACAATGTTGATTTTTTTTTTCAACATATATCATACTTGTTACCCAAAAATTCGTCAAGGGTGGTGCTATAAATTGTTGATCTGGGAAAAAACCGGGTTGATAGATGCTCTCTCTGGATCGGCCAAAAACCGGGTTTTTGTTGATAATGCAAAGATAATTTGTTATTCCTACAATAAACCCGGTTTATAACTGCTACCGCCAATAATAATTGGCTCTAGTTATCACTACATCTGCCCACCAAAGGCTACAGTTAGGCGGAGTATTGCCCACAGGTGATAATTTTCCCTCAATGCGATCGGGAGAAACCATAACCCCCTCGAATTTCATGCTTGCCCCGCCACAACAAGAACCCGTGTAAAAAACCGTCCATTCAACTTTATCGCCTTCAATAGTTCCAGATATTTCTGTTTCTCGGCAGGCGTTATTATTAGTTCTAAAAAATTTCCCGGAAAACTCAGAACCAGTTTGCTCAAAATATGCTATAATTTCATATTTAGACAAAGAGTAATTGTTAGTTTGAGCAGTTACATTGATATCCAGTTGCCAATATCCCTGGAGTGGCGGCTCGTTTACTTGGCTAATTACCGCTGGGTTCTCTGCCAGAGGTATTGCCTGCACTGCATTTTCTCCCCCTGTAGAGGCAAGTCCGCTTAATAATATTGCCCCTAAAATAGAAGGGAAAAACAGGGTTTTTCGTGGGTTAAATTTCATAAACAAACTTCCTGATTGCTTGGTTGATGGTAGGCAACATTATGATGGATTCCTACCTTTCTTTGCCAAGATATAGGACGTTGGCTGAGGCGAAAATTTTTTTGACCTGATTTGAATTTTTGTTAAAAAAACTTGCTTTTTATTCACTTTTATGGTATGTTCCACCAGTCTTGGAAGTGGACATAATTTCGCCTTTGTTCCAAGCAAAACCACCAACCTTGCGACTCGCACGCACCCCAACTTTTGTGTATTCTACTAATTGCCGATTATAAGCAACCAATTTCTCTGCTAAGACGCGATTCCCGTAAGGGATCCGCTTCGCGGAATCGCGCATAGCGACAAATTGACAAACCAGCAGGGTAAATCCCAACCAGGAAAAACCTAATTTACCCCAAACTAGCTTATTTTTAAAGTTTTCTATTTCCGTCGGTTTAAGTTTTGGAGAAACTCCATTATTATCTGCTGCTTCCAGATTGTTTATTAACAGCTTGCTGGCTTCTCTCCACTTCTTTACCGGCACTTCATAATAAGGTTCTAAACACCAGGAAAAACTCCCCTCTACTTCTTCCCGAAGAATTTCTGCAAATAAGTCAAACGCCGAGTCAAACGGGTATTTTCCCACTCCGTCGTCACCGGAATGATTCCGTTTAGGAGGCAAAAATTTTTTCTCTACTTTGCTGAGAAATTCGTAAATCCTATTATACCACTTTTCCACATATTGATTAGCGGCTTTAATCAGTTCCCATTGGCATTTATAAAGAGTAACTTTCTCCTGAAGCATATCGTGTCGATGCTTAGAAATCTCTTGATTTTCCAAAGCATCATTAATCGGATCGCCCTGATCGATGATAAATTGAGCTTCCCAAGCTTTCGCCAGTAAAAGCTGATTTTTTTTGTAATTATGCCATTCATTCTTTTGTGCTTCAGTCTGGCAACGCTCAAGTAATTCTTGGCGGGGTAAACTGGCAATAATTTCGGCAATATTTTCTAATTTATTTGTTTGGTTTATTTCACTCATTTTTTACCTTTTTAATGGAAATAAGAGAAACATGATACAAGGCAGAAACCGTTTTTTTAGGGATAATAGGGTTGATTATATAATAAAATCGACATTTTTGTGGCAATATATGGTAATAATTATTCCAGACTATTAGGGCGTGTCATCAAT
>NZ_LIUQ01000010.1:128074-150765 GCF_001276715.1 Planktothricoides sp. SR001 | reverse complement strand
AATCGAGAAAACACCTCGCCAAGCTGAATTAAGAGGAAATAACTATGAACGGCAGTTTTAAAGTTGGTAATTTATTTGGCATCCCATTTTATATCAATTCTTCCTGGTTTTTGGTCTTAGCTTTAGTCACATTTAGCTACGGCAGTCAATTAGCTACTCAATTTAACTTAGGAATAATTTTACCCTGGATTTTGGGATTATGCGCCGCATTGTTGTTATTTACCTCGGTTCTAGCCCATGAATTAGGACACAGCTTTGTGGCGATTAAACAGGGAATTGAAGTTAAATCAATTACCCTATTTTTATTTGGTGGACTCGCAACCCTGGAGAGAGAATCCAAAACCCCAGGAGAGGCATTTTGGGTCGCGATCGCCGGCCCATTGGTCAGCTTCATTTTATTTGGCATTTTCACCGCCATTGGTACATTCACCAATATTTCAGGGGCGATCGCGGCGGTGGTGCAACTCTTAGCTTACATCAACTTGGTCATTGGTACTTTTAACCTAATTCCCGGTTTACCCCTTGATGGAGGCAACATCCTCAAATCAGCGGTTTGGAAAATCACTGGCAACCCCTACAAAGGGGTTTTATTTGCCGGACGAGTGGGTCAATTTTTCGGCTGGATGGCGATTATTTCTGGCTTAATTCCGGTGTTATTCTTTGGTAGCTTTAACAATTTCTGGAATGTCTTAATTGGTGCCTTCTTGCTGCAAAATGCTGGCATGGCCGCCCAATCTGCCAACGTACAAGATAAGTTGACCAAATTTACTGCTGCTGATGCTGTCACCCCAGATAGTCCAGTTATTTTTGCTCACCTTTCTTTGCGAGAATTTGCTAACGAATATGTGATTGGCAAAAACCCCTGGCGCAAGTTCTTAGTCATCGATGAAAGTGGCAAATTTATGGGCGAACTGTTGGTAGATGACATGAAACATATTCCCACCCACGAATGGCCAACTACTCAGGTAAAAGCCCTAATGAAACCAGCGGATATTCAGTTTGTCAAATCCACCCAAAACTTATTGGAAGTGGTAACAAAACTGGAAGAATATAAAGTCACCGAACTCCCAGTAATTGATGAAAATGGAGTAGTTTTGGGAATTCTGGAAAAATCGGGGATTAAAACCTTGCTGCAAGATCGAGCAACCATGAAAACTGCTTAATGTTGTCCCGGCAATGTTGTCGCTGGCTGTTGTCCCATTTAGCATCCATATCTTTGTAGTCACGGCTTTAAACCCGTGACTATACCTCTCAAATGCTTAAAGCACTTGTCAGAGTGATGAAGGACAAAAAAACCTGTCATTCCCGCGTCCTTGCGAAGCCCATACCCAAAGGGCTATATGCGGGAATCCAGAAAAACTCTGTACTTGATCACGATAATAACCGCTATAAACCAGACTGAAAAGTGCGATCGCTTCCCAGAGGTCAGTTCCAAGATCCGGTCGTGCTGCGGTGCGGGAGATGCGGTGCGATCGCTGAATCTGAATCCGCCCTACTTGACAAATCCTGGGGTTGTGGTTATATAATGTGATTCTAGTGTGATTTTGGAAACAAAAGTCACCAAATTACGCGGATGTAGTTCAGTGGTAGAACGTCAGCTTCCCAAGCTGAATGTCATGGGTTCGAGTCCCACCATCCGCTTACTCTCAAACCCTCTCCAGTCAAGGCTTTTACCCCTGTCACCTAAATCGGTTACAGGGGTTCTTAGGTATTAGGTGGCAACATAGGTGGCAACGCAGGTGGCAACGCAGGTGGCAACATCGGTGGCAACATAGTTGCCGGTGATTATGCCCGTATTAGGTGGCAACGCAGGTGGCAACATCGGTGGCAACATAGCCACCGGCAAAGTCATCACCCAGGGCAAAATTTGGGTCAACCTGAGAGATTAACTCTGGTAGCTCTGTAAAGACCCAATTGGTAATTTTTGCGCCCATTGCCTTGACTTTTTGCCACATATCCTTAAAGGTGTCGTTAGCCACGGCGTCCCAAATTTCAGCCCATAGCTTTTCACCGGAAAATTCCCCGGCCTCGGTGCCGGAAATTTCCCCGGCAAAGTCACCGGCATCTATGCCGGAAATTTCCCCGGCAAAGTCACCGGCATCGGTGCCGGAAATTTCCTGAGACTTCATATCCCGCTCTAACCAGAAAGCAAAAATCTGATCCATGTCTATGCCGTCAAATTTGGGCACGGCAAAATAGTGGCGGATAGCATCGGCTCCCGTTCCCACCCGGCCAGCATATTTTTTCTTGTATCCAATGAGATCAAAAATGGCATTGATGCGATCGCCCGTCTTTTCTGGTAAGGCACGGCCAAATGTTTCTCTAAATTGGTTCGGGCATAACTTAGCAACTACATCAGTGAGAAAAGGGTCATCTTTACTAAAATTTTCACCCGTCAGCAACCCGGATAAGCCCGCATCAAAAAGTCTCGAAAAAGATTTGACCCTGACACTGACTGCATACTTGCTGATTTCATGGTCAAGACACTGAGTTTTAGATGTAAAAGTCTGAACTATTTTGGTATCGTGAGAAGTGGCAAAAGCTTTTCCAATGTTTAGGTAGTACAACAGTTGTAACGGTCTAAAACAACCGTCATCATCAGCCATGATTAAATCCTTAGAACAATAGCCATAAGTTCTTACTAAATTACCCTTGCGTTTTTTTTGGCGTTGAGATTTAGTTAGTGCTCTTGAGTTATTAAGTTTTTCCTGCTCTGCATCAGATGTCATAGGTTGAGAGTCAATCTCGCTGACTTCCTTATCATAAGTAGTGTCTCTAATCTCTCTGATTTCAGCGTCTACAGTTTTTACAGGGTCAACGTAATGGCACCGATGACCATCATATGTTAGCAACCATGCCACATTTTCCCGGTAATTTTTTAACCCTATGTTGTTACGGGCTATAAGCGCACAGTAAGCATCAATTGCTGGATTATATAAGTCAAAAGAATGTTTAAGTTTCTCATCAAAATCTTCGAGAAAAGATTCCAATCTCTTTTTGTTGGTTTGTAAGTCATACTTAATCCCTTCTAGTGATTCTTTCCCATTAAATTTCAAAAATATACCTTTAGCTGATTCTGGTATCCAGATATGCCGTTCAACGGGCCGGCGATAACGTGCCACAAACTGAGTGACTGACTGGACAGAGTGAACGCCAGAACCCATATAAAAAACATAATCAAAAAAGTCATCTTCAATGCTAACGCCAGTCTCTAAAACGCCGGTAGAAATGACTAATTGATATTGGCCTAACTTACCCAAATTACTGGTTATGCCATAAGCTTCATGGTTGGGGTCTTTAGCATTATCAGAGTCAATGACTAAAACCTTACCCTGACAATAAGGTGCTAATCTAGTGGCAAGATTTTGGGCAGAAAACAACGTACTTGCCTGTTGACCACTGCATAGCAAAAAAGCCCGCTTACCTTGCTTTAAGCGAGTTTGACACTCTAATAAAAGTCTGTACGGGCCGTTTTCTTGGTACATAAAAACTTCCCAACCTTCAGACTTATTAAACTTGTAATCATTTTGAATTACAGCTACATCCGACTGACCTAAATCAGCCATTTTTCTGACAAAATCAATAGATAAATCAGACATATCAGCATCCGCTAGATAAATCTTTGACGCGCTTTGACAGAGTGATTTAAGCTGAGTCACAATCTCAGCCCGTTTAGATTTAAGAGTATCTGCGCGTAAAAGGTGATTTACGTTTTGTTCGGATTCCTCAAAAACAACAATACAGTCATCAAAGGAATCATCAAGTGTTAGATCAATTTTGCCTTTAGAGTTAGGATGTAGGGAATCAATACACAGTCCTAAGCCAAAATATGCAGCCTCTAACCAGTCATTTTCGGAGGTCATCTCGTTGAGGAACTGAATCCCAAAACGGTTGCATAAGTCTATCCCTAATTGGATTCTGGGAGTTAACGCAATCACCTTTTTACCCGCTTTTGTGGCTTCACTGACTATCTGAGAAAGTGTCTGGGTTTTACCCGTGTTTTTTGGGGATTTAATGGCTACAATCTTAGCTGGCAACTCAGGAATTTGACCTAAATATCTACAATTAAGGTTTAAAGTAGGATAGGTCAAGCTGAGAGACTTTTTAAACTTAGACACTTTCAATGGTAAGGCAGAATTTAGAACCGTCTCAAGTGTCCCAATGCCATTAAGTTTAATGACATCGTCAACACCTTTGCCTAAGCTAGGGTGCCATTGAGCAATCTTGACGACTGCATTTTCGTTGACTTGCCAGGTGATTTTACTAGCTAGTCTACACGCAGCATCATAAGAATTTTTGGCGGCTTTTTCTTTGCTGTCAGAGTCAAAAGCAATCGTAATGTCAAGCTTTTTAAATCGGCTAAAAAATGACTGTAATCGCGGGTTTAAAGGTGTTTTAAATGCTGGGATATTTTTATCGCTGGCGTCTGAAAAGTTCCATATTCCCGGTAGTCCAATGCCAACGTAACCGGCACATAGCAGAGATGCGGCTTTCTTGACGCCTTCAGTGATGACAACGGGTAAGTTGTTGGCTATTACCCATTTCCAAAATTCTTGACTATAACTGGTTTGTGAAAACTCTGGCGTAGGTAATCCGTGCCGTTGGGCGACCGGTTCTGTTACCAGTTCGTTGAGTTTCAGGAAAAATGGTTGTACGGGCATCCCTTCAGGGTGCTCATACTTGATGGTTTTCAGCTTAACGCCTTCTTGATAAGTCCGTGGTTTTACGGGCTTAAAACATCCCCAAGAATCCTCTGCAAAATCTTCCAACGGGTTAAGGGTAGGTACAAACCAGCAACCATGCCGTAAATGATCGTATTTTTTCAGATAGCCACTACTGACTCTGCCAGTGTTGCCACGGGTCAACTTGTCAGAGAGGAGAAACTTGTCAAGTGCCGTCATTCCGTCAAGAACTTGAACGTTGGCGTCAAACAACGCGATCGCCGCTGACTTATCCCAGTCATCCCGTGCCCACTGCTCTAAGTCAAATGGTTGATGTGTAGATTGCCGGTTGACAAACTGAGATTTTTGTTGTAGAGTTGATGAAATAAGATTTCTCATATAAGATTCCTTTAGTTAATTCTAGTTAACTGTCCACTCGGTGCTGATAACACCGGGTTTTTTTGTCTCTAAACTTGGTGTGTGAAGCCTAGAGACGGGATAAACCACACCTTTAAAAATATTTATCCTTCATAGAATAGCACAAAATTACAGAAATGTACGCATCATTCTGACTAATCAAGCTGACTAATCAATCTGATGTCCTATACATAATCGTTATATATAAAGATTATGTATGTGACCGACGGTCACACTGTACGGTTAGCGTACACTTTAATGTCTTAAAAAAAGATTGCAAAATGTCTCAAAAAGATTCAAGGTTAACTTTAATTTTGCCTGACCGTATAATTATTCAAAAGCTTACGAGATAAAGAGTTTAATCTTATTATTTAATCAAGACTAACTTTGATTTTTGGGTATAAATTGTCTCTCTGAGCGACATTTTACTTTCCATTAAAGAGACAAAATGAAAATTTGTTCACTGCCTAGGCTAGTAATCTATGAGCAGATGTGACCGTCGGTCACATTTTGGAAAATGTAAACCTGACCTTACATCTCTGGTAATCGGGACACTTCCGACAATCATAAGCAGGCATTGATTTTCGAGTAGATGTTACCGTCGGTGACATTCTGCAAAATGTAAACCTGACCTTACATTTTCGTAAATTTGCCGGTTGACTGACACTTGCGATAATCACTTGTGAAAGTGCTATGCAATAGCTAATTGCTGACTAAAATGACGATAATCAGCAATTGACAATAACAGATATAAATTTAACAACCAAATATCTGTTATCTGTGACTAGCTTGCCTTTCTGCTTAGACCGTTGGCAGTGGGATAACTATCAAAGTTATTCCAGTTAACCAGTGACTCGCTAACAGATTGACTCAGCTTTTCTAGGGATTCTGTCTGGGTGGTTGACTGACTGAATTGCCGGTCTAACTGTAAGAAAACGTCAGGGATATATACTGCTTTTTCCCCTATATCATCACTGTTAGCCATCAAGTCAGCAATCATGGTTTCTAGGATTTTGACTGACTGCTTTGATAGGCTTAAGTCACCGCGTTCAATGTCACATACAGCATTATCAATATCCAGAATGGCACTTGCCAGAATAGAGCGGGCTAATGTCAACTTAGCTACAATCTCAACCCATTGATTATTGGACATTTTAAATACCTCTAAACTTGCTATGCAGATGTACGAAAGTTGATGATCTTAACGGTAATGGTGCAAAAATCTGCACTCGGTGCGAAAATGGTTCACTCGGTGCAAATGGGTAAATTTCGGGTCACTGGGTGAAAATGGTTCACTCGGTGCAAATGGCTGAAATCTAATCATGGCAAAGGTGCCGCTAGGTTCATACTGGGTGAAAATTTTCACCTTGTCTAAACCTAGCCGCACCCCGTTTTCACCCCGTTTTCACCCCTAACCGAACGGAACTGAGATGAGATTTCAAACATTAACTCTGCATACTTTTGCTTGATTTGTCCCAAAAACTCAGGCACGTAAAAACGTTGCTGAGACACATAGATATAAAGGTTTGTACCTATCTCAGCAACTACCAGAAAACAATCTGGGTTATCCCAGATGTCCAGTTGATAATTTTTGGGGTAAACTTTTTTGAAGTGAGCCAAATATAAGGGAATACCAGAGTTGGTCAACTCATCTATCTTTTTGGTTGGTTCTATTAACCGCCACTGCTGACCTGACTCACGGCGTAATTTAGGCAACACGCTCTCGAAGTTGTTATGACTTGTTACCTGAAAACGGTAATCACTTAGCAAGGTTTTTGCTAAGTCAGGCACTAAAGAACCGTAGTAATAATCTAGAACTTGGATGATTTCAGCTTTGGTTAACCGTGACCAGTCCCGCTTGACAATGCCTAGTCTGGACTGGAAAAAGTTGCGAGTGACTTTGAAGGCAGTCCGACTGAGACTGGACACCTTAGCCTTTAACTGACGGATCGTGAGGGTTACATACAGTCTTTTCATACCGCGTGCCCCCCGTGGTTTTGTGCTATTCTCATAAAAGAACCCCTTTTGTAAGGTGTTTGAACAACCCGTGTCAACGTTGGTATGCGAAACTTAGCGTTGATGCGGGTTTTAACGTTTTTGGCATTACTTAGCAAGGTTGCTTTGTTTTGTCATGTAATGATATTAACACTCTCATCTAATTTTTGCAATATGCTATCTAAACTTTATTAGACATTATGCTACAATAACGGTGTACCAACCAATTAGGGTTTAATAGAGATGGCAGATATTTACTACTTTTCATCAATGCTTATTCGTTGGCACCTTGCTGAGATAATGGACAAATACAAAATTCAGACATCTGAGATGGCTGAAAAAACTGGCATACAGCCAAGTTCTATATCGCATCTAAGATCCAAAACAGTCATGCCAAGGGTTGACGGTCATCGGTTAGGCACGATTGTTACAGCATTAAATGCTTGCCTAGAAGATCGTCATAACCCGATCAGAATTACGCTACTAGACTTGATATCTTGTGATGAAACTGACGCGGCATAACCGCAACGCTCGATCGCTGACCAATGACCTACCCCTAACCGGGTAGGTTTTTTGTTGGGACGTGGCACGGAAAGTTAAATGTCACATCTGGACTGTCAAGGTTTGATTTTTGGCGGTGGCAACCGGGGCCGGTGGCGGTGGCGGTTACGGTAGCAGTTACGGTTTTTGTCACCCCGTGTGGCGATGGTGCAACAAAATATATATGCAGCAAGCGTTTTAGCTTTTTAATATTATTTGCAATAAGCTTGTAACTTAGACCATACAACAATTTCAGCGTTTATATAGCCATTGGGTGATGTAAAAATTTGTCACCCCGTGTGGCGGGGCCGCGTTGTCCCGTTTCATGTGGCAAAAATGTCATTCTGCCCATCCCTACTGTTTTAACCATTTATTTTGCCCATCCCTAGTGTTTTAACCATTCTGTTGTCACCTTGTGTGGCGAAGCAGTAGCAAAATGTATATACAGCAAGCATTTTTACTTTTTGATATTATTTTCAATAAGCCTGTAACTTGCACCATACAACAATTTCAGCGTTTATATAGCCATTGGGTGATGTAAAAACTTGTCACCCCGTGTGGCGGTGGCAATGGCGGTGGCGGTGGCAATGATTTGATAAGTTTTTTGGTTGCCCGCTACGGTTTTTACTATCAGGTCAACTTATATCACCGTGATTTAGCGATCGCACGGTCTGAGAATCAATACCCCTAAATTGCAGGTTTTTGCCGGGTGTGAAAAGTTGCTGTAGAACACTTCGATAATTTGCGACCCTTAAGGGTCGCAAATTGCACTACGGTGACTTTCTGTACCTGACAACCTCTATGCAATTTGGTTGATACATCTACGTTGCAACCATCCCCGGCATTGCCAGAAAAAAATTACCTAGGGGGCGAATCATGGCAATTTCCCCTGACGTTCGACGTATAAACCCTTAAGGGTTCAAAAAAACCAAAAGCTACTCGCTGATAAATTTTTGGCCGCTAAAACCAGAGAAAAAATTTCAGATTTTCTTTTTTCCGTTGGCAGATTAAGTGTTTAATTCTGACGTGGTTTAACAGCTTGTGGCATGACGTGGCTTGACATGGCACTAAGTGGCACTGAATGGCACTAAGTAGCCACGTCATGCCACAAATAGCCCTAAATAGCCCTAATTAACCCTAAAAAACAGGTTTTTTCCCCAAAATCGTGGCCTAATGTGGCCTAAAATGGCACAAAATGGCACTAAGTAGCCACATCAAGTCTACCTAGTGCCATTACAACTTTGTAATTTATGCCCGCTGATTTTGCCCTATAAGGTGGCTAAAATTTTTACTGGCTGATGCAAAAACTTAATCCCCTAATTCTGGCAAAGTGGCTAAATTTTTTACTGGCTGATGCAAAAACTTAATTTCCTAACTCCGGCAAGGTGGCTAAATTTTTTACTGGCTGATGCAAAAACTTAATCCCCTAACTCTGGCAAGGTGATATTTTGGGCTAAATTTTCCCGGTATCGTTGATCGTTGCGGTAGTGTTTCCTGATCATCTCAGGGGATGTGTCCAGTAATGCGGCGATCGTTTCTTCCGACATCCCAGACTCTAACCACCGATTCTGGGTAGTGTGACGGGAATGGTATGTAGGCAGATACTCGCTGACCTCACCCATTGTTACCAGTGACTCAACGACCGGCTTAAATGTCCGATTGGTGAAATTACCAATATCGATGTACCAACGACGGGGCGATGGGAAAACTAGGTTAGGGTAGTGGGGCCGGCTGACTGTTTTGAGATGACGGGAAATTCTAGGCTCCCGGTGAATCGTCTCTCGTTTGGGAATTGCCATGATCAATTCTGCCAGTTCAGAATTAACCGGCAAAATCCGCGAGATGTTTTTGCCGTTGCGATCGCCTTTACTCGGTTTGAGAATCCTGTAAGTGTAGGCACGGTCAAAGTAAATCTTGATAGGCAGGTCCTGTTCCCAGAAAATTTGTTCCCACTCTAGAGCGATCGCCAGTTGCGGTCGAACCCCGGTCAGGAACATAAATTTTAAAAACTCAGCATAGTAAGAATGCTTGATATAGGCATAGGGTGAGGTAAAGCGGTCAGTGGTGATCGCGTTGAGAATCGCCACGGCTTCAGAATCAGAGTAAGACTTGCCAGATTTATCAGGGTTTCCACATTGGTTTTTTAAATCTGCTAAGTCTCTGCTGTAGGGGGTTCTTAGCTATCAAGTCGGGAGATTCGAGGGGAGATTCGAGGGGAGAAAGTTATGCCGTGCTTAATCCCCCCGGTAGTCCCCGGCTAAGTGGGAATTTCTCTTGCCCCCCGAACTTTGGCTTTCTGTTCGAGTCTCATCATCCGCTTGGCCTAAACCCTTATAGGCTATGGCTTATAGGCTTCAGTTTTACCACTGATAATCTCTGTTCACTCCAATTTCGCTCAGTAGCACTCGATAAGCTGTAATGAAAAAATAGGGAAATACTCAGATTTGGGTTATTTTTTAATTAGATAGAATAATTGGGCGAATTTGCTCCACAAGTTGTTGATAAGTCGATTCGTCTAAAACTGGCTGGGAACCGTTGAGCGAAATGGGTTGGGCTAAGTCAATCCATGACCGACAACCACCATATTGTTTAGGGTCAGAAATTACCTGGTTTTCGGCAAGTTTGTAGGCGCGTAACAATAAAATATAGAGGGGTTGGTGCGGTTTCCAGTTAAATCGATCGCGGATCAGGCGATCGCGCCAAATATGAAACGGCGATAACCCAGTTAAAATTGCATCCCCTTGGTCAGTTTTTAGGGTGAAAATATCTGTAATTTCCGCCCAAGCCGTAATCTTGACAGTTTGGGGATGTCCAGTTGACTCGACCGGGTTGATTTGCTCCGCATAAGCTGATTTAAGTAATTCGGGTTTTTGATGCTCGAATGTCGGATAGAGTAAAACTTTCTCGCCCTTGACCTGAAACCGTCCTCCGGTTTCGTGAATTCCCCCTTTACGCAGAAGCAAAATCGTTTTACCCTGGGTTAGGGCATCGATCGCTACCGCCCATTCTTTTAATGTAGCAGTTAGTTCCATCACTAGATTTTTGTAGGTGATTGTTGGCTATTGCCAAAAATTCATTAATTTTAGGGTAAATTATAGCAGGAAAATATCAGGAAAGAGGCCAACATGGAAACGCGCACTTTAGGCAAGTCCGATCTGAAAATTACCCCGATTATTATGGGGACATGGCAAGCCGGTAAAGCCATGTGGGTAGGGATTGAAGATTCCCAGAGCATTCAAGCATTAAGGGCGGCATTTGATGCGGGAATTACTACCATCGATACCGCCGCAGTTTATGGCAATGGTCATTCAGAGAAAATCGTAGCGGAGGCATTGTCCGATGTGCGATCGCAGGTTGTTTATGCCACCAAGGTCTTTGCCAATCATCTGAAATACGACCAAGTAATCAAAGCCTGCGAATCTTCTTTAAAAAATATGAAAACTGACTATATCGATCTGTATCAAATTCATTGGCCATCGGGCAGTTTTGGCAGCGAAATTGTGCCAATCGAAGAAACAATGCGGGCGATGAATGACCTCAAACAACAAGGAAAAATTCGCGCCATTGGCGTTTCTAACTTTTCTCGTCTGCAAATGGAAGAAGCCGCCCAATATGGCCAAATTGATAGTTTACAACCGCCTTATTCTCTGTTCTGGCGACAAGTAGAAACCGACCAAATGCCCTATTGTGTGGCACAGAATATTGCCATCATCGCTTATTCTTCTTTAGCCCAGGGATTATTAACAGGCAAATTTGGCCCAGACCACCAATTTGCCGAAGGCGATCATCGGGCAAAAAATAAACTATTCTATCAGAAAGACAACTATCAGCGAGTTCAGCAAGCTTTAGAGGCATTAAAACCCATCGCGGCTCGCCACAATTGTACCTTAGCTCAGTTATCTTTAGCGTGGTTAATTGCTCAACCTCAAACTTGTGCCATTGTTGGGGCAAGAAATGCCGAACAAGCGATCGCCAACGCCAAAGCCGCATCGGTCAAATTATCCCCCGAAGCTTTAGCAGAAATTGATGCCATCGGACGCACAGTAACTCAGCATTTAGATAATAATCCCGTCATGTGGGATTTTTAACTTGCCATTGGTTCTGTGAGAAAAATTACCCATTAATCCGCTAGTTTGAATCGGGGATTTTTATTAGAAAATTTTGACTTTCATACCGGGATCTACCATGCCGGTATGAAAGTCAGGAATCTCTATTAGTTCTCTCGATTTAATCCCGCGAGCATTGCCTGCTGACTAATCAGAGGATAAACTGTTTGCAAATACTCCGTCACAACCGAAGAACCCACCGGCCCTAGCACATCTAAAATCGTTTCACTACTTGGTGGAGGGGCAATGACCACTAAGCCAGAATCTAAGGGTTGATCGTATTGCCAAAATTCTTCTAAATCCAGGGGTGGGTGAGCGAATTTTACCTGATTTTTTTCGATAAAATTATCAGTATCATTGGGATTGTCTGCGGATTCAATCTCTCGAATTTCACGCAATTTTGCAATCAGTTCTGCTTGACTGCGACCGCGCAATTGAAATAATAAAAATGGGTCTTCACTGAAGCGATCGCCCAACAAATAATAGACCGCTGCAATATGTTTACAAGGATTAGCCTTATCCGGGCAGCTACAGCGAGAATGAATTTCTGATAATTTAAACGGAAACAGCCTTAAGCCATTGGCCGCAAAAATATCCTCAATATTAGCAGGCATTTCTCCGGCTAATAACTTCGCGGAAAATATCGCTCTTTCCGATAAGCTTTTTACCACATATTGCCAATCTTCTTCCGTAAACCGATCCAACCATAAAGAGAGTTCATAAGGCTCGGATTCAGTGCCTTGGACTTTAGCGATGATCTTTTGTTCAGAAAAGTCAATGGATAGCACATTTCCTTCCATCGCATAGCGACGCCCTCGTTCTAAACGCTTTTTAAACCGATAAGAATTTAATAAATCAACCCATTGTTGCGCCCACCATTCTTTATCGCTTTCAGAGTATGAATTAGTCATGGTTTCTCCTTTCTTAGTTCCTTTCTTAGTTCCTTTCTTAGTTCGTTTCTTAGTTATTGATGATTGCTCAATCCAAGGTTTAATTTGCCCCACGCCGCCAAATTTTAATTGCGCGATCGGCACTACCACTCACTAAGGTCTTACCATCGGGGGTAAAAGCAACCGCTGTCACAGGATTAATATGGCCTGACAAGGTTTCCAGAACCGCACCATTAGTCGGATTCCAAATTTTCACCGCATTATCTGCACCCCCACTGGCTAAATATTGTCCATCGGGGCTAAATTGCAGGGACATCACCGTAGAAGTATGTCTGGCCAGGGTACTAATCACTTGACCTGTGCGGGAATTCCATAACTTAATCGTGCCATTGTTGCTGGCACTAGCCAGCATTTGACCATCAGGACTGAACGCCACACAGAGAACTGGGGACTCGTGACCTTTCAGTTCCCGTTTACGAAACCCTCTGCCTAAGTTCCAAATTCTAACGGTTTGATCGTAACTAGCGCTGGCCAAGCTGCGACCATCCGGACTAAACGCAACGTCCCAAACAAAGCTTTTATGGCCTTTAAGCTCATCTTTTTGTTCGAGATTGGCTAGGTTCCATAATTTAATCTTCTTATCTGGGCTGGCCGTTGCCAGGGTTTGCCCATCGGCAGAGATGGCTACTGCACTGACCCCGAAGTCGTGGGCTTTTTTGGTGAACTCCAAGGAAGCCACGGGAGTCTCGGAATTGATTGCCAGTTCGCTGAGGTTCAATTTCCAAATTTTGATGGTTTCGTCAGCACTGCCACTGGCCAAAGTTTGCCCATCGGGAGAAATAGCCACGGAGTAAACTTCTTTAGCATCTTGGGCTAAGGTGGCGATCAATCTGCCGGTTTCTAGATTCCAGAGTTTAATGGTTTTATCTCGACTGGCACTAATGAGCACTTTGCCATCGGGACTAATCGCCAGGTCGTTGACTCTAGAGATATGCCCTTGTTCTGAGTCGTCCAGGGTTTTGACCAGGGCAAATTTACCAGAAGGGTTAAAGGTTCCGGGATTTGCTAATTGTGCCTGGTGGGATGGAGGCTGACTGGCACTATTGGCTAATAAAGCAGGCTGACTGATCCAAACCGCTACGGATAATCCCATGAATCCAAGACTTAATAACCAACGCCAAGAGAATCTCATCGGTTTTACACTCCCCACTGTATTTAGAATTAAATTAGACTTAATTTAGACTTACATTTAAACTGTCCTTATCAAAGATATCCCCAGACAGTTAATTGTTCTGGAAAATTCTGGAAGATTCGACTAAATTAGATCGGGATTAGATCCGGTTGCCTGAAATCAGAGGAAAATCAGCGGGTTAGAAGTCCACCATCTAGCCCAGCCTAAAGTCCACCGGATCGAGATGGCCGCTCGCGGAGTAACAATCAGGAGATTTTTTTTAAAAATAAGAAACTTTGTTCGTGCAGATGCGATCGCGCCCTTGTTCTTTGGCTTGATATAATGCCTGATCTGCGGCATTAATCAAAATAGTGGGTGATTCACCGGCACGGGGAAAAATACTGGCAATTCCTAAACTGAGTGTGATTTGATGAGACACTAAAGACCCCTGATGAGGAATTTTCAACTGATTGATTTGAGTGCAAATTTTTTCCCCAACTTCTATGGCACCGGACAAGTGGGTATTCGGCAGAATAATCGCAAACTCTTCGCCCCCATAACGGGCGACTAAATCAGCGGGACGTTTGACCACCGAACTAATAGCTGCTGCCACTTGTTGCAAACAACTATCCCCGGCTAAATGTCCGTAAGTATCATTGTAAGGTTTAAAGTAATCAATATCGCATAAAATTAAGGATAACCAGGACTCTTCTCTGAGCATTCGTCGCCATTCTTTTTGTAAGAACGTATCAAATAAACGGCGATTAGCTACCTGGGTCAAACCGTCATAACTGGCAAGGCGTTCTAACTCTTTGTTTGTCGCTTGTAGTTTTTCAAATAAAGTGGATTGTTGAATTGCGATCGCCACATGAACCCCTAATTGTTGCAGTAAATTCATTTCCCACAATTGCCATTGCCGATGGCCGCGACATTGATGGGCAATCAACAGACCCCATAACTTAGAATTATCGGCTTTTGATTGGTTTTTTTGTAATATGTTTTGCTGTTCTTTTTGCTGTTCTAAAGATGACTGGTTAATTGCTTGATGGTTAATTGCTTGATGGTTAATTGCTTGATGGTTAATTGCTTGATTAAAGAGAATCGGCACCACTAAATTTGCTCTGACCTGGAACCGCGATAATAAATCCAGATGACATTGAGTCAGATTCGCTGTATAGATATCTTCAGTGGCTTTAACGCGACCTTCTTGATACGGGACAATATAGCGGTTTTCAAAGCATGTATCGAGAATGTTTTCGTTTAAAATTGCCAACGAATCGGAGACGACTGATTCCACAATAACCCGACCACTCCAATCGGGATTAAATCGGAAGACGATGACGCGATCGGTATTTAATAATTGGCGAACTTCATCCACCGTGGTTTGCAAAATTTCTTTTGCATTCAGCGATTGACGAATTTTAGTAGCTATTTGGCTGAGGATTTTTTGTCGTTCTTGCTGTTGGCGTCGGCTTAAATCATTTTCCTTGCCTTGGGAAATTTGATGAATAAAAGAACATCCATAAGCTTCCCCTTTAAACTCTACATAATTGACGGTGACTTCTAAGGGGGTGGTGGTGCCTTTTTCTGAAAGGGTATGAAACTTTAAATGAAAAAATCCCCGTTGCTTTAAGTCTTGCCATTGTTGTTGCCAGTCGGCTTCTGTCAAATCGGGGTTAATGTCAAAAATTGTCATTTCTAATAGCTGTTCTCGCCGATATCCCAAGGAACGGCAAGCGGCATCATTGACATAACAAAACCGACCGTCAGCGGATAACCAAAAGGCAGCTTCCGCCGTGCGATCTATGGATAATTGGGTAAATTTGAGGGTGGCTTGAGTCTGCGATCGCTCCGTAATATCTTGAAAGATCCAAATTCGGCCAACAATTTGATTTTGCCAGCGTTGAGGTTGGGTGGAAAATTCAAAAATTCGACCATCTTTTAATTCCAGCAATTGATCAGCGAACCCATCAGATGTCGATAATTGCTGAATTTTTTGGGTAAAAGTTTCGGGATTTTTTAATTGAGCCGCGATCGCCTCAAGTTCAGACTGGGATGAGCTATGTTGTAATCCCGTGGACAGTCCCCAAAGTTGGCGAAATCGCTCATTGCAGGCGATAATTTCCCCCTGACTATCTGCCAGCATCATGCCATTGGGACTAGATTCGATCAACCCTTGCAGTAAAGCCAGCGATCTCTCTAATTTTTCTTGCCATAAACTGCGATCTTTTGCTGGGGGAATTTCCTCACCCAAAACCTGACCCACAACTAAAATAATCCCTGGAGAAATCCCTGGAGAAATTCCTGGAGAAATCCCTGGAGAAATCCCTGGAGAAATTCCTGGAGAAATCCCTGGAGAAATTCCTGGAGAACTTAACGGCGCCGATAATGGGATCTGATTGCCGCATTCTACCTTAGTAGCGATCGGGCGCACAGTCAGTTTTACCCAACAAATACTCCGATCTTTTTTTCTCAGACCACTGTTGAAAATTCTGACTACACCTACTGGATTTAAATCAGGATTGATTTCCTCTGGGAACAGATCCCATTCTGAGGCAACCAGGATCTCCCCAAACCGCTTGCCCACTAATTCCTCATCCAGATAACCCAGGGATTTTTCCGCGAATGAATTCGCCCAGCAGATAACTCCTGTGGCATCAAGGGTGAAGCCGATCGCCGGGAAATACTCATAAAATATCTGTAACCATGACTGGTCAGGGTTACCATCATGGTGAGATGGCGATCGTTCAGATGCAGCAGTAGAATGGAGTACAGAGTCTTCTTTTGGATTCACTTTCACCTCCAACAACATATTGTTGTTGTCACCGATACCGGGCTTACAGAACCAGTTCCCTAATTGCCCAAATTAATTGCCCACATTGATTGGGATTAATCTTGTTTTGAGGAATTCGATCATCTTTTTCGTTTTTTTCGTTGTTTTCATCTCACAACTGATAATCAGACGCGATCTAGCGGTTCTAGTCCAACAACAGATATCATATCATCCTTGTCGCACAAAGTCGCACAACACTAAAGAGCAGAGAAATTGGCTTGCTCTGCTCTTTCTACCTAAAAAACTCACCCGCATTGGTGAATTTTACAGTGAAAATCGACTTTCTCCCTGAATTCACCTTTGTTTAGATCAGTTATTTAGCTCAATTTTTTAATTTTTATAGATTGTTTAAATTCTTTAATTTTTACCTTTTTTTTAGAGTTTCTGTGAGCGATTTCTCCTGGAACGTGAAACATATTGGATATTATTATTTTTACTAATTCACCCTAAGTCTGTCAACCATCCGCCCCGCAAAACCGCAAAAAAAGATAGAGCATAATCCTGGTTTACGGACAAAAATCTTAAAAACCTGATTCGGTTGCTGGCTCACCAAATTTCAGAAAAATTCTCCTTAAAAATGCTCAAAATGCTCAAAATGCTCAAAATGCTCAAAATGCTCAAAATGCTCAAAATGCTCAAAATGCTCAAAAAAACTTATCACCCACTCTTTCGGGAAGGGTGAGCGATTTTTTTTCAGCGCTAAAGCTAGACTGACTGAACCGAAATCACTTCAAAAAAGTCAAGTAAACCAAGTCCAGTCATCCCAACCACAATCAAAACAGGGAATGATTAGGGAATTATTTATGTGGCCATCCGTTGTTGAGCCAAATCTCTAATCAGCAAGAGTCTAGAGTTCAGGTAATTTTGAATATAATTAGTTTCTTGAGGGTCGAGTGCTTGTTCTTGCTGAAATTGCGAAATCAACCATTGCACCAACCCCTGATCGTCCATCGATAATAAGATGCTGCCCTGAGTTTTTTCAATTAAGTGCCAAAGATGGCGCAGCGTGCTGGGACTCATACTTACCTCCTTTTAAAAGCTCCTCATCTTGGATCAAGGATTTGGAGCATCGGTTTGTTTTGCGATCGCTGGAATATCGCTGGAATACAGACTAAACCAGCCTCACCATTTCCTTAACTTTTTTTTTATAATTACACATTATCGGATCAACCCGGTAAAAAATGCAACATTTTTTACCAAAACATTATTTTTGGTTACATTCTTGAGAGTCTGCCCTCAAGGTTTTGTATAAAATCTTAAAAAAAAAGCTGATTTGCTGCAAAAATATTCGGTGACTTTTTTAGAGATTTTCGAGATGACTGACCCCAGTTTTCCCAGATAAAATCCGCAAATGTCTTGGAGCGTCAGGCATTTTATGCTGTGGCTTGCCGGATTGATTATCTATATTTTAATTCACCAGACAAAAATTTTCAAGTTCCCTGAATAGGCATTTATATGAATAAATGTTAAAAAATTGGTAAATTCTCCCAGATGGAAGATTAGTAGGAGTTTGCCCGGATTTGATGTTAAATAACAAATAAACAACGACAAATAACCAATAATAGCCGATATCAAATAACAAATAATGAACAATAAATAACAAATAACTAAAACCCATGTTTTTTAATTTGCCCTTGAAGATAAGACTCCGGGTCTGTGGGGTCAAATTGATCATATTTCAATTGTTCTTTA
This sequence comes from Planktothricoides sp. SR001, assembly GCF_001276715.1. Classification (GTDB taxonomy): domain Bacteria; phylum Cyanobacteriota; class Cyanobacteriia; order Cyanobacteriales; family Laspinemataceae; genus Planktothricoides; species Planktothricoides raciborskii. The sequence goes on along the minus strand of NZ_LIUQ01000010.1, from coordinate 132,460 downwards.
CGCAGAATCACTGTAGGGGGAGTTTGACCTAATTTTTTCGCGAGATGCCTAGCTAAACCGGTGAGAAATACTTCATCAGCAATGGCTTCATGGTCTACGTTTGATGGCATGAGGTTCCAGCGTTGAAATTGGGTGGTAATCCAATAAGAAAAGCTTTTCCAAGGATAGGGGTCAAAGTCAATGCGATCGCGCACATTGTGTGTATTGCCTAGACCATCTTCAAAGCTGCCGGTGAGCACTGCTTTGACTAAAGATTCTGGTTGATTCAAATATTCTGGGGCAGCGATCGCCCGGGCAATTTCGGGGCGATGTTGTGATTGACTGGCATAATTACAGCCATCAATAATTGCCTTATTTAATGCCCGAAAGGTAGTGGGATTTTCTTCAATCCAAGGCTGCCCTGTGGCTAAACAACAACAGGGATGTCCCGGCCAAATTTCCGAACTCAGAATATGAATAAAACCCAGTTTTTCCGCCACGGCTGTTTGATTAAACGGTCCTGGGCACATCATCGCGTCAATTTCCCCATTAGCCAGTTTTATTACCATATCTGCTGGGGTCAAAACCACCAATTTGACATCTCGATCGGGGTTTACTCCCCCAGCGGCAAGATAGTAACGTAATAAAAGATTATTCATGGAATAAATAAAAGGAATAGCGATGGTAAATCCTTTCAAGTTCGCTGCACTTTTGACTTTATTTTTATGTTTGATTGCCACAGTCATGGCATTGCCGTTGATATTTTCAATGCTGGCCAATTTTATGGGAAACCGGGCAGACCCTAAGCCCAAGCTGATGGCTAAAGGCATGGCAGCAATCATGTGGTAAGCATCCAGTTCACCAGCGATCGCGGCATCCCTGACTTGTGCCCAATTTTGCATTTTCACTAATTCAACTTTTAGGCCATATTTTTCATAAAAACCTAAAGGCTGTGACATAATAATTGGCGTGGCACAAGTCACCGGCATAAACCCTATTTTTAGCTGGTTTTTTTCTAATTTTTGTGCTAAATCATTTGGCGAATCGGATGTCAAATCTGCGGTATTGTCTTTTTGACAATTGGTGAGCATAATTAACGCAGCCACCGTGAGCACTCTGGCTAAAAATTGCCGCCGATTAAACTTTCCTGTTTTAATGGTATTTTCAAATAGTTCCCCTTGGCGATCGCCAAAAGCAGCGGCAAAAGCAGCCTGAATGCCTCCCGCTTCTTGAACCACTTCTAAACAAAGGCGATCTACCAAATTAGATGAATTTAACTCATAGTCTGGTTGTTCTAGGTCTGGTTGTTCTAGGATGAGGCGATTCCGCGAAGCGGATCGCTCGAAGAGCGAATCGCGGAAAAATTGGCTTAAAGAAACTTTTAACTGATTTTCCGTCAGAGTTTTGGCTAAATCCACAACCTCTGAGGAATAAACCCCCATTTTAATTAAATCTTGGGTCAAATCGACGGTATCCTTGGGCATATCTGCCCAAACTGCATGGCCATGAGGAGCCATAGCATTAGAGTGAAATTGACCACAATTCGGGCATTTAATTAGCCCGGTATGCAATCCAATTGAATCAAGAGAATAAGTTGACTCAAGAGAATAAGTTGACTCAAGAGAATAATTTGAAGATAAAATAGCCATTTTTTTGATTTCTGAGAATTTAGAGTAAATTTTATTGTTGGACTGAAAAAGCGAATCACCCCAACTTATAACCGCTGAATGCTTATCTTTGATTCAAGGGCTGTCCATCACAATTTGGTGGGCAATGCTTGCTAAAGCATATAATAAATCATATACTAAATCATCTTTTGTAAATTTTCAGCCGAATGACTTAACTGTTGAGTATAAATTTGAACTTGGATGATGCCTTCTGCGCTTTCTTTAGCGGCAATATTCAGATTTTGCATAGCCTGAACAATCTGCTCGATCGCCTGAGTTTGCTGGACGGCTCCTAAGGAAATTTGCTGAGAATTCAAAGCCATCTCATTCATAGAATTCCTAACTTGTGTAAAGGCTGCTGCTGTATTTTCTGAAATTTGTACGCTAGTGGCGACAATTTTTTGCCCTTCTTGAGAAACGGATACAGTAGCTTGAATTTTGCTTTGAATCTCAGTAATCAATTCATCAATTTGTTGGCTCGATGCCCGACTTTGATCCGCAAGTTGACGAATATAATTAGCCACAACCCCAAAACCTTTCCCTTGTTCTCCAGCCCGCACTGCTTCTACCGATGCGTTCAGGGCTAACATATTGGTTTGACTGGCAAAATCACTGACCAAACTGATGATTTGGCGAATCTGACTGGCTTGCTGATTTAACTCTTGAATTTGTTCGGCGATCGCCCCTACTTTTTGCTGTAATAGACTCATGTCTTCTAAACTTTGCTCAATGGCATGACTTCCTTTAGTGGTGAGTTCAAGAATGACCCTAGCGCTGCGGGCAGAACTTTCGGCTTGTTCTGACATTTTTCTCGCTGAGGCATTTAACTCATCAATGGTGGTGGTAGTTTCATGGACTGAAGACGCTTGTAAGCTTGAGGTACGGGCTTGTTCTTCGATGGTGGCAGCGATTTCCAGGGCTGAACCCGCGACTGCCGTGGCTTCTTGGTTCATCCGATCAGCGATCGCCCCTGCTAACCTTAAACCCAGGGCGATCGCTACCACCGCAACCAAGCAAGTCGATCCAAATACCGCCCAGGGGAGAGATTTTAATGCCACATCTGCTTGATTACTTTGAATTTGAAGCTCCTCCTGTATGATCGCTTCAAAATCGGCCAAAAGCTGCTCTAATTGATGAATAATTTGTTGTCGGTTGCCCTGATTCCAAGTTTCAATAGCCTTATTAGGATTTCCCAGTTCAATGTAAGAAATTAACCGCCGGTCAAATTCTCCGCTTTCATAGCCTAATGTAATAATCTTATTTAATAATTCTTTTTGTCGTGGCTCAACGATAGTGGATCGTAATATTTCTGACTGTTGATAAAACAGGTCATCCCACCGTTCAAATGTTTTGATATCCACTGGATCTTGACCGATCATATACCCCAAGGCAGACCGTTGCATTAAAGTTAGGCTAAACCCCAATCTTTTCACATCATTTAATGATTGATGTGCCCGAGTAAATTTTTCTTTGCTTATGCTAATATTTACGCCATTTTTATACACAATAAAACTAGCGATCGCAAACAAAATAATTGGCATAAAATAAACGGAAAGAATCCGATATTTTAATTTTTGAGAGTCAAAGAGGTGAAAATGCAAAAAAGCTGAAAAGGACATCGGACGGATTCCTGTAAAACGTTTAACTGGCTGAACCGAAGATAAGCGAATTCTGCTAAAGTTCGCTAAAGTTCAGTTTAAATCTATTCTGTGAATCAGAAATCAACCATGAGTTCAGCACTTTCTGAAAAAATTAAGCAATTTTATGACGCCTCCAGCGGTTTGTGGGAAACGATTTGGGGCGAACACATGCACCACGGCTATTACGGCGCCGACGGTCAGAAACAAGTAGAACGCCGTCAAGCCCAAATTGATCTAATTCACGAATTGGTGAACTGGACATCAGAGAAGCTAGGCAGAGATGTCACCAAAAATCTATCCACATTTATCGATGTGGGCTGTGGCATCGGTGGTAGCACTTTATACTTAGCTCAATATTGTAACGCTAAGGGTACGGGAATTACTCTCAGTCCAGTGCAAGCGACGAGAGCAACGGAACGAGCGGCTGAAGCGAATATATCCTGTGAATTTCAAGTTGCCGATGCGTTAAATATGCCCTTTGCGGATCAGTCCTTTGATTTGGTCTGGTCCCTAGAAAGTGGCGAACATATGCCCGATAAACAAAAATTTCTCCAAGAATGCTATCGGGTGCTCAAACCGGGGGGCACTTTGATTTTGGCTACTTGGTGTCATCGTCCCACCGATGCCGCTTCTGGAGGGGCATTGACCGCTGATGAAGCAAAACATTTAGCGGATTTGTACCGAGTTTACTATTTGCCTTATGTGATTTCCCTGCCAGAATATGAGGCGATCGCCCATGATTGTGGCTTCCAAAATATCCATACCGTTGATTGGTCTACTGCTGTCGCCCCCTTCTGGAATACTGTCATCAGTTCTGCCTTTAGCCTGCAAGCGATTTTTGGCTTACTCAGCGCCGGTTGGCAGACCATTCAAGGCGCCCTGGCATTAGGCTTGATGAGTGGAGGTTATCAACGAGGATTGATTCGTTACGGTGTCCTTTGTGGCACCAAAGAGTAAGTTTTTCAGAACTAAGGTGTAGGGTGTGGGGAGCTTCTGGTGCGGGGGGGCAGGGGGGCAGAGGAGACCGCCGTCGGCGGAGGGGCGGAGGGGCGGCGGTTTTCTGCCCTTGTAAACCACACCCGTCGGGGATTAAAATCCCC
>NZ_LIUQ01000010.1:94486-128063 GCF_001276715.1 Planktothricoides sp. SR001 | reverse complement strand
CCCTACAGTCGGTTAAAACCGATTAATCATGCTTGGTAGGGGTCAACGGCTGTTGACCCGTACAGAATTTTAGTCGGTTTTAACCGACGATGGCGGTCTTCACGGGGGCAGGCTTGCGCTGAAAGCGGCGGGAAGACGATTCCCTGGCGGTTAATGTAGTTTACTCAGTAGAAAACCCCTGTAGGGTGTGGGGAGCGGGGGAGCGTCTTGTGCGGGGGAGCGGGGGAGATATATTTCTCCTCATCCCCTCCGCTCCTCTGCCCCTCATCCCCTCCGCTCCTCTGCCCCTCCGCTCCTCTGCCCCTCTGCACCAGAAGCTCCCCCGCTCCCTATCTTAAAGGACCCGATCGCCGCTATCATAGAAACATCGTAGGGAGCGCCGTTTTTCGATGAAACCAGAATCAACTCTCAACCAACTGAAAACCAACTTACCTGACCAACAACTGCCTTCTAGTTACGGAGTTTATTTTAAAAATACCTTGGTGGCGCTTTGCCACGCCCTCGAAGATCATATTTTACAAAGTAGTAGCCCTGAGTCTACCCAAAAACCTTTAGTATTAGTCACTTTTCAACAAGGGAAATGGTATTTACAAGAAGCCGATCGCTATCAAGAAATTGCCCAAGCATCTAATCATGTGGTAATTTCTGCGGTGGCAGATAGTGGATTTATCAGCCATAAAACCAGTCAATTAGACAATGTATCATTGGTGAATCTTGACCTCAATGATAGTTTAGTTCAAGAATGGAATTTAATTATTATTGCTCCTAATTATCAGGCAACTTTGCTATGCCACGAACTGTCAGAAGATGAATATCTGCCCGATGGTAAACCTGATGTGGATATGGAGCGAAAATTTTATGGTTTATGGACATTTGATCGCCCCGTAGTAGCCAAATCAGCGGAAATTTTGATTGAAAAAGTGCGTTATTATGACGCAAATTTAGCCAACCAGCTACGGGTAAAATTGCAAAAGATTCTGCTGAAAGAGGCGATCGCCCCTGCGGATCTAAGTGGGGTAGTTTCTCGCATCGTCACTTACTTACAAAGTTCTCAGCAACAAATGATTTCAGTGAATCGCCAAACCAGAGAACTTTGGGAATTAGAAGGAAAAGCCCTGCGCTTCAGTCGGAATTTAAATGCCAATAAACTCCAAGCATTTTTACGCATAGCCCAACGAGTCGATGAACGAGATCCCACCAATCCCGTAGCCTCTTTACAAGTTGCCGCATTATCAGAAACCTTGGGGCAATTATTAGATTTACCCACCTTAAAATTACGTCGATTAAGATTAGCGGGATTATTATTTAGAGTTGGGTTAGTTTCTGCCCCCAAAGAAGTATTTACCCAGACTAAAAGTGAATTCGATGATGTTACTCTGGGATTTTGGCGCGATCGGGCAAAAATTGCCGCCCAATTACTTGCGGCCATGCCGGAATTAGCCCCTGTAACAAATATTGTCGCTCATCAATTAGAATATTGGGATGGTAGCGGTCAACCCGATGGCTTACGCGGCGAAGAAATCCCCATTGAATCGCGGATTTTAGCCCTCGTTGCTTACTTTCAAGACCTCACTCAACCACGAGGCAGTCGCCCAGGGGTAAGTTTATCCGTTGCCCTGGAAAAATGCCAAGAATTGAGTGAAACTCGCTTCGATCCGGCTTTAGTTGCATCTCTTTCTCATGTCGTCCGACTCACCGAAATGGGCATGATGCAACTACCCGATCGCCCTAGTCAACTCCCCAATGTTTGGTTAGATGATTTGTAGAAACCCGGTAAATCCTCATTAAAACTATCTATATTCATCAGCATTCATCAGCAATTTATGAGCAAATTCACACCTTTAAATATAGAAGAAATTCGCGCTGGTAAAATCAAACAACTCAGCGATGCTAAACTCATCGGCGCCAACTTATCCGGCGCCAAACTCGCTGAAGCCGACCTATCCCAAGCCAACTTAAAAGGGGCCGATCTCAGTGGGGCAGACTTATCCCAAGCCCAACTCCGAGGCAACCTCCGAGGCGCTAACTTAAGCGGCGCAAATTTACAAGGAACCGACTGTCGCAATGCGGACTTAACCGGCGCTAACCTCCAGGATGCGGAAGTCCGGGGCGCCAGTTTTGCTGGAGCATTTATGGCTGGCATCGCTGGTCGGAAGTTAGACCTAAGTGGCGTTGATTTGCACGGGGCTGACCTGCGGGGCGCCAGTTTAGCCAAAGCAAATTTAGCTGGGGCAGATTTAAGTAATGCCAATCTTTCCGGCGCCGATCTTTCTCAGGCAGATTTAGAACAAGCAAATTTAAATGGGGCGGTCATGCGGGGCGCGAATTTACAGCGAGCGAACTTACTCTGTGCCCAGATGGAGAAAACCCAGTGGACTGGGGCGTTACTCGATGGCGCCTGTGTGGAAGGAACCCCTCTGATGAACGTGAAAAAGAAGCCAGATTAAGCAACGGATCCCCCATGATCCGCATTCCCCACGGGCTAATCTTGCCGGGGACGTAGCAACACTTCGGTTCCTCCCCTTTTGAAGGGGGGTTAGGGGGGATCGGGCTTTTGAAGGGGGGTTAGGGGGGATCGGGCAATGACCTGGAAACATAAGCAAATATTATTAGTGAGGTCACAAAAGTGAATTTACAATTTTTAATGTGAAGTTATAATAAGACTTGGCAGCGTATGGTGGCATGGTATCCGGTTTGTTTGGCAACACAATGTTTCAAGATCAAAGTGGAGATCGTCTCGTAAGTAAAGTCGCTGGTAGTGCGATCGCGGCTTTGTTTAAACGGTCGGAAAATATCGAGGCCAATGTTCGGGCTGAACCTGTAACCAAGCTGTTACAGGGAAGCATTGATGGCTTTGATTTCATCGGTAAAGGGATGTTGATGTATAACGGCTTGCGAATTAATGCAATGGAGTTGTATCTGCAAGCTGTTTCCATTGACTTTGGGGCGATTTTTACGGGTCAGGTAAAATTGCGGCGACCAACTGAAGCCAGCATGAGAGTGGTATTGACTGAAGAAGATTTAACCACTTCTTTCAATACCCCATTTGTCACGGAAAAACTGCAAAGACTTCAGTATGAAGGACAATCTCTCAAATTTCAGAATACTACAATTACCTTAAATAGTGATAAAACTTTGCGGCTAAAATCTCAAATTACCATTGGCAGTGAGGACAAAACAATTACTCTTGATTTTACCACTTCGGTGATCGTGGAAGACCGCAAAAAAATTCAATTTGTGGATGTGCAATATACTGGCAATGACGAGGAATTAGCCCTCGGTAAAGCGGTGATTACTCATGTAAATAATTTGTTAGACCTAGACAAATTTGCCCTGGAAGGAACTCAACTGCGAGTAGACCGCATCCGCATCCAAAATCAGGCGATCGTCTTTTATGGTTCGGCGAATATTAATCGGTTTCCCACTCGTAAGTAAATGGTAGTTCAGCAACCAGGTTTTTTCCCAAGTCCAGGGTGACAAGGCAAAAATTAGACAATTCTGGCAAAATTCGTGCAAATCCCGCCTTTTTAAGGGGGGTTGGGGGGATAGATCCGTTCTGTTTGCCAGAATTGTCTATTAAATTAAGCCGCAAATTGCGGCTTAATCTCCTTTGTGTCCTCTGTGTCTCTGTGGTGAATTACTATATCCCACCTTTCTGATGCCAATTACAATAACATCCCAGCGATACAAGCGGTCATAAAACAGGCCAAAGAACCGGCAATCATCGCCCGAATTCCTAAGCGGGCTAAATCCCCCTGACGCTGTGGCGCGATCGCACCAATTCCGCCAATTTGGATGGCGATCGAGCCAATATTAGAAAAACCACATAAAGCATAAGTAGCGATAACCTTAGCCCGTTCAGAAATCACCGGCAGCGACCCCGCAGCCACTTCCCCCGATGCAATTTTTCGGGCATTATCCATCAAAACTTTCAAATCCAAATAAGCAATAAACTCATTTAAAATAGTCTTTTTCCCTAACAAAATTCCCACCTGGGCACAGTCTGCCCAAGGCACCCCCATCAACCAAGCCACGGGAGCCATCACATAAGCAAAAATCCACTCTAAAGACAACTGAGGCAAACCCACCAAATTGCCCAGCCAACCTAATAAGCCATTAAAAAAAGCTAGTAACCCCAAAAACGCAATTAACATCGCCCCCACGTTTAAGGCCAAATTCATTCCATCTCTGGCACCACCTGCCGCCGCATCCACCGCATTAACATAACTTTGCTCAACTTTCACCTGCACTTGTCCAACAGTGAGAGATGTTTCCGTTTCGGGATAAAATAACTTAGAAATTGCCAGGGCTGCGGGGGCGGACATCACCGAAGCGGCGATTAAATGTTCCGCAGGTACTCCGAAAGAAAGATAAGCCGCCATTACCCCCCCGGCAATGGTGGCAAATCCTCCGGTCATCACCGCATGAAGTTCGGAAAGAGTCAAGGAATTAATATAAGGCTTAATCATCAGCGGGGCTTCCGTTTGTCCCACAAAAATATTGGCCGCACAACTAAGGGATTCTGCCCCAGATGTTTTCATGGTTCGCATCATCACCCAAGCCACCCATTGCACTACTCGCTGTAAAATTCCGTAGTAATAAAGTAAGGAAATAAACGAGGAGAAAAAAACGATGGTAGGCAACACTTTAAAAGCCATAAAATGTTCGCTAAAGTTATCCCCAAAAACAAACTTAGAACCCGCATCCGCATAGTTGAGAAAAGTGTTGATGCGATCGCCCAAAAACTGAAACAAGGCCAAACCGACCCTAGTTCTGAGGATAAAAATCGCTAAAATAAGTTGCAAGGCAATGCCCCAAAGCACCGTTTGCCAAGGAATTGCTCGGCGGTTCGTGGAAAACAGATAACCCATCCCCACAAATACCCCCAACCCCAGCAGGGAAATCATCCGCTCTATCATGGTTTAGTCTAGCTCCAAGAATTTACCGATCGGTTTTGTTTGCCATCGTAAAGAGACTTAAGCATCCTGCCTCAATTTAGCAGCCTGGAAATCGACCCCCCCGGTTGCCAGGGGCAGGTTGCCTGGGGTGCCCTGAAGCGCAGCCCCTTGCGCTTAGGGGCGAATCGCCTCAGTCAGACTGAGGCTAAACATCCTGAAATTCAGACATCATCAGGGTTTGGTGACATCACCTATCCCGCAACATGACTTCACATTTCTTTACATAAGTACACTTTTTGTAAAGAAATGTATTTTTTAGGGAAGTTGCTTCCCGGACTCGGTAAAAATATGCTTTGATAGATTTACTCTACTTTTCCCTAGATTCAAGATGTCAAAATCCCCTCAGTTTTTACCCGCCAAAAAGATTGGCTGGCCAGAAAAATTTATATTTTTTACATTTATTCAGAAAGTCATCAAAAATAAATCTAAAAAATATCTTAATTTTTCTCTGAATTTTTTAGCTGCTTGACTAAAAATAATCGGGTAATTTATATAATAAAAGTAAACCCCATCAGGAATTATCACATAAATGAGTATCCAAACTTTAGAAAACCTGTCGGTTCCCGGCGCAGTGAATCGGGACTTATCAACCATGAATATCAACTGGCAAAATCATCAAGCGGAAAGGCTGAATCAGCTACCCCCGTATATATTTGGTTATTTAGCGGAACTGAAAAATCAGGCAAAACAACAAGGGGTCGATGTGATTGATTTGGGGATGGGAAACCCCGATGGTTCCCCACCTCAACCCGTGATTGATGCAGCGATCGCGGCCATGACCACTTCCCAAAATCATGGCTATCCGCCTTTTGAAGGCATCGGTGAATTTCGTAAAGCCATCACCGATTGGTATAAACGTCGTTACAATGTTTTACTCGATTACAACAGTGAAGCTTTGCCGGTATTAGGGTCAAAAGAAGGACTCTCTCACCTGGCGATCGCCTATATTAATCCTGGGGACATTGTGCTGGTTCCCAGTCCAGCTTATCCCGCCCATTTTCGCGGCCCAATCTTAGCGGGCGCCGAAATTTATCCCCTAGTCTTGAAACCAGAAAACAACTGGTTAATCGACTTAAATACGATTCCCGAAGCAGTAGCCCAAAGAGCCAAAATTATCTATTTTAATTATCCGAATAATCCCACAACCGCTACCGCCCCTAGGGAATTTTTTGAAGAAATTGTAGCATGGGCTCGTCACTATGAAATCATGCTAGTCCATGACTTAGCTTATGCGGAACTTTCCTTTGACGACTATCATCCCACCAGCTTATTAGAAATTCCCGGAGCCAAAGAAATTGGCGTAGAGTTTCATACCCTGTCTAAAACTTATAGTATGGCGGGATGGCGAGCGGGTTTTGTGGTGGGTAATGCTCAAATTATCAAGGGTTTATCTAGTCTCAAAAGTAATATGGACTATGGGATGTTTGCGGTAGTCCAAGCGGGGGCTGCTGCCGCTTTAAGTCTCCCAGATTCTTATATTCATCAAAATCAAGAACGCTATCGTAAACGCCGCGATTTTCTCGTGGCTGGGTTGAACGAATTAGGCTGGAATATTACACCCCCGAAAGCCAGTATGTATCTCTGGGTGCCTTGCACCGTGGGCATGAATTCTACGGATTTCTTTATGAATGTTTTAGAGAAAACTGGCGTGGTGGTGACTCCGGGCAACGCCTTTGGGGAAGCGGGAGATGGATATGTCCGTATCAGCTTAATTGAAGATTGCGATCGCCTCCAAGAAGTATTAAATCGGCTGAAAAAAGCGGAAATTTCTTACCAGCCTAAATGCTTAGTTGCTTAGACAAGATTTTAGATTTCTAGTCAGCATTCAGCTATCAGCATTCAGCTATCAGTATGCAGCACCCCCCTTTGTCAAAAGGGGGGGTAGGGGGGCTGTAAGCGCCCCTAGATAGCCTAGATATTGTAATTCTAGATCGAGATGCCGTCACACCCTCAATTTTAGTTGAACCCGCGATCGCAAGTTTCTTGGGTTATCTCGTTTTCCGGGAAACTCCGCCCCCCCAAATCTTTCTCGGTGCGGCTGTATTGCTGACTGGGGTAGGGATTGCGGCGATGGGGGAACGGCGATCAAGGGCATGATTCAGAAAATTCTCAGAAAATTCTCAAAAAATTCTCAAAAAAATTTGCCAAAACTCTTGCATATTTCTAAACACCTGTGTTATATTTATAACTTGTGAGGACGCATAGCTCAGTTGGTTAGAGCACTACGTTGACATCGTAGGGGTCACTGGTTCGAGTCCAGTTGTGTCCATTGACTGAAAGCCTTATGGGATAAAGTTTATAATGTTTTATGCGATATCAATCGAGCGGCTTTAGTGGCGAAGTATGATATGCTGCTAGGGTGAAATTGAGCGGAAATTGAGCGGAAATTGGGAGTAATTTGGGAGTATATTCTCGTTCCCAGGGTCTCCCTGGGAATGCCAGTCACTCTTGCTCTGCCGGAGCGATCGCAGTTAGCACGGTTAAGCCACGAGGCAGAGCCTGGGAATGCCAGTAAGCGAGGCTCTGCAAGAGCGATCGCATAAATCACTCACTAAAAATCAATTTTATCCAAACGTAAAACTTCTGGTTCACCGATGTAATTACGATAACTCGAATATCGCCAATGGGCTGGATGGTCTACATAGCCGCGTCTCAAGGGATTATTGTGAATATACTCTAACTTTTGTCTAAACACCTCATCACTGAAAATCGCTTGAGGTTGAAATCCTTCTTGCCAAACTTGATATTCTTGTTCAGTTTTATATTGAAGTTTATAAATTTTAAGCTGTTGTAGTAAGTGATGAAAATTATTCTGTTGAAGCCAATTAATCATTGATCGCGCGGTGAAGGATTTAAAATTCCCTATTTCCTTAGATAAGTTAGCGCCTGAGACTAACATATGGAGATGGTTTTCCATAATCACATAACCAGATAAGTCTAATCGCTGGTTATCTTGCATAAACTGGAGGGAATCTAAGATAATTTGAGCAATTTCAATTTGATAAAATAACGGGAGCCAATTAACCACTGTGCAGGTGACAAAGTGGGGTCGATTTTCTAAGACATGGTAGGGACTTCGTGCCATTGTGCGATCAGTTGGGTTAAGGTCTGTGACTTCAGATTTTATATTAGTAGTTTTAGACAAACACTTAATTGATTAACTGATAGGAACTTACTCAACCTATTTCTGATATCACGTAACTCAATTTTCACTCATTGCAAGATCAATATCAATATCAATGGTTTCAGCTTTGTCATGGGTTCTAATCCCTGAAGCGTACTGCAAAAGAAAAAACCAGCGATCGCGCTTGTCGCTGGTTTTTTCTTTGATTTTCTCCGATCATTGCTCAACAGAAAGGTGAGAGCAAACCAAAAATGGGGATGATTGGGGGATTATTTCTTAGCAGCTTGTTTCTGCCGACTCATATTATCCACACTAATGCCAATGACCCACAGAGTCACTAAACCCACACCTAACCACTGATTCAAGGCCAAACTTTCACTGATAATCCCGACTGCCAGCAAGCTGGTCAAAGCGGGACCAGATGCAGAAATCACCGAGGCAAAAGCGGCACCAATCATGGGAATGCCAAAGTTGTTCAGTGCATAACCCGTCAAAGTTGTGGCGGCTAGAATCAAAGCCCCGCCCCAAAGCGCTGGCCAATTTTGTTCAGGAACACTACTGGGAAACAACCTCATCGCCCCCGTCGCCAAAACCAGAATGACGAAAAAGTTGATCACACTATAGGGGGCAGGATGCAATTTCAGCTTTTTGGCACTCAATTGAGTCAAAATCACATAGCCCGCAAAAGTCACCCCAGACAACAAAGCAGTTCCGGCACCTAACCAAATATTACTGTCGCCTTTGGACTGAAACGCGGCGGCAGGAACCGTCAGAAAGCAGCCGATATAGATCGTAATCGTGGCTAAACCCAAAATAAAGCTTGGGCGACTGCCAAAAATCAGCCATGCCAACAAAACGGTGACGGTGGGAAAGACAAAGAAAATCGAAATCGCCACCCCAGTCGCCACGTTTCCCAAGGCAAAGTAGATAAAAAACTGGGAAAGAAACAAAGAAACGCCACTCAAAATAACGATCCACACTGACCCTCGTTTTTCGGGATTTCCCAATTGCCGAATATCCCGCAAGGTATTTGGGTGGACAAAGGAACCGACGATCAACATTCCTGGCACGACAAAGATCATCCGCATGGCCAGAATTAACAGAGAATTCCCCGCACTCGGCCCAATGATGCCCCCCATATCTCCCAAAAACAGCACCGGCTGAACACTTAAAATCACTCGCGTGACAATGTTCTGAATCGAAATAATCAACGAAGACAGCAAAATCAGCACGATCCCGGTGACAAAGTTTTTTTGTTCTTGGGTTTGTGCTGGAGTCGGGGCTGGGGCTGAGGTGGCGGCTGAGTGTGGTGCCGGACGCTCAACTACTCCCATTTGTTGGCTAGGTTCGGTTCCGTAGGGGGTTGGGCTTGCGGGGGCGGGTTGGGGTAACTGCTGCCCCGCGAAGCGATCGCCCAGCAACTTGCCCACATCAGAACTCACACTCCCGGCATCTTCTTGAAGTTGGGAAATCAGCCGTTCTACCAAAGTCTCTAAAATGACTTCTCCTTGTTGCTGGAGCGAATGCATCCGACTAAGCTGTTGGGAAATCGAGCTTTGATAGCTACTGAGTTCTTGTTGCAGAGTCTTGAATGTGGTGTTGAGGGTGTTATCGAAAGAAGCCAGTAAACGATAAGCGCTATCACTTTGATTGCTGGCTGTAGCCCCTTGAGACAAACTCGGACTCGGCCCTGCCCCGCGAATGCTAGGACGTTCTACTGGGACAGCTAATTCCTTAAAGCGTTGGCTGAGTTCATCCTGAAGATTGGACGCCAAGACTTGCGCCAGTTGCTTAGACCAAAGTTGTTGTTGAGCCAGTTGCTGGCGGCTAAATCCTTGGATTTGCCGAGTTTGTAACTGTTTTTCTTGCCGTTGTAGTTCCAGAATATCCTGCCTCAGCCGGTCTTTTTCCGCGTGAAGCCTTGTCAAATCTTGGTTCAGTTGAACCATTAACGTATGTTGGATATCTCGAATCTCCCGTGTCATGGACTCCAGAAGACGTTGTAATTCTCTGGGATCCTGGTATCCTGGGTCTTGTGGTAAATTGTCCAGTGGCCCCATTCTTGTGTCACCTCTAAATGGTTGATGTTCAATAAATTACATGATTGAATAGAGCGCCGGTTCGCTACGTCTATAAAAATAGATTGTCTATCTGTCTGTATTCCCGCCAAAGTTGCTTCGGCTTTACGATTATAAGCCACTTGAGATATTCCTAGCCTTGGAAGTTGTTAGGAATTCTGCTTCATTTTAATCTGAATCAGCCACGGTGAATGGGTGGCTGGACGGCTTTGGCTCGAAATGCTCAAGAAACGATCAGCCAGATAGTGGTCTGGCGGAAAATTTTTGTGAAAGTGATTTGTGAAAGTGACTCAAGTGACTGATGAGCAAGGGTTGACCATTGATCGACAAAAACCGTCAGACTAGGTAAAATGTCTGGTTGATTCTTGCGGCTAAAAACCCTGATTGTTTAATCTGTTGCCTTATATGAGCGATCGCCCCTATCGGCTGCTGGTTGCATCCCCGCAGTTGAGCCGCTACAGCACCACTGACAAATAATCGCTTATATACCAAATTTTAGGTTTTTTGTCAATATTAATTCTATGGCATATTTTTCTCCGGTTGTTCAGCAAATTAATCTTAAAAAAATCTAAAGTTTTATTAAGCGATCGCCCGATAATTAATCTCAATTTCCCCAATTTCATTGATATTAGACTTCACCCTCCCCTCAAAACGGCAGAATCAATCGGCTGGCCAGATGTCTATTATGAAATAGCGCTTTTTTTCAGCGATCGCTTACATAAACGTTAAATATTTATTTTTAGGTATATTCGGTATATAATAAATATTACCAAAATAAACTATTATCAGGATTTAATTAATTTCATTATTTAATTAAATTTCCAGAATATTCAAAATATTTTATCGTCTAATGAAATCATCAAAAAATAATTTTCATAGATGATTATACATATTCACAGCATATATTATATGGTCGATTGTCGCCCAAAAGTAAGCAATAGCATAAAATAATACTAAAGTGGTTAAATTTAATTAAAATTACCGATTGATATCGGCCAACTTTTGATGATATTTTTGATGATAAAAATGATAAAATTTTACTGGTCTATATCATGTAATCATTAGGAAGTCTATCATGCAACATCCAATCAAGGCAGAACCACCCATAAAAATTGCCGTGGTTGGGGATGTTCACGAACAATGGGAAGCGGCAGATAATGAGGCGATCGCGCATTTAGGAGTTGATTTAGTCTTATTCGTGGGGGATTTTGGCAATGAATCTGTCTCTGTGGTGCAACAAGTTGCCGCTTTAGAAACCCCGAAAGCAGTAATTTTAGGCAACCATGACGCCGTTTACACCGCCACTCCTTGGGGTAGAAAAAAATGTCCCTACAATCCGCAACTAGAAAATCGGCTGCAAGCACAACTAGATTTACTGGGGGCAACTCACGTGGGTTATGAAAAGTTGGATTTTGCCGATTTCCGATTATCGGTGGTCGGTGGCAGACCTTTTAGTTATGGTGGGCCGAGTTGGAAATATGCAGATTTTTATCGAGACTGGTTTGGAGTGCTGAATATGCAGGAGTCTACCGCCAGAATTGTCGCCGCCGCCCGCCTGTCCGCTTATGATACGGTAATATTTTTAAGTCATAATGGGCCGACTGGGTTGGGCGATCGCCCGGAAGATATTTGTGGCAAAGACTGGAAACCGATCGGCGGTGACTATGGCGATCCAGACTTAGAAGCGGCGATCGCTCAAACTCGTCAACTGGGGAAAACCATTCCCCTCGTCACCTTTGGACATATGCACCATAAGCTGAAGCATACCCAAGAAACCTTGCGTCAATGTGTTGAGGTCAGTCCCGAAGGCACCGTTTATTATAATGGGGCGATCGTGCCTCGCATTGTCCAGATCCGGGGGGAAAAACAGCGAAACTTTTCCCTGATCACCTTAAACCAAGGCATTGTCAGCGATATCTGCATTGTTTGGGTCAACCACCAATCTCAGATCATCTCCGAAGAAATAATTTATCGGCGAAAAATAGATGCGATCGCGCAATCGGCGTAAGTAAAATGTGGTAATTTGTGGTAATCTGTGATAATCTGTGATAATCTGTGATAACGTGATATAATCAAATACAGCTATGCAAAAAGCTGTCCTGGAGAGGTGGCAGAGTGGTCGATTGCGCTCGACTTGAAATCGAGTGTAGCGAAAGCTACCGTGGGTTCAAATCCCACCCTCTCCGTTTCCGATCAACTCTTATAGGCTAAGGCTTACAATACCCAGAAACCGGGTTTCTTTTCCAGATATCACAGTTATCTGTGGGATGCAAAGCAGCGAGTCCCGGTTTCTTCACCCCCACCCAAACCCAGAAACCGGGTTTCTGCGACAACCTCTGCAACAAAACCGAAACTTGGTTAAGAAACTCGGTTTCTTGACCCATCCGCTGCCCATCCGCTACCCCATCCTTTTTACCCGAATGCTTCGCCCTTACCTAATCAAGTATGAAAGCATAAAGCCTGACGGCATAGCGAAAGCATATCCAGGCAGTTAATTCTGGCTTTGAACAGTTAAGTTTTTCCCCGAATGCAACGCCGCCCTGACCGGCAGTTAATTCTGGGTTGGAACCCACACGGCTGCTAAGGGCGGCGTTGCATGACCGTATGAAAATTAATTTGTTCGCCGACAAATATCGGCGTTCATGCTTCGCCCCTACAAGGATTCCTACTCAGAAATGACCAAAAAAAGCAGATTATTCTAAAACAAAGAAAGTTGCCAAAAATCAGCACATTGCTCTAACTGTTCCGTAAATCTTTTTTGCCGATCCAAACATTCCAGGGCTTTCTTTATATTCTGGGCAATAACTTTAGCAAATTCCACCGGCACCGCATTACCAATTTGCCGATGAATATCCCGTTTTGTCTTCCCCATAAATACCCAATCATCGGGAAAAGTTTGTAACCGAGCATATTCGCGATCGCTAAAAGACCGAATTCGTGAAGCACTCAATCGCCAAAGCCGTTCTCCCCCTTTTGAATGCTGGCTTAAAAAAGGATCTTTAAAATATCGATTCGCCACCACATTTCCCTGCGCCCATCCCCAAATTGTCGCCGTATCGATCGCCGGAAAAGGAGCATCAAAAGAGCGAATTGGATGACCATCCGATGCAGTTCTCGACAATCTTACTGGCACAACTTCTTCAGTTATATCAAAGGGTTCTCCGGTTTCTCGATGTACTTTACTATTAAAACCCCATTCAGGATGATGATTTGGTAAATTTGTCCCTTTTCCGTGAGCCAAATCATAAAGAAAATCGCGAATAGTAGTGATTTCCCCTGGCGGTGGCAAATAATAGCCTAAAGGAGCTTTTTCTCTAAAAGCAATAAACACAAATCGCCTCCGAGTTTGGGGAACTCCATAATAGCAAACCTTAAAAATATCGTGAAAAACCTGATAACCAATCTGCTCAAATTCCTGAATAATTTGCTCATTAAACGGTAGATTTGTTTCCGGCGACTTCATCGTGCGTAGGTTCAGCACATTTTCGATTAAAACAATTCGCGGTTGGCAAAATTTCGCCACCCGAATCACTTCCTTGTAAAGCATATTTCTGCTATCATTAGCTTGACGATTACCACCCAGGGAAAATCCTTGACAGGGAACACCAGCCAGCAAAACATCAGGTTGTTTTTCTGGATAATAATCGCGGACATCCCCTAAAATAACTTGCCAGTTTGGGCGATTTTTTTGTAGGGTTTGAATGCACCAAGGATTAATATCGATCGCCTCTAATAATCTAAATCCTGCCGCTTCAAAACCCAAATCTAATCCCCCCGCCCCTGAGAAAAGGCTTAACACCGAATAATTATGTTTGCTAAAAGACATGGGAAAAGTTAAATTTAAAATTTAAAATTATTACTAACTAAGCAATTATGGATGCTTCATCGCCACCGCTGGGCTATTAATACCTCGCGGGCGATACGCGACAAAAGAATGAGTTTTCCCTGACGATGGGTTTTTTTGATATTCTGGCATAATTTGGTTAGTATTTAAATTAAATGAATAGCCGATTACTTGTTGATCTGCTTCTATACGAGTTAGATTACCAACAGATTGAAGTCTGGAATCTTGTGGATAATCTTGCGGCAAAATCAGCGTAACTTGTCTATCCACTCCAGTAAGAAGCCCGTAAGGTGTTGGAGCAATATACATTTTTCTGTCACGAATCTTTAAATCCCCGTAACTACCAAAGCCAGAAAAACTTTTGTTTTTGTGGATGTAGTCATGGTTTGAATTTAAAAAATCGCCATGACAGATAATTAAATCAATCACCGGGTATTCGTTTTCATTTGCACCGGATGGATATCTACCAAATACATAGTAAATAGTCCGTCCATTGTGGCAGCCTGAAGGAACTTGGCTGTTACAATCGTAATCAGCTTCTCTACCAGGCCATGCTAAACCCTTGACTTCATATCCCATAGGAGCTTGAACCAAGGTGAAATCAGGGTAGGAATTGCGACCGGGCTGTTCGTAGTAAACTTTGGTTTCTTTTAACCGCTGTTCAAACCAGTTTTGAAAGTGAAATTCTTTATCCTGGCGATTGAGACGACTAATTAATGATCCTTGAGCGATCGCCTGATTACATTCCAGGAATATCTCGACACAAATATCAATAGAAGTTGTTTCAGTATCAGGCATTTTATTCCTCTTGATGCTCAAAAATTTCCCGCAGTGATTAGCCGACTGAATTTTAAAATATTCCCAGCAGAAAATAGCGAGAAAACTTAAATTCTCCCGCTACTTTCTCAAATTATTTCAACAAAACCGAATTAGAAGCGGCTTTGAGAGGGCTTGTTCACAATAAAGCTAATGGACTGGCACTGCTTAATATTGTCAAAACCCATCACGCGGATATAGCAATTGGGGTATTCATTGCGGCATTCGCGAACTTCGTTCAGGACTTCTTGAGGACTGCGAGCACCAAACAGGGGCAGCTTCCACATAGTCCAGTAGTAATCTTTGGGATTAGAAGTTTCGTTAAACTCAACCGCAGGAATCAGACCTTGGTCGATCATATATTGCACTTGCTTGGCAATTTGCTGATCGCTCAAAGGGGGCAAATAAGAAAGGGTTTCGTAGCGACGCTCTTTTGGCAGAGTTCTCATAGTTTTTTCTACTCAGTCAAAAATGTTCAATTTGTGGAATCGTTAATATCTAACTCTGGATGAGAAGCATCTGCTATATCTGTGGCATAAAAGGGCGAGTAGGTAATGCGTTCCAAGAGTTGACGCCGGTGTTCCATATTATCCTGGCCGATATTCGCGCTAACCATTGGCGGCAGAAATTCCAAGACTCTCTCTGCCAGGTCTTCGCGAACTGTCATAATCCGCAGGGCTAATTCTTTGTTTTCCTGCATCAACTCTTGTAAATAGGTTTCGGCTTCCTGGAAATTGTATCCCGAGGAATATTGCCTAAACCAAATCGCTAGAGGTGGGTTCGTTTCTGTTAATTGGTCAATCACTGTGCGTACTGCCTGGTAAGTCAGGTAATTTTGCACAACTTTGGCCGTCTGTTTAACAACTTGCTTTGAATCCATGCCTGTTTTCCCTGTCCCGTCCCACCCCACTATATAGCAGGGACAAAATCAGACTGTATCCACCGCTTCAAACTCGAACTTGATTTCTTTCCAGAGTTCGCAAGCGGCAGCCAATTCAGGAGACCATTTGCAAGCTTCGCGGATAACATCATTACCTTCGCGAGCCAAGCTGCGGCCTTCGTTACGGGCTTGGATACAAGCTTCCAGAGCGACACGGTTGGCAGTTGCACCTGGTGCGTTACCCCAGGGGTGACCGAGGGTGCCACCACCGAATTGCAAGCAAGAATCATCACCGAAGATTTCCACCAGAGCAGGCATATGCCATACGTGGATACCGCCAGAAGCAACTGGCATGACTCCAGGTAAGGAAGCCCAATCTTGAGTAAAGTAGATACCGCGATCGCGATCTTCTTCGATATGGTCTTCGCGCATCAAGTCTACGAAGCCCATAGTAATGCCGCGTTCGCCTTCGAGTTTACCCACAACGGTTCCAGAGTGCAGGTGGTCGCCACCAGAGAGACGCAAGCACTTGGCCAACACGCGGAAGTGGATCCCGTGGTTCTTCTGACGGTCGATCACAGCGTGCATAGCGCGGTGAATGTGCATCAGAATTCCATTGTCACGGCACCATTTGGCCAGGGTAGTATTTGCAGTGAAACCACCCGTCAGATAGTCGTGCATCAGAATGGGCATTTCCAGTTCTTTCACGAACTCAGCCCGCTTGAGCATTTCTTCGCAAGTAGCAGCGGTGACGTTCAGGTAGTGACCTTTAACTTCCCCAGTTTCGGCTTCAGCTTTCTTAATAGCTTCAGCAACGAACAGGAAGCGATCGCGCCAACGCATGAAGGGCTGGGAGTTGATGTTTTCATCATCCTTGGTAAAGTCCAAGCCACCGCGTAAGCACTCGTAAACGGCCCGACCGTAGTTCTTACCGGACAGACCCAGTTTTGGCTTAATGGTGCAACCGAGTAAGGGACGACCGTACTTGTTCAACAAGTCACGCTCAACCACGATACCGTGCGGTGGGCCTTGGAAGGTTTTCACCAAAGCAACGGGGAAGCGAATATCTTCCAGACGCAGAGCACGCAGGGCTTTAAAGCCAAATACGTTCCCCACGATAGAGGTCAGGATGTTGGTGACAGACCCTTCTTCAAATAGATCCAGGGGATAAGCGACGAAGCAAATATATTGATTGTCTTCGTTCTTAACAGGTTCAATATGATAGCAACGGCCTTTGTAACGATCCAAGTCAGTCAGGAGGTCAGTCCAAACTGTGGTCCAGGTTCCGGTAGAAGATTCAGCGGCCACAGCGGCGCCAGCTTCTTCTGGAGGGACGCCCGGTTGAGGGGTCATCCGAAACGCGGCCAGCAAATCGGTATCTTTGGGGGTGTAGTCGGGAGTGTAATAGGTCAGGCGGTAGTCTTTTACCCCTGCTGCATATCCGGCGGATTTGGCTTGTACCATGTGGGATTTCCTCCTATATAAAGAGGTGTTTTTAGGTTTAACAATTTATACAGCGATCGCTAGATCGCCTTTTCGAGCGCCATGTTAAGAAAGATAACAATCTTTAGTAAAAGTCAGACTTCAGACTTTTTATTTAGCTCGTCGTTTTTCTTGTTTCGGATACTTTACCACGAATCGGATCATTTTTAGCAAAATTTCCAAATTTTTTTTGCCAAACTTTTGATAGTTTGTTATTTTAAATTACATTAGTTTAATTAATCACAAAATTTCTACATATTTCTTTACACAGCCGAATGTAATGACTCATTATTTACATGAATCACTCTAATTAGCTATAAATAAAAAATAGACATGAAAAAGCACTCAGTTTTTTTCCAAAGCTGAGGTAAATTAACCAATCATCGTTTTTGATCCCCCCCTTAATTTCTAGATATTTACAGGGCTTATCTTTGGTCTGTCATCCACGGAAAAGCTTTTCCGCGCAAAGGTTTGACCTTAAATCACCCTCCGCAAAAATTCACATTCACTTAGCTTGGTTTCTTGGATTGTCGGCGACAAGAGATCCTATTTATCTCTGATAATTTTTTCTCAAGGCCAACCATCTCAACCAAACAATGTTTGCCACCTCTAGGAGGTTAAATCTTGGCGGAACCAAAAAAATAATTAACGATAGATTCAGGGGAGACATTCACGGCGCGATGCTAAAGCGATCCGCCTGGAGGGAATCGCCCGAACTAGGTGCCGCATTCACGGCCTACCTTGAAGGTCATCTAGGAGTATTTACTCTCGTCAAAAGAATCACTTGGTGAAATATCCTACAACAAATTGGTACATTTTTTGGATTTTTTTACCAAGTGATTTAGCACCGTTGAGATTTCCCTAGTGCCAAGGCGAAATCATAAAACAAAATTTACAACTTACGGATTATTTTATGGTCGGCGGTTGATTGCTTTTCCCTGGGGAAAAATCGTTCCTAACATCCGACTAATATAAATTTGACCATAGATAGGAGTCCCAGGAGTTGGCACCGATCCTGGATCGGCATCGTTGGTCAACTGCGGCTGAGAGGTTTCTCCCCCAGATATCTCATAAGAATTTTCTGCCTCCTCTGTTGTCAGTGGAGACCGATCGGAATTTTCTGCTTCATCTGTCGTCAGTGGAGACCGATCGGAATTTTCTGCCTCGTCGGTCGTCAGTGGAGACTTATCATTAGTCGTCCCGGTAGGTTGAGATGATGCTGATTCTGCAACTGGGAGTGATGACTCGGTTGGTTCAACGGTTTCAACCGCTGATATTTCAGGGTTGACCTTTGATTGCTGCTGAGTCGGCGATCTGCCTGACTCAGACAAAACCTTAGCCGCAATCTGTCCGATCACTGAACCAGCGGCTAAGACTTGCATCGGCGGAATCGAAGCGTTAAAAAGTGTGCTAACAGCGCCAATACTAGCATTAGCACCAACTTTGCCTTGGCCAATCATCAAAACTCCCGGCCCCAATACTGCACCGGATTCGATTTCTATCGTGCCTTCACAGGCATTGATGATCGTGCCCATCCCCAAACAGGCTCCGGCACCAATCAGAATCCGACCTTTGGGAGAGGCTTGTAAGATGACTCCTAGACCAATTACCGCAGAAGGATCGACGGTGACATCACCAGTCTGGTAAAGCTCGGCGTTATGAACTGCTTGCAGAGGCGGTAAGTACATGAAGATGGAACCACAGCGAGAAAATCTGGAAATAAGCAGTCAGCTTTCAGCAGTCGGCTTTCAGCAGTCAGCTTTCAGGGTTGAGCTTTCAGCTAGGTACAGAGAAAGCTGTACCCTGGTGGCTGACTGCTTTGTCCGGGCTTTCGCATTCGGATATTAAATTTGAGGTTTAACCAGAGAAATTATTGCCCGAATGCGTTCATCCCCTACAGCCCCTACGATCTAGCGAACCGCTGCGGTGGGTCGTTGGATAATGGTTTCCGCCACCCGGCGCTTGGCTTTGGTATCAATCCCTAGTAATCGCACGTATTCGCCGTCATGCTCTTTGAGACAAGCTTCTAGGGCGGCAATCACATCGACTTCTCGTTGGGATTCGATGGGGGAGCAGCTTTGCCAAGAACTGATCTTAAAGCGGCGCACGTCGGTGTGTTCCGTGCCAATGCGATATCCTTGAGCCAGGAGCGATCGCACTTGTTGGATCGTTTCGGCACTCAAGCTGCTGCTACCAACCGAACCATAGCTGCTGGAACTGCTGCCATTGCTGGTATAACTACGGGCACTGGGAGCCGCTGCGGTGGCAGTAGTCGCCACTTTGACCGCTTGATTTGGCCGCTGAATCAGGGTTTCTAGCACCCGACGTTTGGCTTTGGGATCGATGCCAATCAAGCGGACATATTCCCCTTGATGCTCTGCCAGACAAGCTTGCAGTTCTGCCAGCACTTGATCGGCACGAGTTGCTTCAATCAGGGGGCAAGTCTGCCAAGAACTGGTTTTAAACCGACGTTCATCAGCGTGTTCTGTGCCGATCCGATAGCCTTGAGCCAACAGGGAAGTAATTTGCGCCGTAAGATCCTGATTTAAGGCCGCACTAACGCCACCATTGCTGGATGTTTTGGCCACTGCTGGACTTGCGGCACTACCCGTCAAGCTAGGTGCGGTTTCACCGGGTCGTTGGACAACCAATTCCAAAACTCGGCGCTTGGCTTTGGGGTCAATGCCAATCAGACGGACATACTCTCCGGCATATTCAGCCAAAGCCGCTTGTAATTCGGCAACCGCTTGTTGAGGATTCGCCGATTGAATCGGTGCGCCGGTTTTCCAGGAACTGGTCTTAAAGCGACGTTCATCGGCGTGTTCAACCCCCACCCGATACCCTTGAGCGAGGAGCGATCGCACCTGAGAACTAATATCTTGACTTAAAGCGGCACTGCCACCACTGCTGACACCTTGGCTCACACTAGGAGCGGCAGCGGCAGCGGCGGTGAATTTTTGGGGCTGATCGTTGGGTCGTTGAATCGTCAATTCCAAAACCCGACGCTTAACTTGCGGATCAATGCCAATAATCCGAACATATTCCCCAGGGTGATCGGCCACCACTGCTTCCAACTCGGCTAAAACTGCCTGAACTTGTTGTCCTTGAATCGGGGCACCACTGCGCCAGGAGCTAGTTTTAAACCGACGTTCGTCTGCGTATTCAGTACCGATCCGATACCCTTGAGCCAGCAGGGATCTAACCTGCTCTACAATTTCTTGATTCATGCTTGTACTCCCTGTCCAGGCTATTTTCGTCTCTACTTCAGAATCATTTTTCTTATCACTACCAGCTTGCTCACGAATTGGCGCAATACAAGCCTCGCTTTCTGCACAACGGTAGCCTGCCAGCAAAGCCTCATTAATTTGGACAACGTGATGGGCAAATTGTAAGTCGGCTTCTTGAACATCTGGCAGGCGATCTGCTTGTTGCTGATTGGTAATCACTGCTCCTGATGCCACATACTTACCCGGAGGAATTTCCACATCCTGAACTAAGGCGTGCATCATTACAATCGAACCGGATCCCACTCGCGCATTAAAGATAGTCGAGCGAAAACCAATAAAGCAGTTATCTCCCACATAAGCTGGCCCATGAATCAGCGCCATGTGAGTAATACAAGAATTTTTGCCAATCCAGACGGAATAGCTATTGTGATCGTCTCCAATGACTTGGCCTTTCTCTAGACCATGAATCACTACCCCATCTTGAATATTTGTGCTATCACCTATATAGAAAGGAGATCCTTCATCCGCTCTGATCGAAGTTCCCGGGGAAACTAGGACCTGGGCTCCGATCCGAACATCGCCAATTATATTGGAGAAAGAATGCACATAAGCGGATGGATCAATCTGGGGTTCGGCCAAATTTTTTGACCAAGGAGTTGGGGGAGCCGCTCTTTTGCGGACTACCATCGCTCAAATCCTCCTAATTTAACAATCATGTTGTGGTCTGAATATGGATAAAAATGGTGCAATTTTATAAGAATCCTACTTTTACCCCAAAAATCTAACGGTATTGCTCTTTTTTGCTGTACAGCAACCGATTTTCAACCGTTACTGTATCAATGATGGCCACGACTAAAGCATCCACCGGACGCTCCTCGTAACTTCTTTCCTGACGAGCCGCACTGCCACGGCTCACCAGCACCCATTCATCGAAACCTGCCCCGACTAAATCCGCTGCCACTTCATAGTTGGGCAAGGGGTTGCCTTGCTCGTCTATATATTGGAGTAGCAGCAATTTAACTCCGGTCAGGCTTTGTAATTTATGCGTGCCAACGACTGTTCCCCGAACCTTGGCAAGTTGCATTATTTAGAGATTACCGACGAATTGGTGTGTTATAGCTATCGCGGAATTGTGCTACGGCTTCTGTGTACCGAATGGGTAAAACATATTCCAAGTTTTCGTGAGGACGGGCAATAATATGAGTCGAGAGTACCTGACCCCCTTTCACCCGCTGTTTGACGGAATCAACGCCAGCTGATACGGAAGCTTGTACTTCGGAAACATCGCCGCGCACAATAACGGTGACGCGACCTGAACCAATTTTTTCATACCCTACCAGGGTTACCCTAGCGGCTTTTACCATTGAATCTGCGGCTTCCACTACTCCAGGAAAGCCTAAAGTTTCAATCATTCCAACTGCAATGGCCATAGGTTTTTATGCCTTTGTGATCTGTGTGATTTACGAATGTTGACGGATTTGCCCTGCCGGTGTGCAACCATCGATCGGTTGATCGGTCAAAATCAAGGGCAATCACCTGGGTTCGGTTGGGTTCTGTTCCCTCTCCCACCCAGCGCCAGGAATTTGTCTGCGAACAGTTAAACCGCATCATTTATTTAGGCTGGGGTTTGGCGTCATCGGTTAAAAGTTAAGCTGTGGAATGACTTTTCCATCAAGTCGAGGCAGTCGGTAAAAAAAACTGACTTTTTTCGACCAACTGATAACCAATGACAAATTTCTTTAAGGCTTCCAGGATAATGGCAGCCAGCCTGCTTTGGGCGGATTAGTAAGAACGGAATTGTTCTACTTCTTCGGTGTACCGAATCGGTAGAACATATTCTAAGTTTTCGTGGGGACGAGCAATAATGTGGGTGGAGAGGACTTCCCCGCCATTGACTCGATTGGCAGCATCAATTCCCGCAGCGACAGATGCTTGTACTTCGGACACATCTCCGCGAACGATCACGGTGACGCGACCTGAACCAATTTTTTCATAACCGACGAGTGTAACTCGAGCTGCTTTGACCATTGAGTCTGCGGCTTCCACCACTGCTGGGAACCCTCTGGTTTCAATCATTCCTACAGCAATTGACATTCTTGATTTCCTCTCTTATGCGCGAAAATAATTCTGCAACTCAATAATTTTAGGGCAAATTCGTGCCATTAATATTTTTGCAGTAGATGTTTTTTGAGGTAATTAAAAATTAAGACACGCTGATATCCGCTGCCTACCTGACAAAAACAGCTACACAAATCCCATGATTCCTCATAAAAAGCTTGAGGCATTCACTGGAGGCACAATTTTAGACGGGAAAGGCCATCATCTCACTTTAATAAAAAATTTAGCATTCCCATATCATTAGGATATGAAAGCATGGTTCCTTTGACAATATAAATCCTTATGATATTTTTAAATCTACCACTTAATAAAAGTTTATATTACAAGATGCGATCGATCTGTTAAGTTTTATTAAGATTTAACTGCGTTGGTTGATCGTTGGTTTATCAGTGGTCGGGGCGGTGTATTCCCCGATCGCGTCACCGGAAATCGAGGGAAAATTACGACCTAGGCAGGAAGGATCGCATTGCCCACAGATCTGATTTTTCCATCAATCTGGTGCGGAAATCAATGGCTATGACAGCACGGGAAGCCCCGATCTAGTGGATGAGTAGAAACCTCCGTGGTCAAGGTGGTTCCAGGAGGTTCTTTGTGGTGGAGAGAATCTCCTCTACCAAAATTGGGTGATCGGGGGGCGATCGCACCGCTTGCTCCATATCCATGCATCGATCTATCTATACCCATTGATCCATACGGGATGATTAACTTTTGGTCTTAATTCCCGATTACCAGAGGAATTGCTGCATCCTCATATTTCTAGGCAAAACCGAGCGATCATTTTTGGCGCAGTCCTTGACACAAAGCCCAAGACCCCTCAGACTTTCATTTCAGTAGGACAGATGAAACGCTTATACATATAGATCGCTTAGATCTCTCAAGCATACAGCCTAAAAAACCCTCGCTGCTGGTGAGATTGGTTTCGGCTTCTTAAGCTGTCAAAATACTCAGTCTAGTCTTTGGTGACATCCTTAGATGTTTGCATGGATTCATTTTTAGGTAAACATTGATAAATGTTAAATGTTAGCGGTTTAAAAATATGAAATAATTTAAAAAATCACCATTTTTAGGTAAATTTACCAGTCAATGTTTTTGTTAAAGGAGTGATTTCTTGAATCAGTTTATAGTGAATACCTGTTGGTTTATTCCGGTTTATGGCTTAATTGGAGCCATTTTCTCCCTGCCTTGGGCAATCGGCATTATTAGAAGAACTGGGTCACGTCCAGCGGCTTACTTTAATATCCTGATGACCTTATTGGCGTTTTTTCATGGGTCAATTGCGTTTATTCATTCATTGAATATAAGTCCGATCCACCTAGTATTGCCTTGGCTACAAGTGGCAGATTTAAACTTGTCGTTGGCGATCGAAATTTCTCCGGTCAGCTTGGGGGCGATGCAGTTAGTCACGGGTATCAGCTTACTGGCACAACTCTATGCCCTGGGCTATATGGAAAAAGACTGGGCTTTAGCCCGCTTCTTTGGTCTGATGGGCTTTTTTGAAGGAGCGCTGTCAGGAATTGCCATTAGCGATTCTTTATTGCTCAGTTATGGTCTGTTGGAGATGCTGACCCTTTCCACTTACCTGTTGGTCGGTTTTTGGTATGCCCAGCCTTTGGTGGTTACCGCAGCGAGAGATGCTTTCTTAACCAAGCGGGTCGGGGATATCATTTTATTAATGGGCTTGGTAGCACTTTCCACCTACGGAGAAGGACTGACTTTTAGTGAGTTAGAAAATTGGGCAGCTTCATCGAACTTGCCACCTTTGACAGAAACGTTGCTGGGTTTATCTTTGATTGCGGGGCCTTTGGGCAAATGTGCTCAGTTTCCCTTGCATCTGTGGCTGGATGAAGCGATGGAAGGGCCGAATCCTGCGTCGATTATGCGAAACTCGGTGGTGGTGGCTGCCGGTGCATTTGTGCTGATTAAGCTGCATCCGGTTTTTACTTTGTCTCCTGTGGCTTCCGTGGCTTTGGTGGTGATTGGGACTTTGACGGCAATTGGTTCATCTTTGATGGCCTTGGCCCAAATTGATATTAAACGGACGCTTTCTCATTCCACCAGTGCTTATTTGGGTTTGGTGTTTTTGGCGGTAGGTCTTCAGCAGATCGATGTGGCTTTGTTGTTGCTGTTTACTCATGCGATCGCCAAAGCCCTGTTATTTATGAGCACTGGTTCAATCATTCTCACCACCAATAATCAAAATATTACGGAAATGGGGGGTTTGTGGTCGCGGATGCCTGCGACAACTTCTGCGTTTGTGGTGGGTTCCGCTGGGTTGGTTTGTCTGTTGCCCTTGGGGACATTTTGGACTATGCGCCGCTGGGTGAATGGTTTTTGGGAAGTCCCGGCTTGGCTGATTGGCATTTTGCTGTTGGTCAATGCTTTGAGTGCTTTAAATTTAACCCGCGTCTTTCGTCTGGTGTTTTTGGGTGAACCGCAACCGAAAACCCGCCGCGCCCCAGAAATTCCTTGGCCAATGGCGGTGCCGATGGTGTCTTTAATCATCCTTAATTTCTTGGTGCCGCTGATCTTAGACCAATGGCAATTTTTGCTTTCTTGGACTGGCCCTTGGGCGACGAATGCACGACTGCTGAATCAACTAGCTTTACCTCTTTTGATCCTCAGTGGGGCGATCGGTTGTTTGATCGGTTTTATGATTTCGTTGGGACGGGCTTGGGCTAGACCAATGCAAAAGTCTTTGAGATTTGTCCAAGACTTTTTTGCTTATGACTTTTATATTGAGAAATTCTACCGGCTGACGGTGGTGGCCGCCGTGGATCTGTTGTCTAAGATGACTTCCTGGTTCGATCGCTATGTGGTGGATGGGTTGGTTAACTTTGCAGCCCTGGCGACGGTGTTTGGTGGTCAAAGTCTCAAGTACAGCGTTTCTGGTCAGTCTCAGGGTTATATCTTGACGATTATGATCGGCGTTGGTTTGTTGCTGGTGTTTTCCTGGATCGTGGGTAACTAGCAAGCCAATTGGTTAATCCTGTAGTCTTGTTGTTTAATGGAGCGAGAAATTAAGAATGCTCAGTGCTTTTGTCTGGTTGCCGTTAGTGGGCGTGATTGTCCTGAGTTTGTTGCCAAAAACTATTCACCAGAGTGCTTATCGTTTAGTGGCTTTGATTGTGGCGATCGCGCTACTGGTTTGGACGGCACTGTTAGGGTTACAGTTTGACCCCCAGCAATCGGGGATGCAGTTTTCTGAATATTTACCGTGGATTAAACCCATTGGGCTGAACTATCACTTAGGAGTGGACGGACTGTCCTGGCCGATGCTCTGTTTAAACAGTTTTTTGACGGTGCTGGCAATTTGGGCCAGCGAACGCCAAATCGAAAGACCCCGCTTGTATTATGCCTTGTTATTGCTGCTGAATATTGGCGTGTCTGGCGCATTTCTTGCCCAAGATATGCTGTTATTTTTTCTGTTCTATGAACTAGAACTGATCCCGTTATATTTTCTAATTGCCATTTGGGGCGGTCAGCGTCGGGCTTATGCGGCGATGAAGTTTCTGATCTATACGGCAATTTCGGGGATTTTGCTCCTGGCGACATTTTTAGGCGTCGTTTGGCTAAGTGGGGCGAACACTTTTGATTATCAGCCCCTCCGCACCAGCGCTTTACCCTTAGAATCCCAAATTTTACTCCTGGCCGGATTATTAATTGCCTTTGGGATTAAGATTCCCTTTTTCCCCTTGCATACTTGGTTGCCCGATGCTCACGTGGAAGCTTCAACCCCGGTTTCTATGCTCTTGGCTGGGGTGTTGTTAAAACTGGGTACTTATGGGATGTTACGGTTTGGGGTCGGTTTGTTTCCCGAAGCTTGGACATTTCTCGCCCCTTGGTTGGCAACTTGGGCAGCGGTGAGCGCCTTATATGGGACATCTTGTGCGATCGCCCAACAAGATATGAAAAAAGTGGTGGCTTATTCCTCCATTGCTCACATGGCCTTTATCCTCTTAGCCTTTGCCGCAGCCACTCCCCTGAGTTTGGTCGCCGCGATCGCCCAAATGGTTAGCCACGGTCTCATTTCCGCCTTTCTATTTTTCCTAGTAGGAGTCGTTTACAAAAAAACCGGCACCAGAGATGTCAATGCCTTGCAAGGACTACTCAACCCGGAACGCGGCTTACCCTTAATTGGTAGCTTAATGGTTTTAGGGGTGATGGCTAGTGCCGGAATTCCCGGTATGGTGGGATTTATTGCCGAATTTATGATCTTTCGCGGCAGTTTTCCCGTATTTCCGGTGCAGACATTATTCTGTATGGTGGCAACGGGTTTAACAGCGGTCTATTTCTTGTTAATGATTAACCGAGTCTTTTTTGGTCGTCTGTCGCCAATTGTCACCAACTTACCCAGAGTCCAATGGCGCGATCGCCTTCCCGCTTTAGTGTTAATGGTGTTGATTTTTGCCTTTGGGTTGCAACCAAATTGGTTAGTCCGCTGGAGTGAAGCGGGGATTAACTCTTTAATCATCACTCAACCGTCAGTGGTCAGCCCGATCGCCGTCCGTAGCGGTGGGTAGTAGGGGCTGTAGGGGCTGTAGGGGCTGTAGGGGCTGTAGGGGCTGTAGGGGCTGTAGGGGCTGTAGGGGCGACGAGCGCATTCGCCCCTACAATAATCAGGAATTAATCACCGAATGCTTTGCCCTTACATGGCAAAATTGTACATATAATCAGGAATTAATCACCGAATGCTTTGCCCTTACATAGCAAAATTGTACATATAATCAGGAATTAATCACCGAATGCTTTGCCCTTACCGGGCAATAATTTCTCTTGTTAACCCTCAAATTTAATATCCGAATGCGAAAGCCCTTTTTTAGGGGGGATTGCCCTCTACTTTCTCGATTTGACCATATTGCCTGCTCAAATAAAATAGCGGAATAAATTGCTATGCCCACCTTAAATCTCAAACCTTCTCAACATCTTTTAGCTGAATATATTCACCGCTTAGAATCGGGAGAAGCTTTACTTAAAGATTCTCCCCAAAATGTCACTGAAGTAGTCGGGATTCTGAAAAGTTATGGCATTGTCTTAGATGCTTACTCCCGGAATCTGATCTACAATGCTGACCACCAATTTTTAGTGTTATTCCCCTTTTTCAAATATTTTAATGGGGAAGTTTCTTTGCATAATTTACTCCGTCACTGGTGGCACGATCGCATTAATTTTGAATATGCAGAATATTGTATGAAATGTATGCTTTGGCATGGAGGCGGCGGTCTAGATACTTACGTTGACTCCCCAGAATTTCGCCAAAGGGTAGAAGCCTTGATTCAAGAGAAATTAAAAAGCAATCCCCTGATGCTGACCATTCACCGTCTATTTCCCGAATTTTTGCCGGAACAAATGCGCCAAATGGCTTACTACAGTGCCTTGGGGCAATTTTGGCGGGTGATGAGTGATATGTTTATTGATTTATCTGAATTGTACGATCGCGGCAAAATTAAATCCATTCCCCAAGTGGTAGACCATATCCTCAATGGTTTAGTCGCGGCTGCCAATCAACCGATTACCTACAAAGTTACTGTAGGCGATCGCGTTTATGAAATTATCCCGGAATCGGCGGGTTTAACCTTCCTCATGGATACAGCGGTTCCTTATGTTGAGGCCGTATTCTTCCGGGGAACGCCGTTTTTGGGGACAGTTTCATTCAATGCCCAAGCCTATCAAATTCCCTTCGATCAAAGTATGTTCATGTATGGGGCTTTGTATGCCGATCCATTGCCCATTGGCGGAGCCGGAATTCCCCCGACCTTGTTAATGCAAGATATGCGTCATTTTTTACCGGATTATCTCCATGAAATATACCAAAAAAGTCAACGGGGAGAAGATGATTTACGGGTGCTAATTTGCCAAACATTTCAAAAATCCATGTTTTGTGTCACCACAGCAGCCATTCGCGGTCTAGCCCCTTATCCGTTGGATACCTCTGACCCAGAACAACGAAAAGCCAACCGGATTTATTTAGAAAAGTGGATGGATCGCTTTATCCCCTCTCGGATCCTAGATGCGAATACTTAATCTAGGGTGTAGGGTGTAGGGTGTAGGGTGTAGGGGCAGGGGTGCAGGGGTGCAGGGAAGAGGGAATAATTGATAATTGACAATTGATAATTGATCATGGTCTTTAATTGTCAATTGTCAATTGTTAATTGTTAATTATTCCCCACCCCCCACACTCCCCACACTCCCCACACTCCCCTCCGCCCCTCCGCCCCTCCGCTCCTCTGCCCGGAAGCAGAACTTGGGAATAAAAAAATTTATCCTGGCTTCATAAGCAAAAATAATTAATAAATAGGTTATAATATACTAGACTCTATATATAATAACCAGGAGAAAAAACATTGAACCAGGCAACACTGCATCAGCTTAGGGTTTTTGAAGCAGCGGCTCGTCATCGGAGTTTTACCAGAGCAGCGGAAGAATTGTTTCTGACTCAACCTTCCGTGTCCATGCAAGTCAAACAATTAGCAAAAGTGGTGGGAATGCCATTGTTTGAGCAAGTTGGCAAACGTCTCTACTTAACTGAAGCCGGTGAACAACTGTTGTTAACTTGTCGAGATATTTTTGAAAGATTGGCGCAGTTTGAAATGACTGTTGCGAATCTCCAAGGACTCAAAGAAGGAAAATTAAGATTAACCGTGGTGACAACGGCTAAGTATATTATTCCTCGTTTATTGGGAGTTTTCTGTCATCGCTACCCGGGAATTGATGTCTCCCTTCAAGTTACCAACCATGAAGTATTGGAAGAACGATTAAGTCAGAATTTAGATGATTTATATATTCTGAGTAAATTGCCAGAAAATTTTGAGGTGACTTCTTACAAATTCCTCGACAATCCTTTAGTGGTTTTGGCGGCATCAAATCATCCTTTAGCCAATGAAAAGAATATTCCGATTGAACGGTTGAAGAATGAGCCATTTATTATGCGTGAACCAGGTTCTGGAACCCGGAAAGCGGTGAAAAAAATCTTTGAAGAACACGGTGTTTCGGTAAAAGTTCGGATGGAGTTGGGCAGCAATGAAGCGATTAAACAAGCGATCGCCGGTGGGTTAGGGATTTCTGTAGTCTCTCGTCATGTTTTAGCCTTAGAAGGGTCTACTCGAAAATTAAAAATATTGGATGTACAGGACTTTCCCATTGAACGTTCTTGGTATGTGATTTATCCCAAAAATAAACAGATTTCTGTGGTGGCTGAAGAATTTTTAAAATATTTAATTGAGGAAGGAAAACAGGTGGTTGAAGAAACGGCAGATTATAATTTTCAAGATTAAAGATTAAACCAAAATGGTTGGGATTGATTCCCGGAACATCTTACTCCCTAAAAACTTATGTTTGATAGGACATACCCAGATTATTGGGTATCATAACCGAGATTAAGCCGAAGTGTTTGACACCTCGGCTTAATTTATAACATTTAAACTGAATTATTAAAAAGAATTAACAAACACAGAAAAATATCGCCGGTTTTCTTGCCAAGTTCTTTTGGGGGGAATAATTTTCGGTGTTAAGATTAATTCCCCCAATTCCATCAATGTCTTGAGTCTTGAGTATATTATGGCATGGCGATCGCTCTGCTGATTTCTGATTAATGATGATCGAGCCACTAATAACCGCGATCGCAGGGATCATTTTCCCGCCTTTTACAGCCCTTGAAGCCCACAGACCCAGAAACCGGGTTTCTTAATTAACTCTTTGCTTTCCGGCAAAAATTGTCGCAGAAACCCGGTTTCTTAAGGGGCGATCGCTAGGTTAAAAATCTTAGATGTTCACCCTCAATTTGCAGCAAATTCTCTACAGTGCCCTGTAACTTTAATTGACTATCTTCTAGATAAATAATCTCATCTGCTCTGACATTAACAGTCGGACGATGACTAATCATGATTGTGGTTTTTCCGCGACGATACTCTAATAATTCATTTAATAAATTTTCTTCACTAATGGGGTCTAACCCTGATGTGGATTCGTCTAAAATTAAGACTGGTGGATCGTTGACAATGGCTCTGGCGATCGCTAATCTTTGCCGTTGACCACCGGATAAATTAGCGCCAAATTCCCCTAATACGGTAAAATATTTGTCCGGGAGGCGATCGATAAATCCATCCGCTTGGGCAAATTGACAAGCTTTGACGATTTCCTCAAAAGTTACATGAGGTGAACCCACTCGGAAATTCTCAATAATACTTCGACTCCAAAACTGCGCTTCTTGGGGAACTAAAATGATTTGTTTTCTGATACATTCTAAACTTAAATTTTGTAAGTTATACGCTCCGACTCTAATTGTGCCTCCCTGCAATTGATATAATCCAGCTAGTAGCTTGACTAAGGTACTTTTTCCACAACCAGATTCCCCAATAATCGCCGTGACTTTTCCTCCTTTAATGGTTACGGTAAAATCTTGAAATAAATCTAATCTGCCCGCATGATGATATAAGAGATTTTCACAGCACACTGGATCATTATCTTGGAATGTCACCCATTCTTTCTGAAAATCTTTATCGGTTTCTGCCGGATAGTCAATCACTGAGAATATCCGTTCAGTCACAACTTTCACTCTAACAATTTCACTAATTAAGCCGACTACTATTTTAATAAAGACAGTAAAATTAACACTCATACTGTTAAAGGCTAAGAGTTGTCCGATCGTCAATTCCTTATGAATGACCAAGGTACTGCCAAACCAGAGTAACACGATGCCACCAATGCCAGAAATAATTTCCGAGAAATTAAAATTGGTGACTCCAATTTGTCCGAGTTTCAATTCTAAATTGGCTAATCGGCCAAACCGACTTTGTAAGTCTTCCCAGAATTGAGGTTCGGCGGTGGTTGTTTTTAAGGTGACGGCCCCTTTGAAACTTTCGATTAAAACGCTATGAGTCTCCCCTTCTAAGATCATAACATCTCTAATTTTTTTTATTAATGACCTCAAAAATACCAAAGATGAGGTAGCACTGCATAAAGTGATTAAGCCAATGACTAAGGTTAATTTAGGACTATAAAATAACATCAGACTTAAAGAAATAATCGCCGTAAAAGATTGAGTTAAGACTCGGACTAAAGATTGAGAAATAAAGAAATTAATTTCTTGAATATCCTTTAAACGGCTGACTACCTCCCCACTGCGATGAGTTTCATAATACTGTAAAGGAAATTTTAATATTTTGCGGCCAAATTCTTTGATTAAGCCTAATTGTATCCGGTTGGAAACCTGCATACTTAAGTTTGATTGGATGACTTGTAAGCCACTACTTATTAAGTTCATTATAATAATGGCGATTCCTAATCCTCTCAGGATGTTTTCTTCGCCTCTAATTAAGACATCATCGGTTAATATTTGAATCATAAAGGGTGAGGTTAAGGCTAACAAACCGAGAACAATATTAATCAGTAAAACTTCTAGTAGAATAAAGGTATAAGGAGCAATGCGCTGAAATAATCTCCCAATTCCTTCGATTTTATCGTTCGGTTGTTGAGCAAAGCGGACTGGATCGGGCTGTAATAACAGGGTAATAAATCCTGACCAATTGTCGGCTAATTCTTGCCGAGTTAGATAGCGTAAACCGACACCAGGATCCGCGATGATATATTTTTTACCTTTTTGTCCATATAAAACGACATAATGATTACCTTGCCAGTAAATGATGGCAGGTAAAGGCGCATTTTTCATTTGATCTAATATTTGGGCTTGGGCTCTGGTGGAACGAGCATCAAATCCCAAACTTTCTGCCCCTCTTCTTAAACCCGTTAAAGTTGTGCCGAGTTGTCCGGTTCCCACGGCTTCTCTAATGCGATTAATGGTAAATTGTTTCCCATAATATTTAACAATTGTGGCTAAACAAGCTGCTCCGCAATCTTCTTCACTATATTGAAGGACAATTGGATATTTTTTCATAAATTAGTCAGACATAAGTTTAACTTCCGAAATTATAATATCTCGGAAGTTATTATTGCAATTATTGCCATTAGTTAATTATACCATAGAGGGGTGTTCAAACTGAATTAACAAAAGTTACAGCCCTCAGTTCTTCTTGAAAAATCCGGCGTAATGTATCTTCATCTAAGGGGAGTTTGGCTTGATCAAGATATTGTCGTAACGCTTGATTCATCATCGTTTGATAACCTTTCCCTTCAGCGTCTCCTTTTTGTCTAAAGGCTTCGAGAATATCATTATCAATATAGATGGTAATGCGAGTTTTACCTTCTTGTGGGATGATTGCACCCCGTTTAGACCGATCAAAATTATATTCCGGTTTCATATTCATGTCTCTCCTTAGCAGTAGCAGGACGGGCAGAAATTAAGCGAATGCTATCACCTCGATAGGTATAGACTACCACTAGCAACCGCCGAAGGTGATCCATCCCCATAATAATAAATCGCTGTTCACCTTGTGCTGATTGATCTTCAAAAGAAATAAGGATCGAACAACACAGCCTCAGCATCAGAAAAACTGACTCCGTGTTTTTGTAAATTGCTTTTAGCTTTTTTAGGATTCCATTCAACTTGCATACATATATTATATGTATTCGGGAGAATTATGTCAATTATGCCTAAATTTATTTAGGGTTTGCTGATGGACACTCCTCACGCCACTTATGCCACTTATGCTGAATGTGGGGATTCTTGGTTCACCGACCCTTCCTATTGGTGTTATTGTAGCATCAAAAGCGAAAGTTAAGGCGCACAACGCATCGCCAATCTGCTTACGCTGAGATTGAGGTCTTCCCGCGCCATGTTTCCGATAAATGACCCAGACATAAATTAAACTTCCGAAACTATAATATCTCGGAAGTTATTATTGCAATTATTGCCATTAGTTAATTATACTATAGAGGGGTGTTCAAAGTTCTGCCGCCCGGAAACGTCCACCCCGGACAAACACTTCTTCTTCAGCGGTCATATTGGTGAATAAAGAATTATTGCGAATGTCTTGGCTGGGTTTTTGGGTGTTGTTGGTAGCGGTGTTCTTAGCTTTCATATTTTTGTCCTCTGTGTTCATTAATTAAGTGGGTTTAAATAATAGTTCTGCCGCACCACCCCGGACAAACACTTCTT
>NZ_LIUQ01000010.1:64568-94336 GCF_001276715.1 Planktothricoides sp. SR001 | reverse complement strand
GGGTTTTTGGGTGTTGTTGGTGACGGTGTTCTTAGCTTTCATATTTTTGTCCTCTGTGTTCATTAATTAAGTGGGTTAAAATAATAGTTCTGGCGCACGGAAACGTTGTGTTCCACCCCGGACAAACACTTCTTCCTCAGCGGTCATATTAGTGAATAAAGAATTATTGCGAATGTCTTGGCTGGGTTTTTGGGTGTTGTTGGTGGTAGCGGTGTTGTTAGCTTTCATATTTTTGTCCTCTGTGTTCATTAATTAAGAGGGTTAAAATAATAGTTCTGGCGCACGGAAACGTCCACCCCGGACAAACACTTCTTATAATAGTTCTGGCGCACGGAAACGTCCACCCCGGACAAACACTTCTTATAATAGTTCTGCCGCCCGGAAACGTTGTGTTCCACCCCGGACAAACACTTCTTCCTCAGCGGTCATATTGGTGAATAAAGAATTATTGCGAATGTCTTGGCTGGGTTTTTGGGTGTTGTTGGTGGTAGCGGTTTTGTCAGCTTTCATGGTGTTATTCTCTTGGCTTTTTGGTTTGTTTTATCTTATAGTCATTAATATAATCAATAAAAAAAAATTATCAATCGGGGCATTTACTGAATTTTTTTTAATCATCCCTTCATAAAACCTGATAAATCACCTGGGTTTTGTGAAGTTTTCGTAAAGCATTTGCCTGAAAGCCTTGCCCATATTGAGTTACAGGAAATTCCGTAATGGTACTGAGAAACCCCAACCCTGAATTATTACCGATCGCCCACGATGATGACTTCTTGCCTCCCGTGAGTGGCTGGACAATATTTGGCGGCTTTTTTTTAGTGGGGACAGTGGTCGCTGCTTTTACGGTATCTGCTTTTACTCCTTTACCTGTCACCGTGAAAGCCCCAGCAGTGGTGCGTCCCACAGGAGAGGTTAAGCTGGTGCAAGCCCCCACCGAGGGGACTGTCACCGAGATTAATATTAAAGAAAATCAGACGGTGACTGAAGGAGAAACCCTGGTGGTTCTGGATACCTCTCGTGTCAGCACTCGTCAGTCCCAGCTAGAAATCAGTATTGACCAAATTGAACAGCAATTAGAACAGGTGTCAGGACAGTTGGCGAACTTAAATCTGCAACTGAATGCGGAAACCGAAAGGACGAACCGGGCGATCGCGGTTGCGGAGGCAGACCATCTGCGGATGCAAACAGAACATAGTGAACGGCGTTTAACCGTTGAAGCGCAAGTGGATGAAGCGAGAGCAAATTTGCTGATGGCTGAGGAAGAATGGCAAAAAATTC
Source organism: Planktothricoides sp. SR001 (assembly GCF_001276715.1). Taxonomy (GTDB): domain Bacteria; phylum Cyanobacteriota; class Cyanobacteriia; order Cyanobacteriales; family Laspinemataceae; genus Planktothricoides; species Planktothricoides raciborskii. The sequence goes on along the minus strand of NZ_LIUQ01000010.1, from coordinate 93,061 downwards.
AGAGTGATATTCAAGCTTATGAAGCGTCTTTACGGGCTAGTGAATCGGCTTTAAAAATTGCTCAAGAAAAGCTGAATCGCTACCAGCCTTTAGCCGAATCCGGTGCATTAAGTAGAAATCAATTAGAAGAAGCCCAATTAGCTGTTGAACAACAAGAAGAAGCCGTAGCCGAACGTACTGCATTATTGGCAGGGCAAAAACAAACTGCACTGCGTCAGACCAAAGCCATAGAATCGGCTGAAGCTCGTTTACAAGCCGCCTTAGCTGCGGCTAATCCTAGTGATGGCATGGTGACAATGGCAGCGGAAAAAATTGCTCAGGAAAAAGCCACAGGAGCCGGAACTTTAGCCCGATTAAATCAAGAGCAAAACAGTTTATTCCAACGTCAAAGTGAACTGGAAAAGCAACTAGAGAGCGATCGCCAAGAATTATTGCAGGTGGAGCACGAACTCCGGCAAACCGTTGTTTCTGCACCCATATCCGGGACAATTCTCAAGTTAAATTTGCGAAATCCCAACCAAATTGTCAGAATAGGAGAAGAAATTGCTCAAATTACCCCGAATGATACTCCTTTGGTGATTAAAGCCAGAATTGCTACTCAGGATATTGGTAAAGTGAAAGTTGGCCAAAAATCACAAATGCGGGTCAGTGCATATCCTTATCCTGATTATGGAATTTTACCCGGAACTGTTAAGACGATTTCTCCCGATGCCATTATCCTCCAAAATTCCGGATCTAATCTAATCCCTCCTTATTATGAGGTGACAATTGAAGCGGACGAGTTCTATTTAAAAGATGATCCCAAGAATGCTTTATTGTCAGGAATGGAAATTCAGGCGGATATTATTGCTCAAGATGAGACGGTGTTAAAGTTTATTTTACGGAAAGCTAGGTTATTGACTGATTTGTAGGCAATTCGGGGGGAAACCAGAAACGGGGACCCAGAAACCGAGACCCAGAAACCGGGTTTCTTAGAAAATTCTTTGTTAAAAAACCAAAATTGTCGCAGAAACCCGGTTTCTTTTTCGCAGGCAACAATCATTAATGGTAATATTAAAAGTGGCTTGATGCTATGATTAAAGGCTGAATACTGAAACCTAAATATTGTGATTAAAAATAGGCAGCAGAAAATGAGCAAAAAAATTATCGGCATGATTAGCAGTTACCCCAAACTTAATCCCAGTGCAGCGGATTGGTTATGGCATCAAACCCCTAATCCATTTGGGCAGTGGGGTAATGTGCAAATGTTGGCCCCGCATCCTCAGCCAGATTTTTTACTATTTTATAACTTTTTTACTTGGCCAAGTCGTCCCGAATATCCTAAACCTTGGTCTTATTTAAAAGCGCCACAAAAAGAAAAACGCTATCAACAAGAACTGGCAGAAATGCAAGCCAAATTGCGGGGAGTTCCCAAAGAACGCTGTATTTTTCTTTGGCGCGAACCGCCTCTTGATGAAGTGTTGCCGCGCACCATTCGCCACTATCAATCTGCTAAAAAATATTGTGCGTATATTTCTGGTCCTGATGACTATGCCCCGCAACCGGATTATATGCCAGCAATTTGGTATCTGTTAAATGAATTTCGGGATTTGAATGACCTAGAATCGCCGGAAAAAACTAAACCTTGTAGTTGGATTGTTTCCGGGGTAAACCGGGCTGTAACTCATCAAAAACGGTTTGACTTCATGCAGTCTTTAGTCAATTCTCAATTGGATGTTGATTTATATGGTCGCAATTTGCCCGACTGGACTAAATCTTGTGGCAGTTTGGGCAATAAGTGGCATGGTATGGCTCCTTATTATTATAATCTGACTATAGAAAATTATGCGGAGAATGATTGGTATGTGACGGAAAAGTTATGGGATGCTTTATTATGTTGGTGTTTACCGATTTATTACGGGGGAACCGCCCCTGATAAATTATTGCCTCCGGGTAGTTTTCTCCGGTTGCCCAGTTTGGATGAAAAAGGCATTCAATTTATCCAAGAAGTGACGGCAACTCCCGATGCTTGGTATGAGGCTAAAGAGGCGATCGCCGAAGCTAGACAAATTGTGCTCCACAAGTTAAATTTATTGGAATGGTTATCCAATTTTGTGGCAAAATTTTAACCAATTAAAATCGATTGAATTGATGTAATTTAAAATAACCAAAAACCATGAAAAATCAATTATTTTCAGGGAATAAAAAAAATCTAGGGGCGAAGCATTCGGGGAATAAATTTTTGGCCTTTTCCCAGAGATTATTCGCCCGAATGCTTCGCCCCTACCCAATTTTATGTGTCAGGGCGAAGCATTCGGGGAATAAATTTTTGGCTTTTTCCCAGAGATTATTCGCCCGAATGCTTCGCCCCTACCAAATTCTACTAATTTTATTGACGCCGCTGATTATTTTTATCGGCAATGGTTGCGCCTTAGAAACGACGGCGATCGCGGAAGCGTTGCGTAGCAATTTCGCGGATTCTGGAATTTATCCACATTATGAACAGCGGACGGTTCACGACCCTGACGGCATTGGCAAATTTTACATGGGTCGAGAAATTGCTCAAGTTATGGGACACCGAGGGGCTGGTTGGTTAGAAAGATCCAGTCGAGAAACCGAAGAACAGCCGCAAAAACTGATTAATGGCCTTGATTTGCAACCGACAGATATTGTCGCTGATATTGGGGCTGGAACGGGTTATTTTAGTTTTAGAATTAGTCCTTTAGTTTCTCAGGGCAAAGTGCTCGCGGTAGATATTCAACCAGAAATGATCGACATTCTGGAGTTTCTCAAAAAAGAAAATAAGATTGAAAATGTCCAAACTATTTTAGGCACCGAAACCAATCCTAACCTACCCGAATATACGGTAGATTTAGCCTTAATGGTGGATGCTTACCATGAGTTTGCCTATCCCAGAGAAATGATCGAAGGAATTATTCAGGGTTTGAAAGTTGGTGGCAGAGTAGTTTTGGTGGAATATCGGAAAGAAAATCCCTTGATTATGATTAAGCCATTACATAAGATGACCGAAGCACAGGTGAAGAAAGAAATGCAAGCGGTGGGTTTGGTTTGGCGAGAAACTAAGGATATTTTACCGCAGCAACATTTGATGATTTTCGAGAAAACCAGTTAGCCGGTTTAATCTGAAAAATGTTTAATCGTTCTGTGGTTGTTCTTGTGGTTGATAACTGGCAATGACCCGACCGGCACCCCGCAAAATGCCATAATAATGTTGGTTGACGCGATCGCCTTCTGGGGACAAAACATCGATCGCAATCCCATTTCGCCCGTTTTCCCGACCGGAACTATGAATATAACGTCCTTCACCTAAATACAAACCCACATGGGTAATTTTTACCGCCGAACCAAAAAACACTAAATCCCCCGGTTGCAACTCCTCCAGAGAAATTGCTTGAGTAAAAGCAGCTTGTTGGTAAGCATCTCTAGGCAATTGAATGCCCACACTAGCAAAAGCCGCTTGCATCAATCCCGAACAATCATAATTTGGCCCAACAGTTCCCCCCCACAGATAATAATTCGGTTGCTGCATAGCCGCTTGAGTAAAAGCGATCGTCCCAGGCAGTCTGGCTTGAATTTCATCGGTGGATAAAATCGGTGGCTGATAAACTTCCTCCGTCGGTTTCAGGTGGATGATGTCATCACTTTTTAACCAACCCGGATAGTCATCTTCACAAAGTTGTACTTTAATTGGTCGATCATTTTTTAGATCATTTTTTAGATCATCTAAGCGATCCACCTCTGGGAGTACAATTCGCACAAGACGACCCGCTGCTGCTTGGGTGGCTAAAGATTCGCAGTTGGGAGAATCATAGAGATTCAGATTTATCTGACAGCGATATTGTTGTTGTCTGTTATGCATCTGTAGGCGATAGGGTGGGCAATGTTTACCCTACTAAAATTATCGTGAATTTACTTTCTTATGACATTTTTTCGTAAAGATCAAACACTAGAAAACTTGGGTAGTCGCATTTTAGAGGCGACTTGGGCGCAATTCCCCGAATTAGCCCGCAATCAAATTGCTATGACTTGGATTGTTTACGATCCTCCGGTTCCCGTCAATACCGGCGGGGCTTTGAGTCCACAAGCGTTTTGGAGTCATCCCATTCGGGGCTTTAGCTATCGTGGGAGCGATCGCATCTATCCCGCGAGTATTGTCAAACTATTTTATCTGGTGGCCGTGTATGAATGGCTGGACAAAAACATGATTACCCCGTCAGCGGAACTACAAAGAGCCGTGCGGGATATGATCGTTGACTCCAGCAATGATGCCACCAGTTTAGTCGTGGATATTTTAACCGGCACCACCAGCGGCCCGGAATTACCCCCTGGCCCATTGGAAACCTGGAAATCTCAACGCAATATTGTCAATCGTTATTTCAAGTCTCTGGGATGGCCCGAACTTGAAACCGTGAATATTAATCAGAAAACCTGGTGTGATGGGCCTTATGGTCGAGAACGAGCCTTTCTCGGCGAACTAATGGAAAATCGGAATATGTTAACCACCGATGCCACCGCCCGTCTGATGCATAGTATTTTAGGCGGAGTCGCCGTTTCCTCTGGGGCATCACAAGCGATGATGCAACTAATGAAACGTAGTCTCGATCGCGAAGATTTAGTCGCCGACCCGGAAAATCAAGTCACAGGTTTTCTCGGTGGGGGTTTGCCCCTAGAGGCAAAACTCTGGTCAAAAGCTGGTTTCACGAGCCAAGTTCGCCATGATGCGGCGTATATTGAGTTACCCGATCGCCGTCCTTTCTTGCTAATTGTCTTTACCGAAGGCAAAGCCCAAAGTAAGAACGAAGCCATTTTGCCATTTGTCTGCCAACAGGTGAATACCGCAATGGCAGAAGTCTAAGCGGTTCATAGTTTAAATCATGGTTTAAAGCAGACATAAAAAAACCCCGACTCATTGTGAGCCGGGGTTTTTCAGTGTTTATTTTACGGAGAGGGAGGGATTCGAACCCTCGGTACGGAGTTACCTGCCGTACAACAGATTAGCAATCTGCCGCTTTCAACCCCTCAGCCACCTCTCCAGGCTGACCGTAAATTATCATAGCATAAGATTTGAAAAAGCGATCGCTATAGGGCAAAATTTTTTGCCAAATTTTTTCTGATCCTTGCGTAGTCGGCATTTGCAGGGATTGGCAGGGACTGTCGGGGCAAGGGTGTGACGTTAGCCAAGGCGGTGGGCTTGATCCGTCTACGGCCTGGGCAAAAATTAAATTATGCCAAATTAAACTATGTAAACGGATCTAAGCCTTGCCAATTGGGATGTTTTTGTCAGCAAATATCTATAATATTTAGCATATTTTATGTGACTAATCGGAGTTTTTCTGATATTATTACAGTAATTCGTTCTATGTGATTTTTGATTTCAACGCAACAAGTTAAATCAACAGAATATCTGAAGAAAATCTAAAATTTTCCGAAGAAACTATTAAACATGAAGGAGAAGGTTTAATAATTGTTACTTTAGTTTATTATCAACAAATTTGGTTAATTCAGTGGGAACTGTATGAAAACTCGCAAAAGAATTGGAATTCTGACCAGTGGTGGAGATTGTCCTGGATTAAATGCGGTCATTCGTGCGGTGGTGAGTCATGCCACCCTGACTTATGATTGGGAAGTGCTAGGAATTGTCTACGCTACCCAGGGTTTAATTGAGCGGAAATCGGTGGTGTTAAACGTCCACGGTCTTGACTTAAGAGGAATTGATCCTTTGCTGAGTGCCGGTGGTACGATTTTGGGATCAATTAATAAAGGAGATACGGAAGCGAATGCGGATCAAGTAATTGCGGGTTATCGAGATTTAGGTTTGGATGCCTTGATTGGGGTTGGTGGTGATGGCAGTTTAGCGATTCTATCTCAACTGGCCGCTAAAGGTAATTGGAACCTGGTGGGAGTGCCGAAAACCATTGATAATGATGTGGCCCTGACTGAAAGATCCGTGGGATTTGATACAGCGGTGAATACCATTGTAGATGCTTTGTATCGCTTGACGTTTACGGCGGCAAGTCACGATCGCGTCATGGTGGTAGAAGTGATGGGCCGAGATGCCGGTCATTTGGCCTTGCACGCGGGAATTGCCGGGGGCGCCGATTGCATTTTATTGCCGGAAATTCCTTACTCGATTGAAAATGTTTGTCAGAAAATTTCTGAATTGAAGGATCGCTGGGGTCGGAAATTCGCGATCGTGGTGGTCGCGGAAGGGGCGAAAACCTCCTCTGGGGAATCTCGCTATTATCGAGATTCTCACGGCGAACTCCGGCTGCGGGGAATTGGTGAATATGTGGCTGATGAAATTTGCCGGGTCAGTGGCAACGAGATCGAAGCCCGCGTCACGGTACTCGGTCACGTCCAACGGGGTGGGGTGCCTTCCGCATTCGATCGCCTCTTAGCCACCGCTTTTGGCAAAAAAGCCGTGGATTTAATTGCCGAAGAGCAATACGGACGCATGGTGGCTTGGCAAAATGGAGAGGTGGTGACAGTCCCACTCGATGATGTCTTCCACAAAGGTACTCAGCCAGTCAATCCCGATTCTGGTTTAGTGCATACTGCCCGCGCATTAGGCATTTATATTGGTGATTTACCCACCGCCTAGTTAGCTCGCCTCAACCCCCATAAAATTGAGGTTCATAGGAAAGAGAAAAGAGAATAGAGAATAGAGGATAGAGGAAAATTTCTTTTCTCTTTTCTCTTTTCTCTATTCTCTTTTCTCTTTTCTCTTTTCTCTTTTCTCTTTTCTCTTTAGTGGTGACGAGTACCCATCAGTCGCCCCGCTTTCATTGCCAAAATACAACCAGTAATTAAAATATATTTAATATGTAATATTACCTATATACTTATGCCAGTCAATAAACTGTCATAGGAAATTGGGCGACCCATTTCCCATAGGAAATACTGGAGAAAACAGATAATTTTTTGGGGGGCTGGGGAAGATACGGATAAATTCTTTTAATTTAGTTCAGTTAATCTAGTTCAGTTAATCAAATTCCCTCAAAAAGCAATTTTCTTCTCATTTTTTCACTTCCAGGAAAGAACCTATGAAAACAATTGTGGCGCAAAAAGATACAAATGCTTGGATTTTTCAGGTTTGGGCTTCTTTTATTATGGCGATATCGAGTATGACAGTGGGGATTTTCTATCTACCTGTGGATAACTGGATTAAAGGTTATATGGGCATGGGTTTAGTTTTTACCATTGGGTCATCATTTAGTCTGGCGAAAACCTTACGGGATCAAAAGGAAGCTGAGAACATATTAGCGAGAGTCGATGAAGCCAGAGTAGAAAAAATCTTAGCCGAACATAGTCCACTGAAATAAAGTTTTGAGTCTTTTGAATCGGTAGATAGAAAAAAACCGGGTTTCTTCAAGAAACCCGGTTTTTATTTTGAATTAACTAGATTTTCGTCGTTTAGACTGTTGTTTTTTCCGACGTTGACCGATCGCCGACGCGGCTTTATCCATCGGAAAACCGAGTGGCATAATCACCTGATATTGACGTTCGGCTTCGAGTTCTTTTAACTCCGTATAATCAACCCAATGGATACAATCAACCGGACAGGTATCAATGGCTTCTTGAATCACCTCTTCCGGGTCGGCATCTTGGCGAATTACACGGGAACGACCATAATCAGGTTCAATGTAAAACGTATTTCGCGCTACATGGGAACAATACTTACAACCAATACAAGTTTGTTCGTCCACATATACCCCTTTTTGGCGGAGGGTTCCGCCTAATTCCGGTTCCAGTCCAGACCGTTCCGGGGCATCGCGAAATACTCCCCCTAACTCTGGTTCAAAACCAGACCGTTCGGGTGTTTCCTGGGGTTCATGGTCAAAAAACTCAGCCATTAGCTTGCCCAGCGTTGCAACACCAGACGGATGGAACCATCCGCTTGCTTTTGGGTTTCCGCTACTTGAAACCCTTGCTTGGCAGTTTCATTCATCACCGTATGGTAGGCATAACGTTGGGTGACTTGATTTAAGAAACCATTCACCGTTAAATTTTGCTGCCAATATTGCAAATCAGCAACTAATTCATATTCTTGGCCATTCCAACGGAAGCCAATGTCATAACCATTGTCTTGGGCGATCGCAATTTCCGCCTGAGTGGTTTGACCGCGATAGCCTCGCACTTCTCTTGGGCCAGATTTCCAGTCGATCCCCAAATCCGTTAAAGCAGACTCCAAAGAGGACAGGTTGCGGATTTGGGTTTTAATTTGGCTGAAATGAGACATAGTGAGTTGGTTTTTAATGAATGGAATCTAAATGGACAAAACTGAACAAATGAAACAATCAATCCGCCGATCCGCCGATCGCGGATTTGCAGAAAAAATCACCAATCGCTATAAGTTGCTTGGTTGATCGCTGACGTTGACTGTTGCACTACAGGAGCAAAAAATTCTGAAGTCGTTTGTTGACTGAGAACTACTCCTAATTGTGCTTCCAGTGCAGCGGTTACTTCTGCACAAGAAGAACCGACAATGCCAGTCACTTTCTCGACCACTCGGCCATCGGGATAAATGACAAATTCTAGTTCTTCCATAAGTTTGGCTGAGTAAAGTGATATTATTGGCAGCCCTCGTGCCATTGAAATGCTCTCCGAGCGAGTCTCCGGGGTATTTCCGGTCAATGACTGGCCGCTTGGCTGGTCGTAATATCAATTGAGATCGATTGAGATCAATTGAATCACAACCCCGGATTTCTTAACAATACTTATTATTTAGGAGAGCGATAAAGGATTATTTGTCAAGTTTGGCGCAACTTCCCGATCGCGTCAAGGTATCGCGAAAATCTCTCAGCAACTTCCCGATTCCGCTTCGATCGGATCGCTCTTAGACCGAATCGCCAAATCTACAAATTTCTGCACTCCTCCCCAATGCCATGTTTCTCGGTACACAGCCAGAGTGATAATAAGAGTCTGTTCAATTTGATTACCTGTGCCATGACACAAGAGCATCTCACCAATAACATCAACCAAAAATCTCCCATCCGCGTCGGACTATTGGGCTTTGGGGGACTGGGACAAGCCGCTGCCAGAATTTTAGCCGCCAAACGGGAAATGATTTTGGTGGCGATCGCCGATAAACACGGCTATGCTTACAATCCCGAAGGCTTAAACCCAGACCAATGTATTGCCGCGTACCATCAGCAAGGGTCTGTAGGCTATCTGGAAGCCGGGGGAATTTTGTCCCACAACAGTATTGAGGAGTTAATCTCCAGCGCCCAAGTAGATGGTTATTTCCTGGCATTGCCGAATTTGCCCAATACTTTTATGGCATCAGTAGCCCAGCAATTTATCGCCTCCGGTTGGCGCGGGGTGCTGGTGGATGCCATGAAGCGCACCAGTGCGGTAGAACAGTTACTCGCACTAAAGGCGGATTTAAACGCGGCTGGCATTACTTATATGACGGGTTGCGGGGCAACTCCTGGGTTATTAACGGCAGCAGCAGCATTAGCGGCTCAAAGTTATACAGAAATTCATAGCGTTAAGATTACGTTTGGGGTGGGTATTGCTAATTGGGAAGCTTATCGGGCAACCATTCGCGAAGATATTGCCCATATCCCCGGTTATACGGTCGATCGCGCTATGGCTATGACTGACGAGGAAGTGGCAGCCCTGCTCGATCGCACCGAGGGCAAAATTACTCTGGAAAATATGGAACACGCCGACGATATTATGTTGGAATTAGCGGGAATTTGTCCGCGCGATCGCGTCACCGTGGGCGGAGTGGTAGATACTCGCAATGCCAAAAAACCTTTGAGCACAAACGTGCAAATCACTGGGCGGACTTTTGAAGGGAAAATTTCCACTCATACCTTTACATTAGGGGATGAAACCAGCATGGCGGCCAATGTGTGCGGCCCCGCTTTTGGTTATCTCAAAGCTGGAATTAACTTACAGCAGCGGGGAATTTACGGTTTATTTACCGCAGCGGAAATTATGCCCCAATTTGTGAAATAGGACTGATATATCAATGTAGGGTGGGCAATATTGCCCACCCTACTGTCTACTACTATCTACGGATATTCAATTAAGGGAAGAAACTTCCATTTTCCCGAATAAATAGTATCGGGAACCCGTAAGCAATAAGCGGCAGGAATGACCTCAACTATCAACCAATTGAACATATCTCTTTTGGCGGCAGAAAAACCAGAAACCGCATCTCCAGTTAGGGCATAATATAAAGTATCCAAAACAGCGGTGTAGGCATTCTCAGAAGCCAGACTGTTTAAGGTGGCATACAAAATATTATAGGCTTCTCCCGACGCTTGATGTTTGCCAATTTGCTCTAAATCAGAAAAAACCGTATTTACGAAATTATCGGGAACTTCTACCCCACTTTCCAGCCACAAGAGAACTTGCTTTTCTACCCTGGGAAAGATTTGGTCATCAGGAAAGTAATGTTTGATGGTTGCTTCAGCGGCTAATGCTATTGTCCAGGCGATATAAACATACCTTTTATGTGTCGTGTCCGTGTTGGGTATGCCCAAGGTTTTGAGAACTTCTTCAATGGCAGATTCTAAATCATCCTCCCCACCGCGATCGTATAAATCAGGATAGGATCGGTTCCAGACTTCTTGGAGTATTTTGGTCAGTTCTTCTGGCCCGTTAAACCATTGAGGTAAACGGAATTCTCTGTAGTGACCTCTGGAAAATTTTTTTAAGCTAGGTTCTGCGGTTTTAATTTTTTGCATCATGGTTTTATTTAACTCCTTTTAATTAGACTTATTGGTAAATTACAAAAATGCCCCCTTAAAACCGCGATCGGCTTTTTATAATTATGCCATAATTATATTAATCATACTAAGTTCAAAAATTATTACTACAATTACGAGATTAATTTGGACGTATGTAGGGGCGGTTTGCGAACCGCCCCTACATCTGAATTTTTGTAAATTCTATCCTATTACTTAACAAATAGGGCGATCGCGATGGTAAGTTAATTGTGGTGGGCAATATTGCCCACCCTACAATATTCAAACCAGCGTCGGTGATTTTGTCAGCTATGAAAACTCTCGAATATATCCTCAGTCCTTATGATTACTCTCAATTTATGGCGGAAAATTGGACAAAGAAAGCCATCCATATTTCCGCTGGAGGTAATCCTCGATTCGATCGCCTATTCTCTTGGCAGCATTTAAACTACTTACTCAGTTACACCGACTTAGATAGCAATGACATTGACCTAATTTTAAATGGTAAAATTGTCAGTCGGACGGAAGTGGTCAGTCCCCAGGAACTTTTTCACCCTGGCAAGTTACTTAAATTTTTACAAAAAGGGGCTACGTTAAAATTTAATAACCTGCAAAAACGAGTTCCCGAAATTGCCGAATTTGTCTCGGAATTACGCTATGAAATTGGCTATAGCAATCTCACGGTCAATGCCTATTCTTCCTTTCCGGGAAAACAAGGGTTTGTCAGTCATTATGACCCTTATGAAATTTTTATTCTCCAAATTGATGGGGCAAAACAGTGGAAAGTTTTCCCCGAAACTTTACAATATCCCCTGGAAAGTCAGCCGTCAATGTATTTTGACCCCCCAGCGGCAAAACCTTATTTAAATACGGTGTTGGAACCGGGGGATGTGTTATATTTGCCCAAGGGACATTGGCATTATGCGATCGCTGTTGGTAAGCCCTCATTACATATTACCTTGGGCATCCACTGCGCCACCGGCATTGACTTCTTAGAATGGGTAGTCAACCAATTAAAACAATCCCCAGATTGGCGAAAAAATCTGGCATTTCCTACAGAAAATTATGGGGAAAATATTAAAACTCAGCTATCTGCATTATTAAAAAAATTAGGAGAACATACCGCTAATTCTGATTTACCTGCGGGATATATTTATGATTTGATGACCGCAGCCCATCCGGTGAATACTTACGCATTACCCCAACAAACCGGATTCAATATATTTCCCAAGGGCATCAATACTCGCTTTAGAATTCCTACCTGGCAACGAGTGATTATTTCCCAAGTTTCTGAAACCGCGTATAAAGTCAAATGTTGGGAAAAAGAAGTGATTCTGCCAGAGGTAAATCAAGCATTTCTGGAAAAACTTTTTAGTTTAGAAATGTTTACCGGGAAAGATGTGATGCGTTGGTTGCCGGATTTAGCCTGGGAAGATGAAATTATGCCAATTTTATCCAGTTTAGTCCAAGAAGGGATGATTTTTGTAGACTCTAGTAACCCGGTTGAAGAATATCTTCGCCGAGAAGAAGACTTAGAAACTTGGGATAATTAAGTAGGTGAACATAATTAATTGCACTTTTCGTTCCCCGCCGATAGGCTGTGGATTCCCGCCTTCGCGGGAATGACAGTTTTTCTTCTAATGGGGTCTGTGGTGCATTTATTTCTGCCCACCTACTTAAATTATTGTTATTGGTTATTTTATTGGTTATTGGGCAGGGATTATTTTGCTTTTTGTCGGATAAAGTGATTAATAACTAATATTAATCACTTTTTTTGTTGAATATTGCTCGGTTTTTCTAGCTTATTCACCGAATTTAGCGTTGCTTCATCTCGGTAAATTCGCTTTAGATGAGTCACGCTAGTGACTAACATGGTGACTAACAATTCTAATTTATGAATTTGTTGGGGTTCCGGTCGATGATTAAATTTTCCGGCTAAAATATTAAAGTCTGCTTGTAGGCGATCGATAGATTTTAATAAGTCGGCAATAACTTCTGTTTCTTGCAGTTGGGCAACGCTTTCGTTTAACTGGGATACGACTCTTTTAATTTTAGAAAGTTGCGATGATTCTGGTCTAGCGATAAATTCTTGAGTGAGGGTTTCTACTTTACTAGACATAATCATGTGTCCTTCTTGCAAATCTTTCACATCTTTGACCAATAACTTGATCCAAGGCAAAATCACATCACGGTGTTTTTGTTCTAACTTTTGAAAATTTTGGTAAAATTTTTCATACTGTTGGCTGTCTAGGCGAGGTTGATTGGCGCAAATGCGGCAATTTGGGCGTAAAGGGATTCAATTTCATTTTCTAGGTTGGTGATATCCAAGGGTGCGGAAATATGGCTAATTTATTCCCGAATTACATTCAATTCGCCGGATAAATTTTGATAAACTGTTCTGGCTAAAGATGCCGATTTATTTTCTAAAATGCTGAGGGAATCTTGCAGGTCTTGGATTTGTTCTTGGATTTCTGATAGGTTAATCTCAGCCGCAGGAAGACGGCTGGGAAATTGTGCTAAAATATCCTCGTAGTAATGATTAATATGATCTTCTAAAAGATGGTATTCTTGTTGATGTTGTTTCGCAAGGCGTTGGCGATTAGTTAGGTTGAGGACGATCGCTAAACTTAAAGGAGTGGTGACATAAGCAATATTCTGTCCGGCGATCGCCACAACAGTTCCCACGACCGATCCTGCCGTTGCTACATATTCCGCCAGTTCTAGCCAGTGAAAACGAGTAAACATAGTGTTAAGTTGTGGTCGATCTTTTGATCCGAAACTCATATTACTGCTATTGAGATATTAGGAACAGAAATGTAAACATCAAAAATGGGTGACTGGCGATCGACTGAGGACTGACACCCCCCCAAGCCCAAAAATCTGAAAAAATTGGATTAAAAGCGTCAGCCCGGAAACTGACAAATCGCCTAAAATAAATTAACGATTATTCCAGCTTATCTTATTACTTGTATATTTTTACTTGTATATTTTTATCAATGTATCTGGGAATAGATTTTGGTACTTCTGGCGCTAGGGCTGCGGTCATTGATGACGAAAATCGGATTTTGGCTGCGGCTGAATATGCTTTTCCGTCGGGACAAGGAGTTTCTGAACCCTTATCCGCTTTGTGGCAAAGGGCATTGTTTTCCCTGTTGGGGCAAATTTCCCCAGAAATTCGCCTTTCCCTTCAGCGAATTTTGATTAATGGTACGTCCGCTACGGTGTTATTGTGCGACTCCCAAGGGGAACCTGTCACCGAACCGCTGCTATATAATGATAACCGGGCGATCGCTGTGATAGAGAGTTTAAAGGCGATCGCACCTGCCAAGCATTCTGTCATTAGCGCCACTTCTTCTCTGGCAAAACTGCTGTGGTGGCAGAAAAACCTCAACCATTTAGACTTTTCTAATTTATATTTTCTGCATCAAGCGGACTGGCTGAGTTTTTTGCTACATGGGCAACTGGGAATTAGCGACTATCACAACACCCTGAAACTGGGCGCTGACCCGGAAACCCTCTCTTATCCCCAATGGTTATTAGAGGGTTTGAACCAATTTGCTGATGTACCGCCAAATTTACCTAAAATTCTCCAGTCTGGCTGTCCTATTGGTGCAGTGACCGCCGAAATAGCTGAGAAATTTAACTTATCAAAAAATTGCCTAGTTTGTGCGGGAACTACTGATAGTATTGCCGCGTTTTTGGCGAGTGGGGCGAACCAACCGGGGCAAGCAGTCACGTCTCTCGGTTCTACTTTGGTTTTAAAGTTGCTAAGTTATACCCGCGTTGATGATGCCCGCTATGGTATTTATAGTCATCGGTTGGGGAACTTGTGGTTAACGGGTGGGGCATCAAATACGGGTGGGGCGGTGTTGCGGCAATTTTTTACCGATGAACAATTGACCGAATTGAGCGATCGCATTAACCCACAACAAGTCAGTCCTTTAGATTATTACCCGTTAATTACGCCCGGAGAAAGGTTTCCGATTAATGACCCCCATTTATTGCCTCGTCTCGACCCTCGACCGGATCGACCTGAAGAGTTTTTACATGGTTTGTTGGAGGCAATGGCGAAAATTGAAGCGAAAGGTTATGGATTATTGCAACAGTTTGGGGCAAGTTCTTTAACCCAGGTTTATACTGCTGGAGGTGGGGCAAAAAATCCGGTTTGGACAAAGATTCGCCAGCGTTATTTGCAAGTTCCAGTGATGATTTCCCCACACACTGAGGCGGCTTATGGGAGTGCCATGTTAGCTAAGTCAGATTCTCCCAATTTTTGAAGCAATGTTTACAGTAATTTTCTGTTAAGAAAACCACAAATTTTTGTAGGGGCGAAGCCTTCCGTAGGGGCGATTCGCGAATCGCCCGTACAAGGGCGAATGGCCATTCGCCCCTACGGAATGCGCGGGCCAGATCGTGGTTTAGTAATCTGAAAAACGCTGTAGGACAATGCCAAATCCATGAGATAATCAAAAAAGAAGTGATTTGCATCAACAACCATGTCCCAACAACCGCCAGAAATCGCCGCAATTCTCGAAAGATTGCAACAGGTTGAACAACAACAAGTCCTGCTAAAAAAATATGTCGCAGGGCTGAAACGGCAGATAGACAGTTTGACGGAACGCGGCCAAAATCTGCCCGAAACACAAAATCTCGATCGCTTGCCAAAAAATATTCAGCAAGAACAAAATTTGCCGGTGCGATCGCATGAAACCAATCCTTCACCAAAATCAGATAGTCCGAGTAATTACATACTGTTAATCAAAGAAACAGCGGAAACAACCCAGGAAACTTCGCCAGTTCAACCGAATAATCTCGGATTAAATCTCGGATTAACTGATGAAGAGTTTAAAGTTGAAAGAATGATGCTGCTACTGGATAAAATCTATGAGGCAGAAGCAGCAGAAGATGCAGAGGCGATCGGTGCAGAGGAATTTTTACAACGATATCAAGCAGGAGAACGAGATTTTATTGGCATTAACCTGAGCGGAGTTGACCTCAGTGGTAAAAATTTAGAGAAGATAAATTTAACTCAAGCCAACCTGAGTCGAGCAAATCTGACTAATACTTCTTTGAAGTATGCTAATCTGAGTGAGGCAAATCTGACTAAAGCTAATTTAAGTCAGAGTCGGTTGAATTATGCTAATCTGAGTCACGCAAATTTTAGTGGAGCGAATCTCAGTCAGACTTCTTTGGACTCTGCCAACTTAAGTCAGGCAAATCTGAGTGGCGCTAATCTCTGTAAATCTAGGTTAAGTAGCGCTATTTTAAGAAGTGTTAATTTTAGGGAAGCGAACCTCTCGGAGTCAAGCTTGTACAAAACAAACTTGATTGACGTTAACTTACAAAAAGCAGACCTGAATCAGATAAATTTGGCGGATGGTAAGCTAGAAAACGTAAATCTAAATAATGCCAACCTCCATCAAGCGAAATTTGATCGTGTAAATCTGACCAATGGCACAATGATTAAAGCTAATCTAAGTCAAATTAATTGGCCAAATGGTAATCTCACTGAGGCCAATTTGACTGAAGCAAATTTAAGCGGCGCTAACCTAAGAAAAGTAAAATTAGCTAAGGTTAATTTAAGTCAGGCAAATCTGGTTCAGGCAAATCTTTTAGAGGCAGACATTTCCCAAGCTAACCTAGAAGGGGCTAATTTACAACAGGCAATTTACCACGAAAAAACCTTGTTTCCGCCTGGGTTTGATGCAGCGAAAACCGGGGCATATAACCTTGAACCAGGTGCTTCTCTAGCCGGATATAATCTGTCAGGTTTTGATTTGAGTGGGCTAACCTTAAATGGCGCTAACCTAGAAGGAGCTAATCTAAAATCAGCAAATCTCAGTCAAGCCTGCTTAATTGAAGTTAACTTAAGTCGAGCGAATCTCACCAATGCAGAGTTGAACAGCACAAATCTTATACAAGCTAATCTCTCCCACGCAAATTTGAGTAATGCAAAAGTAAATTCTGCTAATTTAAGTCAGGCTAATTTAGGCCAAGCAAATTTAACCAAAGCCTCTCTATATCGTGCTAATTTAAATCAGGCAGATTTGACCAAAACAAATTTGCTTGAAACAAATTTAAATGATGCTAACCTAATGGGGGCAAATCTTAGCGAAGCTAAAATGATTCAAGTTAATCTACAGGGTGCTAATCTGATTGAAACGAATCTAACGGACGTCAGTTTAGTTGGATTTAATTTACGTTCGACTAAACTGAGTGGTCAAAACTTTACTGGAAGAAATCTTTGTGGATCCGATCTATCCTACGCCAACTTGAGTGGAGCTAATTTGAATTCAGCCAATTTGAGCGGGGCAAATTTACAATATGCTGATTTAGAAGGAGCAAACCTGAAAGAAGCTAAATTAGGGGGAACTAATTTATATAATGCCAAATTTAAAGGTGCCATTATGCCCGATGGAAGCATCCATGAATAAGTGACAGGAATTGTCTGTTTGGTGGCTAAGGTTTAAACACCATAAGTTTTTTTTGCTGAACCACAAAGATTACCAAAAATTTTTGTAGGGGCGAAGCATGACCGCAGATATTTTTGGTTTAAAGCACAGATTTTTTACGGTCATGCTTCGCCCTCGCCCCTACAAACATCACCATAAACATTGGTAAGGGCGAAGCATGACCGCAGATATTTTTGGTTTAAAGCAGAGATTTTTTACGGTCATGCTTGGCCCTTGCCCCTACAAACATGACCATAAACATTAGTAAGGGCGAAGCATTCCGGTAGATATTTTCCCGTTAAAGCCGAGATTTTTCGCCGGAATGCTTCGCCCCTACAGGGCATTACGATAAACATGGGTAAGGGCGAAGCATTCCGGCAGATATTGTCTGGTTAAAGCCGAGATTTTTCGCCGGAATGCTTCGCCCCTACAGGGAATTATTTTATCGACAATTAATGTCTACGGGGATTTTAATTTGCTAGTCGCCAAATTTTAATTACATTGTCGTTGCCACCACTGGCTAGAAATTGCCCATTGGGACTAATCGCGATCGCGAATACTGATTTCTCGTGTCCCGTCAGAGTTTGCAATTCTCTGCCCGTATCAATATCCCACAGTTTCACCGTCCGGTCATCGCTACCACTGGCCACCGTTTTGCCATCAGGAGTAATGGCAATATCGTAAACTGGGAAAGCATGACCACTGAGAGTCCGCACCAGTTCTCCGGTTTGGGCGTTCCAGACTTTCACCGTTTTGTCAAAGCTGCCGGTGACTAAAAATTCCCCATTGGGGGTAAATTTCAGCGAACTCACCCAATCACTGTGCGCTGGTATCGTTGCCACGACTTGACCTGTAGACACATTCCATAATTTCACCACCCCCTTAAGATCCCCACTGGCGACAATATTGCCATTGGGACTAAATGCCACCGCATGAACTCCATCTTCATGCCCCGTGAGAGTCGCTTTCGGCGTGCCATCTCCGGCATTCCACAGTCGCACCGTCTTATCCCAACTGCCACTGGCGACGATTTTGCCATCAGGACTCATGGCTACTGACTTCACCTTGTCCGTATGGCCATGAAAGGTATAAAGCAATACCCCCGTGTTGATGTTCCACAAGTTGACCGTCTGATCGTCGCTGCCACTAGCAAAAATGCCGGTGCTATTGTTAACAGCTATAGATGTTACGTCCGCTAAATGTACCGACAAAGTATAGGTTAAGTCGCCGGTGTTGATACCCCAATATTTCACCGTGTCTTCAATGCTGCCACTGAGTACCCGTTGGCTACCTGGGTCGAATTCTAGGTCAAAAATGGCAAATCTTTGATCGCCAATGGTTCGCAGCAGTTCAGCAGGCGCTCTTCTTTGGGCAAGGGTTGCGGGTGCAGTGGTAAATAAGTGTAAATTTACGGCGGAAACAGTGGCGATCGCCCCCAAGAGAAGCGTGGCGACGAATTTCCCAGAATATAATTTCCCAGAAGATAATTTTAAGTTCATCTGTGTCAGGTTAAAAATAATCGATCAACTTGCATCTCTAGTTATAGCGCTTGAGGGGGGGCGATCGGCTGAAGCTTCTCCAGCAATGGTCCAAGCTAGAAACCGAGAAACCGGGTTTCTTCTAAGAAATTCCAGAAACCCGGTTTCTTCTACGAGATTCCAGAAACCCGGTTTCTTCAAGAAACCGGGTTTCTGTGAACCCATAAATCATGCAAAACTTTGGCCCATTTAGCCGCTAGAGAAAAGTCGGTAAAAGGCACTTTTTGAGTTGCCCCAGTTGATAATTCAAATTCTAGGAAAATCTGACCTTTTGGAGTGGTTGCCGTTTCCGGTTCGGCGGGAATTTCTACCGGCTGATGATTAACTAATAACCGAATGGATTTTACTTGGTTGAAAAAGAAACTTTCCAAGTCCACTGGCCCTTTACGAGTGGGTTTGCCCCAAGTGATGCGATCGCCTTTTTGTCCTAATACCGCATAAACATCATATTTGGCGCGATCGAACTGTTCCGCCCAAGCTTGATAAGCTTGGACTTTTTGGGACTCATTCCACCCAGCCCAAGCCAGCCAAATAAATAGTCCTAATAATGGCAGCCACAATAATCCTCTTTCCATAATTTTTGTTGTTTGTTGTTGGTTGTTGGTTGGTTGGGGTGTAATTGATAATTATCAATTATCAATTATCAATTACAATTTCTGAATTGGTGCGGTTTTGGGATCGACTATTTTTTGGCCACCGCGAGCGAATTTAATGGCTAAAAATATCTTGTCTTTGGAACCAGAAACTAGGGCAATTTCCCCTAAGCCAAAATCATTATGCAAGATGCGATCGCCTACTTTCCAATCTTTGACTGTAGCACTGGCACCTTTAGAAATAGTCCGGGTAGAAGTGCGGCCTTTTTTCACCCGTTTAGCCACTCCATTGCCTTCAATATAATCAGCAGGTAATTCCCCTAAAAATCTCGAAGGTCGAGTATGTTCATAAGACCCCCACAAATTCCGGGCAGAAGCATAAGTTAAAAATAACTGTTCTTCGGCGCGGGTAATGCCCACATAACAGAGACGGCGTTCTTCCTCCAAGGCTTTGGCATCATTTAAACTGCGAAAATGGGGAAACATTCCTTCTTCCATGCCCACCATAAACACCACCGGAAATTCTAATCCTTTGGCGGAATGTAAGGTCATTAAAGAAACTGCTGATTCCCCTTCTCCTAAGTTATCTAAATCAGAGGATAAAGAGGCATTGGCCAAAAATCCGATTAAGGATCGATCCTCATTTTCATCGCCATATTGAAATACGGCGTTAAACAGTTCATTGATATTTTCTAAGCGATTATCTGCTTCTTCGGTTCCTTCCATTTTCAAGGCGTCAACGTACCCAGAATCTTTCATAATTCCTTGGACAATTTCTAACCCTGGTAAGGTTTCAATTTCCTGCTGCCATTTCTGGATAGTCGCGACAAATTCTAGAATAGGTTTGGCGGTTCTTCCCCCCACGGTTTTGACGGAAGTTTCATCTTTGATAATTTCCCAAAGCGGCACACCTAGTTGTTGGGCAAAATCTTCTAGCCGTTGTAAGGTAGTTTGACCAATTCCCCGTCTGGGGGTGTTAATAATCCGCCGTAAACTAATGGTATCCGCTGGATTTACTAGCAGCCGCAAATAGGCGATCGCATCTTTAATTTCTTTGCGATCGTAGAATCTTAATCCCCCCACAATGCGATAGGGCACATTGTTTCTGACTAGGACTTCTTCAAAAGGTCGAGACTGGGCATTCGTGCGATAAAGAATGGCCATATCACCCCAGGATAATTCTGGGTTAATTGACTCTAAGTTGCGAATTTTATCTACTACAAATGCTGCCTCATCCCGGTCATCATTAGCCTGGTGACAATAGATCGGATCTCCTTGACCGCGAGTAGGACGTAATACTTTATCAATGCGTTCGGTGTTTTTACTAATTAGCTGGTTAGCAACTTCCAGAATATTTTCCCGCGATCGATAGTTTTCTTCCAATTTGATCATGGTGTGACTTTCCTCATCGTCCAAGCCATCCCCAAAATCTTCTTGAAATTCTAATAAGATGGTAAAATCTGCCATGCGGAAACTGTAAATAGAGTTATGGGTAAGCAAGCCATTGGTAAAATATAACTCATGTTTTTCCACATCTAGGCTATAGACAGGCCCATGATATGTTTCGGTTTGGGTGCGAAAATTTTCCCAAGAAACTGACTGACCGTTTTGATAAACTCCGACGTTCATTAGGTTGGGCATTAAATTAGCGGCTGCTACTTCTGTCATGCCTAGTTTGCCTTGGAGTTTATAGGCAATTTTTCGATTATAAATCGGATCTTCCCAGGAACGGCCAAAGTCATTGAGGCATTTTTCTACCTTTTGAGGCAAATTCTTTTGCTGACTAAAAAACTGTTCTATTTCTGCGGCTGTGCGACTTTTTGGGTCATCGCTGGGTTCAAACTTTAAGGTGGGAATGCCATATTGTTTGGCCAGGAAATAGACTTTTTCGGCGGCTTCGGTGCGATCGCCGGTTGCCAGTAAAATCCATGCTTCTGTAGCTTTTTGTCGTTGGGCTTGTTCCGTTAGATTAAATTCTAAATTCTCATCAAATAACTTGCCCCCAGCGATGCGATACCAATCTTTGCGCCGCATAATATAGACTACATAAGCGTCTTCTTTGGCGAAGGGAGTCCAGCGAATTGGCCATAAATGATTGGGGGTACTTTTGGCCATTTTGCCCCCAGCTTCGACTTGAATTAATTGGCCATGATATTCTCGGCTGGCTTTATCAAAAGCATAACCTTCGGGGCGAGTAGCAATGGAGAAAATATGCCGGTCATAGCTGACGAGGCGATCGCGTTCTGGGTCTAAGTTCTCGATAGGAACATAACCATTAGTAGTTAAAACCAAACTTCCTGGGGGCTGGCATTGATCCACGTCTCCCACCACAAAAATGGAGCGATTTTCCCAATTATTAAAAGACCGGGCACTAGCGCCGTTGGTGACTAAGAGGCGAATCAATTCATATTGCGTCCGGTTAGTATCTTGGTATTCGTCTACTAAAATATGATGAAATTGCCGATGCCAATAGTCTAAAACTTGCTCATTTTGCCGAAACAATTCTACTGGAATCCGAATTAAATCATCAAAATCTAAGGCGTTATTGGCAGCCAAAGCATTTTGGTAATGGCGATAAACATCGGCGATCGTCCGATTATAATAATTAGTCGGGTCGTCCATTTCTAAAGCGCGAGGCGACCAGCCTTTATTTTTGGCATTGCTGATAGCGTAGCGGACTTTGCGCGGTTCAAATTTCTTGTTATCCAAATTTAACTGTTTGGTGACAATTTCTTTGACCAGACTTTGGGTGTCCGACTCGTCACAAATGGAAAACTTACGGTCCCACTGGCGACCACTTTCGTCTTGATATTTGTCGATATCAAAGCGCAAAATTCGGGCGCAAAGGCTATGAAAAGTGCCAATCCATAAGGGTTTAATGTAGCGTTTCCACACCCGCGATCGCACTTGGGTTTGTAACGGGGGTTCCAGGACACTGTAGGGCTTGCCATATTTTTCCATTGAGGTAGCGTCCCCAAAGAGGCGATCGAGACGTTCTTTCATCTCTTTTGCGGCTTTATTGGTAAATGTCACTGCCAGAATATTTTCCGGGTTCACTCCCTCATTCTGAATCAAATTAGCAATGCGATAAGTCAAAGCCCGAGTTTTGCCGGAACCCGCCCCGGCCACCACTAAAAGGGGGCCGCAGAAATGTTCTGCCGCCTTGCGTTGACTAGGGTTGAGTTGGCTGAGAAAATCAGTAGTCTGGTTGGTCATAAGTGGAAATACAGAAGCTATTTATAGAGCATAGATATGATTTTAATCCCTAATAGGGATTTAATCACAGATAGTTTCTTAAGAAACCAGGAATCTAATACCAAATTCAGGTATTTGATGCAAAATATAAAAAATATAAATTTCTTAGGGTGGGCATTACCCATCTTACTATTCTGGGAAATTTTTTATGATGCGATCGGATTTTGATCGAAATCTGGTTGTCATCAATGATATGATTAATCTACCGCTATACAATCCTTGAATTTATACCATGAAACCGCGAATTTTCTCATTATTATTAGCGGCGGGTTCTTTCTTCTGTGTTGCCTGCCAGCCAAATCAATCAACTTTCAGCCCCATTGCTCCCACTAGCCCCACCATTGAATATGATGCACAACTTAATCAGAGTTTGATTGTCATGCGGGTAACTGGGATTACTTTGGGAGAAGATAGCACCGCTGTAAATATCGCGATTACCAATGGTCAGCGACAACCGATTCAAATTGATTTGGAAAAGAATGTTAGACTTTATGACAGAAAAGAAAAAGGCGTATTCAGCACCAGCAACAACCAGTATCTCTTGTCTCTGCCGCAGGATATTTCTCAAATTCAGATTGAACCAGGAACTACCATGAAAGGTCAGTTGGTTTTTATCGGTCGGTTGTCACCGGAGGCTAATTTTATCCGATTAGACATACAAATTAAATATAACTACAATCACTCTGAACCAGATCGAGAACCAGGTTATAGAACAGAATCTTTTTCTATCGATGACATTGAAATCAAACGAGGCAACTCTGATGGACAAAATAATTAAAATCCTAAAACTTGCTCTAGCTTCATCTAGCCTAGTCACTCTGGCAGCTTGCGGAACTAATCAGGAACCCATATCTAAAAATAGTCCTTTTGTGATGATTCCGGTGCCAAAAAGCCAAATTAGTCAAGCCACAAAAGTTCCTCAGACACAGTTATCCCCACTGATTCCTGTGCCTGTGACAACTTTAGAAAATTATACCTTAATTCCTACAGAAAAACCTCAGCAGCCTGCGGCAAATATTCCAGCAAAAGTAGAACCAAAGCCGCCAACAAGTCCGCCTCCGGTTCCTCGTGAAACTAGGCAAACTACTCCGGTTCAAGTCAGTCCAGCCCCTACTCCGCAGCCTGAACCAAAAAAAGAGGTAGAACCGCCAACTTTGACCCCGAAACAGGTGGAAGAAACTTTAACAGAATTGAAAGCGGAAAAGACGATTGAAGGGATAACAATTAATCTGCCAGAACAGATTTTATTTGAATTCGATCGATATGCTGTTCGCAGCGCTGCTAAACCCACTTTAGTCAAAATTGCTCAATTGCTGAATCATTATCAAACTGCTCAGATATTTATTTATGGCCATACAGACAATAAAGGAACCAAAGATTATAATCAGCAACTTTCTGAGAAGCGGGCAGCAGCAGTAAAGTATTATTTTGTGAATAATTTTCAGGTCGAACCGACTCGACTACAAACTAAAGGTTATGGGGATACTCAACCGATCGCACCGAATACGAAAGCAGATGGTTCAGATAATCCCGAAGGTCGGGAACAAAATCGCCGGGTTGAGGTTATGATTAAAACAGAAACTCGCACCGTAGAAATTTCACCAAAGGCTGATATATTTGCCGAAGCAAGTAATACGGCTATGAGTGCAGCGGTTTTGACTCAAACGGCAAAAACTCCAGCAGAATGGCAAAAAGTGGCGGATCAATGGCAAGAGGCGATCGCCTTAATGGAAGCGGTGCCTCAGTCCAGTTCTAATTACAAAAACGCCCAAACTAAAATCGCCGAATATCAGAAAAATCTGGAATATGCGCGAAAAAATGCTGAAAAAAAATAAATGGAATGATCCAGAAAAATCTCAGCCCCAGTCAGCGGATTTTTCGCTACAATTCGCTACAATAAGGCGTTGTCTTTTTACTGTTGGTGCAAATTGAGCCAAGATTATACATGGCAAACAGAAGGGAAAGCCCGTTTTCAAGTAGGCCATACTTTCTATCGTTCCGCGTCCCAAGTTGTGCGAGATTTAGGGGTTTTAGCCGCCAAAATTTATCGCCAAGATACGGGCAGTTTACGGGTATTGGATGCAATGGCCGGTTGTGGGGTGCGATCGCTCCGTTATTGGTTGGAAAGTGGGGCAGATAGTATCTGGGCTAACGAAGGAAACCCAGACAATAGCGACATTTTGCGGGAAAATCTCTATGAGGCGATCGCTGAAGGAGCCTGTCAACTGACCCACCTCGACGCCAACCGGGTATTTTTTGACTGCTACAATCAAAGTAACTATTACGATGTAGTAGACGTAGACTGCTTTGGGTCAGCGGTTCCCTACCTCAGTACCAGCTTATGGGCCACCAAGATTAACGGATTACTTTATATCACCAGTACGGACGGACGCACAGCCACCGGGCATTTACCAGAAAAAAGCGTTCGGGTTTACGGCGCCTGTGCGCGATCGCACCCAGCCGCCCAAGAACAAGCTTTACGTCTACTCATTGGCAGTACCTTACAACAAGCGGCGACCAAAGGATTGGGCATTCAGCCGATATTTGCCCTGTTTGCCGGTCAAACCTATCGGGTGATGCTGCGGTTACTGCCCTCAGAGTCTTTGACCCCCGAAAACTACGGATTTCTG
Source organism: Planktothricoides sp. SR001 (assembly GCF_001276715.1). Taxonomy (GTDB): domain Bacteria; phylum Cyanobacteriota; class Cyanobacteriia; order Cyanobacteriales; family Laspinemataceae; genus Planktothricoides; species Planktothricoides raciborskii. The sequence goes on along the minus strand of NZ_LIUQ01000010.1, from coordinate 67,893 downwards.
GGTTATTGTCACCACTGCGGCGACTATCAAACCGTCACCTGGCGACAATTAGGGCGGGTCACTTGTCCCCATGACGGCGAACCCCTGACCCTAAGTGGGCCAATATGGTTGGGGTCGTTGCACGATCGCCCCTTTTTATTAAAAATGCAGGCTTTAGCCCAAGAAAAAGCCCAAGCAACAGCCCAAGCAACAGCCCAAGAAAACCACTGGTTAAAGCGAATTGAATTATTAAAAATTCTGATGGAAGAAGCAGAATTACCTCCTTATTTTTACACCCTGGGGGAAATTGGTCGCAGGGGAAAAATGGATATTCCCAAACGCGATCGACTAATCCAAGGTTTGCAACAACAAGGGTATCAAGCCACTGCCACTCATATTAATCCTGAAGGGATTAAAACTGATGCCAATTTAACCACTTGTATTGAAATTGCTCGTGACTGTCAAAAAGATTAATTAAATGTTTTTTATGTTTTTATTTTTTATTGATTTTTATATGTTTAAACCATATAAAATATGTTGATTTACAGCGTTTTTATGTTAAAAAAAACCAGTAATGGCGAAGCATTGCCGCATATAAGTTATTGGTGAAAATCCTAAATTTACTGCGGCAATGCTTCGCCCCTACGGATATTTGTGGTTATTTTTTCAGGTTTTTTGTGTAAATATAATTCGGTAAGGGCGAAGCATTACCGCATATAAGTTATTGGTGAAAATCCTAAATTTACTGCGGTAATGCTTCGCCCTGGGGTTACAGCTATCGAGTCGGTGGATCGGTTAACAAAGAACGATTAAAGGGACTCTCTAGATCCGGGGTACGAATGAACGGATCGCTCATGGTTTGCACATCCATCACCTCTCTGTAAGTATCCGCGACCCGGTTGCTATCCCCAACAATAGAGTTATCAGGATAGAAAAAAAATCGTTGGGCAACTTCCCCAAAGATCGAGGTTCTAAAACCATAGCGCCCTCGGAAACCGTAGAATGAACTTTCAAAGGCGTCAGGAATCGAACGAACCTTTCTGTTGGGAGAATTTGATTGGGCGATCGCCTCTGTAGGCATTAACATTGTCGCGGCACTTAAGACGCATAAGGCACCTAGGCAACTTTTCCAGTGAATTTGCATAATTTCACACCCATGTTTTTCTCGATACTAGCGGAAAAAATCCCGAAGTGGGTTTTTCTCGTGGGGGAAAAATTAATCAAGCCGTCAACCCCTGCTAACCTATAATAAAGCCTTAGCTTTAGACTCAAATTATCAGACTTATCAGACAGATGACTTATTCTACCGACACCCCATCCACTGAGTTAAATCAAGTTCGCGCTGCATTGCTTGATTTAATTTGCCAATATGCCTATAAAGAAGGAGACTTTGTCCTCTCTTCAGGACAACCCAGCCGTTACTATATCAACGGTAAACTGGTGACACTGCACCCGGAAGGGGCCTTAGCCACAGGTCGGGTATTGTTCGCTATGTTGCCCACGGATACCCAGGCGATCGCGGGGCTCACCCTGGGGGCCGATCCGATCGTCTCGGCGGTGAGTATCGTTTCTGCCTTGGAAAAACGGCCAATTCCCGCCTTAATTATCCGCAAAGAAGCCAAAGGACATGGCACAATGGCCTATATCGAAGGCCCAACCCCAGAACCAGGGGCAAAAATTGTGGTTTTAGAGGATGTGGTCACTACCGGCGCCTCCGCTATGAAAGCCGTTAATCGTCTGAAAGAAGCCGGTTATCAAGTCGATCGCGTGATTTCTTTGGTGGATCGACTGCAAGGAGGGGCCGAGTTATATCAACAAGAAGGGTTAAAGTTTCAAGCGGTATTTACGATTACGGAAATTCAAGAACGTTGGCGGCAAATTTCCGAGAATTAAGCTAATCTTAGCTAATCTTAGGGTGGGCAATTTGAACAAAATATTGCCCACCCTACTTACTTTACTCCTTTTAAAAGAGGATTATCTTCATGCATGGGCAACAATTATCTCTATTTCCAGAAGTATTCCCAGAATCGACAAATCCGGCCATCCATGAACGGAGTTCCTCCTTTGTAGATAATATGAGTTTGCCGGTTCACCGATGGTTTCGCTATTCAGCGGGTTTTTCGGCTCAATGGGTTGAGCAAGAAATTAACATTGCCTTACAACAAGGTGAGGTGAAATTACTCGATCCTTTTGCCGGTTCTGGGACAACTTTAATTGTCGGAAAACGCTGCGGTGTTGCCTCGTTGGGAGTGGAAGCCCATCCATTTGTTGCCAAAATTGCTCGGGCAAAACTGGCTTATGTAGAGTCAGTAGAACAATTTCTAGAAACCGGAAAAAAAATACAGTCTCTTGCCCAAAAATTACCCGGTTCTTCCTTTAACTATCCGCCGCTGATTCAAAAGTGTTATCCCCCTGATATTTTAATTCAATTAGATGCTTTGAAACAAGCGTGGCAGCATCTGGCTGATGGCAGTCCCATCTCCGAATTACACTGGTTAGCGATTACCGCAATTCTGCGAGTCTCTTCCCCCGTGGGAACTGCCACTTGGCAATATGTATTACCAAATCAAAAAAAGGCCAAATCTTTAGATCCGCTGGTTGCATACAAAAAACAAATTCAAAATATGGCGATCGATATGGGGCAAACTCAGGGGCATCCGGCAAATGTCGCCGCACAATTGTATCAAGAAGATGCCAGATTTTGTCCCTCTATTCCGAATGGCTGGGCAAATTTTGTCCTGACTTCTCCTCCTTATACTAATAATTATGATTATGCGGATGCTACCCGTTTGGAAATGTCATTTTGGGGGGAAGTTGAGCGATGGAAAGACCTGCAACAAACGGTGAGAAAATATTTAGTTCGATCTTGTACTCAACATATTGCAGGCGATCGCGAACAGTTAGATGATTTACTGGCCGATCTTAACCTTGTACCGTTGCTTGATGAAATGGGGCCAATTTGTGAACAATTGGCGGCAGAACGCGCAAATCACGGGGGAAAAAAGCCTTATCATCTGATGATAGCGGCTTATTTTAGTGATTTAGCTAAAGTTTGGCATACGTTAAGGCTTGTCACCGCCAGTCCTTGCCGGATCTGTTTTGTGGTGGGTGACTCAGCACCTTATGGGGTTTATGTCCCAGTGGAACGGTGGCTGGGTCAATTGGCTTTGGCGGCAGGTTTTCAGTCTTATCGGTTTGAAAAGACGCGCGATCGCAATATTAAATGGCGTAACCGTAAGCATTCGTTTCCCCTGCATGAAGGACGGCTTTGGGTGCAAAGTTAATGTTATATAAAATAACAATTTGTTCAAATCAGTAAACAGCTTGTAGGGGCGAAGCATTGGCG
>NZ_LIUQ01000010.1:0-64335 GCF_001276715.1 Planktothricoides sp. SR001 | reverse complement strand
ATATACGCCAATGCTTCGCCCTCAGTCAATTTTATTTTCTATTGATTTCATTGACTGATTTTTTCGCTGCCTTGCTTTTTGCTGAGATTTTAAAAGTTTCACCTGATACGGGTCAGCATCTTGACGCCAATATACCCGATGTTTGCGAATTTCCGCACAATTTTTTTCCAGAATATTCTGCCAATGTTGGCGTTTATACATTAGATCAGAATTCTCTAACAGTCCCCGGTTTTCCTCTTGTTGAGTTAGGGATCTAAATTTCTCATACAGGGGATAATCAGCGGAAACTAACCGATCTTTCCGCGTTAGAATCAGAGGGTTTGGTAAATGTTCATAATCATAGTGAGTCACTTCTAAATTTTTTAAATTAATTTTCATCCGTCGGTGTAAAATAGGATGAGGATTTTCGTCAAAGTCTGGATAAAATAAGTAGGATATTTTGGAACTATGTAGATGAAATTTAACCACCGTTGCTTCATCCATGCGACCAATTACCCGACTGACTAATCCTTCATAAATTCTCAGCAATGGTTCTAACTGCTCGATCGCACTAATATGAACATAAAAACCATTGCCCGAAATATAGCCAAGTTGACTATTTTGGCAACATTGACGCACTAGGTTGATATCATTTAAACTATAGATGATATGTTCGGCGATCGCCTTAGCATTGGCATAAGATACGAAGAAGTATTTAATATCATCCTGAATTTCTGGATTAAACTGATTAAATTTCTGGGTTTTGCCAAAATTACTTACCGCTAAATAGGTTAATAAATCTTTGCGGCGTTTTTCCGCGATCGCATCCCATTCCGCTGAATTGGTCGCTTGAATAATGATTTGAAATGCCCGCCGTAGGGTGCCAAAAACTCCCAGAATTTCTGCTTCTTCTGGCAACTCTCCTTTGACTGGCAACCTACCGCGATCGCTCACAAAAGCCATCAAAGGTTGCAACATTTCTTGATAGTCCGCAAACTTTCGCAAATAGGCAGAAATTCGCGGAGTAGTGGTGCGACTGCGAAACCGATAAGCGCGAATTCGTTGCGCCATTTCTGGGTCACGAAACACAAAATAAATCCCCAAAGCTGCGGGAATTGCTTCCGCATTTAGCACTTGTTCAATATAAAATTTTAACTCTTCTTGCTCATAATATTTTTGGAAAGTATTCCGACGAGTAATCACCCCATCTCCATAGACCACCTGACCCCGTTCGCGATCGTCAATTAACACCAAAGAAGAAACAATTAAAACCTTTTGGGTCAACTGCCACGCATTGATTAAAGCTTCTCTCCGTTCTGCGGGGTCTTCAATCACATTAATTACATAACCTAAGTTTACTACATCCGCTGAAATAAAAGCATTATCGGGGCGATAATACGGATCCCAACCCTGACTAAAATAGCCTTGCGCTTGGATGCGTTCAATATCCCCACCATAACCACAACCATAATCAAAAAATGTGGTTTTTGGGGTGAATATTCCCGCGTCTAATGCTAATCGCATCGGTCGAGAAAAGTCACGGCGCACAATAGCCGCCCGATGCCGTTCAATTTTGGGAATAATACTGGGTAAAGTATCTTTTATTTCCGGGCAATGTATTACCTGATGACCGGATATTTTCACCCCATAAGTTTGTAAGCACCGCTGCCAACCTTTTTGGGTGCCAATTTTGGGACTACTAAGTAATCCTAATCTTTCTTCTTGTTTGGTGAGTTGGGCAAATACTCGATACAGGGGATAGTCTGGAGTGACAAAGGTTTCTTTGCGATGCAAAATGGGCGGGTTTTCAATGGCTTGATAATCTAAATAAGTTAGAGCAAAATCCGGTAAATTTACTTGCAAGCTGGCTTTTAAGGGCGGATGCGGGTCGGTGTCAAAGTCGGGATAAAATAAGTAAGATATTTTCGGTTCATCTAAGTGAAATTTGATTAAAGTTGCCCCATCAATTTGGCCAATTTGCCGCCGCAATTGGGCTTCATAAAGTCGCAAAATCGGGTTAAGTTGATGCAGGGCGGTAGTATGAATATATAAGGCAGTGGGTAATTTTTTGCCTATTTTGCCTAATCCACTGGTTTGGCAAGCATTGATAAGCGATCGCGGTTCTTTTAAATCGTGAATCAGTTGATTAATTTCCGCTATGGCCTTGTCAAAGTCGAGAAAAAATGTAATAATATCATTAGCGATTAATCTGGGGTAATTGGTGAGTTTTGCCACCAGTTTAATCGGCAGATTATCGGCTTTTTCATCGGCTTTTTCTTTGATGAGAAAGTCGCTGGCCAGATAAATTAATAAGTCTTGGCTGCGTTGGCTGGTAATTTTTTGCCAGTCCGAGGCATCGGTGGCGGCTAAAATAGCGGCAAAAGCATCGGTTATACTGCCAAATTGATTAATTAAGGCTGGTTCTGTGGGCAATTCTTGGCTGAGGGGTAATCGTCCCCGGTTTAAGTAAAAATCAATTAAGGGTTGGAGTATTTCTGCATGGTCTTTAAAGCCGGAAATTCCCGGTTTTATTTTGGGAGGAGTGAGAGGCGATCGCCAAACAGACTGGGAGAATATTTCTCGGCGATCGCTATTTCTAAATACCGCATAAACTCCTAGGGATAAAGGAGTGGCTTCAACCCCTAGGGTTTGTTCAATATAATGTTTCAGTTCTACGGGCTGATAGTAATGATAATTTGGGTTAAGTTCGCGGGGTTTTTCCCCACCGTAAGCCAGATATTTTTCCCCGCGTTCTTTTAACATGACTTCAGCGGCAACAATTAAAATATCCTGGGTTAATTGCCACGCATTGACCAAAGCTTTTTGGCGTTTTGCGGCAGAATTTAAGGAATTCAGCAGATAACCAAAATAGACGATATCTGCTGGATGACGTAATTCGGCAGTAGCATAATCGAGAATTGGGGTTTCTGGGGGCAACAGTCCCCCGGCAACCGCTAAACCCAGAGGACGAGGTAGGGGTGAGGAATTTGGGGCAACCATAGGGCAATGAATGGGTGTGATAGATGACTGTGATAAGTTTACGAGCAGAAATAAATGCACCGTAGACCCCATGAGAAGAAAAACTGTCATTCCCGCGAATGCGGGAATCCACAGTCTATCGGTGGGGAACGAAAAGTGCAATTAATTATGTTCACCTACTTAGATGCGATCGATGGGAATACCAAGTATTTTAAGTAATATATCCGATTCCCCGACCAGAAACCGGGTTACGGCGATAATTTTTGCTACTAACCCAAACTTAAATTAAAAAACCCGGTTTCTTAGTTACCGCCAAAAAACGGGGTTTATGCGGCTCTTTTGATTGCCTTGCAGAGATTTGAAAAGAAACCCGGTTTCTGACTCAGCTAAAATACCGGCAAACCCTAGCCCCCAGCTAAAAATGACTTAAACTATTGATATGACCGGACTCACACCCGAACAAAAAACTTGACAACAATAATGATTTTCTATAGCATTTAAGCGATGACGGGACATAAAAATATGCAATATCTAACACCCAATGCAATTTATTACGGGAGATCGGAGCAGAAAATGCTTGAAATTGAGCCTGATAGTGTCGCTCTTAGTTTATGGTCTCCTCCATACTTTGTGGGCAAAAAATATGAAAAAAATGAAACATTTGAATCTTGGCAAATTATGCTAAAAAAAGTCATATATAACCATCATTTAATTTTAAAACCAGGAGGTTTTATGGTGATAAATATTGCAGATATTTTATGTTTTAAAGATGAAAATATGCCTAAAATACAAGCCCTAAATATTTCTAGACAAAAATGCCAAGTAACAAGAGATATGGTAATAGAAGCTATCAACAAATATCCTAATTATAATCGTTATCAGTTAGCAAACTTGCTAGGCTGTAGTGAACAAACCATTGACAGAAGATTAAACGGAAACAATATTCGCGGTGGCAAACACCAGACTCAGACGAGAGTGAAGCTAGTAGGTCATTACCTGGAAAAGTATGCTCAAGATGTAGGAATTTATTTGTATGACAAACGAGTTTGGTTAAAAGATCCCGCATGGGCAAATAGTCAGTGGACAAACAACACACTAAAGGCAGTCAGTGAGTATGAAGATATATATATATATTGGAAACCAGGTGAGTATGTGATTGATAGAAGAAAGCTTTCTGAACAAGAGTGGAAAGATTGGGGGTCAAGGGGAGTTTGGCACATCAATAGTGTTAGAAACAATGACGATCATGAAGCAAAATTTCCAGAGGAATTAGCCACACGCATAATTCGCTTGTTCAGTTCAGAAGGTGATTTGGTAATCGATCCATTTATGGGGAGTGGCACCACTGCTGTAGCTGCCATTAAAACGAATCGTTTATACATAGGCATAGAAAAAGAATCTGCGTATGTTAAGTTAGCGGAAGATCGCATAAAAACGCTAAAACCTGTGCAGCTACAGCTAAATCTTGCTTAGGGTAAAACAATTTCTTTAAATCTCCAATTGTCTATAGATTTTAAAACGTCAAAACTAATTCTACAACGCTTTTTTAGATAATTTGTGCTTCGATCATCTTTCCCTGGGAAGAACAAATTAGGATATTGCTGTAAATAGTTGGGATTTTCTTGCAAGAGGAGTCCATTGGGAACTGTTGCCAAGCTAATTCTCCCCAGTGGTTGTCCTCCATCTTTTGAATTTTCTTCAAGGGATAACATTCTGTATACAGGTTTGACGATCAGTATGATAACTGGGATCATCGTTCCATCGCTGAGAATATAAATTGGAGGAATGCTACAATAAAAAGCTTGACTTTTTCGTTTACCCTTTGCAACTATCACATCATTAACAACACCACTATCCGCAGAATCCCATCTACCACTGCCGGAAATCTGATTTGGTGACATTACAGCATGGTTTTGATCGTCTCTAGGTCCAACCGACTTAATATCCAGAAATAACCAACAAGTATCTGTAAAACTATTTGTAAGTTTATTAATTTCTGAATGCGTAAGAACTAGCCTCAGATCAGAACCACTAGGTAAACCAATATCTCGAATACGAAAATAAGGTTCTAAAAGTCTTGGTAATTTGTATCCAATAGTGTGTTCACCAACTTCTATCCAGGGATACTGATCGCCTATGGGGGATCTACCTCTGTCGTCCGGTGGATAGTTTTGCCAAAACGGATAAAGATTGCTGGCCTCATTGAAATCACTGACTATCTGTTGAAGATTATTGTTAACTATTTCATAAAATTTTATCGATACAAACTTCTCAATATCGATCAGTTGATTATAGTTTTGTATAAAGTATTTTCTGGCTCTCTTGTAAATAGAGTATTGTGAATTTCTAAATTTATTAAACATCTGAGTTATCTTTGAGTAAATCCTGTGGGGAAACACCTAAACTTTCGGCAATTTTATCCAGAGTCTGTAAAGTAATATTGCGTTCACTTCTTTCGATCGCACCAATATAAGTTCGATGCAAACCACATTTTTCCGCGAAATCTTCTTGGGAGATTCCCAATTTTTTTCTTAGCCTTTTTAAATTTGATGCAACAAGTTGATTAAGTCCAGAAAATTGCTTGGCCATCCAAGATAGCTGAAATTTTATATTTAGCTGTTTCTTTTATGGTTACTTTACCCAGATGCGACTTTTATATCTACAGACTATATATAGCAAAAACGCTCACCTGCGAATCCCTGCAACACCTGCCCATTTATTGCCTCAACGCCCACCCTCTCGCGGACGAAACCGCCCCCAGTGAAATCGCCAAAACCCTGTGCAGACTGATTTGGAAACAAGCCCTGCCCAATCAACCCTATCCCAAACCCAGCACCCCTGCTGACCTCTGCGGTGAACTAGACGAACTGAAATTCACCCTCAGCCCACCCAAACTAGCCATCCTGCTGACCAACTGCGAACATCCCACCCCAGAACTCATCGCCTTTTGCCGTAAACTGACCGACACCGTAGCCGTAGCCTTCCTCACGGACGCACCCCTAGAAGCCCCGTTAAAAGGCTTTCCGCCGAATCAATCTAATCTTTTATCTGCCATTGAAACCTGGTTAGAGGAGATTTGAGGACTGGCATTTTTTAGGTTAGAATAGGGTTAGAGGAGACTTGATAATTAATTATTGTCAGGTCGAAAGCGTAACCTATTAAGGCTGGTTACGGTTGCAATTGTCTCAAAATCACGGTCATTATGAATTAAGATCAACTAATGTGCGATCGCCAGTTGAGCAATACAACAATCAATACTACTTCTAACCGTTAATCCCTGTCGTTGTAAATCGTAATAAATTCGGGCAGCCGCGACCCAAGTATGAGGAGTGGATTCGATATAGTCTTGGTCTTGCAGATAGGTTTCTAATAACCTCCACTCACGTTCATCTCGGCAACCTTGCAACAGTTCCATTTGAGTAGATCGGCTCAACAAAATGGGTTGATCCTTAATAATTTCTGATAAAGATTGACGAACCGTACCCGTCTTGTCTCGGAAAACAGCAATCCAAACTGATGTATCAATCAAAAACATTTCGGTTTAACCGTAAGGCTTTATAGTCGTAATCTGTTGAGAATTGAATCTGTCCGCTCAAATCGAGTAAATTTCGTTTTTTGCGGTTTTTGACTAATTCGGATAAAGCAAAGTTAATTAATTCTTGTTCTGTCTGAATATTGGTTAAGCGCAATCCTTCTTTCACCAATTCTTCATTGAGTTCGATGGACTTTTTCATCGCTAGTGGTTGATTTTATGTTCAGATTTATTGTCGTACAGATTTACTTATATTAACATTTTTCTGACTCAATGTCCCCCTGATTTGGGAAATCACTTGTCCCGAGGAAGACCCCGCCGAAATGCGATCGCCACCTCAAAACCCTAAAACGCGCCCCACCTCCTCCCCCACGGTGCCATCCTCTTCGGGGGCGAATTTCCACCCCTACCAAACCCACCCCAGAAGCGATCGCCTTTTGCCAAAAACTGACCGGGGTAATCGCTGTAGCCTTCCTCACGGACGCACCCCTAGAAGCCCCGTTAAAAGGCTTTCCGCCGAATCAACCTAATCTGATATCGGCGATCGAAACCTGGTTAGAGGAGATTTAAGTAACTGGGGTTCTCCCTGAAACTTAGGATAAAATTGGAATTGACCTTAAAACCTGATTTTGGGTAACGAAGCGGACTGAACTGTTATGAATACCCTAGCTCAAGAAATTCTCAAAAACTTTGATGATTTGCCGACTACAGAACAACAGGCGATCGCAGCAGAAATACTCAAGCGCGTTATCAATTTTGACGTTCCCCCTTTGACCGATGAGGATTTAGTCCTCAATGCAGAAGAACTGTTTTTAGCCTTAGATGAGCAAGAGGCAGATCATGGGTAGTCCTAACCGGGGAGAAGTCTGGCTTGTGGATTTAGGTTACACCGCCAAGGTTAGGCCCTGTCTTGTGGTGAGTATTCCTGCCCTCATGCAGGATAGAGCATTAACAACATTGATTCCGCACACCACCAGTCCTAGAGGTTCACGTTTTGAAGTTGAGATGAAAACCCGGTTTCTCAAGCCCGGAGTTTTCGACGTACAAAACCTGATTACCATTCCTCATGCAAAACTTCTGAAAAAATTAGGTGAATTAGATCCAGAGCAGTTGTCACAAATTGAAACAATTTTACGCTTATGGTTAGGCTTAGAAAGCACGGATACTGAACCCAAAACATAGCCTCTCTCGCAGAGGAAAACCCCCCGGAACCCGCCACCCCGCCGGAAATGCGATCGCCACCTCAAAACCCTAAAACGCGCCCCACCTCCTCCCCCACCGTGCCATCCTCTTCGGGGGCGAATTTCCACCCCGACCCAACCCACCCCAGAAGCGATCGCGAAGCGTTGACCCAGGAGAATCGCCTTTTGCCAAAAACTGGGGTAACTAGCCTAGAAGCCTCGTTAAAAGGTTTTCCGCCGAATCAATCTAATCTATTATCTGCCATTGAAACTTGGTTAGAGGAGATTTGAGGATTCAAGAAACCGAGTTTCTGCCAGAGTTTCTGCTACAAATCAGAGATTTTGCTAGAAACCCGGTTTCTGAACCCCACGCCAAGTCCCAAACTTGAAATAAAATTAGAATTGACCTTAAAACCTGATTTTTGGTAATGAATACTCTAGCTGAAAAACTTCTCAAAAAGATGATTTGCCGACTACAGAACAACAGGCGATCGCCCTTGAAATAAGAATCAAATGAACCTCTCTAAACTCTTAGAACTCGCACAAGTATTTCTCAAACTCGGCATTATTGGATTTGGCGGCCCAGCGGCACATATTGCCATGATGGAAGATGAAGTAGTTCATCGACGGCAATGGTTAACCCAAGAACAATTTCTGGATCTGGTAGGTGCCACCAACTTAATTCCTGGATCAAATTCGACAGAAATGGCGATTCATGTTGGCTATATATATGCCGGTGGTTTAGGATTAATTGTCGCCGGAACTTGTTTTGTGTTCCCGGCTGTATTAATCATGGCAGTTTTGGCATAGGGATATGTCAAATTTGGCGCCTTACCCGCAGTTTATCAGTTTTTATATGGCATCAAATCGGCAGTTTTAGCGGTGATTTTTACCGCATTGTGGCGCTTGGGGAAAAAGCAGTGAAGTATCGGGAACTGTTGATCATTGCGATCGCCAATGGCGGTACGGGAGGAACTACTGTTGCCACCACCCAAACAAATTTAGGTTTAGCGACTACTGAAAATAGCGATTTCACTTACTACCCAGGTTGGATGCCTTATAATCAATCATCGCCTGTGAAAATATTTAAATATAGAAGATTAATTAATATCACTGGGTTAGTTACTAAAACATTATCGGCAACCAATAATAATCAGTAATAATATTTTAACGTTACCATCTAGTTGCTATCCACAAAATAACATCATGGCATATAGGGTATTATAATAACAAATATCAGCTTTTAGCAGTTTATAATCTTCCCAATGGAAAAATATATATTTCTGCTCTAATTTTAAGTTATGCCGTACCTTCGATTATTGCTTGGGTTCAACTTAATTTTACTTATTTTACAGCAGGTTGAACCGCTTCTTGCAGTTTGTTTAGGCGATCGCTATCATAGAAGTCTAGAAGTGCAAACAGGAGGTAAAGGGATGAAACGGATATGGGAGAATGTGGCAATTTTCAGCCTCACCACGGCTTTTATGGGGATGCCCGCAGTGGTTTTAGCCCAATCTACGCCACAAATTATTGCCCAAATTATTGCTCAAAGAAACGAGGCAGATTTTGTCAACCGAGGTTTACAACGATATCGTCAAGGAGATGTACGCGGGGCAATTGAAGATTTTAGCCAAGCCCTACAGTTGAATCCTAATTATGTGCAAGGGTATCAAGCGAGGGCTAATCTGTTGTCAGCCCAAGGAAATCAGCAAGCCGCGATCGCCGATTATAGCCAAGCGTTACGCCTCGATGCTGGCTTTGTTCCCGCTTATATTGGTCGGGCAAGTGCTCAGTCAGCCCAAGGAAATCACGAAGCGGCGATCGATGATTACAGCCGTGCTTTGAAACTGAATAATAACTATGTCCAAGCTTATATTGGTCGCAGCGCAGCTTATGCCGCATTAAAAGATTTTAATCGGGCTTTGAATGATTTAAATCAAGCTTTAGGCCGTGACCCTAGTAATGGTGCGGCTTATTATAATCGAGGCAGTGTTTTCGCATTACAGGGCGATCGCGCCAATGCGATGCGAGATTTCCAACAAGCGGCGGAAATCTTTAGGCAACAGCAAAATCCTGAACTTTATCAACGAGCAATGACTCGAATACAATTGCTACAAATGCAAAGAAATTAACGGATAATTAACCGAAGTGGAGACGCGATATTATAATCTGGCGTCTCTACAGATAATAGAAAATCAAAAATTATTTGTCAATAGGTGTTAAATAAATGGTCGTCCAAATTGTTTTGTTGATTGCAGCTTTATTGGTTTCTTGGTTAGTCTTTACTTTACTGATCAATATTGTCAAAACTACGGTAAAAACGGCGATTCTGATTGCGGCGATCGTGCTGGTGTTGCAGTTAGGTTTTGGCATCGGGCCACAAGTTTTGGTGGATCAGATTAAGGGATTGCCCCAAGTTGTTTGGGTTTTTATCCAAGAGCAACTGGGTAATAATCAAAGCCAGTGAAATGCAGCAATTATTATGTTTATGAGGATTTCCTGTTATTCCTGCATTAATCACTTAATGTAAAAAAATAATCCCTAGCTTAGAGGTGAAAAATATGTTACTAATCGAGATAAATGAAGCGCTAAATCAGTTAAATCACTTGGTAGCAGTGGTTAGTAAAGATGAAGAAGAAGTGGTGATGACACATGATAATCAGCCTCTGCTAAAACTGGTGCGGATACTACCAAATAGTTTACATAATTCTGTCGGTTATTTTCAGTTTGATAATGCTAAAGGTATCGTTTTGCTACCCGTTTTTTTTATTGAGAATAACGGTGATAACTTTATGAATCCGCTAACTCACTTATTCGCTCAGGCGATCGCTGGCGAAGAAGTGTTGATAATTTTACCAGAAACTTTAGTTTTAAATAATGAATTTGCTGTAATCAAAATAGTGTCTATGTTACCCAAGGAGCCTCGTCGGTCTAAAGCGGGTAGTGCCAAAGGTATGGTGACATTATCTGATGATTTTGATGAACAGATCGCAGATTTTCAGGAGTATATGTAATGAGATTTTTATTAGATACTCATACCTTTATTTGGTTTGTTATTGATAACCCAAAACTTAGTCACAGGTAAAAAAAATTAATTGAAGATGATCAAAACGAAAAGCTACTCAGTATAGCTATTATCTGGGAAATGGGGATTAAGCATAGTACCGGAAAACTGAGTTTTAATCTGCCATTTGAGATATTTATATTATGGCAAATAAGTATCAACGATTTTGAAATTTTGGATATTCAACTACGCCATAGTTTTGTGGTAGCTACTCTCCCTTTTCATCATCGTGACCCGTTCGATCGCATACTGATTGCCCAGGCAATGGTTGAGGAAATCCCTATTCTGAGTGCTGATTCTGCTTTTGATGCTTATTCTAACGATTATGGTAAAATATAAATTAATGTGCGATTCTACATAATAGTGACTGTTGACTATGTTAGGGTCTATTAGGCATTCAAAATTTATCGGATATCCACGAAATTTGAACGTGATCCGTAACGCAACGTATTGATTATTTACATCTCACCTAGAAACAATATATAGAATAATGACTGTTGCCAGAGTTACATCAGGATTAAACTTAAAAGCAGGCGATCGCTTCTTAGTGCTTTACGGAACCAACACTAGCGACACATTCTGCAATGCAAAGCTTTTGTTACAAGATATTGAGCAAGTTATCCATCAATATCTTAAAAGCCAAAATTATCAGCGTATCCTATTTTATTCTGGGGTAAAAAAGCTTTATTTTCTCGATGCGGAATCCCGCGATCGCACTCGCATCCCATCTTCCCCCAATCAAAAATCTACCCCTACCGAAAACCCAGAAAAAACCATGCAAGTCACCCCAGGACCCCTGGGCAAAAAACGCCGTCTTTTAGGCAAAAAAAATGAAGGTAGGGGCGTTGCATTTGGGCAAACCATCTCTGATTCAAAACCAATAATTGACGCCCCGAATGCAGCGCCGCCCTCCCCAGGAAATACCGTAACCCATAACTCCCCCCTTTTTAAGGGGAGTACGGGGGGAGCATCACGCCTCCAAGATACCCAAATTATCTCCTATTTGGAAAGCGTTATTCAAGACACAAAACAACCTTCAGCGATTATCTTTTCTAATGCGGAAGACTTAGCCCACTTTGACAACCGTCGCGAACTATTTGGTCGCTTCGTTGAATGGTCTCGTTTACCCCCCAATAATCGCAATATTTGTATCTTAATTTTTCATCACGAAACCCGCAGCAAATTACAGTATTTTTGTCAACAAATAGGCTTGACATTTTTGGCAAATTATGCTGAAAATAGAAACCAAACCGGCAGCCAGGTATTTAATATTGTCCGGTTGGCTGCCCCCAATGCCACCGAAATTCGGGCATTACAAGATTATTTTCGCCTCAAATACCGCAAGGCAGTTAACTGGGGCGATCGCGCCCAATTACCTATTTGGATTGCGGCGGAAAATCGCCCGTTAAATTATTGGTACGATCGCTTCTCGGACTGTGAAGAAATTTCCCTAGAAACTGCTAAAAAACACCATTGGTTAAGTGCGGATGTGAGCGATCGCCCTGCCTTAGAACGGTTAGAAGCAATGGTGGGTTTGCCTGGAGTTAAATCAGCCATTCAACGCAGAATGCGATCGCTACAAATTCAGCAACAACGCCGCCAACAAGGGCAAATCTCCGAACCCTTACGCTTGCATCTAATTTTTAAAGGTAATCCCGGAACGGGGAAAACCACCGTTGCCCGATTAATTGGGGAAATTTATCGCGATTTAGGATTATTACAACGGGGTCATGTGATAGAAATTGGGGGACGAGATTTAGTCGCAGGATATGTGGGACAAACCAATATTCAAACCAATGAAATCATCGATCGCGCAATGGATGGAGTATTATTTATTGATGAAGCTTATGCCCTCTCCCAAGGGGGAAACAATGACTTTGGGCAAGAAGCCATTGATACCCTGGTCAAACGCATGGAAGATGACCGCGATCGCCTTGCGGTAATTGTAGCGGGATATCCGCAAGAAATGGATGAATTTTTGAACTCTAATCCTGGTTTAAGGCGACGGTTAGCCACAGAAATTATCTTTGAAGATTACACCCCCCAGGAGTTGTTAGAAATTTTCCGCCAACGGGTCAACCGGGTGCAAGTTTCTCTCGCTTCAGAGTTAGAAAATGCTCTGAATAATCTATTTACCCAACTTTACCTTGATCGCGATCGCAGTTTTGGCAATGCGGGCTTAGTAGAAAATCTCTTTCATCAAATAGATGAACGGCGGTCTGTCCGAGTCATCAGCCAAAACCTTGACCCCTTAACTGAACCATTTAAACCCATAGATTTACCGGAAAATTATCAACAAATCGCCAGCCAAGGACAAAAAAATCAAGATAGCATTGAGGAATTATTACAAGAACTTGACCGACTCACCGGATTATACTCTGTTAAAGCAGTAATTCGGGAAATTGTCGAAACCGAATTAGCCAATCAAAGGCTAAGAGAAGCAGGTTTAACCGTTGATGATGAACCGGAAACTAGACACTTATTATTTACCGGCAATCCGGGGACGGGAAAAACTACCGTTGCCCGATTATTGGGGCGAATTTTTAAAGCTTTGGGCATCTTACGCAAAGGACAATTTGTGGAAGTCACTCGCGCTGATTTAGTCGCAGGTTATGTGGGACAAACTGCCCAAAAAACCACAGAGGCGATCGCAAAAGCTTTAGATGGAGTGTTATTTATTGATGAAGCTTATGCCCTTTCTCGCTGTGATTCTGGCAATGATTTTGGTCGAGAAGCCATTGATACTTTAGTACCAATGATGGAAAATCAGCGCGATCGCCTCGTCGTCATTCTCGCAGGATACTCTCGCGAAATGGCGCAATTTTTAAAAGCCAATTCTGGTCTAGAATCTCGTTTGGCTGATCAAATCAAATTCCCTGATTATAATGGCGAAGAACTGCATCAAATCTTTCTCGGTTTCTGCGAAAATGCCCAGCGCATTTGTCCCCCAGAAGTCTCCCAAGCCCTGCAAAAAATATTTATGGAAATGTATCAAAATCGAGGCCATAATTTTGGCAATGGTCGAGATGTCCGCAACTTCTATGAAAAAATGGTAAAACGGCAAAAAAGCCGAATGTTGCGAGAACATCTCACCGGCGAAGCTATGATGACTTTTGGCTTAGAAGATATTCCAGTTGGTAGGGTGCGTTAACGCAGCGAAGCGGAGTGTAACGAACCAAAGCCCAGAGACAATTTATACAATTTAACAACTATTTTATAAAATAGCAATGCTGCAAGGACACGGCAATGCCGTGTCCCTACGGTGGCTTTGTATAATTTTTTTAAAATTTTACAAAAAACCGAAAAAATTTGTGATTTTGTAATTATATTTTAATCAAAAAATTAAATAAAAATACTATTGTATTTACCCGAAACAGATTCAATATATTATAAAATATATCAAAGACAATTTTCGATT
The DNA here is from genome assembly GCF_001276715.1 of Planktothricoides sp. SR001. Lineage (GTDB taxonomy): Bacteria > Cyanobacteriota > Cyanobacteriia > Cyanobacteriales > Laspinemataceae > Planktothricoides > Planktothricoides raciborskii. The sequence goes on along the minus strand of NZ_LIUQ01000010.1, from coordinate 50,182 downwards.
TAATATTTATGAATAATTCTCTGGCAACGGCGGAATATGATAGTCCTTGGAAAGAAGCGTTGGACTTATACTTTGAACAATTCATTGCCTTCTTTTTTCCTCAAGCTTACGCAGACATTGATTGGGACAAAGGCTATGAATTTCTGGACAAAGAATTTCAACAAATAGTCCGTGATGCGGAACTAGGAAAACGTCTGGCAGATCAACTGGTAAAAGTTTGGCTGCGAGACGGCAAAGAAACCTTAATCTTGGTGCATATTGAAATCCAAAGTCAATATGAATCGGACTTTGCCGAAAGAATGTTCATCTACAATTATCGGATTTTTGACCGCTATCGGCTGCCGGTTGCTACCTTAGTCATCTTAGCAGACGAGCGCCCTTCTTGGCGACCCAATACCTATCAGTATAAAATCTGGGATAGTCAAATGGGCTTACAGTTTCCGGTAGTGAAATTGTTAGATTATGAATCGCAGTGGTCAATGCTAGAGTCGAGTACCAATCCCTTTGCGGTGATGGTGATGGCACATTTAAAAACTCAAGCGACTCACCGAAATCCAGAAGGGCGTTTACAATGGAAACTGACGGTAGCAAAAAGCCTTTATCAAAGAGGTTATAGCCGTCAAGATATCCTAGAACTATTTCGCCTAATTAACTGGATGATGACTAAAGAAACCGGGTTTTTTAATAGATGCTCATGCCGAAACAGACTAGCTGGATAAAAACCCGGTTTCTGTGGAGCAATCTTTCACCTTAGAAATGACAAATTATGAGGAGGATACGAAAATGCCTTACATTACTCCCCTGGAACGCTTTGCGATCGCAAAAGGACGCCAAGAAGGATTGGCCGAAGGACGGCAAGAAGGAATTCTAGAAAAGGGTCGAGAATCTGTAATAGAAATTCTGGAAACTCGATTTGATTCGGTGCCAGAGTCTTTGGTAGAGACGATTAATCAAATCAACAATGAGGGAGTGCTAAAAATTCTGCATAAGCGGGCAATTACGATCGCCTCTTTAGGAGAATTTCAAGAGTTTATGCATCAGCAGCTATCTGAATTAGCCGCAGAAAATCCTGAACAAACTAATTAATTGTGCGCTAGAAACCCGGTAACTCCTACGAAACCGGGTTTCTTTTTTTAGGCATATCGAATAAATATAGATAATCTTATGACATAAATTGAAAAAAAATCGCCGGAAAGCTAAAATAAAATGTAATCACGAATTAACCTATATCGCTGAAACTAATGGCAATTAACCAGACTTGTCGCTACCGAATCATTGACCTATTTTCCGGGGCAGGAGGCTTTACCCTGGGGTTCACTCACAACCCTAATTTAAGGGATAAGTTTCAACCTGTTTGGGCAAATGACAATAATAAAAGTGCCGTTGCTACCTATAACGCTAACTTTGGCAACCATTGTGTCTTAGGTGATATCGTTGATATCTTGAATCATTCAAAAATGCAGATTCCCAAAGCCGATGTAGTGATCTGTGGCCCTCCTTGCCAAGGATTTAGCTTGCTCAATAAAAAGCGCAAAACTGACGAAAGAAAAGAACTATGGCGACCATTTATGGAAGTGGTCGAGCGGGCAAATGCTGACACATTTCTCATGGAAAATGTGCCGGAATTATTGGGGTCTTGGGAACACGAACAAATAATGCGTGAGGCAAATGATAGGGGATTTAAACTTGCTTGGCAAAAATTATGTGCCGCAGATTTTGGAGTGCCGCAGTTGCGATATAGAGCTTTTATTATTGGTTGTCGTTTTACAGATCCAGCGCATTTTTTTCCGCCACTAAAAACTCACTATAATCCAGCAGAAAGAGTTTTATTTTCCCTGTTTGATTGCGATAATGGCTATGTGAGTAAACCGAAATATTGGCAAACGGTCAGGGATGCGATCGCTGATTTACCTGCCCCAGAAAGCACAGAAATTAACAAATTTCCCCCACCATTAAATTTGCACTTTGGCCGAAACCCAACTCCCTTGAGTTTAGCCCGTTACCAAGCCATTCCTAAAGAAGGAATGAACCGCTTTGACTTACAACGTCTTGCCCCAGAATTAACCCCAGAATGTTGGTTGAGAAAAAAATCCGGTGGGACTGATTTATTTGGTCGTTTGTGGTGGGATAAACCGAGCGTCACTATCAGAACTGAATTCTTTAAACCTGAAAAAGGACGTTACTTACATCCAGAACAACATCGACCGATCACCCATCGTGAAGCAGCGAGATTACAATCATTTCCAGACCACTTTGTATTTTGCGGTAGCAAAATAGAAATTGCCAAACAAATTGGCAATGCAGTCCCGCCTTTATTAGCGGCAAAAATTGCCGATTGTGTGTATAGTTTATTGGTGGGGATAAATGCTCCGTTAGAAAATAATCGTTTTCCAGAGGAGTTGAAGGTCAAGGAATTTAGCGCGATCGCCCACGCTGGGAAAAAAGAAACCCGGTTTCTTTAAGAAACCGGGTTTCTGGTATGAATTAAGTCTGATTTGCGCGATCGCCATTCCGGTCTGGGTTATCTTTTAATGGGTTATCTTTTAATGGGTTATCTTTTAATGGGTTATCTTTTAATAAATCTGACGGTAACGGCACCGTAATTTGCAGATTAATGCCGATTGTTATTTGATTGTTCTCATCAATTCTCATATTAGTGATATTAACCACGGTATTTTCTGGAGCCGAAGCACTCACAGAAAACGGAGGGGACAATTCGCTGCGATATCCCGCTTGTTCCAGCCAGTCGGTGACACTTCTCCAACTTTCCAACTTGGAATCAGATTTATCCAGCAGGCTTTTCACATACTTATAGAGGGTAGCGCAGAGGTCAGTTTGCACCCCCTTCGCATCCTTATCCAACTTTTCCGCAATTTCCGCCGGACTATGACCACAAAGCAACCCCCGCAGATGTAATTTCTCTACGGGGGTCAAACGCTTACCCTTGACTGATGCCAGGTCTGCGTATAGCGTTTCCAGATCCCAGTGCTTCGCTGCCTCAGCAAATGGCTCCTGCTTGGATCCCATCGGTAGCTGCCCTCCTAAAATTCCTGATGTAATCCTAACACAATTCCTGATTGGTTTTAGGAAAATTTAGTAACTAATTAGTATAAACTATGTAAAGTTGCCTTTTAACACTAATATGTGACAGACACTATGGGGCTAACAGTCTGGTTGGCACTGAAATGACTCCTAATCATGGGCTGATGTGGGCGACGTAAGCTTACCTTTTGGGTTGATCTTCAAAGGCGATCAAACCCACTCAGATCGCGATCGCACAAAAATCAGTCATAAAGGAGTGAGTATTATTCCCATCAGAAAAAGCTTTGTAGATATAAAATATCTGGAAAACAAACAAGCAAGCAGACCAGAAAACAATCCCACTGTCATTTGTCATGTTCGTATCAGGCACCGAATCCACAAACTTTCTACCTCACCTTGATAAAAACCTTTAAATTAGCTGATTTGCAGTTTTATTCAAATTGATTGGTAAGAAGGTTTAATTGGATATCCCTCCCTCAGATTATGAGAAATTCTCTAGAGTACAACAGGAATAAACTATTATGCCAGTTAATGACAAAAAATCAAAAAAGTTTATCAACACTGAACCGATTCGAGAAAGTGCTAAAAATTGCGAGGAAAAGGTTTGGGATGCAGTAAAAACTGCTTTTGCCGATCGCGAATGTATTGGATACTGGCGCTATCCTCTGTTCGCGAAAGTGGGGGAAGTGCGTAAAGAGCCAGATATTCTCATTGGCGACCAAGAAATTGGGGTGATTATTATTGAAATCGCTTGCGTGAGTATCGATCAAATTGTGGCGGTTAATGGCGAACAGTGGGAATTGACCAACAGGGATTCGATCGCGGGAAGTTCAGCGGAACGAGGAAATCGTCAGTTACAAGCCTTGTTAGGATACTGCGATCGCGAATCGGTATTATTTCGCAAAGTTACTGGACTAGCGATCGTTGCCTTGCCGTTGATTACTCAAGAACAGTGGCAGCAGAAAGGGTTCGATCAATTACCAGGATGTCCGCCGATTCTCTTCCAAAATCAGTTAGGAAAATCCACCCTTCTCGAACGTATTAAACAGGCAACTCCCTTGGTTGCCGGAGAAGACCTCGATGAGGAAAAGTGGCAAACTCTTAAAGCCGTTATTGGTGGTACTCCAGTGCTGCGTAAGCCTCCTCGACCAATCGTTTCTAGCAACGGCAAAACGCGATCGAGTATTGTGGCAACCTTGCAAGAACGGCTCTATGAATTAGATTTGCAACAAGAAGAAATCGGCAAACAAATTCCCCCAGGGGTGCAACGAATTCGTGGCATTGCTGGATCGGGAAAAACTGTACTTTTGTGTCAAAAAGCTGCTCATATGCACTTGAAACATCCCGATTGGGATATTGCCCTAGTCTTTTTCACTCGTGCGCTATACGACCAAATCGAAGACTTAGTAAATCGATGGTTGCGCCGTTTTAGCAATGGCGATGTTTCTTACGATGCCACGGTACAAAAAAAACTAAAAGTGCTTCATGCTTGGGGTGCTAGAGACCGTGCCGGTCTTTATCGAACAATTTGTCAAGCAAATGGAATCACACCCCTTGGGGTTAGAGACAGCAATCGCGGCAATCCTAATGAAAAACTCGCAGATATTTGTGGACAATTGTTGAACGATCAAGAAATTCAACCCATGTTTGATGCCATCCTCATTGATGAAGGGCAAGATTTAGTCACTGAAGAGGATCTGAAATATCAAGAAGATGGGGAATATAAGCAGGCGATTTACTGGATGGCTTACCAGGCTTTGCGCCCCATCGATCCGGAAAAGCCTGACGAGGAACAAAGACGTTTAATTTGGGCTTACGATGAGGCGCAAAGTTTAGATAGTCTGAAAATTCCCACGGCTAAGGAACTGTTTGGAGATAATCTGACTAAGCTGGTGACAGGAAGATATAAAGGAGATATTAAAAAAAGCGAAGTGATGAAACGCTGCTACCGAACGCCTGGGCCAATTCTTACCGCTGCCCACGCAATTGGGATGGGGTTGCTTCGGCCTCAAGGAATGCTGGCAGGACTTACCAATAAAGAAAGTTGGCAGGCGATCGGCTATGAAATTAAACAAGGTAGCTTTAATCCAGTTGGCCAAAAAGTTACGCTTAATCGCCCTCCAGAAAATTCACCCAATCCTATTCCCAAACTTTGGGAAGAACCAGTTTTAGAGTTTGAAACTTACGATTCTCGTGCCGAAGAATTAGAAGCATTAGCTGCCAAAATCAAGCATAACCTCAGTTATGACGGATTGAAGCCTAGCCGGGATATTTTAGTGGTTGTTTTAGGCTCTGTTTTTGAAGCAATGGATTTAGAAACTCAGGTAGCTAGTTTTTTAATGGATGAAGACATAAACATCTATATTCCCACAGCTATCAAACTTAACCAACTCAAGCCACAGTATCCTCAAAATGACCCCGATCGCTTTTGGCAAGAAGGAGGAGTTACCATTTCTCGGATTCACCGAGCCAAAGGTAATGAAGCGAATATGGTGTATGTGGTTGGCTTAGATAATGTGGCCAAAAATGAACAGGATCCAAATTTACGCAATCAGTTGTTTGTTGGTTTAACCCGATCGCGGGGTTGGGCTTGTTTGAGCGGTATTGGCAATTACGATCTTTACGACGAAATGCGAAAAGTTATCACGAGTGGAGATACTTTTACCTTTACCTACAAAGGAAAGCTCAAAATAAATCGGGGTGAGGAGGACGAAAATTAGCCCCCGATGATTTTCTAGGGATGCGGTGTTTTTGTTTTTTTCTGTAAAGCATCTATTCCCTAGATATCGCTGATTATAAATTGGAATGTCAACTTAAAATAAATAGGAACACGAACCATGAGTTATCCGCACTGGAACTATTTTTTTGCGATCGAACGTGAATTATGGGAAACTACAAGATATGTAGAGTTGTCTCAACAAAACTATTCCACTTACTCGATTGAATTTGCGAAAATTTTGATGACTAGCTGCGCGGAAATAGATAGTGTGGCTAAATTAATTTGTACTTATTTAGCTGAAAATAATCTTCTCCCAACAGGCTCTCATTCAATTCCGAAGCGCCCAAGTATTAATGATTATTATCAAATAATAGTGCCAAAGTATCCCCTGTTTAAACAGGTTGAGATTGAAATTACACAATATTCATTAAATTTAAAACCTTGGGAAAATTGGCAAAAATAAAGCATAGAACCTAAAATTCCAGCAGTAGACTGGTGGGATGCTTACAATGATGTTAAGCATAATCTGGATAAGAACTTCGCTAAAGCTAACTTAAGACATACTTTAAAGGCTGTAGCGGGTTTAATGGTGATGACTCTGTATTATCACAACAAAGTACACGGCTTAACTTACTTTGATATCACGCAAAGCCCAAAAATTATGTTTCCCAAGTGGTATGGAACCGACGAAGGAGGCTCATTACCGTGGAGATTCTCTTTACCGGAATAACTCACATTGGCTTGTGTGAATTTGTCAATAAATAACTGGATCGGCGCGACCCCTTTCTATCTCCTGAAATTGAAAAAGAAACCGGTTTCTTCAAAAAACCGGGTTTCTGTAATTCCTTCAAAAAACCGGGGTTGTATCTACCTCGAAAACCCGTCTTAAACCAATCTTTAAATATTCCTCCTGAGACTCGATACTAATCGAACGGCGTCCTAAACGCTTCCCTACAGCAGCAGTGGTAAAAGTCCCGGCAAAGGGATCGAGAATCAAATCCCCTTCATTGCTGCTGGCTAAAATAATTCTTTCTAGTAAAGATTCTGGCTTTTGGGATGGGTGATTTTCATACTCAGCCATGCGATAGCGGACGCGAGGAAAATTCCACACATTGCCCGGAACTTTTTCGCTATTATAAGGAGTGGGAATCGCTTTTCTATAGTCAATTAACTTGCGTTTTGCCCCGGTTTTTGCTTCTACCTTAATCGCATCCCCATTAAAAACATAGTCCTGCTTATTTTTCACGCAATGCAGGATGGGTTCATACATAGAACCAAAATATTTTTTGGCCTGAACTCCCGAACTATCATAATGCCAAACGATGCGACTGAGAATGGTTAATTTTTTTCTCAAATAAAGGTCAAAATAGGGCATGGCTTGGGTACTTGCCATCAGATATAAAGTGCCGTTCGGCTTTAAGACCCGAATGGATTGATCAAGCCACTGATAAGCCCATTCTAAATAATCTGCTTCCGATGCCCATTTGTCAGCAAAATTAGCAAATTGTTTGCCGATATTATAAGGAGGATCGATAAAAATTAGGTCAATAGATTCTGAGGGAATTTCTTGTGCTAATATCTGGGTAGCCTCACCATGATATATGATCTGCCCGCTGGATTCATATCGTTGAAACATGATTGTAATCTGAAGCAATTTATAACCGATTACCAGATAAAATATTCAGAAACCCGGTTTATTAAAGAAACCGGGTTTTTTGAAGTTTCTTGAAGAAATCGGGTTTCTGGGTGTTTTCTGCGGAATTAGCGCAACCCAACCCAGGTAAAGAAATCCTGGTGAGTGAAGAATTCTAAGACCAATAGTGCGACAAACCCAATCATGGCAAATCGGCCATTGATGCGTTCGGCATAGAGATTCCAACCAAAGGCAGGATCTGGTTCGATCGCCGACTCTTCAGTTTCGATCGCTGGTTTAGAGGGTTTTTCTGAACTCATAATGTTTCCTAATGTTTCCTAATGCGTCCTAAACTTTTGGATCGGATTTTGATTCTAATTCTTGGACTGATGAAATCAGCGATCGCACTTCTTCGGTGCCTGCGGACGGTTCAAAAGTCAAGGGAAACTTCCGGTTTGTCACCATGCGTAACCCCACGGGTCCCAGACTCAGTAAACCTTTCACATCCCGGAAATAGTTACCAATCACCATCACCGCAAACTTCCGTTCATCCACCCAACCCCCTTGCTTCACCAGTTCTAACAACACTTTGCGGTGACGCACGGGCCGACTGGCGCTGGCATCCTTGCGAGCCAGAATTTCCCCTTTAATTTTGCTAATTTGATCCAGGGGAGACACTTCCATTGGACAAGCAGAATTGCAATTAAAGCAACGGGTGCAAGCCCAAATCCCGCTTTCTAAATTATCATAAGTTTCTAAGCGCTCTTCGGTCTTGGCATCCCGGTTATCCGCCACCATTCGGTAAGCTTTCGCCAAAGCATGGGGCCCAACAAAATTGGGATTCACCTCTCTGGCATTGCAGTCAGAATAACAAGCACCACAAAGAATACAGTTACCCATATCATTGAGGCGATCGCGTTCTTCGGGAGTTTGGAGGAACTCCCGTTCTGGCACCAGACGCGCCTTCGTACTCACATAAGGCTCCACCGCTTCGAGATTATTCCAGAAACTGGTCATATCCACCACCAGATCCTTAATCACGGGCATATTGCCCATTGGTGTGATCGTAATTTCTGGAATACTGGGGGAACTCACAGATGTTCCATTTTCCCTGGCACTTTGCTCGGCAATGGCAATATTTTGCAGTCTTTCCAGTTCAGCGCCAATATTTTCTTTACAAGCAAGGGCAGGACGACCATTAATCCTCATGCCACAACTGCCGCAAATCGTATTGCGACAATTCTTTCGGAACGCCAGGGTGCCATCTTGCTCCCATTTGATCCGATTAAGACAGTCGAGAATGGTATTGCCCGGTTGCACGTCGAGAGTGTAACTCTGAACTCTGGGGGCGGAGTTTTGATTTTGCCGAATGACCTTAAACAGGACTAGCATGGCTTTCTATGTATTGAAATCAATGGATCGGGCGAAACCTCAACCAGTCTATTTTTTCCTTCGCCGAGGGGCGCAATCTCGATTCCCTTTCAGAAGCCGCTTCTTAGAATCGCGCCACCTCACGAATTCCTGGAAAAGATCTAGCCTTCACCACTTCTTAGTGTAAAACCGATTTCCGTCCAAAACAAAAAATCATCAGCCGCCGCCCATAAATCGGCGAAGGTAAACAAATTTAAAATTAAAATATAGTCAAATATAGCGGTTGCTTCATCAGAATCCCTGTCATACAATAGGAATTTGAGTCGCGGACTTCAGTTCAAAAATTTTTTGGGGTTCCCAGCGACTAGCAATCGCCCTTCACCGGATCAGCGGATATTTTATGGATAATGACCGAGCGATCGCCCGTTTGCCAAAAGTTCAGATATGGCGGCGAGGGGCTGCCTTATTCATTGACTACTGGGCGGTGTCCCTAGTCAGTTCCCTCGCCACCTCCAGCAGTGAACCGGGAGTCGGTATTGATGAAGCCTTATTATTTTTGCTCCTCTGGCTAGGAATGCGAATCATTCTAGTCACCATGAATCAAGGCCAAAGCTTAGGTCGCTGGGCTTTGGACATGAAAGTAGTCGATACTCGTTTTGGCCGAGTCCCAGAACTGGTGGACTTATTTAAACGAGAAGGCTTAATGGGCATCGAAGTGCTTCTAGTCTATATCGGTTTAGAATACATTCGCCCCGGATCCGGAATTGGATTATTCCTCTTATTACCCCTAGCGATCGACTGTAGCCTAGTCAACACCGATCCCTTTGCCAAGCAAGCATTCCACGATCGCATTGCCGGGACTTTCGTCTGCGCCACTCGTCGTGGTTACTCCTTGGATCTGAAAGTAAAACGATGGTATCGCCTAGGTCAAAGGTGGCTAGAACAAATTTCCCAGAGTCGCTCAAATCGCAACGACTAACTGGCAAAAAAATATCGGTTAACTTTGTCGGCAAAGATGCCAAGATCCCGCCCTGGGGATCGATATCCCAAAATTCTCTGGGAGCAGAGGCGAAGCATTCGCGTAGACAAATGCAAGGTTTGTAGTGGAGATAGATCCGCGAATGCTTCGCCCCTACGGGTATCTTGATATAATCGCAATGCTCCCAATGCCATGAATCTGCAAAGAAAGCTAATTGTTTCTATTACTGGCACCCCAGTCTAACTCAGTTAAAGTAATCTCAATCAATTAAACTAAGGCCGATTACTGGGTCTTCCTGGAATTGTGATGCCTTCCACCGCATCCCGGAACACTTGCACATCCGCACTAAAGTCGATCGGTAAAACTGCCACCACGTTTTCATGGGGACGGGGAATAATCACCCAACTTTCCAAGGCGGAACCAAAAGTATTTTCTGCGGCGGCAATTCCCGCATCCATAGCCGTTTTCACTTCGGAGACATCTCCTCGGATCACCACCATAAAACGAGCGGAACCGCAACGCAGATAACCGACCAGGGTTACACGCCCTGCTTTTACCATTGCGTCGGCTGCCGCTAAAACACCGGGAAACCCTTTCGTTTCAAGGGAGCCAACTGCTTGTTGTGGGGACATTTTTAAATCTCCTGACTCAATGAACTTGTTGCCAACGAATAATTGTACGAACTAATCGCTGCTTTTTTTATCAAAACATGAAGTAGCAATCGCACGGATAAAAATTTTCTAGGAAATCACCGATGAGGATGATGAGGATGATGAGGACGATCGCGATCGTAATTTTGCCCCATCATCGGAATGGTTCACTCTTAGGCGTATAGTCAATCGGCAAAACCGACACGATATTTTCTGGGGGATTGGGAACAATATAATGAGTCAGTACCTTGTCAGGACCAACCTTATTCCCGGCTTCAATTCCAGCGTCCATCGCCACCTTCACTTCGGAAACAGGGCCGCGAATTGCCACCAGAAACTGGGCTTTTTCCGCTAGGCCATAATACACTAAGGTGACTCGCCCGGCTTTAACCATCGCATCGGCGGCGGCCAAAACAGGGGGAAACCCATCGGTTTGAATCACTCCAACGGCAATTGGCATCCAGTAGCCTCCTAATATTCATGCAATATATTCATGCAATCCGCCAAGTTAATTGTACGAGGCAATGTGAATTTTCCAGATCAAGCTGAGAAAAAATCTTATATTTATTGGTTGTTGGTTATTGGTTAGGGGAACGGGCAACGGGAAGGGTACGGGCCACACCAATGACCAATAAGATTAAAAGGGCTCAACCATGACGGATTGAACCCTTTTGAATATTAATTGACAATCAGTAATTTTCTTGTTTTAAAGATTTGATCAATTGAAGTATTTAGTTGCGACGAGAGAAATTGTCTTTGCGGCGACCACCGCCACCACCGCCACGACTACCGCCATAAGATCCTCCGGTTTCAGGAGGTTTGGCTTTGTTCACTTTCATCTGACGACCCATCCACTCGGCGCCATCGAGGGCATCGATCGCGGCTGCTTCTTGGGCGTCTGACTCCATTTCTACGAAGCCAAAACCGCGCATACGTCGGGTTTCACGGTCTGTGGGCAGGTGAACTCGTGTCACCTTTCCATATTCGGCAAATACGGCAGTTAAATCCTCTGAGGTTACTTTGTAGGATAAGTTGCCGACATAAATTGACATCTGTTATCTCCAAAAATCAAGGTTTTGTAGATGGAGATTTCGGAGATCAGCCTGTTGAGACGATTAGCGAAAAGCTTGTCACTGAAAACAAAATCTGGCACCGAAATCGATAAACCACCGATGATTATAGCATAATTGTGGATACACCAAACACAATGTAAAAGAGATTTAACAAAAGTTAACGGATGCCTGGAGCGGGCGATCGCCTTTGAGTTCGACCCTAAACAAACAAAAGGTGATGGTTTGACCATCCAAAATCTGTGTTTTCTAAGTAACTGGTTTAAATATCAATGTTGTCAATGTTATCAATGCTATCTATCTGAGGTGCGATCGGTAATTGCGGGAGGGTTGATTTGAGTTAAATCGGTTTTTGACATATCTAAAGTCGGGAAAATTTCTGGCAGTCAGGTGATAACTATCAACGATTAGATGGCACTGAGGAGCAATTCTCAAACACTGTTTTCACCGATGAATCAAGTAGAATCTTTTGAGTGTAATCCATAGACTTCGCGATCGCAGTTTTCCGCAGATTTGTAAGTCCCAAACCGACTCACGCCATAGAAGCGATAAAAAATTATGCAGGACAAGAATATGCAGGACAAGTCGCAACTAAATATCAGATCGGTCATCTAAGCGATCAAGTCACGACTAATTGGTCTATACTTTGAAGAAAAAATGATCGGAGAGTGGGAGAACCCTGGATTTCAGGGAGATTTCCATTTTCGCTGGTGACACTTTCCGCTGGTTATACTGGCAACCGATCGATCAACCATAAACCAGATTTCGCCCATGATTTCAGTTGAGCATCTGAGTAAAACTTATGGATCGACCACCGCAATTCAGGATGTCTCCTTTGCGGTGGAACCAGGAGAAATTCTGGGGTTTCTCGGCCCCAATGGGGCGGGGAAAACGACAACTATGCGAATTTTAACGGGCTATTTGCCAGCAACTACGGGAACGGCCAGAATTGCCGGTTATGACGTGCATGAGAATTCAATGGCCGTGCGGCAAAAAATCGGTTATTTGCCGGAAATACCGCCGTTATATCCAGAGATGACCGTGGAGGGATATTTGAATTTTGTGGCGCGGTTAAAGCGGGTTTCCGCTGGCGATCGCCCCACCCAGGTGAACCAGGCGATCGCCCGCTGTGGCTTAGAGGAAAAGCGCCAAGTCACGATTCGTAAACTTTCCAAAGGTTTTCGTCAACGGGTCGGTATTGCTCAAGCGATCGTCCACAACCCACCTGTGATTATCCTGGATGAACCCACCGTCGGACTCGATCCCCGACAAATTATCGAAGTCCGCAACTTGATTAAAAGCCTTGCGGGAGATCACACGATTATTTTATCCACCCATATTTTGCCAGAGGTCAGCATGACCTGCTCCCAAGTGGCGATTATTAATCGCGGGATTGTGGTGGCCAGTGATTCTCTGGAAAATCTGATGGAGCAAACCCAGGCGAAATCCGCATATGAAGTGGAATTAGAAGCCAAAAATCCCCAGCTAATTAAACAGGTAATTCAAGATGTCTCTGGGGTCACGGCGGTGGAGTTGCTGTCTAATGAACATATGCCAGCCAATCGCTATCGCTGGCGCGTGACGACGGCACCAGACGTGGAAATCGCCCCAGAAATTGCCAACATTTTGTCTTTGGTGGAGGTGAAATTGTATGAAATGCGACGTCTGGGCACCAGTTTAGAAGATGTATTTTTACGCTTGACCTCAGCAGATATGCCTGCCAATAATGTCCAGGATGAAAAAGTTTCCGTTTTACCCTCTTCTCAAGAGTGGTGGGATGAACCGATCGCGGAGAACCCAGTCACTCCGATAGATTTCTCTCAGGTGAATTCACAGGCAGTTGAGGAAAAATATCCCCCGTTGCCTTCTTCTCTGGGATGGTGGGATGATGCGCCGGTAGAAACAGAATCTTCTCCGAAAAAAAGACCAAATCCTCTGGCGTTTTTGTGGAACTGGTTTAAAAAAGGCGATCGCCAACCAGTTGATAAACAACCTGTGGCAAAAGGGAAACAACTACCGGAGAAAAAATCTCAGAAAACGTCTCATAAAAATTCCCCCAAAACTCAGATTCAGTCAGAAAAATCTGAGGCGATCGCCCCGGAAAAACCAGAGATATCCGCTGAGTCAGAATCATATGTCAAGGATCAAATTTTAACCCCCATAACCGAAAAAACAGAGGAAAAATTAGAGACACAAACCATCAGCGAAACTAGCGAAAATGCGGATAAAAAGTTAGAAATAATCGGGGAAAAATCAGATGAAAAATTACCAAAAATTCGCGAATATTTTGAGGAAAATAAAGTAGAACAAAGCAGCGAAAACTCTGATACTAAGTTAGAGACAAGCAGCGAAAACTCTGATACTAAGTTAGAGACAAGCAGCGAAAACTCTGATACTAAGTTAGAAGTTATTACCGAAATAACCGCTGAAAGTTCGGAAAATATTGCGGCAACATCAGAAATATCCGAAACATCGAAAACAGCGGAAACATCGAAAACAGCGGAAACATCCGAAACAGCGGAAACATCAGAGAGTAATTTGGTCGAACGACCCAAGGAATTAGGAGAAGAATAGATGCGGATTTTTATTGGCAGTCTTGGGGCAATTTATCGCCGCGAGTTACAGAGCTATTTTGTCTCTCCTTTAGCGTATGCGATCGCTGGAGTCTTTTGGTTATTAACTGGGCTATTATTTTGGTTAATCCTTTTCGGCCCCACGGGAGCGATCGCCCAAGCCGCACAGATTGATGCTTGTGGGGCTCAATGTCGCGAACAATACGCCCAAATGGGGCTATCGGTTCCCAATTCTATCGATGTCCCTTATGAATTTCTGCAAATTTTTTTGCAGGTTATTTCATCCCTTTCGTTATTTATTTTACCCATTCTTTCAATGGGGCTTTATGCCGAAGAACGCAAGCGCGGCACCTTAGAACTGTTAGCCACTTCACCGATTACTAACTGGGGAGTTGCCCTGGGAAAACTCCTCGGAGTTTTTACCTTTTATACCGTCATGGTGGCACCGCTATTATTGTGCGAAATCATCGCTTTTAATGCCGCACAGCCGCCAATAGCTCCAGCCGTGCCGATCTTAGCTCATTTTGCCTTACTTCTGCTCGCTGCCAGTATTCTTTCTTTGGGAATGTTTATCTCTTGCTTGAGTGAGAGTACAATTTTTGCCGCCATTCTCACCTTTGCTTTAGTCCTATTATTGGCTTCCCTGGAATCTCTGGGAAATTGGTTAACTACTTTAGATTTATCTATTTTATCGAGAGTAGGAGAAGTCCTCGCTTATTTATCGGTGCAAAAACATTACGCCAATCTGATTCGAGGGGTCTGGGACACCAGTAGTGTAATGATGTTAGTGAGTTATATTATTTTAGGAGTATTTCTCACTGCTCAATATATTGAAGCCCTGAGATTTGGCCGTTCTTAATCATTCGCTACCGTGGGAGAAAATCTGTAAACATTATGAAGGGTAAAACCTTGGCAAAATATTTGAAATATACATTATTATTTGCTGCCCCGTGCTTGATGATTATTGGTCTATCTTCTGGGTATGTTTTACTCGATTGGGGACCAATTCCAGTTGGCTTTATTATTGCGGGGATTGTTTGTTTTTTGTTATGGCTAATCTTTCAGGATAAGTCGGGAGAGGGATTTTGGGGAAAACGCTCTACGGAGGCGGGTGCCAATGCTTTTATTTCCACGATCGCGATTTTAATTATCTTGGGATTAATTAACTTTTTTGGGCTGCGGTATTCTTATCAGATTGACTTAACGGAAAATCGACAGTTTAGTCTAGCGCCAAAAACCGAACAAGTTGTCCAAAATTTGCCTTCACAGGTAAAGGTTTTGGTGTTTACGCAAACACCGGATGCCCAAACCAGAGAATTATTAGGCAAATATAGCCGAATTTCTAATGATAAGTTATTGGTTGAGTTTGTCAATCCTTATGAACAACCCACTTTAGCAAATAAGTTTGAAGTCAGAAATGTCGGCGATGTTTATGTGGCTTCCAGTGATGGAGAATTGCGGGAGTTTGTCCAGTCGGTGAATCAACGAACTCCACTGGTGGAAGAACAGCTAACCAATGGTTTGCTTAGGTTAACAGGCGATCGCCGCAAAGTTTATTTTCTCCAAGGTCATGGGGAACGGTCTTTAGACCCTAGGGGGGGCAGTATTTCTCAGGCGATTAATAGCTTACAAGCCCAAAATATTGCCAATGCACCAATTAATTTAATCGAAAGCAAAACTGTACCCGAAGATGCCACTTTACTGGCAATCATCGGGCCAAAACGCGCCCTGGCTCCCGGAGAAGTCCAGGAGATTAAAGCCTATCTCAATCGCGGTGGTCATCTGTTACTCGCGATCGATCCAAAAACCGATCCTGGACTCAATTCTCTATTAGAAGAATGGGGCGTGATCTTAGACCAAGCATTGGCGATCGATGACACGGGAAATGGTCAGGCTTTTGGCTTAAGGCAAGCGGCTCCTTTAATTACCAATTATGGCAACCATCCGATTACTAGAGACTTTGGCAATGGTTTTTCTTTTTACCCTTTAGCTCGACCGATTCAATTTAAAGAAATCGAAGGCATTGAAGCCACCCCATTTCTGATTACTAATCAACCAAGTTGGGCGGAAAGTGAACCGGATAACCCGAATTTATCCTTCGATCCCCAGAAAGATCGTCCAGGACCACTCTATTTAGGGGTAGCTTTGGTTAGAGGCGATTCGCAGCAGCGATCCGCTTCGCGGAATCGCACCATTGCCACGGCAACTCCCGAAACCGCAACTCCCGAAACGGAAACCGAAACTCCTGCGGAAACGGAAACCGCAACTCCTGCGGAAACGGAAACCGAAACTCCTGCGGAAACCGAAACCGAAACTCCTGCGGAAACCGAGACCGAAACTCCTGCGGAAACCGCAACTCCCGAAACGGAAACGGAAACTGCCGAAACTCCTGCGGAAACGGAAACTACCGAAACCGAAACGGAAACTCCTGCGGAAACAGAAACTCAGCCAACCAATCAACAACCAAATACTACCAATCAAACCCTACCCGAAGCCAGAATGGTTGTATTGGGAAATTCCGAATTTATGATCAATGGCTTATTTGAATTGCAGTTAAATGGAGATGTGTTTCTCAATTCGGTAAACTGGTTAACTGGACAACAAGAAGAATTACTTTCCATTCGTCCCCAAACCATTACCAACCGACGGATTGTAATGGCGCCCATTGAACGGCGATTTGTCGAGTTAAGCTTAATTCTCTTGCCGATCTTTGGATTTGGTGCAGCTTTCAGTTTATGGCTGCAACGTCGTTGATATTGTTGATATCGTTGATATTGTTTTGTTTTGCTAGTGGGCGATCGCCCACTAGCAAAATTTTTTATAAAATATAGTCATTTTAAATGTGCGATTCGTTAGAGCGAAAAGTGGAGAATAATATTCAAAACGTGCGCGGGGTCTTTCTTTCAGCGGTCTGAAAGAAGGATAACTCTTGAGATGTGTGGGACAGTCCCACAGACAAAGACTTCTGTGGAGCAATCCACTTTTGTCATCGACATCGACATCAGCCCCACGGAGCGGAATACCTATCAATCTTGTGAAGCGAGCTCTCCCGAAGCCGATAAGACCTAAGCAGATGGTCAAAAAAGTCGGCATCTGAGTCAATTGCTCATGGATAGCGTTATGGGAACCATCGTCTTGAACCCTCCTAATAACTAAGTGGCGAAACTGCTTGACACGCCACGCACAAAAAGTGACTGGAGAAATCCTAGGAATTCACTAGGAAAAAGATGGAGAAATATTTGATTCATCCGTTACGAAGTCCCAAAAGTATCCGGATAGATGGACAGCCTAAAAGCAAAATAACCTTCTCTTGGGGACGAAGTAACCCCACGTTGGCTCTCCAGCAATGGAGTATTGTAAAGTTTTAATAAAAATATAGTCAGATATAGTCATGTATGGTAATATATAGACATGAAACTATCAGACTATGCCAAAAAATCAGGAATCAGTTATCGAACTGCCTGGAGGTGGTGGAAACAAGGAAATTTGATAGGTCATCAATTGCCGTCTGGTACGATTATTATAACTTCGGAGGCGATTTCGGACAACTTGAAACCTGACTTGATAGCTTGTATTTATGCCAGAGTCTCCAGTGGCCAAAACAAAGATAATCTAGATCGACAAGCGGAGCGGTTAAAAGATTATGCAATTGCCAGAGGCTACAAAATTTATAAAATTGTCAAAGAGATTGAAAGTGGTTTAAATTACAATCGAAAACAATTGGCAAAAATCTTGACCAAAACTACAATATTTTGATTGTATAACATAAAGATAGTCTAGCTAGTTTTGGAACTAATTATATAGAGATTCTCCTAAAAGAATTAGATAAAAAAGTTGAGATTGTTAATCAAAGGGAGGATAAACAAGATGAATTGATGGAAGACTTAATCGCCATTATTACTTCCTTTTGTTCAAGAATTTATGGATTAACAAGGTCGAAACGAAAAACCGAAAAGATTATAGCCGAGTTAAAATCAAACGGACAATAATGTTACTAGCGGAAAGACATATTATCAAAAAAGGACATCGTTTTTGGCCTGAGTGAGATAGATCCCTTGTCTTAGCAGTCTAAAAATCTTTACAACTCAGCTAACTATCTAATTCGTCAAAACTTTATTTATGGTCATGGGTATCTAAATTATAATCTTATGGCTTCTCTGATGAAAGAAACAGAGCAATACAAAGCCTTACCCGCGAATCGCAGCAAGTTTTAAAAGGATTAGAGCGAAACAGGAAATTTTTTTTCGCGGCGAATTCTGAGTTGAAAAAGCATCCCGATAAATTTTTAGGGAGGCCGAAAGTCCCTGGATATAAAGATCCGAAAAAAGGAAGAAATCCCTTGGTTTACACGATTCAAGCCATAAGCAAAGTAGCTTGTAGAAAAGGATTAGTCAAGCTATCAGAAACTAGGATTTCGTTGACAAGTCAGGTGGCTAACCGGATAGCAGAAGTGAGAATCGTTCCGAAATGTGATTGTTATGTAATCGAGGTGATTTATGAAGAAGCGGTGCGACCCCGCGCCGTCTCACGGCGCCAGGGAACGCGCACCAAGACAAAAGAACAGTTATTAACCCCAAATGACCATATAGCAGCGATAGATTTAGGCATAGATAATTTGATGGCTGTAACTTCAAATCAACCGGAGTTTACTCCTTTGTTGATTAATGGCAGACCGTTAAAAAGCCTAAATCAATTTTATAACCAAGAGCTAAGTTACAATCTCTGTTAAAAAATCATCAGCAAAGTTATCACCGAATTCGCCGTTTAACCCGTTGCCGTAATCAGAAAATAGATAATTATCTTCACGCCCGCTAGTCGTTATTTAGTCAATTTTTTAGTTGACAAACAAATCGCCACTTTAGTGATTGGGAAAAATGACGGTTGGAAACAAGAAGTGAACTTAGGAAAAGTCAAGAATCAAAAATTTGTCACCCTTCCTCATGCTCGATTAATTGACCTGATTATGTATAAATGTCAATTAGTAGGAATTAAGATATTTTTTCAAGAATAATCCTATACTTCAGCTTCTAATTTTTTGAATTTAGACCCTCTCACAGTTTATGGAAATATCACTGAAAAACCCGTTTTTTTAGGAAAAAGAGTTAAACGAGGTTTATATCGTACAGATCGGGGGCTTCTTATTCAATCTGATGTTATAGGTTCCTACAATATTTTACGAAAAGCATTCCCAAATGCGTTTAACCGCTATGGGATAGAGAGGTGCGTAGTTCACCCAAGGAGAATTAATCTCTCAAAGTAAAAGCGAAGGGAATTTCTGCAATGAAATTCATTCTGTCTATATTTGACTATACTTTTACCAACTATTACTCGTGGATTTATACTGTTCTCAGGAACATAGCGAGAAACGTCGAACCGATGAGTCAATGTTTTAACCCCAATTGTTTGCACCGCAACCCCGCAAGTCCCAAGTTTTGCCAAAAATGTGGCAATAAACTGCTGCTGGGCGATCGCTATCGGGCAATTAATTATATCGGTGAGGGTGGGTTTGGTCGCACTTTTCGGGCGATCGATGAAAAACGGCTGGATACTCCCTGTGTGATTAAGCAATTTTTGCCCCAACAACAAGGAAGCCCAGCCTTGAATAAAGCTGAGGAATTATTTAAACAGGAAGCGGTGAGACTGCGGGACTTGGGGAACCATCCGCAAATTCCCGATTTATTATCCTTTGAAGAACAAGATGCACGTTTCTATTTAGTGCAGCAGTTCATCGACGGGCAAGATTTATTCAAAGAATTGCAGCAACGAGGCAAATTTAACGAGGCGCAAATTCGGCAACTGCTGAATGACCTGCTGCCGGTGTTGGATTTTTGCCATCAGCGACAAGTGATTCACCGGGATATTAAACCGGATAATATTATTCGCGATCGAAACGGCAAGCTAGTGCTGATTGACTTTGGGGTGTCCAAGCAATTAACCGCCTCGGTACTCAGTCGTATCGGTACGGTGACAGGTTCTCCCGGTTATGCGGCGCCGGAACAAATGCAGGGGCAAGTCTTTCCTGCCAGCGATCTATATAGTTTGGCGGTTACTTGTATTCGATTGTTAACCGGATGTTTGCTCACCGAAAGCAATGGCATGATTACTGATGAGTTATTTAACCCCATGCAAATGGAATGGGTCTGGCGTCAGAAAGCCACGGTTAGCAATGAGTTAGCACAGGTTTTGGATAAAATGCTTTCGTTCCGAGTGGGCGATCGCTATCAATCTGCTACCGCTGTTCTCCAAGCCCTCAGCCCATCCGTTGCCACCCCATCCGTTGCCAAACCGACCCAACCATCAGTTCCATCAACGGTTATTTCAGCAACCCCCACCATACTATCCGTTGCTCCCTCCCCTGCCCCAGCAAACCACCCATCCGCTGCCAAAACATTCCATTATGAAGTGGTTAAACTGGACCGCAACGGCAACATCAGCAGCCGAGAAAAAGGCAGCAATCGAGGCTACACAGAACGAATCGGCAACATCGAATTTGAAATGGTCAATATTCCTGCGGGCAAATTTGCCATGGGTTCTCCGACCAGAGAAGCGGAACGCCAAGACAACGAAAGTCCCCAACACTGGGTTGACGTTCCAGAGTTTTTCATGGGACGGACTCAAGTTACCCAAGAACTATGGTGGGAAGTCTCCAAATTGCCGAAAATTGTCCAGGATCTTCCGCCTGACCCATCATATTTTAAAGGTAAAAACCACCCCGTAGAACAGGTCAGTTGGTACGACTGCATCGAGTTCTGTGCCCGGTTAAGCCAAAAGACTGGGAAAAATTACCGCCTACCCAGTGAAGCGGAATGGGAATATGCCTGTCGTGCTGGCACTACTACCCCCTTTCACTTTGGGGAAACTATTTCTCCAGAGGTGGCTAACTACCACGGCAATTATGTTTACGGTAGCGGCAAGAAAGGAGAATATCGCGGTCAAACTATTCCCGTAGGTAGCCTCAAGGCTGCTAATGCCTGGGGCTTGTACGATATGCATGGCAATCTCTGGGAGTGGTGTTTAGATGATTGGCACGACAGCTATACTGGCGCCCCGACTAATGGGTTGGCGTGGCTGAATGATTATGATAATGATTATCGTTTTGAGCGTAATTGGATCCCTTGGCTGAAAAAAATTTTCACCCATAAAAATAATAAGCTGTTGCGTGGCGGAAGCTGGTGCAACTATCCCAGGTATTGCCGTTCGGCGCATCGTAACTACGCCGATCCTGGCGTTCGGTTCTACGCTATTGGCTTCCGTTTTGGGATCTCCCTGCCGAGAACTTAATTTCCCTTTACTCTTTTTCCCTCTTTCCCTTTTCTCGGCGCTTCGAGTCAGAAACCAGAAACCGGGTTTCTTTTGTGGCTATCAAAGTTAACTGAGGAAAGCGAACAAGAAACCCGGTTTCTTTTCGCCGAACCCAGAGTTTAGAAACCGGGTTTCTTTTCGGCGTATCGGTTAGGAATAAGAAACCCGGTTTCTGAGGTGGATTATAGAGATAGCTGTGGTATCCCCGAAAAGAAACCGGGTTTCTGGGTGGGCGATCGCACAACATTTTCGATGAGGGAAAAGAAACCCGGTTTCTGAGGTGGATTATAGAGATAGCTGTGGGATTTCCGAAAAGAAACCGGGTTTCTGGGTGGGCGATCGCAATTTGGGAAATCTCTGCGATAATGAAATCACTGTTGGCAATTCGTGAGTCACTTATGAGTGTAGTCATTCCTGACGATATCCTCAAAGCCAGTCAAATGACAGAGGATGAATTAAAACTAGAACTTGCGCTGCTGCTTTATAAGCAAAAAAAAATTAGCAGTGGAAAAGTCCGTGCATGGACAGGTTTAACTGTCATTGAATTTCAGCATGAACTGGCGAAGCGGGATATCTTTCTCAACTACGATGTTGAGGATTTTCAATCAGACATCAAAACGTTGCGATCGCTCGGGTTATTGTGATTATTATTAGCGATACATCACCGATTACTAACCTAGCGGCGATCGGTCAACTAGACCTCCTGCGTCGCTTGTATAATGTTGTAATTATTCCTGTTGCCGTACACAACGAAATGGTCGGGATCGGGAAAATTGTGCCGGGAACAGAAGAAGTCCAAACTTTATCTTGGATTCAAACTCAGGCTGTTGCAGATATGCAGCAGGTTGTCATGCTTCAGTCAAGTCGAGAAAATATTGATTTAGGTGAAGCAGAAGCGATCGCATTGGCATTAGAAATCAAGGCTGATTTACTGCTAATGGATGAACGGCGAGGACGAGCATTCGCTCAAGAATTGGGGTTAAATGTCGTTGGTTTACTAGGTATTCTGCTGCAAGCTAAGAATCAAAATTTAATTGCGGCAGTGAAACCATTGATAGATCGGTTAATTCAAGAAGCTGACTTCCGTGTTAGTCCTCAATTGTATCGGTCGATACTACAAATTGCTGATGAGGAAATTTGAAATCTATAAAAGTCAGCGAAATCATCTCTTCAGGACTTTCTGAACCAAAAAATAAAAACTAAATATTACAAGAGCGATCGCCCCGGTTAGTAGGAATTCCGAAACCTGGGGCGATCGCTTCCCACCCCCAGAAACCGGGTTTCTTTTTCGCTGAAAACAGATAACTGGGGATATCCACCACAGAAACCCGGTTTCTTTTATCTCAAGCTAGGGCTTTCGCATTCGGGTCATAAATTATCCGTTTTTCCCCAGAATTAATCGCTCGGTAAGCGAAGCTATGCCGTCAGGCTTTATGCTTTGCCCCTACAGGTTTTTATCGCGATCGCTTCCCACCCCCAGAAACCGGGTTTCTTTTTCGCTGAAAACAGATAACTGGGGATATCCACCACAGAAACCCGGTTTCTTTTATCTCAAGCTAGGGCTTTCGCATGATTGGGAATAAATTATCCGTTTTTCCCCGAAATCCATCGCCCGGTAAGCGAAGCTATGCCGTCAGGCTTTATGCTTCGCCCCTACAGGTTTTTATCGCGATCGCTGCTTCTTGCCCCAGAAAACCCCATAAACCGGGTTTATGTAAGTAGGTGAACATAATTAATTGCACTTTTCGTTCCCCGCCGATAGGCTGTGGATTCCCGCCTTCGCGGGAATGACAGTTTTTTTCTGATATGGTATGTGGTGCATTTATTTCTGCCTGTCTACTTATGTGGCGATCGCCGTTAACATAGGAAAGTGAACCAGAAACCCGGTTTCTTGTGTTGCGTTTAACCCTCTCAAGGTTAAGAGATTTTACCGATGAGTCAATGTTTTAACCCGAATTGTTTACACTCCAATCCAGCTAATAGCAAGTTTTGCCAAAAATGTGGCAGTAAACTTTTAATTGGCGATCGCTATCGGGCGATTAATTATATTGGTCAGGGTGGTTTTGGTCGGACTTTCAAAGCGATCGATGAAAAGCGGCTGGATACCGTTTGTGTAATCAAACAATTTTTACCGCAACAACAAAACAATTCGGCGATTAAAAAAGCCGAGAAATTATTCAAACAAGAAGCTGAGAGATTGCGGGATTTGGGTTCCCATCCCCAAATCCCCGAACTATTGTCTTTTGAACAACAAGATGGACGTTTTTATCTCGTTCAGCAGTTTATTGACGGCCAAGATTTGCTCAAAGAATTGCAACAAAAAGGCAAGTTTAGCGAGAAAAAAATTAAACAATTACTTAATGATTTACTGCCGGTATTAGACTTTTGCCACGGACAAAATGTGATTCACCGGGATATTAAACCGGAGAATATTATTCGGGCTAAAAACGGCACTTTAGTGCTAATTGATTTTGGCGTATCCAAGCAATTAACCGCTACGATTGTCAATCGCTTGGGTACGGTGACAGGTTCTCCGGGCTATGCCGCCCCAGAACAAATGCAGGGAAAAGTGTTTCCTGCCAGCGATTTGTATAGTTTGGCGGTTACTTGTATTCGACTATTAACGGGTTGTTTGCCCGTGAGAAGTCCGATTTCTCAGATTACTCTCGGATCGCAAGAAATCCCCCCCAATCTGTTAGTTTCTGGAAATACTGACGAGTTATTTAATCCGATGCAAATGGAATGGGTTTGGCGGGAGAAAGTCACCGTTAGCGATGAGTTAGCCAATGTTTTGGATCGAATGCTTTCTTATCGAGTAGGCGATCGCTATCAATCCGCTACCGAAGTTCTCCAAGCCCTCAAACCATCCGTTGCCCCATTCGTTGTCCCATCCGTTGCCAAATCCGCTGCCAAATCCGTTGCCAAATCCGCTGCCGAAACCTTTTATTACAAAGTTGTCGATCTCGATCGCCACGGCAATATCAGCAGCCGCAACAGTGCCAGCAATCGAGGTTATATTGAACCTATTAATGGCATAGAATTGCCAATGGTGAACATTCCTTCGGGGAGTTTTCTGATGGGTTCCCCAGACAACGAACCGGAACATTCTAAATATGAAAAGCCCCAACATTTTGTCAGCGTTCCAGAGTTTTTCATGGGACGAACCCAAGTCACCCAGGCCCAATGGCGGGCAGTAGCCATGTTGCCGAAAATCACCCTCAATCTCGACCCCGAACCGTCACAATTCAAAGGCGATCGCCGCCCAGTAGAACGAGTCAGTTGGTATGAATGCATCGAATTTTGTGCCCGGTTAAGCGAAAAAACCGGGAAACATTACCGTCTCCCTAGTGAAGCGGAATGGGAATATGCTTGTCGGGCTGGAACTACTACCCCGTTCCATTTTGGTGAAACTATTTCTTCAGAATTGGCTAATTATGACGGCAATTATATTTACGGTCAAGGAAAAACCGGAGTTTATCGCGGAGAAACTACGGCGGTGGGCAGTTTAAATGTGGCAAATTCCTGGGGTTTATACGATATGCACGGAAATGTCTGGGAATGGTGCCTAGATGACTGGCATGATAGCTACAATGGTGCCCCAAATGATGGCCGACCGTGGCTAAATGACGGCGA
Source organism: Planktothricoides sp. SR001 (assembly GCF_001276715.1). Taxonomy (GTDB): domain Bacteria; phylum Cyanobacteriota; class Cyanobacteriia; order Cyanobacteriales; family Laspinemataceae; genus Planktothricoides; species Planktothricoides raciborskii. Next base: position 25,210 of record NZ_LIUQ01000010.1, on the reverse strand, counting down.
TAATTACAATTCAGCTAATGGTTGGTTAGCTTGGCTGAAAAAAATTCTGACACATAAGAATTCTAAGGTATTGCGCGGTGGATTTTGGTACAGTTCTCCCGGATATTGTCGCTCTGCACTACGACTTTATCTCAGTCCGGGCTATCGCAGCCCGGTTAGAGGTTTCCGCATTGCGGTTTCTCGTTTTAGTTAGTTTTAATAGTAGTCGTAACGCACCGATAATGGGTTAATGGATGTGGCAACGGATGGGGCAACGGATGGGTTAATGGATGGGCAACGGATGGGTTAATGGATGGGCAGCGGATGGGGCAACGGATCGGTTAATGGATGGGCAATTGATATTTTTTGTAGGGGCGTTGCATTCCGGTAATAGGTTTTTGCTTTTCACCATAAGTAACTGCCGGAATGCAACGCCGCCCCTACATAGATATCTCTGGTTCTGGCAACGTCTCCAGCAAAGTTTCTCCCGGAGGCAAAACTAAAAAGAAACCTCAAACACCTGGGTAATTCCTTGACAAATAAGCAATAGACGGTTTATTATTGTTTATAGGTTAGTTATAGATTAAATTAGTTGGCTAATTAGTTGGTTAATTATCTAGGGCTATTTAATATATATTTAAATATATTTAATTGATAATATTTAATTGATCAATATTAATCAATATATATAAATAAATATATATAAAATACATAAACCCAATATTCTAATAGGTGAGAGGTGAAACATGGCTCAAAGGCTAAAAAGTTGGGAGTCTCCTCGCTATCAAGGGAGAAACTCCAAAGGTAAAGGCGGTAGTGCCCGGCAGCGGCAACTGAAAAAACAACGGCAAATGCTTCGGAAAAAGTTGCAGGGGGAAACCCCCCAATCAAAATCAAGCTCAAAATCCAGAGAAGAGAACTTATGTTCTCTTCTCTTTTTGTTTATGTCTACGGATCTGAGTTTATTGCGAATGCCTGGGGGCGCATCCCGATTTTGCCATTATGCCTGTGATATCAATCACAAGATTTCGTCTGCTGCCCTCACTTAGTGGGTTGCTACCCCGTCACCCTGAAGATCGATCGCATCCCTGATGGGTATAGCTGCCTCCAGGAGGTTATCTCCTGAATCTAAAAGCTGATTTTTCCCGACACAGTTTGCCATCCTCACCCCTCTACAACCTAGACCATAGAAGAATTTGGGACTATATCATCCCGAAGATGACCATGCTGGGGATGCTGCCGTTGGGAGTTTACCCAGTCTATTTAATCGAGTGTTCCGTACAAATACCTGGGTGAAACCGTGACATCAGTCACAGAATTTAGTCCGGTTACCTCACCCAATCGCTTGCCACCCCGTCACCCTGAAGATCGATCATATTCACGATTCCGCAAGACGAACCTCACTGCTTTATCCAGAGGAGTCTCTTACGATCGAAGTGAGGATGATGAAGGAACTTTCAGTAAGGAACTTTAGGTTATGTGCAGCGGTAAAAATAGTCAGTGTGGAAACCAGCAATTCCAAGATATTCAGGCACTGCAAAAGCGCTTTATGTCTCAGGTATCCCATGAGTTACGCACCCCGTTAACTAAAATTCTGTCTTGTGCGGAGTTGATGGAGTTGTCATATCAACAATGGTCTGATGAGAAAAAGCTTAAATATTTAGGAGTGATTCAAAAAGCTGCGTTAGAATTGAGGGAAATTTTAAATCATAACGATTTTCAGGAAAATCTGAAAGATTTTACTGAGGAGAATTTCCCGAATAATCCCTAAGAATCCCTTGATGAGTCTTGACTAACTATGCCAAAATTCAAAGTTTTTGTGACTCGCCGCATTCCTAAAGTTGCTCTCCCCCCATTGGAGGCGATCGCTGATTTGGAGGTTTGGCCAGAAACTCTGCCTCCTTCTTATTCGGTGTTACAAGCCAAAATTCCCCAAGTTGATGGGCTTCTATGTTTGCTGACCGATCGCATCGATCAACCCCTGATCGATGCCGGTCTTATGCTAAAAGTGATTAGTCTCATGGCAGTGGGTTACGACAATATCCATATTCCCACCGCGACGGCGCGAAAAATTCCCGTGGGCTATACCCCAGGGGTGTTGACCGATGCCACCGCTGATTTTGCTTGGGCGTTATTGATGGCCGCTGCCCGAAGAGTGGTGGAGGGCGATCGCTTTACTCGGTCGGGGGGTTGGCAAACTTGGGAACCTCAGTTATTACTTGGCCCTGATGTCTCTGGGGCGACCTTGGGGATTATTGGTTTAGGACGCATTGGTCAAGCAATGGCGCGGCGAGCCAAGGGCTTTGAGATGCGAATTTTGTATTCTAGTCGCCATCGCCAAGACCCAGAGTTGGAGCGATCTCTCGGGGTGGAATTTGTGGAGTTAGAAGACTTGTTGCAAGCTTCAGATTTTGTCAGCTTGCATACTTCTTTGTCTGACCAAACTTATCATTTATTGAGCGATCGCCAATTTCAATTAATGAAATCATCGGCAATTTTAATTAATACTGCTCGCGGGCAGATTGTCGATTCTGATGCTCTTTATCGCGCCTTGGTTCAGGGGACAATTGCTGGGGCGGCGATCGATGTGACGGAACCAGAGCCGATTCCGAACGATAGTCCATTATTAACTTTGGATAATTTAATTATTACGCCCCATATTGGCAGTGCATCCCGTCCCACCAGAGAGAAAATGGCGATGATGGCCGCTGCAAATTTAATCGCCGGACTCCAAGGCGATCGCTTGCCCAATTGTGTCAATCCTCAAGTTTATGATTGATTAGGCGGACTGGATATTGAACATATTCAACCCCAAGCAAAAATAAACCTAAAAGCCCTAAAAAAATTCTTAGGTGATTCTATCTGATGATTCAGGAGTATTTTGCCGTAATTGATATTAGTTATAAAAAAATTAGGATGGGTAATGCCCTGCTTTGAAGTATGAGATCCCATTAACCGATGGTTGGTGGTGGGCAATGCCCACCCTGAATAAAAGCGATCGCCTCTGCCTAATTATTTCCGCTTTAGCAAGTTTAATCTATCAAAATATTTTCGTCACTCTCCCGTTTATATTGCCATTCAATATCGGGCATCCGATCGAAGGCTTCTTTGACCGAGTTTTCCCATAACTTGCGAATTTTAGCTAAATAGGGATCTCCTAATGCTAATCGTAACTGATGTTTAATCACAAATGAATCCGTTTGATACATGATTAAATCAATGGGCGGCCCCACAGAAATATTAGATTTCATCGTAGAATCAATGGACAATAAGGCACATTTGGCTGCCGCTGCTAAATCCGTCTCAAAGGTCAGGGTGCGATCGAGAATCGGTTTGCCGTATTTTGTTTCCCCAATTTGCAGAAATGTCGTATCTCGCGTGGCGTGAATACAATTCCCTTGACTATAAATTAAATAGAGTTCTGGTGGTTGTCCTTTAATTTGCCCCCCTAATAAGAGCGAGCAACTAAAATCAATTCGATCTTTTTCTAACCAAGGGCGGTCTTCATTTTGAATTTCTCTCAATTTACTGCCAATATATCGAGCCACTTCGTACATCGTGGGAATATTGTGGAGATTGTTCGCCTCGTTTCCCTGAATGTCTTTTTCCAAAATCGTGATGATCCCCTGAGTAATCGACAGATTCCCGGAAGAACACAAAATCAATACTCGTTCCCCAGGGACAGAAAAATCAAACAATTTCTGATAAGTAGAAATATAGTCTACTCCCGCATTGGTGCGAGAGTCAGACGCGATGACCAATCCAGCACGAGTGATGATACCTAAGCAATAAGTCATAAAAACTAAACTAATTGACAAACCATTCAAAGTTTATAGCCATATCTACCGAGATGGTACAGAAACCGGGTTTCTGGAGAAAATCTTGGCCGCCGAAGCCAAAAGAATCGCCGCAACCCGGTTTTTTGTTTGGGTTTTGTCTATCTTAGTTTAGTTGGGGACAAGTGAGGGGTTAGACCCCTCATGTGTAATTGCCCTCTAGCAAAAAAATCAAATATCAAAGAGAATAAAAGTAGACTGAAAGTGTTTGACATCTTCTAGCCCCGATCCCTCCATTCATCCCCTGGAGGGATTTTATTTTTTCGGCTATGTGAGGCTGCTAAGTAATTTTTGAGAAGTTTTTTAGATGAAATCGCCCAGGAAAGGATCTGGTTCATCGATCAGTTGACGGTATGACTGAATTTTGGCTAAGTCCACATTGCCGCCACTGATAATCACCCCAATGCGTTCTTCAGGGGAAGAAATCATTCCCTCTAATAAAGCCGCAGTGGCGATCGCCCCGGTAGGTTCTACCACTAACTTCATCCGTTCCCAGAGGAAAAACATTGCCCGGGCGATCGCGGATTCAGAAACCGTAATCATTTCATCGACATAATGCTGAACCAAGGGAAACGTCAGCTTGCCCAAAGAGGGAGTCCGGGCGCCATCGGCTATCGTCTCTGGGTTGCGTACCGTCTGCAATGTTTTGCTATAAAACGACCGGGTAGCATCATCAGCTTTTGCCGGTTCTACGCCAATCACTCGGCAAGAAGGGGAGAGGGTATGGGCGGCGATCGCGCAGCCGGAAAGTAGCCCCCCACCGCCACAGCACACTAATAAAATATCTAACTGACCGACTTGTTCGATCAACTCTTTGGCCACCGTCCCCTGACCCGCAATCACCGCTTTATCATCATAAGGAGGAATAATCGTCAAACCTCGGGCTTCGGCAATTTCTTGGGCAAACTCTTCGCGAGTCGTTTTCTGTGGATTATAGAAAATCACCTCAGCCCCATATCCTTGGGTAGCCATTTTTTTCACATCTGGGGCATCCTCTGGCATCACAATCACGGGGCGAATGCCTAACAACTGCCCTGCCAAAGCCAACGCTTGGGCATGATTCCCCGAAGAATAGGTCAACACTCCCCGATGCTTTTGCTCATAAGATAGCTGCACTAGGGCATTATAAGCGCCGCGAAACTTAAACGATCCAGTCCGTTGGAAGTTTTCACACTTAAAAAACACCTCACTTTGAGTCATCTTATTGACCGTGCGTGAGATCATTACCGGAGTGTGCTTTGCTTGCACCATTAAATAACGGGCGGCGTCTTGCACATCTCCATAAGAAACAGGCAAGTTCGGGGCTTCAATGGTGGCCGAGTGGCGATACAAATTGATCATGGTTCTGTGGGTTCCTTCTCTTTTGGGGGCTTAGTCGGCAGTCAAAGACAGTTTATTTGGAGGGATTTGGCGGGTTCCATGATGGTTTCATTAGTGCTTTAGGCTGCATTTTATGGCATATAAATTTCATCACGATGAATCGCCGTCATAGTCGCGCATTTTTGCTCACAAGTGTAGTAATTTCTAGTTTACCAGATATTTTAAGCTGTGCCTAAACCGTAAGGTTTTGTATCGATCGCACCTCCTGATATTTTGTCTGATAATTCATCTTACCCTTTTCCCGCTTGATGGCGATCGCCGTATCGGGTTTTATCCTGGCAAATATTTTGGCAAATATTTTGGCAAAATTTACGGATGATATTTGAGTATCTGCCACTCGATCGCCATAGCCACAGCTAATCCCACCACATAAGCCACCAAGTCCCAGAGTTCGAGCGGGCGACCCCAAGGCAATTTGGGCGATCCAATGCTGATTTTGCGGAGTTAGCCCAAATAATTGGGCGAATTCGATCAACAGTGCGATCGGGCGAAAGCTCAGGCGAGGGGAGGGAATCGCGCCCACAATCGTCCCTCGGAGAACCATTGATCCGCCCCAAAAAAACCCTCAGCAGAAAAAATAAAAACATCACCGCCACCACATCCCCCAGATAAAACCGAAAAAACTGCCAGCCCGGGTCGGATATTTCGGTATAAATCAGAATCGACACACCGGCCTAAAATGTTGCCACCGATAAAATTAAAAAACGTTGCTCAACTCGCGTATTGTTGCATCTTGATTTTTTTTCTATGGTTTTAATTACCGATATTTTGCCGATATGCTTTGGCAAAAAAAGAGCAAAAAATATTTTAAAATCTATATTATTAACTGCTAAAGTAGAAGCAAAAATATATACTATTCGTTATTTAAATTAAAATTAATACAATTATATAGGGGCGTTAAAGCGAACAGCCCCTACTACCAGAAATTAAATGTATTATCTTGCGTTAAAATTACTATTTTTATATTTTCATAAAAGTTTTTTTAATTATTTTTACTTGAGCTTATTTAAATTTTTATGCAAGTTTTATGCAGTTATTTTCAGGCAATTTTAGCGTTTTTTTGCTAATTTATTGGCTAAATTATTTATTTTTTTTTATGATTTTTGGCTAAATATTATAAATTAGACACAAAAACTTTAGCTTTAATATCTCGTTTCTTTTGATTACGGCAGAGTTATGGCCAAAAAAATTTCCCATACTTTTGATAGTTTCGAGTAATTCTGAAACATCCATTCAAGGTTTTTCGGTAGCATATGAAGATTCACTTAATACATAATTAACCGGCGATTACCCGGTTTCTTCGTCGCTGGCTTCGGGAATAAATTCAGCATAATTATCCGACTGCCAAAATATCTAAAAATTTAGGATTAATTGCTCAATGCTGACGGGTTGGCGAATCAACCCATAAGTTTTTTGGTCGATTAATAATTCATCTGGTTGAGTATAATACTCAGTGATAAAAATAATCGGAATATGCTGACATCCGGGATAATTTCTTATCACCCCTGCAACTTCTAGCCCGTTCATGTCTGGCATCCACAGGTCTAATAAAATTAGATCCGGAGGGTTTAAGTTAACTTGATGAATAGCTTCTTGGCCATTGGTGACCAAAATAAGTTAATGTTTAGTGTCCCTAAAATATCTGGCAATTGATTTTAGATTAGACTGGCTATCATCGAGGACTAAAACTTTTGCTTTGTGAAACGGATCTAACGGATCTAACCGATCTAAATCTGGCTTAATTTATGGCTTGATTACTGGCTTGATTACTGGCTTGATTACTGGCTTGATTACTTTAACTGGCAAGATATCCCGTGAATTACTCAACACGGTGACTTGGGGAAAACAGAAAGAAAATGTGCTGCCTTTGCCTAATTCACTGGTGAGGTGAATGCTGCCCTGTCGCCTAATAGATGGGTCAGGGGTTTGGTAATGGCTAAACCTAAGCCTGTGCCGCCATATTTTCGGGTGCTTTGACCATCACTTTGAATGAAAGCTTCAAAAATTCGCTCTTGCTGATCTAGGGCGATACCAATTCCCGTATCTGCTATCTGGATTTCTAAAGTAATTTGATTCAGATAATTACCCGGATTTACCAGGTTTTTAGCGTTTACTCGCATAGCGATCGCCCGTCAGTAAATTTCAACCCATTACCTACTACATTAAACAGAATTTGCCGCAGCCGCACTTCATCAAATAAAATACCTAGAGGAACTGACTCGGCAATCTCCACATAAAAACGTTTTTTTGTTCAGCGATGGGTTTAAATATCTGCTGAATTTCTTGGATTAATTGGCGGATATCCAAGAATTATGGCTAAATTTATAGTTGATTTGCTTCAATTTTGACCAAGTCTAGAATATCATTAATTAACGCCAGCAACATTTTGCCGCGGCTAGTAATACTGTTTAAATAATTGCGATATTCTGATCCGGTTATTTTTCTTTGCAGTAAGTCCGTAAATCCCAGAATAGCATTCAGAGGAGTGCGAATTTAGTCACTGATATTGGCCAAAAATTCACTTTTTGCCCGGTTAGCACTTTCGGCGGCTTCTTTCGCTTCTTTTAAGGCAATTTCTGCTTGTTTAAGAGCGCTGATATCTGTGGAAATTGACCCCACGGATTCGATAATTGTGCAACGCCGCAATTAAATCAAGTTAATTTACTGGTATTTTTTTTCTGATTAGATGTAGATAAATTCGCGCCAATCCGCATCTATAAAGGTAGAGAATTTAATATAGTTGTTGCTAATAATTGGGCTTGTTGCCGTATTTCCCTGATAGCTGTAGTTTCCCATAAATCTCCTTTCCGGGGAGGTCCAAGGGTATAAAGTAAACTAGAACCTTGACCTTGGGCATCTAATATAGCCCCATTAGGTAAAGTATATAGTCCCCCCAGAGGATTAGGACAGATTAATCCTTGACTTCTTAAATGAGCAATCAAGGGTTGTTTTGCGGCTGAATAATCTACTTGTATTCCTGTACAATTAATTAATCTTTTAACCTCTATGATTGACTTATGCTGTTGCCGAGAAATAGTCACATATATACCGTTAATTGTCTCGCGACAATCACAAATTTTTCCAGTTTTTAAAATTAGTTTTTTTTTCGTAATTAAATTTTCAATAATTTCGCCAATTTCCGAAGAAAATCGATGGCGATGAATATCCCAGTAACGGGTGACATGACGCAAAAATCTTTGCTTTTCAACGGTTGGTAATTGTTGCCACAATTCCTGAGTCACCGGACGAAGCGAATCGATGACAGAGTGCCAATTATAACCTATTTCTGTGGCTGTTTTAATCTCAGAACGAATACACTTTAATAAACCCCTAATTGTTTTGGGTGCCGTATTTCTAGTTAAAAAAGTCGGGTAGGGTTGGCTAGGCTGATGAGACAAAGGCAATAAACCATGACGGGAAACGGCATAAATTTTACTTTGGTGATGGCGATCGCGCAGAGACATCACCATATCCACCATTGTTAATCCTGTACCAATCAATAATACAGAATCATCCACCTCTAGCCCGGTTAACGCATCCTTTGACCAAGCATTGCGTATATAGGGTGGTTGTAGTGAAATATTGGTTGCATCAGGCTGAAACTTACCTAAAGAAAAAGGACGAGGAGTTGCCCCATTACCGATCGCTAAAACTATTTTATCAGCGGCAAAATTATCTTGATTTTTGAGGTAAACAATTGCTCCCCTATTTTGAGGCTGTATCCCGACAACTTCATCAATAATCCGTTCGAGTTTGACATAACTTGAGGCGGTGGCTTCGGCTTCTTCTAAAACCGACTGAATATATAGTCCATAAACTCGACGAGGAATAAAAAGACTCGGATTCGGTGGAGTTGGCAGCGAATCTTTTAGGGTATGATAATTAAACTTGAGCCAACGGAGTAGATGACTTGAATCATCAGGAAAAGCACTCATTCCTGCTGCCGGAACATTGAGTAAATGGCTATTGCTTGTGGTACTATAAGCAACTCCTTTGCCAATATCGTTAGAATCTATTAGCTTTATTGTCAGAGGTCTATCAGTATTTTTTAACAAGTGGACAGCCACCATTGTTCCACTAAATCCCGCGCCGACAATAGCCACGGTAAGAGAAGCATCTGAAATCATATTGATCCCCCTGTTTAAAGCAAATTATTTTCTGATATCAAGTCCCTGCGATCGGTTATAAAAACAATCCTATCTCGTTAAGATGGATTCCCGCTTTCGCGGGAATGACAGCGCTGTGTGGATCATCAAAAAATCCACGGACTTGATGTAATTTAAGCAGCTTCAAAAAAACCGGAGAAAAGAAACCAGGTTTCTATCAAAAAAATTGACTAATGAAGAAACCTGGGATCTTTGCTAATTAGCCTAATTGTTTTTGTCGGATTCGTTCCAAAGCATGAACCAGCGCATCTACCTCAGATTTAGTATTATAAAAAGCCAAGGACGGACGCACAGTTGCCTCTAAACCAAACCGTCGCAAAATTGGTTGGGCGCAATGATGACCCGCACGCACCGCGATGCCTTCTTGGTTGAGTGCTTGTCCTACAGTTTCGGCAGAGAACCCATCCAAAACAAAGGAAAGGACAGCAGCTTTTTCTGGGGCAGTACCAATTAAATGCAGACCGGGAATAGTATTTAAACCCGTGGTCGCATATTCGAGCAATTCATGCTCATAACGGGCAATATTTGGTAAACCAATCTGTTGAACATAATCAAGGGCTGTGGCTAATCCCACCGCATCAGCAATATTCCCCGTCCCAGCTTCAAATCGGGCTGGACTATTTTGATAAACAGTGCGCTCGAAAGTGACATCAACAATCATGTTGCCGCCACTCTGCCAGGGGGGACTGGCGTTTAATAAGTCTTCGTGACCATAAACCACCCCAATGCCAGTGGGTCCGAAGATTTTATGACCGGAAAAAACAAACCAGTCGCAACCGAGTTGTTGCACGTCAATGGGAATATGAGAGACGGACTGAGCGCCATCTAATAACACTTTGGCACCAACTTGGTGAGCCAGGGCAATCATTTTTGCCGCCGGAGTAATGGTTCCCAAAGCATTAGAAACTTGGGAAAAAGCTACCAATTTTGTGCGAGGATTGAGCAGTTGTTGATACTCTTCCAACAAAATTTGTCCGCGATCGTCTACGGGTGCAATACGCAACTTGGCTCCGGTCCGAGTTGCTAACTGTTGCCAAGGCACAATATTAGCATGGTGTTCTAAATGACTTAGAACAATTTCATCCCCAGCTTTGATGTTTTGTTCTCCCCAACTTTTCGCCACCAAGTTTATGGCTTCTGTGGTTCCTCGTACAAAGATAATTTCGTTGACCGAGGAGGCATTGATAAAATGGCGCACTGTCTCCCTAGAGGCTTCGTAGGCATCTGTTGACCGGGCTGCTAATTCATGGGCGGCGCGGTGAATGTTGGAGTTTTCATGGGAGTAATAATGAACTAGGCGATCGATGACGACTTGAGGTTTTTGAGTCGTTGCCGCATTATCAAACCAGATCAGGGGTTTACCGTTGACTTTTTCTTGCAAAATGGGAAAATCACGGCGGATGGTTTCGACATCGAAAATATCCTGTTTTGTCACCGCCGCCAGAGGCACAAAAAATGGGTCAATCGGTGAATTTTGCCGGTAATTCTGTGGGGAATAATCCTCAACAGTTTTAGGGATGTTCTGATCCGGTTTTTGTCTTTCTACCCCTTGACTTAAATGTTCTAAAAAATAGAAGTTGGGGGTGACAGTTGGGATAGATGGTGTGGGAACCGATGCTAAGGATAGATTCGGAACTGTAGGAGTTGCGGGAGTTGCGATCGCCTGGGGAATTTTTTTGGGAATATGGGATGCAGCAGCGCGTACTTCCTCTACGGAATGGGGGGGGTGGGGCAGATCAACACCGGGATCGCTAAAATAGAATTGCGGCTCCCCAACAGGTAAGTGAGGTGTGGATACTGACGGTAATTTCCCATCGAGATTTTGTTGATGAATATTGGAGCCCAGACCACTAACATCCTGAACCGATTGAGGGATATTTAGGGCGTCGGGTAATTGCACATCAATGCCGCTGCGCTTCACTTCTTGAATAAAAGCATTCGCCAGTTGCTCAAAAGTGTCCGCTTTAAATAAGGGGTTGATGCCATCTCCCCCAACATTAGCGACAGAAGGACTAGGGTTGGGTTTCGCAGGCCCTTCTGTCAGGGAATTTTCCGGGTAAAGATTGGGGGTAGTCATTAGTAGGTGTGGTACTGGTTGACATCAACGTTCTGAAGAACGGCAGCCGCATCGTCGGTCAGGACGGCTAAAGAGCAGTACAGGGAGACGAGATAAGAGGCGATCGCTTTGCGGCTAATTCCCATAAAGCGCACGGACAGTCCGGGTCCCTGTTGACCGGGCAAATTCGGTTGATACAAGCCAACCACTCCTTGACGACTTTCGCCGACCCGCAGCAGTAAAATATTGGTTTTGCCCTCATTATTCACCGCGAGTTTATCGGAAGGAATTAAGGGCACTCCGCGCCAGGTGATGAATTGAGAACCAAATAAAGAAACGGTAGCGGGGGGAACGCCACGGCGGGTAGCTTCCCGACCAAAGGCAGCGATCGCTTTAGGATGAGCCAGGAAAAAGGCGGGTTCTTTCCACACTTTCACCAATAACTCATCAAGATCGTCTGGAGTAGGGGCTAGACCTCGGGGCTGTACTTTTTGACTGTCAACAATGTTATTGAGCAACCCGTATTCAGCATTATTAATCAGTTCATTTTCTTGACGTTCTTTCAAAATTTCAATCGTCAAGCGCAACTGTTCATGGATCTGATCGTGGGGACTGCTATAAAGGTTAGAAACACGAGTGTGAACATCGACAACCGTATTAACAGCGCTGAGAAAATATTCTCGCGGCTGTTCTTGATAATTCACAAAGGTTTCAGGCAACTCTCGCTCATCTCGTTCTGAGCAAGCCACTTCGACTTGAGAAGGATTTTTGACTTTGTTCAGACGATAGATCCCGGCTTCAACAGGAGTCCAGTGCAGCAGACGCACAAACCAACGGGGACTAATTGTGTCTAATTGAGGAACTGTTTTTGTGGCATTAGCCAACTGACGCGCTGCGACATCATTAACCGCTAATTGCAGTTCAGGGTTATTGGTGCTAGTCATCGATTGTAACTCCGATTGATTAAATGAATGAGGTTAAATCTCTCGCTCAAATCACTCTCTAGAAACCGGGTTTCTGCTGTCGATATCACAGTGCATCTGTGGGAAGCAACAAAGAAACCAGGTTTCTTCTGGTTATTTCGGGTCTAAATAAAAACCTGAAGATTTCGCAGGGTTTTGCAGTGATTTCACGAGGGTTTATAGGCGGGGATATCTTATTTCCTCTTTATAGATTTCCTCTTTATAGCTATATAGCAATTGTCATACTTATGAAGTACAAAAAAACCTGTCATTCCCGCGCAGGCGGGAATCCAGAAAACCTCTGTACTTCCGAAGGGACAATAACCGCTATATGATTTGGCGGGTAACTTGAGAGGGGAGTTAAATGCCTGCCCCTGCCGCAAAAATTTCCTCCCGTAATTGAGCTTGGGAGACAAACGCTCCGGCTGGTACACTACGGGTTAGCCAAACATTGCCGCCTATGGTTGCTCCTTGACCTATGGTGACTCGACCGAGAATTGTTGCCCCGGAATAAATCACTACATCGTCTTCGATAATTGGATGACGGGGATTGCCTTTGATTAAACTGCCAGATTCGTCGCGAGGAAAACTTTTTGCCCCCAAAGTAACGGCTTGATAAATCCTGACGCGATCGCCAATTATAGTCGTTTCACCAATTACTACTCCTGTACCGTGATCGATAAAGAAACTATTGCCAATAGTAGCCCCAGGATGAATATCTATTCCCGTTTCTGAATGACCTATTTCAGCAATAATTCTCGCTAATAAAGGCGATTCAAGACGATACAAAGCATGAGCGATTCTATGATAAGTAATTGCCGTAATCCCAGGATAGCAAAACAGCACTTCGTCTAAATTTTTCGCCGCTGGATCGCCATCATAAGCAGCAACAACATCAGTTTCTAACAGTGTTTTTATTTCTGTTATTTGCTCGGCAAAAGCCTGAACTATTGACCTAGCTTTGACCCGAATTTTAGATTCTTCTACCTGATTTTCTGAAGCAATTAACCACTGCTCGCGGTGGATTTGATGTTCGAGTAATTGCAAAGCTTCATTGAGAGTATGACCGATAAAATAACGAATAGAAGTTTCTCGGAGATCGGGATTGCCAAAGTGGAAGGGAAATAAAGCCGCCCTGAGTTTATCGACCATCCGAAATAAGATTTTTCGGGATGGCAAAGGAACGTAATTTCGCTCTTGTGAACAAGTCTGAAAAGCCTGCTTTCGAGGCTGGGATAAGGCTGTAATCACCGGATCAATATCCCATGCGGTTTTGCTAATGGGGCTATAAGTTAGGGCAATATAGCTATCATTGGTCATTGTTTCTTCTCAGCGACGACTGGGGTAAATCTTGGGATATCTGAAAGCAAATCAGACTGCTAAACCTTCCTCGTTAAATACTCCTTGGAACAGGGGGGTACTGAGATAACGTTCACCAGAGTCAGGCAAAATAACCACAATAGTTTTGTCCTGATTTTCTGGTCTTTTAGCAAGTCTGGCTGCCACTGCTGTCGCTGCTCCGCAGGAAATACCTGATAAAATTCCTTCTTCTCTAGCTAACCGTTGAGCGTAGAGAATTGCTTCTTCATTCGTCACAGTTTCTACGGCATCAATTATTGATAAATCCAGCACTTCTGGGACAAAACCTGCACCAATGCCCTGGATTTTATGCGGGCCTGGTTTAACTGGAATTCCGGCAAGGGTTTGGGATATAACTGGGCTGGCTTCGGGTTCTACTGCTACGGATAATATGGGCTTACCTTGAGTGTGTTTAATATATCGGGATACGCCGGTAATTGTTCCCCCTGTACCTACTCCTGAAACCAGAATATCGATCGCTCCTGCGGTTTCTTCCCAGATTTCTGGCCCCGTGGTCTGCTCATGGATCCGGGGATTTGCTGGGTTACGAAACTGTTGCAATAAAACATAGCGATCGGGATTAGAAGCGGCAATTTCCTCAGCTTTTTCTACTGCCCCCACCATGCCTTTTGAGCCTTCGGTTAAAATTAGATTTGCTCCATAAGCTCGCAGCAATTTCCGTCGTTCCAAACTCATCGTTTCAGGCATTGTTAAGGTAATGGGAATTTTTTTAGCCGCAGCCACAAAAGCTAAGGCAATTCCTGTATTACCACTGGTGGGTTCAACTATTTCTTTACCTGGTCCTAATAAGCCTCGTCGTTCTGCATCCCAAATCATCGACGCACCAATGCGGCATTTAACCGAATAGGCTGGGTTACGGCCTTCAATTTTAGCCAGAACAGTCGCCCTACTATCACCGATTACACGGTTTAAAAGGACTAGGGGAGTTCTACCGATGGCGAGACTGTTGTCTAAAAACCATTTCACCATATTCAAGACTCCTGATTATGGATTTCGGGACTGATGTTGCGCCAGGTCTAAAATTAGGGCGACAACGTGCTTTTCAATCTGTAAATGTACTATACACGAATTAAAAAACATTTGCAATACATTCATGTTTTTTTTAGTATTTTGTGTTTTTCGAGTTGTGTAACCGCTATATTCTTTGCTATACAAGGGTTTCAGCTACTCGCTGCTGTGGAAAGTCAACCTCTGTCAAGGAAAATACCTCCCTCTCCGAGAATTTGTCGGGCCGGTGACACCAAAAACGCTTCTTCCTGACCCAAAAGCGCTCCGCTCAAATATTCAACAAAACCAGAACTTACGCAAAACGCTATTGGTAGGGTGTTGTTCCGAGCGGTAACGCACCAATACCCCAGATATAGATTCGTTGCGTAAGTCCTAAAAACTTGAGGTTATAGCGGTTATTGTCGGAATTACAGAGGTTTTCTGGATTCCCGCGAAGGCGGGAATGACAGGTTTTTTTGTACTTCATAACTATGACAATTGCTATATACCAATCAAATTTGATAGTACCAAGTGCTGTAGTCCTCTTTGAGGACAATTCTTTTAGAATTTCTAGAAATTAATCCTTCCGATTCAAATTGTTTGAGTAAACGAGTAACTGTCACTCGAGTCATTCCGCATAATTCGGCTAAATCTTGATGGGTCAACGACACATCAATTAAATATCCCTCACTGACACGATGTGCAAAACGCTGAGATAACCAGTTGAGAACATTCAGCAAAATAAACCAAGCGCTGTGATTGCCACGAGCCATAAGTAAATCCTCAGTATTTTGCCAGTAGTTTAAAATTAATTCAGATGAAGGTTGCCAATAAATTTTCGGAATTGGCATCATTTGAACTGGAGTTAATGCTTCTATTAAATAGGGAGAAATTCGCGATAAAGGTTTACCAACAATATCATCAACCAGCCAAATACCTGTGCAGACAACTGTATTGTCATCTGCATAACTTATAGTACGAACAACTCCTTTTTGGATTAACCAAAAAAAGTTGTTATCTTCATACAAAAACTCTCTTCTGGTTAAAAATCTAGGCGGTCTTTTGGGAATTTTTCTAATTTCTTCTTCGTTAATTTTGTATGGTGAATTAATCATGTTTTTCTGTATTAGAATAACTACTTACTATAGCAATCCTATATAAGTTGTGGAATTGACCCTCACCCCCAACCGACGCCTGCCCAAAATGGAAGAGGGGAGCAGCTTCATAAATCCTGCACGGACTGCTATATAGATGGTTTGGAGGAGTGAAGATTTACGGGCGAATTTGTCGAGTTTTTCTAAACCAAAATCGGCGTTTTTTTGTAAAATTTTGCCTATTTGATTTTGCTTTGCTCTTCTGGGGTAAGAGGGTTCTGCTGTTGTTCCAGGGAAGTGAGAAAGGCTTAGATGATATCTTCGTTATTCATTTTTTTTGGAAGCGGAACAGAGATATGGCATTCAATGGGGAGCGGGTAGGTGATTTTCAGGTTTCAACGTCAAACACGGTATCCACTTAGCGAACTGTTGAATAACCCTTGACATCACCCAGACCTCACTTACCCGATTGGCGGATTGACTGGCAAAACTTGTTAGCCAGATCCTCAAAAGTCCTTTCCCTCTGGGAGAGATGTTGGGGGTGAGGGCGATAGACTTTTGTCAGTCAACCAGCCTACCCCCTCTAAGGTCTAGCTGGCCTAGACGTTAGGATCGCGTCCGGTGGCCACGGGCAGATCGGGCTGGGACGAATACTCTGTCCATGAGCCTTCATACAGTCGCACGTTGGGATAACCCAGCACGTGCTTGAGCACCACATATTGCAGAGAAGCTTCCCGCCCGGTGCTGCACGTCATAATGATCGTGTCGTTGGGGGTAACATTGCGGCGGGCGAGCAGGGCGCGGATTTCATCCAGGGTCTTGATTTGGTGGAAGTTGTCTTCACCCAAGGTGAAGGTAGGCCAGGGGATATTCTTCGCGCCAGGGATGTGGCCATTGCGGATGAACAGATTCTCTTCTCCGGCAAACAGGGCGGCAGGACGAGGATCAATGAAGGTGACTTGGGCGCTACGGTTATTCACAATCGATCGCACTTCGTCTAGGGAAACCCGGATGGCGGAGTTGTCGCGTAGGGTAAAGTTGCCTCGCTGGTACTGCGGGAACTCTTTGGTCACGGGTAGGTTGGCATCTCGGTAGGCTTTGAATCCGCCATTCAAGATAGAGACCTGACCGGAATGACCAACCCGCTCCAGCAGGTAGGCCACCTGGGTGCTGCCCAGGATGCTGTTGCCGTCGGAATAAATCACCAGATGGCTGTTGTTGTTCACCCCGGCATCTTGGAACAGGGATTCAATCTTCTGCTGTTCCCAAAACTGCACCGGCAGGCGACCGTTGGGGCCACGGAAGGTATTGTCGGCAATGTTCACCGCCCCCGGAACGTGGGCATTGATGTATTCCAGTGGATTAATCCGCACATCCAAAATCCGCAGGTTGGCATCCTGGGAATGCTCCGCCACCCACTGGGGAGTAACAAAATCAATCGTCGTGGCCGCCTGACTGGGATGCACCAGTCCGGGCAGCGTCACCACGGCCAGCGCCGCGACAATAAAGGAAACGATCTGTATTTTCCAGATCCGCAGTTGCTTAAACATTGTCTTGAGACTCCTGTGTTTGTCTACTGGTGTGTATCTACTGAATTTCAACTTTTCTTTTCACTTCTAATTGCCTACCCGCCACTCCCTACCTCTTCACCAGCTTCGATGTACAGGGAATCTTGCTGCGATCGCCGCATATTCGCCACCGAAATCACCTCCAGCAGCCGCCCCTTGCTCAGGGTGATGGCCTCCAGTTTCTAGACAGTACATTGGGGCGACAAGGTGCTTGTCAATCTGTAAATCGAACTATACATGAATTTAAAAACATTTGCAATACGTCTGTAAATGTTTTTTGTATTTTATTGGTTTCGCTGAGTTGTGTAAATGCTGGATTCTTCGCTAGACAAGGGTTTCAGCTACTCGCTGCCGAGGGGAGTCAACCTCTGTCAAGGAAAATACCTCTTTGCCGGATTTGCCATAATTCCCCGAAGCCGAGTCATCCCCCCGCTCCCCCGCCCCCAGAAACATCCTCTGATTCATCATTGCATGACAGCAACAAGCGGTTTTAACCATGATTGGCTTCCAGGGCATTATGATAATGAACAGTATCGGCAAACAAGACTTTTCAGCTTGCTCAAGGCTGTATAACCAAGGCATTGCCCAGGCTAAACAGTAAATCAAGGACTGAAAAGCGATCGCGGATCAAAGATCCTAAACAAAGGGTGCGCCGAAAGGCTTCGTAGATTAGCCTGCCGATGTATTGTAACTATCGACTGACCTTTGATTAACCTTGATGAACCTTGATGTGTTAGGGCTAAAATATCCAGCGGTAAACAGCAGACGACTAATCACAAAAATCTACAATTGCCGAATTAATTGTGACTGGCAGCTAAATAACTGGTTACCCGGAGTCAAACTCCCCTTGCAGCAGGAGAGCGGTGCATGAGTGCGAAAGCTAAAAATAAGCCGAAAATTTTGCTTGTGGATGATGAAGCCTCAAATCTCGAGCTACTTTATCGCACGTTATATCGAGATTATGAGGTATTTCAAGCGAGTAATGGTCTGCAAGCTTTAGAGATTTTAGCCCAAGATCAGGAGATTGCCGTCATTGTCTCCGATCAGCGGATGCCGTTAATGAGTGGAACCGAACTCCTCAGCGTGACAGCGACCCAGTACCCGGATATTATTCGGATTATTTTGACTGCTTATACGGACGTAGAAGATTTGGTGGATGCGATTAACTCTGGCAAGGTGTTTAAATATGTCACCAAACCTTGGAAAACCGACGAACTGCGAACCTTGGTCAGCCAAGCGGTGGATACTCACAATGTGCTGAAAGCTCGCACTACCGAACTCTGCCGCACGTTGCGCCAAGAGTCCCTGTTGAATGCGGTGATTAACACCATTCGATCCCGCACCAGTGAAGCGGAAATCCTTCAGACCATTGTGGAAACCGTGGGTCAAATTTTTGACGTGAGTTACTGCATTTTGCGGCCATTGCACGATGGACGGTTGGCGGATGAATGGTTTCTCTATCAAAACAAAAAAGATAGACCCATAGAGGTGAGAGGGAAGAGGAAAGAGGAAAAAGCCAGAGAAACTGAACCTATTTCACCTCAGTCACCTCAGTCACCTCAGTCCTCCCACTGGGAAATTTCCGACAGTCTGCTGGCTCAAACTTTATGGGAAACCACGGATATACTGGTGATTAATGACGTAGAAACCGACGAGCGCTTTCAAGAAAACACCCCAGAAATCGCTCAACGGCGACAAACCTACGCCGCTGCCAATATTCGTTCTAGTTTGATTGTGCCTTTAATGTTCCGCCTGGATCTGCTGGCGGTTTTAGCCTTGCATCAATGCGGTCAGCCTCGGGTCTGGAAAGATGATGAAGTGCAACTGGGGTTTATGGTCGCGGATCAAGCTTCTCTCTCGTTGTCCCAAGTGCGAGCTTATGAACAAGTCCAAGCTTTAGCTAAACGCGAAGCTCTGATTAACACGATTACCACATCCATTCGCTCTAGTCTCAACCCGAAAGATATTTTTGCGGCGATTACCCAGCAACTGGGAGAAGCGTTGCAGGTGGATGGTTGTGCCTTGTCTCTTTGGACGGAAAATGATGAGTATGTCCAATGTGTGGGCTTGTACGAAAAAGGCGGTTCTTCGGTGGTCCGAGGAGAAGGGGATCATCCCCCGAATGCCATTCTCGACCAGGGAGAAATCCCTCGTATGGATTCAACGGCGATCGGGCGATCGCTGCCCCGGTCTGTAGTGCCGATATCGGGAAATCCGGTGCATCAGCAACTCCTCGCCACCCAAGAACCTGTGGTGATTAAGGATCTACAGGATATGCCCGAACTGGAAATGCTGGATATTCCTGTAGGCATGGATCACACCCAAGAGCAATTTCTCTCCCCGTCTAGAGCTCTGTTGGTGGTGCCATTGCTTTCTGATGGCAAAATTATCGGCAGCATTTCCCTGCGCCATCATCACACCCCTCGTCGCTGGCTGCCTTCCGAGATTGATTTGGCTCAAGCAGTGGCCGCCCAAGCCGCGATCGCGGTGCAGCAGTCTCGGCTTTATCAAACCACCCGACAACAAGCGGAAAGACTTCTGGAACTTGATCGCCTCAAAACCGAATTTTTTCAGAATATTTCCCATGAATTTAGAACCCCCTTAACCCTCACCATTGGGCCATTAGAGTCCGCCGTTCAACATCAGAAAGATTTACCCTTAGAACAGGCAGAAATTGCCCTGAGAAATTGTCGCCGCTTACTGCGATTAGTCAATCAACTGCTCAACTTACAGCGCCTCGATGCCGGTCGGATGCAGCCGACGTTTCGCCCCTGTAATTTCATTGAATTTGTTGAACAAACTGTGGATACTTTTCGCCATTACTGTGAGCGAAAAGGACTTTATTTAGAAACTAGAATTAGTTATTGTCCACCCCTTTATTTGGACTTAGAAAAGTTTGATAAAGTTTTGTATAACTTGCTCTCCAATGCCATGAAATTTACCACTCCACCGGGTAGCATTACCGTTTCCGTGGAACAAAGTGGCAATTATTGTATGTTACGGATTAAAGATACGGGGATTGGGATTAGAAATGACCAAATCCCCCATTTATTTGAACGCTTTCGCCAAGCAGAAGGTTCGGTCAGTCGGTCTTATGAAGGCAGTGGATTAGGATTAGCATTAGCCAAAGAATTAGTCCAACTTCATGGAGGTCAAATTACCGTTGAATCCGTGTATGAAAAAGGCAGTACCTTTACGGTTTGGCTGCCTATTGGTTGCTCTCATTTGCCCCCAGAGCAAATTATTGAAGTGCCTACGGGAGTGATGCCCAGTCGAGTGGATGTGGAATTAGCAGATTTAGAAGTGGAAACAGAAATCGACAATTCCGAAGAAGATTTAAGAAGATTAGCCGCAGAAATTATTAGCGCCGAAGCCGCTAATAACGCATCCGCAAATCTGAGGAATGGGGAAACCAAACTCTTGACTGATTCACTGGTAAAACCTCATCCTTTGATTTTAATGGTGGATGATAATTCAGACTTGCGGCATTATGTGGCAGGAATTCTCAAAGAACAACAGTATCTCACTATTTTAGCTCGCAATGGCGCCGAAGGATTTCAAATGGCGCAAAAATATCAACCAGATTTAATTGTGGCGGATTTAATGATGCCTTTAGTATCGGGATTGGATCTGATTAGAATGGTGCGCGATTCCGAAAATTTAAAGGGAATTCCGGTGATTTTATTAACGGCTAAAGTGAATGAAGATACTCGGGTCGAAGGGGTAGAACAAGGGGCAGATGCTTATTTGGGCAAGCCATTTAATGACCGAGAATTGTTGGCATTGGTGCGGAATCTTTTGGCGTTGAAAGAAAATGAACGACGAGTAAAAGAGTTGAATAGTTATTTAACTGAGTCGGTGTTAAAACGGTTTTTACCTCCAGGGATGGTACAAAAAGCCGCGAGGGGAGAATTGCAGTTAGATTTAACGCCAGAACCTCGGTTAATTACGATTTTGTTTAGTGATATTGTCGGCTTTACTCAAATGTCGAATAATTTGCGATCGCGCCGAGTGGCGGAAATATTAAATGAATATTTAGATGCCATGACTCAGGCAGTTTTTGAGCATTCGGGAACTGTGGATAAATTCGTGGGGGATGCGATTATTGCGATTTTTGGCGCACCAGAAGAATGCACCCCCAATGAACAAGTGACCAATGCTTTAGCCGCTGCTAGAAAAATGCAGCGATCGCTGATTCAACTTAATAAAAAATGGCAAGCCCAAGGACTCCCAGAGGTCAAGTTTCGCTGTGGCATTCATCAAGGAACGGCGGTGGTGGGAATGTTTGGTAATGCGGAACGGTCTGACTATACGGCGATCGGGCCGAGTGTGAATATTGCCGCCCGACTCCAAGAAGCCTCTGAACCGAATCGAATTTTAGTTTCTGCCGCTGTCGCGGACTATTTGAATGATGATGAAATTATCAAGTATCAGCCCTTAAAACTCAAAGGGATTGATGAAACGGTTTTAACATTTTTGGTGAAGAATTGATTAGATTTATTGTAGGGGCGTGATCTTTCTCGCAGGAGAAACCGGGTTTCTGGGTTCCTACCGGGGCGATCGCGCAGCGTGCCGGAGGCATATCGTTTAGCAGCCTACAAGAAACCCGGTTTCTGAAGCGGAGGGACTTTCGGGGCTTACGGAGCAGGGGGCAGGGGGGTCCGCCGTCGGATGAGGGGATGAGATGTAGGGGCGCTACGTCCAAGCGCCCTTATGCTTCCCCGCTCCGGAAGCTCCTCTGCTCCGGGGCAACCACCGCCACGGAAAAGCCCCTACCTCTGTCCTCCTCTGCACCCCCGCTCCTCCGCCCCCCCGCTCCCCCGCACCCCCGCCCCCCCGCACCCCCGCTAATTAAACTTCTGGGTGCCAGGTGCCATGAAATCCCATCGGCACTATTTCTGGTAGGGCTAAACGACAGACTGGGTTTTCATCCAGGCGATCGCTGTCAAAAATCCAGACCTCACTTTTGCCATCATCGTTGCCATCATCATTGCCATCAAAGACGACGGCGATCAGCCAGCCCTGTTGCGGATTTTCGGGATTAGATATATACAGTGGTTCTGTGGGATAGCGATTAGCCCCTAAGTCCGCTGCGGTGAGGGTTTGGGTCTGATGGTCATAGCGGGCGATCGCGCCTAAAAGTTCCTCCCCAATATTCACATCTTCTCGATGCAAGGATAAATAGGTAAACCGGGCCGGTTGTCCCACCGCTGCCGGTGCCACCGAGGGAAATTCGCAACCCCTTTCTACCAGAGGTTCTTGGTCTTGCACCACCGCAGTTTTTGGGTCTAAATAAATCCGCCAGAGGGTGCCTTTGGCTATCGTTTGCGCCTGACCCGTGGCAACTTCTTTGAGATATTGATTGGTGGAAAAGTCTGCATATTTGACCAAATCCACGATTAAATTCCCCTGTTCATCCTGATATCCATTGCTAAAATGCCATTGAAACCAAGGATCGGTTTCATTGCCGCTGACCACTTCCAAGGTATCCCGGTTGATGATTAAAATTTGGGTTCCCAATTCAGGTCGCCACATTAGGGAATCACTAAAGCTTTTTAAGTGAAACAGGGCGGAGAATAGTTGCAACCGGACTGGGGAAATGAAAAAGACCAAATATTCACCCGCGAGTACAAAGTCGTGAATTAAGGGCACTCCATCGATTTCCACGGTGGAATGTTTTTGGATTTTGCCAGCGCGATCGCATACATAAAGATGTAATAGGGAATTTTTGCCCGGTGTCACCCCAAAATTATAAATATTTCCCGTCAAGGGATCGCGCTTCGGGTGCGCGGAAAAAGTCCAACCGTTTTTTAGCCCTTCTAAGTTATCCGTTCCCCAGGTTTCCAGGGTTTGTAAATCCAAAGCGTAGGGATATCCTCCTTCCCAGAGGGCTAACAATTTATCCGGCAGGGCTAAAACCGAGGTATTGGCGGCATTTTTGACACTCTTGGTAAAGCGATCCCAGATAGAACCGGGCGGCATCATGCCATAACCAGCAAACAAAAACTCTCCAGCGGCTTCTTCTTCCTGATAACCGGCAGTTTGCACATATCGGTAAGAGGCGATCGCGCCAGCATCGGTAAAATGTACCGCCAACACCGCTCCATCCCCATCAAACCAATGGCCTACTTTCACCCCGTTTCGTTCTAAACGGGCTGGCCCATTTCTATACAAAGACCCGCGTAACCCAGGGGGCAACTCCCCAAAAATCACTGGCAACGTCACCGCCGTAAATTCCGTGGCGGGTCGTTCCAGGGCTTTTGACCAGCTTTTTAATGTCGGCAACGGATTCAACCTCACAATTTCCTGACAACTTAATTATTTAATTGTTATCATGCCATTCGGTCAGTTAACCAAGGGAGTCCACTGGTTTCAGATTAGATATAGAGTTCTTTTCTCCGCTCACTGGTTTTTGCCAAAATAACTTTGCTAAAATAACAGTCGTTGTATTACTTAGATTCATTTAGTCTTTGACTCAATCCATAGAAATATCCAGTATAGATACTCTTGCACAAGAGCTTGCAGCGATCCAACAAACTGGATCTAAACGAATTGCTATCTTAGGATCGCGTCATGTGCCGATTACTCATCAAAACTTAATTGAGTTAATGAGTTATGCCCTAGTTTTGGGCGGAAATCGGGTGATGACATCGGGATCCACTGGCACCAATGCAGCGGCGATCAAAGGAGCCATGCGAGCCGATCCCAATATGCTGACGGTTATTTTACCGCAAACCCTGGAGCGGCAACCCCGTGAATCCCGCGAACAGCTTTCCCGCGTGATCCATTTGGTGGAAAATTCCAGCAACGATCACTTATCTCTGGGGGAAGCAAGCACGTTATGTAATCGACAGATTATTTCTCGCTGTCAGCAACTCATCTGCTTTGCTTTTCACGACAGCCAAACCCTGCTGCAAACTTGCCAAGAAGCTGAGGAACAACGCCGTCTGGTTACGTTGTTTTATTTTGATTAAGACCGGGTTCTCGAACCTTGTGCTTTCTTTGCTATTTGAAATTAAGGCAAAGAATTTCCCTCAATTTCCATGACCGCTTCTATGACAGCACCGAAGTAGTGAGGCATTTTCTATTTTCTCACTGGGCTAAGTATTCAGAGATCGTCCCATTGAAGGCGATCGCCGATCCATTGGCTGATCGCGTTCTGGCAAATAATTTGCGATCGCTGAATTCTTATCCCATAAAAACATGGTTCCCACCTACATAGGAGAAAATTTCTAATTCATATCATTTCACTTCATGCCCACTACCAATCAAATACCCCCTGGCTGGAGAAAGTCCGTTTTCTCTATTCCCAGGGGGTATTTGTTATTTATAGTTATTTCAATTCTGCTTGATCTAATGCTGTAGGGGCGAATGGCCATTCGCCCCTACATACAGAAATTAAATCTCTTATTTAAATTAAAATTAATATAATTATATCGCTTTTAATTTATTGGATTTTTTCGCATCTAAGTAGGTGGACAGAAATAACCACAGACCATATCAGAAGAAAAGAGGAAAGAGGAAAGAGGAAAGAGGAAAGAGGAAAGAGGAAAGAGGAAAGAGGAAAGAGGAAAGAGGAAAGAGGAAAGAGGAAAGAGGAAAGAGGAAAGAGGAAAGAGGAAAGAGGAAAGAGGAAAGAGGAAAGAGGAAAGTGAAAAGTGAAAAGTGAAAATAAATATCACTATTCACTATTCACTATTCACTCTTTTCTCTCTTCTCTATTCTCTCTCCTTCCTATATGCGGGAATCCAAAGCCTATCGGCGGGGAACGAAAAGTGCAATTAATTATGTTCACCTACTTA
>NZ_LIUQ01000138.1 GCF_001276715.1 Planktothricoides sp. SR001 | reverse complement strand
CGTCTGGACTTGCCTGACCTTTGACTTTGATGTGCCTGACAATTGGGGTTTTGCTGATGTCGTATAAGATTTCGGATTTTTCCTTGCCTTTTCTACCAGTTCCCTGACACATGAACATCCAATCAACTCCTCTATATCGCTTAAAGTAGCGATTTTTCACCCATTTTTTTGGTTTGTTGGGATGCCGTCTTAGAGACCAACGCCAGAGGTATTGCCACACTCGATAATTGATGTAGCTAAAGGTTTCTTTGCTAACCACACCTCTGTAGTAGTTCGCAAAACCTCTGAGAAGTGGGTTTATTCTATTGATGACTTGTTCTTGTGTGTTGGCTTTCATTTCGGATAGAGTCTGTCCTATCTTTTTACAGAATGCCAATACTTTTTCTTTCTGGGGTTTAATTAAACATTTGCCATTGTATTGGCGTATGTTGAACCCCAAGAAATTGAATCCATCATCAATGTGAACCATTTTTGTTTTCTCATCGCTGATTTTTAGTCCTCTTTCTGATAACCATTGCTCGCTCTGGGTAAGTGCATTTTCAAGCGATTCTTTGTCCTTTGATGTAACAACAAAGTCGTCTGCATACCGAATGATGCCTAGCTTTGGGTTAGCTTGTTTAATGACTGTTTCTAACCCATGCAATCCAATATTTGCTAATAGTGGACTTATGACACCACCTTGAGGTGTACCTGTCTCTGTGGGGTTGTATTTACCTTCATCGATAAACCCAGCTTCTAGCCAGTCCTTGATAAGTTTTCCACGTGGAACAAAACCTATCATTTCCATAATGGTTTCATGGGCAATGTTATCAAAGAACCCTTTGATGTCAGCGTCTAGAACCCATTTGTGTCCGCCGCAAGTGGGACTTGTGTTGAGTCTAATCCAACATTGTCCTATGGCGTCTTGGCAGTTTCTACCGGGTCTGAAGCCATAAGAGTTGGCTTCAAACACTGCTTCCCATTCTGGTTCTAATGAATTTTTGACTATTGCTTGTGCGACTCTATCCTTTATGGTTGGGATGCCTAAAGGACGTTTCTTACCATTTGATTTGGGTATGTACACCCGTTTTGTGGGTGATGCTTTTGGCATTTTCCACTCATTGACAAGTTTTACTCGCTGTGCAGGGGTGTTTATTACCTCCTTGTCTATCCCTGCCGTTTGCTTTCCGGTGTTAACCTGAGTAATTTGTCTGACACTAAGCAGTAGGTTTGAACGGCTTTTTATCATCAATTTCTGCAATCTTCTCAATTGCTTCCACTGACCAAGTTTTCTGGCACGAAAGATTCTTTGTCTTAGATTCCTGACATTCTTTCGGATTTTCTTCCAGTTCACCTGTGACCAGTCCTTAAGTTGTCCGTTATCTCCATTTATCAAGATTGTTCTTGACATCTAACTTATGACTCCGTTTGAGGTTTCTTGTGTCATTGTTTCTTTCGTGTAAGACCCAAGGGAAGTCTGCTATTACTTTCGTTCGGGGGCAAATTTTGAACCCCTATCTACCCCATTACAGGGCAGCGTTCGCTTTTTCCCTCATCTTCTACCCTCCAGAGATTTCCGTCTTTGTTGCCTCAGACCTACTTAAGGTTTCGACCTCCCTTAAGACTCTGTAGGGCTTACCCTGTTGCGTCATTTGAAGTTATTGATGTGGTTAGGTTGACTACCTATTCTACGGAAGGGTTTTGTTTTCACTTCTGAATAACGAAGTACCATTCAGAACTACCTTCTTTGCCGTTTTTGGCTACAGCCTGTCAGGGATAATTTGGCTGTTTCACGTATCACGTAGTTTAATCAGTAGCTATGGACTATGTTCAACCTTCCACCTCTTCCCTCTTGCTCCTCACCGCTTAATCCCTAGCAGTTTTGGCTACTTTTGGGGTCTGCATTCCGGCTGTTTCGTTACCTACTAGGCCGTGACCGGACTCACTGAGTCCTTTCCACGAGGGCTAGGGGTGAAAATCCCTAGGGGACTGGGAGTCCCGTTTCATCTGACCAGTTCAGGTCGCACACTTCGTTCCGTGG
>NZ_LIUQ01000039.1 GCF_001276715.1 Planktothricoides sp. SR001 | reverse complement strand
GTTTTGTCCGTCAGGCACTTTATTAATCTAACAAACCTAAATCGGTTTGTCAACCCCTTTGACCAACTTTTTTTGAAAAAAATTTTTTTATCCCCCAAAACCCTTGTCTGGTAAGCTTTTAGAGGAAAATAAAAATGTTCTGCTAGATCGAGGAAAGTTGCGCGATGAATTTTCAGTCAGTGATTGCGACGTTAAATCAGTTTTGGGCCGATCGCGGTTGTTTGATTGCCCAGCCTTATGATACGGAGAAGGGGGCGGGTACTATGAGTCCTCATACATTTTTACGGGCGATCGGGCCTGAACCTTGGTCGGTGGCTTATGTGGAGCCTTGTCGCCGTCCTACCGATGGCCGCTATGGGGAAAATCCGAATCGCTACCAACACTATTATCAGTACCAAGTTTTGGTGAAGCCGTCACCGAACAATATTCAAGATATTTATTTGGACTCCCTGAGAGCTTTGGGGATTAATCCTGACGATCACGATATTCGGTTTGTGGAGGATAACTGGGAATCTCCGACTTTGGGCGCCTGGGGCGTTGGCTGGGAAGTTTGGCTGGATGGGATGGAAATTACCCAGTTTACTTATTTCCAACAATGTGGGGGGATTGATTGCCGTCCCGTCTGCATTGAGATTACTTATGGATTGGAACGGTTGACGATGTATCTCCAAGAGGTGGAGGCTTTTACGAAAATCCGCTGGAATGACCAGGTGAGTTATGGGGATGTTCACCTGCAAGGGGAGATTGAGCAATGTACTTATAATTTTGAGGCGTCTAATCCAGAGTTGCTGTTTAAGCTGTTTGGCTTGTATGAGCAGGAAGCAGAACAGTTAACCAAACGAGGGCTGGTGCTACCAAGTTTGGATTATGTGCTGAAGTGTTCTCACTCTTTTAATCTGTTGGATGCGAGAGGGGTGATTTCGGTGACAGAACGAACTCGTTATATTGCCCGGATTCGCAATTTGGCTCGCCTGGTGGCTCAGTTGTATTTGGAGCAGCGGGAGCAGTTGGGTTTTCCTTTGGGAGGGGTGGCTGTGCTCAGTGAGAAATCTGCCGCCTGAAATTGAGGAGTTTTGGCAATAAAATAACGTAGGACTGAAATAACGTGGGTCGGGTCAACGGGGCAACCATGCCCACCCTAAATTTAGGAAGGAGGTAAAACTGTGAATCTGAGTGAATTGCTAGAACCGATCGCCTCTCAATTTAGAGCGATGGGAATGCCTGAACCTATTGTCCACTGGGGACATCCTTTGATGATGGGCATTGTGGTGGTTGTGATGGGAACTTTTGCTGGGATAACCGGATGGCGTGGGCGCCTATTGACGCAAACGGAACCGGATGCAGCGATTAAAAATCGTAGCGATCACAGCAAGATTGCTCCATTGATGTTTCTGTTTATGGCTTTAGGTTATACCGGAGGATTATTATCTCTGGTGATGCAACACCATAATGTTTTGGAAAGCCCCCATTTCTGGACAGGTTCACTGGTGCTAATTTTATTAGGCTTGAATGGTTTAATTTCTGCGACTAAGTTTGGGGGTAATCAAGCAGCACTGCGGACGGCTCATGCTTATTTGGGCAGTTTGGCGCTGGTGGTGATGTTTTTACACGCAGTCCTAGGATTACAGTTGGGTTTCTCTATATAATCGGGATAATCGGGGACACTGCCCCTACCGTATAAACAGTAGGGTGGGCAAAGTTTTGCCCACCCTACGAGGATTAACATTAGTAGGGTGGGTAAGATTTTGCCTACCCTACGGGGATTAACATTAAATTTCTCTATATAATCTCTATATAATCTCTATATAAATTAAGCAGCAATTCCTGATGACTTCTGTCAGTCTAATTGTTATTTGTTTGGCTTATATCGTAGGTTTGCTGATGACCGCAGTGCCTTACGGTGGTTATGGCGTACTGGGTTTGGGTGTGGCGATCGCTGCTATTGTTTCCCTCCCTCTGCCAGTTCGGTTCCGCAACTTAAGAAATAATGTCAAACCGGCAATTTGGTTAACGGCAGGAGTTATGGGATTGGTGGCTAGTTTTTATTTGCAATGGCGAACGCCAACTCCCGCCCCTGATGATATTAGTAAGTTTTTATCCCTGGTCAATCCAGAAAATCAAGAGCAAGTAGCCGCGCCTTTAGCTACGGTCTCCGGCAAAGTGCTCGCTACACCCAGCTTAACTCGAAGCGAAAAAGTCCGGTTGTGGCTGAAACCAACTCATTTGCAAATCGTTGTGGCGGAAAAAGAGATTAATGATGAGCAAAACGATGAGCAAAACTCTGACCTGGACTCCTACTGTTCGGTTGCGGAGGAAGTTTCTGTAGAAGAACCAGACACCAAGTTATTGAAATACGATTGCCAAGTCAGCGGCAAGTTATATGTCACGGTTCCGTTATTGCAAGGAACTGGGCGATATCCGGGACAACTGCTAACAGTTACAGGTCAATTATATGAACCAAAAGCAGCAGCGAATCCGGGGGCTTTTGATTTTAAAGCTTATTTGGCCAAAGAAGGCTGTTTTGCTGGGTTAGCAGGACGTTATATTACGGCATCCCCAGAAACTGGGTTGCGGGAAGAAACCCGGTTTCCACAGCCAAGTTGGGGACTGTGGCAAGTCCGCCGCCGCATTGTCAAGTCTCAAACCCGTTGGTTGGGAGTGCCACACGGCCTTTTGGTGAGTGCAATGGTGTTGGGCCGGTTGGCGGTTGATTTACCATTTGATATTCGTGATGAGTTTATTCAAGTAGGTTTGGCCCATGTTTTGGCGGCTTCAGGATTTCACGTTGCCATAATTTTGAGTTTGGTGCAAGTTCTGACCAGCGGTTTTTCCGATCGCCTGAAGTTAGGGAATGGGACAACGGTTTTAATTGCTTATGTCTGTCTAACCGGGGGGTCGGCTTCGGTTTGGCGAGCGGCTTTTATGGGGTTTGCGGCATTGTTGGCGCCGGTGATGCAGCGGAGAGTGAATTCTTTGGGCTGTTTGCTGTTGGCGGCTTTTGTTTTGCTGCTGATAAATCCGCTGTGGATTTGGGATTTAGGTTTTCAGTTAAGTTTTTTGGCGACTTTGGGTTTGTTGGTGACATCCCCTGCGGTGATGAAAAGGTTGGATTGGTTGCCAACAGCGATCGCGTCTTTAATTGCGGTTCCCATTGCGGCCACAATTTGGGTATTGCCGCTGTTGCTTTATGTTTTTTCCCAGATATCAACTTATAGCATTTTGGTGAATATCATCACCAGTTTTTTGATTTCTTGGATTACAATGGGTGGTTTTATTAGTGCGGTTTTGGGTGCAGTTTGGCCAATAGCCGGAAGTGCCGTGGCATGGCTGTTGTACTATCCCCTGGAACTGCTGATTTTGATTGTCCGATTTTTCAGCCAATTACCGGGAAGTTTAATTTCTACCGGCACCCTTTCCCTGGTGCAAATGTTGATTCTTTATGGGTTGATTATCTTTTTGTGGTTGGTTCCTTGGTGGCATAAAGGGCGCCGCTGGGTGTGGGCTTTTTTGTTTGCGATCGCCTTATTAGTCGTTCCGGTGTGGCATCGTCAAACCACGGTTTTTCAAGTGACAGCTTTGCAAACCAACGGTCAGCCAGTCCTAGTGATTCAAGATCAAGGTAAAGTGACTTTAATTAATAGTGGCGATCAAAATACTGCTCGATACACGATTTTACCGTTTTTGCGACAACAGGCGATTAATCAAATCGATTGGGGCATTGCTACCAGTAGCCCTGGATCCAGAAGTGGCTGGTATTTGATTATGCAGCAAGTGAAGATAAAAAATTTTGCTTCTCCAGGGACGCTTAACGCCACCTTGACCAGTGTGGTACAAGACCGTAATGTCTCTTATCAAGTTTTACCCGTAGGAAAAATTCTCCCCGCTGCGGGTTCGACATCGGTAAAATTACTCCAGGATCAACCAGCGGTGGTAGAATTGACCATTGGCAATCAAACTTGGTTATGGCTCGAAGAGTTAAATCAGTCGGAACAAAGCCAGTTGTTGCAGAATAAATCGTTACTCAGACCGGAGGCAAAACCTTTACAGGTACTCTGGTGGTCGGGACAACCCCTGAAAGCTGATTTGCTGATAGCCCTAAAACCAGAGGTGGCGATCGCGACTTCGGAAAATGTTGATGAAGAAACGGCAGCTATATTGACTGAAGTCAATACTCCAATTTACTCTACGGAGAGAGATGGGGCATTGCAGTGGACACCGGATCAGGGGTTCTTTGGAGTAAGTGAAGATATAGATCGATCAGATTCTTTGTTCTAAATTTGTTCTGAATTTGCAAAAATGCAGTACAATGAGTCATAATGGAATATGGAGAGGTGGCAGAGCGGTTGAATGCGGTGGACTCGAAATCCATTAAGGTGTCACATCCTTCGGGGGTTCGAATCCCCCCCTCTCCGTTTTTGATCAACCTTTATAGGCTAAGACTTATAGGGATTTACTCAACGTATATCTGATATCGAGTTACTCAGTTTTAACTCAATATCACTATACCACATCTGTAAAATGAGTCAGTTTTTCTTGATGTAGCAGTCTAAAACTCATTTGATAGGACGTAGCGACACATTATTAAAAATCCTACCTAGCAATTGGGGAAAGCTAAGTAGGATAAAGCATTATAAAAAACGGAGAGGGAGGGATTCGAACCCTCGTTAGAGTTACCCCTAAACAGCATTTCCAGTGCTGCGCCTTCAACCGCTCGGCCACCTCTCCAGGGGACATGAATATTTAATTTGTCTACCGAAAATCTATTGTAGCAGCACCTACCCAGATTTTGTCAAGGGCTGAGAGAAATTTTTTTTTCGCGATCGCCCCATCCTGGATTCCAGGGGTGAAAAACATGAAGTAGAGGTCGATAAAACATTGATAGATCAATGATCCAGATTTGTCGTAATCTGGAATGGCAGGATGTTCTTGCTTGTGATGCCTGCATTTAATCTTGACACAGCCTTTTTGATCATGACTCGTTCCTACACTGTCAAAATTCACTATCGCCAAACCGGACAACATTACACCGTTGAAGTTCCGGAAGATCGCTACATCCTCCACACGGCAGAAGACCAAAATGCCGATTTACCTTTTTCCTGTCGGAATGGCGCCTGCACCAGTTGCGCCGTGCGGATAATTTCTGGGGAAGTTTATCAGCCGGAAGCAATGGGTTTATCCCCTCACTTAAGACAGGAAGGCTATGCGCTTTTATGTGTCAGTTATCCTCGGTCTGATTTAGTGGTGGAAACCCAAGACGAGGATGAAGTCTATGAACTGCAATTTGGCCGTTACTTTGGTAAGGGTAAAGTCAGGGCTGGATTACCTTTAGATGAAGATTAGCTTCCCGGAAGCCAAGTCGTTTAGCGAATTTAAGTGACAGATGAATGGGGAAATTCATCAAGATTTTTTTATTTTGCCTTATGACCCCGATCCTCGTGGGCTGTTCGACAACGGCCAACCGCCAAAAAATTTTAGTCAAGGTGGAAAGGGTCGTTAGTGGCCAAACGGTGGAAATTTATAGAGACAATGAGACGAAAAGACTGCGGTTAATTGGGATTGATGCTCCCGCGTGGTTGCCAAAGTGCCAGCAAGCCCCTTGGGAGGCGGAGGCAAAAAAACAGCTACAAGAAAAGCTGGAAGGTGAGTCGGTCTGGCTGGAATTCGATCGGCAGACGGAAGACAATTACGATCGCTACTTGGGCTATCTTTGGCAAGAGGAACTGTTGATTAATGAGTGGCTGGTGCAACAAGGACTGGTTTTAGCCAGTAGCCCTCGTGAACCAAATACCAAATATTCCCAACGGCTGGCTTATGCTCAGGAATGGGCAAGAATCATGGAGTTGGGGATTTGGAACTGGGAAAACCCGATGCGTCAAACTCCACAGGAGTTTCGCAATTTGGATTGTGAATTATAGGCAATTAACCTTTTTTAACTTTAATTTTTAACCTTAAACGTTTAAACGGAAAATAATGACTGAGCCAACCCGCGAACAATTACAAAGTTTTCTCGATGTGGCGATTCTCGCCGCCCAAGCCGCTGGAACTGTGCTGCAATCTTATTGGGGCAATTTAGAGCAAATTAGAGAAAAAGGCCGTTCTGGAGATTTAGTCACGGAAGCGGATCAAGCCTCAGAAGCGGTGATTTTAGATGTGCTGCGCCGTCACTTGCCGGATCATGGGATTCTGGCAGAGGAAAGTGGCAGTCTGGGCAATGCCAACAGCCAATATTTATGGGCGATCGACCCTTTGGACGGAACGACGAATTATGCTCATCAATACCCGTTCTCTTCGGCGTCGATCGGACTATTAATTAATGGTGTTCCTCATGTGGGGGCAGTGTTTGATCCATTTCATCAAGAGTTGTATTGTGCTGCTAAAGGCTTGGGGGCTACTTGCAACGGTCGTCCGATTAAAGTGTCGCAAATCTCCGAGTTAGAAAAAAGTTTGCTGGTGACGGGGTTTGCCTACGATCGCCGGGAAACCACGGATAATAACTATGCTGAATTTTGTCATTTTACCCACTTGACTCAAGGGGTAAGACGGTCGGGATCCGCTTCCATTGATTTAGCTCATGTGGCTTGCGGTCGCTTGGATGGGTACTGGGAAAGGGGACTGTCTCCCTGGGATCTGACCGCTGGGGTGGTTCTGGTACAAGAAGCTGGGGGAAAAGTTACGGCTTATGATGGGGGTGATTTACAGATTTATACAGGCCGAATTCTCGCCAGTAATGGTTTGATCCATGAGAGGATGAGTCAGGAGTTGGAGCAGGTGCGGCAGCAACGAGAAGCATCCATCACTGGGACTTCGTGAACCAAAGAAGTAAACTAGAAGTGAGCCAAAGAAAGTTAGTAAAAACAGGAATATCTAACGATGTCTTTTAAAATTACCCAGGGCTTATTTCAATTTGATTTTACCGATCACTATGCCGTTTTGGGCGTTCCGGTGGATGCACAGCCCAATCCAATTCGTAAACGCTATATGCAAATAGCCCGACGCCTTCATCCAGATAGTTGTAAAGCCGAGACTCCCGAAGACCAAAAGTTAGCCAGTGATTTACTGGCTAAGTTGGTGAGTCCCGCTTATAACCAGTTGACCAAAGATCGCGATCGCGCTGAATATACGGTGATTCTGAAAACGATGGCTAAACGCCTGGTTCAAGAAAAGGATCAACTTAAAATCAATAGTGAATCTGCTAAAAAATTATTAACGTCACAAAATTTTGACGAAGACTATAAAAAAGCCTTAGAAGAACTCGCTAATCAAGAATATGAATCTTTTAGCAAAACCCTGGAAATGATTGGTCAAATTAGCGAGTTAAATTTAGTCTATCTGCTGAGAAAACAAAGTAGCGGTCAATCTTTAACCGGATCGCCACTGGCGGCTAAACCGGCGCCAAAGGCTGCGACTCCGACCACACCGACAGTCACTCCGACCGCAGCGGCAGTCACTCCAGTGGAGGAGAAAAAACCAGCGGCACCTAGTGTGGCAAAAAGTGCTTCAAAAATTGATAAATTGTACGATCGCGCTGGAGAATTTATGAAATTGGAGAATTTCACTGAGGCGGTGGTACAATTAAAAGAAGCCATCAAACTTGAACCAAAAAACAGTAAATGTCATGCTTTATTAGGCATGGTTTATTTGAAGCAAAATCAGGCAAGTATGGCTAAAGTTCACATTGGCCAAGCTTTGAAATTAAATCCTCAAGAACCAGTGGCTTTAAAAGCTAAAAAAGAACTAGAAAAACCAGCGGATCAAAGCAGCGGTAAATCAAAGGATAAAGCCGGTAAACAAGATAATTCCGGTGGCGGATTATTTGGTCTTTTTGGGAAGAAAAAATAATGATACATCAACCACCCAGCGGTGCGCGGGATCTACTGCCTCTAGATGTGGCGCAAAAACGTTGGATTGAAAAAAGATTGAGACCTGTGTTTCAACAATGGGGCTATCACCGGATTATTACTTCGACGGTGGAACGCTTGGATACGCTGATGGCTGGGGGTACGATTCAGCAGTCAACGGTGATTCAATTAGAAGACCGGGAAGATGATATCCCTTTGGGTTTACGTCCAGAGTTGACCGCTTCGATCGCCCGGGCAGCGGTGACTCGCATGGCCGAAAGCAGCTATCCCCTGCGGCTTTATTACAATGGCAACGTATTTCGGCGATCGCCCGAAGTCGGTCACGGGGGACAGCAAGAGTTCTTTCAAGCGGGGGTGGAATTACTCGGCGCCGGGGGATTACTGGCGGATGCGGAGATATTATTACTTCTGTTTAATTCTTTGCACAGTTTGGGCTTAAACCAGTGGCAAATTATTTTAGGTGAAGCGGGTTTAACTGCCTCATTGTTGTCACCGTTTCCCGAGCCCTTGCGCCGCAAAATTCGCGAGGCGATCGCCCATTTAGATCGCTTAACCTTGGAAACCCTGCCCATGTCCTCAGAACAGCGAGAACGGGCGTTATTGCTGTTCGATCTGCGGGGCAAACCGGAAGATGTGCTGCAAAAAGTGGCCAGTTTACCCCTCGATCCTGCCCAACAAACCAGCCTGGAAAACTTGAAATCCTTGGTGGATTTGCTCAAAGAATCTTCTAGCTGTAACCAAACCAGCGCCCCAGGAACGGATGCGTTAATTCTGGATTTAAGCTTAATTCGACCCTTTGACTATTACACGGGGATTATTTTTGAAGTGGTCAACAATACCCCCAGTGGACAACAAATCTTAGGGCAAGGGGGTCGCTACGACCAACTCTTAAGCCTCTATCACCCAGAAGGGACAATGATTCCGGGGATTGGATTTTGTTTCAATATTGAAGGACTGCACCGAGTCTTGCGGTCTACAGGTCAACTACCGCAACAAACACCCCCGACGCAATATCTGGTGGCGCCCAAAGTGCCTCAAGCCCAAGCAGCGGCTTTTACCTTCGCCCAAACCTTGCGGCAAAGCGGCGAAAACGGTCAAGTTGTCCGGGTGGAGATGAACCTGGAAGCTGGACAAACCGAGGAAACCGTGCGTGACTATGCCCGGAGTCGCCAGATCCGTCAAATTGCCTGGGTCAGTCCTGACTCCACCGCAGAACTGGAAACGGTATAACACAAAATCCGGTTTAATTTGTAGCTAAAACTGTAGCTAAAACTGTAGGTTGGGTTGAGGAACAAAACCCAACCTAAGAATACTTGCTACTACTCATTATTAGAAAGTTTCACGAGAGGAAACACAATGCCACATACGATTGTTACTAATACTTGCGAAGGAATTGCCGATTGTGTTGATGCTTGTCCCGTTGCCTGTATTCACGAAGGACCGGGAAAAAATAGCAAAGGAACTGACTGGTATTGGATTGATTTTGCCACTTGTATTGACTGTGGCATTTGTTTACAAGTCTGCCCCGTAGACGGCGCAATTATAGCGGAAGAACGCCCCGAATCACAGAAGACTCCAGGGTAAAGCTGCCGCAGAGGGGCAGGGGAGCAGAGGAGCCCGCCGTCGGCAGAGGGGCAGGGGGGATATGTAGAGACGCGATATATCGCGTCTCTATGTTTTTTGGCAAGATTTAAAGATTTTTTTTAGCATTTTTCAGATAAATCGAAAGATATAAGGGCGCAATATTTCGGGTAATTACAGCGGTTTTTAGATTGGTTTTTATACCATTTACAGTTCCTAGTCGGTTTTAACCGACTTGCGCTATGAGGCGGGGATTAAAATCCCCGCCTCATAGCGGGGTTACACAGAGACTTGTTGAGAATGGTGTAATATTTCAGTGAGAATTGGTGTAAATATTATCTTTTGCTCCGACTTCTCCGCACTACAGAACTACGAGGACGAGTGATTTTCGCGGGACGGGAGGATTGTTGGTTTCCGTTTTGGTTTCGGTTTTGGTTTCGGTGTGATAATTAATAGTAATATTGGGGCGGATTCGCAGTGTTTTCCGCCGATGGAAATTATCATCGTCATCATCGTCTCGGTTAATCGCAGCTTTCAGGGAATCAGAAGCCGTGGTGAGACTGTTCAGATCGGAAAGGGTTTCTAGTTTCTCTGCTTGAGTCGCCAACGCTTCAGCCTCTTCGATCCCCTTTCGTTGCGGCAACTCTACCCCGACCGCTATTCCACCTGTACCGAATGCGATCGCCACCAGACCAGCCCAAACCCCTCGATGAACCATAATCTTTTGCCAAAATAACTAATTATTAAGAAATAATAACATTTAATCCGGTAAATTCAGGGGCAGGCACGGGGGAGTAAATTCAGGGGCAGGCACGGGGACACTGCCCCTACTACTGTCTTAATTCTCAGAAACCCCAGAACCCAGTAACGGCAAAATATTGCCAGGGTTGTGGATTGAAATTACTCCCGCATTGAGGATTGCTTCGCGGATGGTTGCCACTATCCGCTAACCCAATTTTTTTGTTTTGTGAGCTTGTTTGGCAGTCAATGGCAAGGATGCCTTGGCGATCGCGCAACTGGGAAGGGGATGACCCTTGTGGGAAACTTATCGCTGGGGTGATAGAACTTCCTCCAACCACGGGCGAAAACTATCAATAATCAAGAAAAATCAAGAAAATCAAATCAAGAAAATCAAGAATTGCCCCCAATTACCAGGGACATTACCAGGGATTGCCAACCATGATAAAAGCAGACCAAAAATAGGGATGGGATAAATGTTCTGGGCGCAAATTCTTTAACTCTGGTGGCAGGACAATGCGAGAATTTGTCCCACGCAGTTCTCCGTTTTCAATATAAACTTTTCCCTGCAACATGGCGATTTGCGCTGCTCGCAATGCTTCGGCTTTAATTGGGGCTGTTTGTAAAGACTGATAAAACTCAGTCATCAAAGCTAAAGTGCCAATATCGCTGACATACCAAAGACTGGCTAACGCTGATTTTACCCCACTATTCACCGCTAAACCCGCAAAGCCTAATTCCACATCCTCATCCCCGATCGCCGTCTGGCAAGCACTCAGGACTAATAACTCTACCGGAGGCTGATTTAACTGGAGTTCTGCCATTTGATCTAAGGTCAATTTATCCTGCCAAAATTTAATATAAGAATTACTCGGATCTCCCGGTAAAAATTCCGCATGAGTAGCCAAGTGAATAATGGGAAATTGGTTGCTTTGATGCTGCGATCGCAAATTCGCGATCGTGAACTCTTCGTTTAAAAAATACTCCCCAAACCATAAATTTTGGGAAATCTGCTGTAACTCTAATGGCACCGCTGGCAACGGGGATAAATCTGCAAATTCTGAAGCCCCCATTGCCATCACTGGGGAATCTTTAATATCTTCATAAACGGTTTCCGTTAAATTAAACGCCGGAATCAATCCCAGACTATATTTTTCCACTAAAAACTGCTGCCCATCATGCAAAACCGCCCAAGGAAGAGTCCGCAAACCTGCCCCCACACAAAATACCAAAGTATTAATCCCTTGTGCTTGTAATTCTAACTCCACAGGAGCAATTATCCATTGATAAAGTTGTTGGGCTGATGCTAAATAAGTCCGGCTATTTCTTCTAATCGGATTAGTAATTTCTGACCGTAGCTGATTAGCTGTATTAACCAGCAATTCTTTTTGCGCTTCTGGGATACTTTGCCGAATCACTTGACGATTCGGCAATACTAACAAAATCTCCAGTTGATTGGCGGTTGGCAACAAATAAATCAGGGCGGGAATTTGGCCAGTTTGCTCTCCCCGCACCGCCAGAGTATCCGCTATTTCATCAGCCTTCAGAGAAATCTCTGGTAATTCCTTTTGAAAATAATTGACATATTCATTCAACCACTGTTGCTCAATTGTTTGAACCGCATGAATAAAATCTCTTTCATCTAGGAGTTCTTCCATCGTGTGGGAATCATGGCCAGCGGCAATTTTTATGGGTTTTGTTTCTTCAAGCTTACCTGGAATATCGGCAAATACTACTGATTCTGTGTGGCCTAAACTGCCTGGAGCGATCGCGAAAAAAATGCCACTAACAAGGGCTAAATTTGCGATGGCAAATTTCCAGTTAGATACTTCTAACCAAGCTGGTGATAAAAATTGTGATAATAATCGATTATTTAGCATATTTTCTGTGTTTTTTGAATTAATAGCAAAAAATGAAAAGGGATGTTAGCCCTGGGGGTCAAATCAACCCTTTCACGGATTAAAAATCACCGTTTATTTTTGTTTAAGAGGGATTTTAATCCCTTTCTTGATCTTTTTTTGAATAACAAGTTAAATCTCCTTTATGTTTATCCACAATAATCTGCCGATTAATTTTTAATCCCAACCCGGTGCCTTTGCCTTTCGGTTTAGTGCTAAAGCCCGGTTCATAATGGCTTTAGACTTGTTCGCTCATGCCCAAGCCATTATCATAAATAAGAATCAGAGCAAATTTGTTGAGGTTAGACTTAGGGGCGATCGGGGCTAAATAACCGTGACCCAAGGCACCCGTTTCGGCTATCTGGGGTAAATTTTCCTCAAATAGGATTTCAGTTTACACTCTAATGATACTATCGTATAAAGTAGTTTTATCTGGGTTTTTGCGGTATTTTTGCTCTAGGGCATCAATGGAATTATGTAAGAGGTTAATAAATACTTGATTCACTTGTCCAGCATAGCATTCAATGGGGGGAAAATCTCCATATTCTTTAATAGCTTTAATCCCCGGTCGTCCAGCTTTGGCTTGCAAGCGATTTTGCAACAGCAGTAAGGTGCTATCGATTCCTTCTTGAATATCAAAGGCTTTTTTCTGAGACTGATCTACTTGGGAAAATGTTCTCAGGGAAAGCACAACTTGACGAATTCGGTCAGCCCCTAATTGCATAAACGATAAAATATTGGCAAAGTCTTGAGTAATAAAATAAAAGTCAATTTATTCTAACATTTCTTGAAGATCGGGATCCGAGAGACTCGTCTTTTTTTGGTAAATTTTAACCAATTCTATGATATCCTCGAAATATTGGCGAGCATAGCCGATATTACCATAAATAAAGCTGATAGAGTTATTCATTTCATGGGCTAGTCCAGCGACGACTTGCTCTAAAGAAAACATTTTTTCCGTATAAATTAATTGAGTTTGGGTTCGGTGCAGTTCTTCTAGGGTTTTTTCTAGTTCGATCGCTTGCTGCCTAGTTTGTTCTTCCGAGTGACGCAGTTCAGCTTCCATAAGTTTGCGATCGCTAATATCCAAACCCACAAACACGGCTTTTTGTCCTTGATGATATTTTTGCCCCACAATCAAATAATTGCGATAACCTTGAGCAAAAGAAATATTCACCTCTGTAGAGATAGTTGATTCAGATGTGGGATGTGGCAAAGAATTTTTGCACTAAGTCATAAAACTTAGTGCTATTTTCCATAAAGCCAATTTCTTGTCCGATAAAACTGTGTGATGGGAAATTAAAAGCGTTGGCTAAGTGCTGATTCACCCCAAGATAACGCAAATCCGCATTCACCCAAGAAACTAATCCAGGGACAGCATCTAACACGGCGTGAAGTTGCTCATTGGTCTCTTGTAAAGCTTGCGCCGCTTGTTTGCGATCGCTGATATCCCGGACAAATGCACAATAATATTTATCCCTTTGAAATGCCAGGTAATTGACTATAACTTCGACAAAGATAGTCGTACCCTGATTAGTATGATAGGTGGATTCAAAAGTTAACCGATGAGATTGCTGAAACGCTTGCCAATGTTGGGACTAAATCTGCGGGGAAAATCCCGGATCGATCTCGTAAATTGTTAAATCCAGCAGTTCTTCTTTGCGATAAACCAGCAAAAGACTAGCGGCTTCATTGGCATAACTTAACTGACCATTGGATTTAATCCAAAATATCGCATGAGCGGCTTAGTCCGTGGCAAATTGATGCAGAAATTCCGAATTTATAATTTATTTTGATTAGCGAGGATATGCTCTAGGCATTTATGTAAATTAATATTTTAAATATGATTAAATTTGTAAAAAATTTTGAAAAATATTTTTTATCAATTTTGATTGAATAACAAAAACTCAATTTATCTAAGGTGATCTGGCGGAAATAAAGAGATAAAGACGGAATATAAATTTAAAGTATTTATCAAATCAGCCAAGATATTTGAATATTAAAAAACAGCCACAAAGTCATCGAGTACAATTAATTAAATTTAATTGAAAAATAAAACCATAAGGCTAAATAATTATTATCATCAAAAAAAAAATTTTTTTTTTGATTGACTAATTGGTAGTATAAAATATAATTAAGCTCAACCCCTTACTTCCCAGACAATGATCGTATTAGAGGCATTCACGTTTGCAACAGTGATGTGCGGTTTTTTCGGGATCATCCTGAAAAAGAACCTGATGATGAAGATCGTCTCAATGGATGTGATGAGTACCGGAGTGATTGGTTATTATGTGCTGATGGCATCGCGAGACGGCTTGGTGACACCCATTATTGGTAATGCCAAAAATAATGGGACTTACGCCGATCCAGTGCTGCAAGCGGTGATATTAACTGGGATTGTGATCGGCTTTTCGATTCAAGCGTTAATGCTGGTCGGCGTGATGAAGCTGGCTAAAAATAACCCCACCTTGGAAAGCAACGAAATCGAGAGAAATAATACCCCATGACTACCATCGCGCTGGCATCGTTCGCCCTTCCGTTGTTTATGGGGTTTAGCATTTATTTGCTCCCCAAATTTGACCGATACCTCGCCCTAGGAGTCGCGATTTTTTCTAGCGCCTACGGGTTTTACTTACTTTTGACCAAGTTGTCATTGGCTCCGCAATTACTGGATAATTTCGGGGTCACATTATTAGTTGATGAATTAAGCGGCTATTTTATTTTGACCAATGGGCTGGTGACAGCGGCAGTGGTTTGCTACTGTTGGCAGCAGAATAAAAGCGCTTTTTTTTATAGCCAAGCGATTGTTTTGCATGGCAGCGTCAATGCCACATTTATCTGTAACGATTTCATTAGTTTATATGTGGCTTTAGAGGTAATCGGTATTGCCTCTTGTCTTTTGGTTGCCTATGCTCGCACCGATCGCTCCATTTGGGTAGCTTTGCGCTATCTGTTTATCGGCAACACCGCGATGCTGTTTTATCTGGTGGGAGTAGCCCTGGTCTATCAAGCCCATCATTCTTTTGCCTTTACCGGGTTACGTGGGTCGCCCCCAG
This sequence comes from Planktothricoides sp. SR001, assembly GCF_001276715.1. GTDB lineage: Bacteria > Cyanobacteriota > Cyanobacteriia > Cyanobacteriales > Laspinemataceae > Planktothricoides > Planktothricoides raciborskii. Next base: position 50,128 of record NZ_LIUQ01000039.1, on the reverse strand, counting down.
AAGCGATCGCCCTGATCTTAATGGCAATCCTGGCAAAAGCGGGAGTATTTATCCTGGGACTATGGCTGCCTTTAACCCACTCCGAAGCGGAAAGCCCCGTTTCTGCCTTACTGTCCGCCGTAGTCGTCAAAGCCGGGGTCTATCCCCTAGTGCGTTTTGCCCTGATGATGCCAGAAATCGATCCGCTCATTAGAATATTTGGGGTGGGCAGCGCAATTTTAGGCGTCATCTACGCCCTATTTGAGAAAGATACCAAGCGGACTCTGGCATTTAGCACCATTTCCCAACTAGGTTTTATCCTGGCGGCGCCCTTTGCCAGTGGTTTTTATGTGCTGAGTCACGGTCTGGTCAAGTCCAGCTTGTTCTTGATCGCCGGTAAATTACCCAGCCGCAAATTCTCAGAACTCCAAAATCAAGGGATTTCACCAGCACTCTGGGTGCCCCTGGCGATCGCCGGTCTTTCCATCTCCGGTTTTCCCCTGTTAGCCGGCTTTGGGGCGAAAGTGGTAGCCATGAAAAATCTGTTGCCTTGGCAGGAGATCCCCATGAATGTGGCCGCCGTAGGCACGGCGATCTACTTTGCTAAGTTCATATTTCTGCCCCACCAAAGACAACTGGTGACAGATACAGGCCCGATCGCTCCCCAACTTTTGCACAAAGCCGAGGATCCGAAAGCCGGGAATCTCAAATCAAAGCAAGAATCGGAAATCCCCCTAGGATTCTGGTTCGCCATGCTCATTCTGATTGGCGGACTAATTTTAGGCAATGCTTTTGACTACAAAGCTTACACCTTGGCCAATATGGGCAAATCCTTAGTCACGGTCGGCATTGGTTGGGCGGCCTATTTAATCCTATTTAAACGAGTCGCGCTCAAACTGCCTCGGACTCTGGAGCAATTAGAGCATTTAGCCGGAGTAATGAGTCTGATGTTAATCGCTCTGTTTTGGATGGTTTTGGGAGTGGTAATGCCATGATTGGATATCTCGATATCATCTTGCGACTGACTATTTGGTTTTTGCTCACCTCCGATCTCAGTTCCGCCAATATCATTATTGGTGTCGCGCTCGCCCTGCTGTTACCACGCACGCACTTACACCCAGCCCCCTTGGGAGATTGGCTGCGGGCTCTAGGGGAGACATTGCGAGCCATTCCCCAGGCTTATATGGAGGCATTTGAAATGATCCTCCGCCCCCATAAGTACGAAGATATGACAATGGAACAAGTCAAACCAAACCGAACTCCCGGTCTGATCTTCCTGGATATCTTTTTAATTACCTTTACCCCGAAAACTATTGTTTTGAAATATCACCAAAATGGCTGGTATGAAGTGCATTGGGTGCGACGGAGGCCAAAATGATCGACCTGCTACTTTTGCTAATGATTTTAGCTCTGCTCATCCCGATCTATGAAGCTTGTCAAGATGATAATATCTGGCAAAAAATGCTGGCATTTGCCAGTAGTGCCACCAAGACTTCCATTATCATCTTAGTCATATCGATATTGCAGGATGATTGGATGATTGGTGTGGCCGGGGTGATCGTTCTGAGTGTGGGTAATGCCGGGTTGATGCTGCTGGCTCAACTGCTCAAACGCATGAATGATGTTTTAATTGATTCAAGATTAAATCGATAAGCGATAAAAAGTTGAACCATGCTTGACCTGATTAGTTATGGCTTGATTGGTTTGGGAGTCTTCTTTTGGTTTTGGGGGACTTTTCCCCTAATCGGCGATCGCTCCGTATTGTTCAAACTCCATAGTCTTTCCATCGCCGATACCCTCGGATCTATGGCTATTGTGGTCGGACTACTACTGAAAATCCCCAGCGAATGGCCTTTACTACTCCTAGCCCTAATTTCTTTGGCAATTTGGAATACGGTACTGGGATATGTTTTGGCCTACTGTTCCTCCGATAACCATCCAGCACCTACTACAGGAGAAGATGATCGAGGGTAAAAATATAGCGGGTCAAAATACAAAGGGTCAAAATACAAAGGGTCAAAATACAAAGGGTCAAAATACAAAGGGTCAAAATACAAAGGGTGACGATTATGGAGCATGAAACTTATATCTATCTAATTACTGCTTTGATGCCTTTGACTGGTTGCATGGTAGTGTTTCAAGTCAATCCCTATCATGCTCTGGTGGTTCGCGGCATATTAGGTGGAGTATCCGCTTTAGTTTATGCCATGTTTGGGGCAGCAGATGTGGCTTTGACTGAAGCTTTAGTGGGAACAATGTTGGCAGTTACTCTTTATGCGGTGGCCGTGCGTTCTTCTCTGGTAATGCGTTTGGGGGTGCTTCAAGATGAATTAGCCAACGGGCAGGACTCTTTGGCCAAACTAATTGAAGAATTTCGGGCAATTTTTCGCCAACATTATATGCGTGTGGAACTCGTCCCTTATCAGGATCCAGAAGACTTACATCGGGCACTGATAGAAAAAGAAATTCATGCCACCTGTGTTCAACGATTAGAAGCCAAAGTAGAAGCCAAAGCAGAGGCAAAAGTAGAAGCCAAAGTAGAAGGAAAACTAGACCCAAAAGCAGATCAAGCAAAAAGTACAAATGCAGCGGAAACACCAGTCTATCAAACCACCATCCGACTGCAACGGCTGTATGAAATCATCCAAACTAAACTGGTTTCACCAACAACACTTTTAACCTATATTAATCCAGCAGAATCAGGGGAAAAACATTAATGAAATGGGTCTACATTGCCGCAGGTATAGCACTTTTTGTCAAAATGCTGTTGATCGAAAATCCCTCTCCGAATTGGTCGGAGATTTCTGATTTGTCCATTGTGGAAGTGGTGGTTAAAGATACCGGCGTACCGAATGCGGTTTCTGGGATCATTTTTATGAATCGCCTGTATGACACCATCTTTGAAGTGGTCGTGTTTACGATCGCGATTATGGGTGCTAATTTTCTCCTCGCCAATGAACAACCTTTAGGTCACGTGAATCAATTCACCGATCAACCGTCCATTGTTTTAGCCCGTCTGGGTGCCACCATTTGCGCGTTCGTCGGCATTGAACTGGCCATTCGCGGCCACCTGAGTCCGGGGGGTGGTTTTGCTGCGGGAGTGGCCGGAGGAACGGCGATCGGGTTGATTGCCATTACCTCGTCCCCCGAATTGATGCAAAAAATCTATAAGCGTTGGAAAGCCGCTTTTTGGGAAAAAATTTCGGTTTTGATTTTTATTGTCTTGTCGGTCATTACTTTATCAGGAGTACAACTACCCCACGGAGAATTAGGTGCTTTGGTCAGTGGTGGAGCAATTCCCTTACTCAATATCATCGTCGCCCTCAAAGTGGCGTTGGGGTCTTGGGCTGCGGTCTTGATTTTTGTGCGTTATCGCGGATTATTGTAGCCTCGGTGAAAAATGCCTGGAAATGCCTGGAAAATTATTTCCGCCCAAAACTAGCACTTGATTGCGGCTGATTTCACCAATCTTTAGGGACGGCAGCGGCGGCATCGCTTCATCCAAAGTCGCCGCTAGTTTTGGCTTTGCACAGGCACCGTATGATTTAATCAGGAAGGGGGAAAGTTTTGTGTTTTAAATAATCAATAACAATCAATAACCAGCCGGAGATAAAGTTTTAACATTTCCAATTATTTTAAACAACATTTTTTCTGTGAAGGCGAGCCAAATAATGTCTTAAGCGAGTATTTTCTCCTTATAGTTGAGTCCTATAGCTATCCTAAATAATTTATGAAATATTATGCTTTCCTATCCCATGCATGAGCCGCCCCCGCCTTCGCGGTGGCAGGCGTCGGTTGGGGGTGAGGGCAAATTTTCTCCAATTAAAATAGGCAACGGATGGGGGCAGCGTCCCGGAGGCGATCGCTATTTGAAATTAAAATAGGCAACGGATATGGGCGATCGTGATCGAGGTTAGAAACCGGGTTTCTTGAGTAAACCTCGGTGATCAAGCCAGCATATTGCTAGAAACCCGGTTTCTTGTCCCCTGGGCGATCGCTATTTGAAATTAAAATAGGCAGCGGATATGGGCGATCGCGATCTTCGTTAGAAACCGGGTTTCTTGAGTAAACCTCGGTGATCAAGCCAGCATATTGCTAGAAACCCGGTTTCTTGTCCCCTGGGCGATCGCGATCTTCGTTAGAAACCGGGTTTCTTGAGTAAACCTCGGTCATCAAGCCAGCATATTGCTAGAAACCCGGTTTCTTGTCCCCTGGGCGATCGCTATTTGAAATTAAAATAGGCAACGGTAGTGAGGCGATCGCGATCTTCGTGAGAAACCGGGTTTCTTGAGTAAACCTCGGTGATCAAGCCAGCATATTGCTAGAAACCCGGTTTCTTGTCCCCTGGGCGATCGCGATCTTCGTTAGAAACCGGGTTTCTTGAGTAAACCTCGGCGATCAAGCCAGCATATTGCTAGAAACCCGGTTTCTTGTCCCCTGGGCGATCGCTATTTGAAATTAAAATAGACAACGGATAGAGGCGATCGCGATCTTCGTTAGAAACCGGGTTTCTTGAGTAAACCTCGGTGATCAAGCCAGCATATTGCTAGAAACCCGGTTTCTTGTCCCCTGGGCGATCGCTATGATTTAAGGAAGCCAATCTTGATCGATTAACTGTTCCAGGGTGTAAGGACAATCTTCAGGAAAGCTAACCATCATGCCGGTCTTTTTCCTAACATACTTTAACGCTTTTTGATAAACTTTTGACTGGTTTTCCTCTAAATAATTCCGCAAATTTTGGGTTAAATATTCGTTAATTTGAGTTCTAAAACTGATAATTTCCGCTTGCCAATGATTAGCATTATACTCATATTCTGCTTGCCAATACTGCAAAAGGAGTAAATGCCTAATAATTTGTTCAAGGAAACTTTCAACAGTTAATCTATCTCGACGCCCCACAGATTCTAATTCCTCAATTAAATGCTCTAAATCGAGAGATTCTAGGTTTTTTGCCTTCAACAGTTTAAGGGTTTGCTCTAACCATTGCTCATTATCCGTCTCATAAAGAGAACTCAATTCGCTGATTTTAATCATTGCCTGATTCCAATTACTGACTCGTTACGCACTGATAACATGGTTATCGGTGATATATTTTATCAAAATTTCTCATGCCAACCGTCATCCGCTGCCCATCCCTTCAATGGCATGAGGGCGAAGCATTCGGATCGTAAGTTGCTGATTTATCCCATAAATTGTCTGTCCGAATGCTTCGCCCCTACGAAAATACATCCTATCCGTGGCATGAGGGCGAAGCATTCGGATCGTAAGTTGCTGATTTATCCCATAAATTGTCTGTCCGAATGCTTCGCCCCTACGAAAATACATCCTATCCGCTGCCCATCCATATCCGTTGCCACCCTGTAAAATAATTCAGGCTAATGAAAATACAGGCTATCTGAATTATGTGGATTTCTATCAAGTGGTTACGGGAACTGGTGGATATTAACCAATCCCCAGAAGAATTAGCGGAAACCCTGACAATGGCGGGGTTTGAGGTGGAAGAAATCGAAAATCGTGCATCCTGGGCTGATGGGGTAGTGGTGGGAAAGGTGCTGAAACGCGATCGCCACCCAGACGCGGATAAACTCAGTGTTTGCACCGTAGACGTTGGGGCAGAGGAACCGTTAAATATTGTCTGCGGAGCACAGAATGTCCGGGCAGATATTTATGTCCCGGTGGCAACAGTGGGCACCTATTTGCCGAAAGTGAATCTAACCATCAAACCAGCCAAACTCCGGGGTGTGCCTTCGTCCGGGATGATTTGTTCTTTGGCGGAATTGGGTTTAGCCAAAGAGTCGGAAGGGATTCATATTTTTTCTGGGGATAACCTGCAAGTAGGCAGTGACGCCCGTCCGTTGTTAGGACTCGATGATGTGCTGCTGGACTTGACCGCCACCGCAAACCGGGCGGATGCCTTGAGTATGGTTGGGGTAGCGCGGGAAGTGGCCGCCCTGACCGGGGCAACGGTGCGCTTGCCAAAAGCGAAAACCGTTTCAGTGGTGAAACCCGCAGGGCCAAGTCTGAAGCTGAATATCCAGGAATCTCAAGGCTGTCCCGCGTATATTGGCACGTTGATTTCTGGGGTAAAAATTGGCCCGTCTCCCGCTTGGTTGCAGCAACGGCTGGAAGGGTCGCGCATTCGCCCGATTAATAATGTGGTGGATGTGACTAATTATGTGTTGCTGGAATGGGGACAACCCCTTCATGCTTTTGATGCGGATAAGTTGAAAGCGGTGGCAGGAGGAGATCGCCTCACGGTGGGGGTGCGTTTTGCCCAACCTGGGGAAACTATGAAAACCTTGGATAGCCAAAATCGCCAACTCCAAGCAGAAACTTTATTAATTACCGCCAACGATCGCCCCGTAGCCCTCGGTGGGGTGATGGGGGGAGAGTCCACGGAAGTGGATGGGGAAACCCAGAATATTCTATTAGAAGCGGCGCTATTTGATTCGGCCACAATTCGCAGATCCGCGCGATCGCAGGGACTCCGCAGCGAATCTTCCAATCGCTATGAACGGGGAGTTAACCAAGCGGGTGTAGAGGAAGCTTGCCGACGCGCGATCGCCCTGATTCTGGAATTAGCTGGGGGCGAGGCAATGGGTCAGGAGATGGTGGATAAGCGAACGGGCTTAACCCCTCAACCCATTGATTTACGGCTTGACCGTGTGAATCAAGTATTAGGCCCAACCAAAGCAGAATTGAACGCATTAAAAGGCACCGGCAGCCTCCAACCGAATGACATTGAACGCATTCTCAACGCTTTGGGCTGTCAAATTTCTCCTACCAAGCAAAAGAATGTGTGGAGTGTCACCGTACCTCCCTATCGGGCAAAAGATTTAGAACGGGAAATTGACCTAATCGAGGAAATTGCCCGATTATACGGTTACGATAACTTCTGCGAAACTTTGCCCAGCAAAACCGCAGCCGGTGGTTTGTCCGTGGAACAGCAAACCCTGCGGAATTTACGGGCAGCTTTTCGCGGCGCCGGTTTAACAGAATTGATGCATTATTCTTTGGTGAAACCTGGGGAAACCAATCAAATAGAATTAGCGAATCCTTTGTTTGCCGAATATTCCGCCCTGCGGACGCAAATGTTGTCCGGTTTAATTGATGCTTTCCAACAAAATCAAGACCAAGGTAATGGAGCCCTGAACGGTTTTGAAATTGGTCAGATTTTCTGGAAAGAAGGGGAAGCCCTGAAGGAAAAAGAGGCGATCGCGGGTATCATGGGCGGCGATCCAACAGTCAATCGTTGGGTACGCAGTGGCAAAGAACAACGGATGACCTGGTATGAAGCCAAAGGATTACTAGATAGTATCTTTGAACGAATGGGAATTGCGGTGGAATATCGCCCCTGGGGGAAAGAAATCGCCAAAGGTCAAAGCGATGGAGAAGCTACGGCATTATGCGCTGAATTTGCCAGTGCCACATTGCATCCCGGACGCACCGCTTCCTTATGGTTATGGGGCAAATGTTTGGGAGTTTTTGGTCAATTGCATCCCCAATTACGCCAACAACGGGAATTAATTGATGAGGTCTATATCTTCCAATTAGACTTAGGATTATTGGTGCAAGCAGCCAGCAAAAATACCATTCAAAAATTTGCGGCTTATTCCACTTTCCCCGCTTCTGACCGCGATTTAGCCTTCTTCTCTCCGGTGGATTTGTCCGTGTCAGACCTGCAAAAGGTGATGTTAAAAGCCGGGGGCAAATTGTTAGAATCGGTGCAATTGTTTGATGAGTATCAAGGCAAAAATGTGCCGGAAGGACAGCGGAGTTTAGCATTTCGTTTAGTCTATCGGGTGGGAGATCGTACCCTCACCGACCAAGACATCGAACCTATTCATAATAAAGTCCGCGATGCTTTGGTGAAACAATTTAGCTTAACTCTGAGAAGTTAGGATAAAACAAACCCGGTTTCTTGAAGAAACCGGGTTTGTTGTTGGTTAATTGTTGATTGTTGTTTGTTGACGACCAACCAACAACCACCAACAAACAACGACGATTGATTCCCTTGATAGTTTATCTGTTGAAGAACAAGATTATTTAGTTGAATTAATTCGGCAGCGACACGAACAAAAGCCTGGTTCGGATTTTTGGGAAGGTTTCCAAAAATGTAGGGGCGATTCGCGAATCGCCCCTACTATTGAACAGGAAGGAATCATCTTTGATGATGAAGATTTTGCTAATTTGCGCGATTCCACAAAACTGATTCCTTAAGGCGATCGCATATCGTCACACCTTTAATATTTTCCCAGGTTTAGGACACAAAGGACACACCAATGTTGTGTCATTACAGGGGTTTTTGGGGAATGCGATCGCCAGCCATCAAAAAAATATCGCTGCGTTGAATATCTCGCCATCTCCAGTTAAGGTATAATACATAATAAATAGCCATAAATCTCAATTGTCTATGTCTACTTACAATGAAATACTCGATCGCGCTCAAAGTTTAACGCCTGATGAGCAAAAACGTCTATTAGAAGACTTAGCAAGTCTGGTTCGTCAGCAGGTGACAACCGAAGGGGAAAAGAGTAGCCAACAATTACCTAGGAAAAATTTAGGTAAATGGCGTGGTTTTTTGCCTAAGCGGGTGGATGCACTAGAATTTCAATTACAACTAAGACAAGAGTGGGATGAGTCATAAATATCTTCTGGATACAAATATTCTCATTTACTATTTCAATGATGAACCGGAAGTTCAGTCGATATTTGATGAAATCGATGCGGGAGATGCAGAAGCATTTTACTGTCCGATTAGTTGGGTAGAGTTACTTTGTTACCCAGAATTGACAGAAGAACAAGCCAATGGAATGCGAGAATTTTTGAGGCTGCTGAACTGCGTATCATTGACCGAATCCGTTTTAGATCGTGCCGCCCAAATTCGCCGAGATTATCGATTGAAATTAGCTGATGGCGTAATTGCAGCTTGTGCCTTAGTGGAGGGATGTGTTTTGATAACTCGCAATACTGATGATTTTAAGCGAGTTGATGGGTTAAGTATATTGAATCCATTTAATTAGATTGGGCAAGTTGTTTAATGGTTTTTTTGGTGGGGGGCGGTAAGCGCGATTCCGCTTTGATCGGATTCCGAAGCTTGCCCCCGCGAGGTAGTGGGGAATCGCATATCATCGCATTCTTAATATTTTCCCAGGTTTAGGACACAAAGGACACAGCAATGCGGTGTCCCTACGGGGGGTTTTTGGGGGGTTTTTGGGGGAATGCGATATAACAGATGAGCGATCGCTCATCAATCCGCCAACCTGATTGCCAAAATTTTTTCCTCTCTTTATAATAGAGTCAACCACAAAAGAACTAAGCAGAGAGTCTATGCCTACATATAACGAGGTACTTACTCAAGTTGAAAATCTAACGAGAGTGGATAAAATCCGCTTATTAAAAGACCTCAATAATCTCCTGAATTTTGGAGGCAAATTAGACGGGGATAATCAGATAATTCCGCCGGATGAAATCGCAGAAACCGCAGCCGATTTGCCCGATAATTTAGCCGAACAATCTTCTGGGATGGCTTATCAAGAACTTAAATCAAAAATAGATCGCTTATCTCCTGAACGGCTGCTGGTTGCGGCTGATTTCTTAGCTTATTTAGCAGAACGGGAAAGCAACGATGCTACAGAAGAATTATTGAAAATTCCAGGGTTTCTAGAAGTATTTAATCAAGCTAAAAAAAATGTAGCAGCAGGGAAGGTGACGACCGTTGACCAACTCAAACGATCATACTGATGCAAACCTTGATTTTTATTCAGTTTTGCTAAGTTTTGATGCTAGGGATTTTTTTGAAGAATCTGATGCGTCTTTGCAACGCAAGCTAGACCGATGTTTTGAGAGATTGAAAGTCGATCCTCGCAGTCATCCCAACATTAAATCACTCAAAGGAGACTTAGCCGGATACTATCGCTATCGCGTTGGAGATTATCGAGTTGTCTATTGCATTGACGAGGGGACAAAGCAGGTAATTGTTACTGCGATCGCTCATCGCAGTGAGGTATATTAAAGCGATCGCATTTTCCGTCTTGGGATTAGAAAAAAAGGGCGATAAGCCCAAAAAGCATAGCGAAAGCTTACCGTAACCTTTCGGCTTTGGTGAAACAATTTAACTTAACTCTGAGAAGTTATACCAAGCCTGAAAAATTATTGCTACAATTACGAGATTGATTTAGCCATCAGTAGGGGCGATCCCAATCCGGGTGCTCCCGCGCCCAAATTGCATGAATTTTTGTAAATGGTATTAGAATAAAAGAACCCCGGTTTTTTTGAAAAAACCGGGGTTTTGAGGCAATCGAGAAAAGCATGACCTCTAATGCGTTTCAACGGTAAGCGGCAAGCCACGTTCTGAACTAAGTTGCAAACAAAGCGCGATCTTTAGCGTTAAATGTAGTAGGAGCAATTCATAAATTGCCTCTACTACGATAAGGAATGCTTAAGTCCTGATAGCTTTTTAGGCTTTGTTGTATTTTTTTGAGTTACAGCTAACACATAATAGTTGAAGATTTTCCCAAACCGTCAATCCTCCTTTAGAAAATGGATGAATGTGATCTCCTCTTAATTGAGCGAAGCCTTTAGAACCTTTAAACACTTGTTTACATAGAGGACAAACGTATCCTTTTACATCATCTCTGAAGTGCATTCTAAAATATGCTTCCTTCCAGCTAACAGGAAAGTTTCTTTGCCGAGGATCGCAGACTTCTAAACCTTTCGGAACATTAGTCATTATTTTCTATAATTGCTTTAACAATTTCAACAACCTTCTTACATTGTTCGTTCTGCCCTCTCTTACCCAACCAACGTCCTTTAGGTTCAGGATATCCATCATCTACTTTTAAAATATCTTTACTAGCTTGCCGAGGTCTGCGAAGAAAATTGCCGATTGAAGTCCATTGGTTATGAGAAAGATTTTTCGGTTCAACTTTCAATTCAACAGCACCGGCAATAAATAAAGCTAATTGTTTGTAAGTATCAACGCTAACTCCAGTAAGTCCATAACTTAAAATTTCCTTGATCCACTCAGCAAAAGGAGGAAAATACTCTTGAGAAATTACTTTTAAGTTGGAGACAAATTCGTTACTTTTTTCTGGTTGAGATTCCTGATATTTAAGTTGAGCGCAATAAATGTCTAGTACCTCTTCAGTTGTCCCTCTAAAAACAATATTTAAATGCTGAGTTCCTCCTGGTGTAAGCAGATTATGTAGCTTTTTACGTTCTAGACATACAAGATACCAAAGAAACATTAAAGATGGAGTTTGACCTTTTGCTTGTGCTCTTTCACTCCACCAAGAAGACCATTCCTCTTGTGCTTCTGGAAAATCAAGCCAAGGGTTGGAAAGTTCTCTTTTCTTTGCTGCTTCTATCATTCGCTTTGAAGACTCACTATCTGCGTGAAGTCCACACAAGCGGATGAACGTCACAGTTTCAGACTGACTGTAATATGCTAAACGAATATCTTGACCTGTTAAAGGAGTACCGCCTTCATTAATTCTTCGGAAAACCTCAAGCTTTATGCTTAATGGCATAGTTGAGGGTAGATAGATGATTGTCAACGGATAACCATTAAAAATTCTTTGTAATTTGTCACCTAAATCACTAAAATTTTTACCTTTATATTGAACTGATTGAGGCAATAAATAATCAATTGATTCATCTTGACTTAAAGAAAATCTATCTTTTATAAAATCAAGAATAGTTGTTAAACGTTGTTGACCATCAACCACTTCATACCGATAGTCTTCTTGCTCACATAAAAAGAAAGCTGGAATTGTTAAATTATTTAATAGAGATTCGATAAATAGTGATTTTTTTCGCTCATCCCACTGATCTGAATCTCTTTGATAATCAGGTATATAAACATCTCCGCTATCCATGCGTCCAACAATTGTTTCTACACTTTCACTTTGAGCGCTAGTTCTGCCTTTAACCAGAGGAATTTCATTTTCACTAATCATCATATATATTAACTCCTTCAAATTTTATTAAAAAGACTTGAAGCTGATCGTCGATTGCATCTTGAATATTTTGCAGTATTTTGAAATCCAATATTCGTCATGGTGCAATTTGGATAACTCACACCTAAAAATTAGCCTGGATCCTCTACTGCACTAGATGTAAGCTTGGACGTATTCAAAGTGTCCTACGAAATCCTCGTGAATCAGTAGCGACAAACCTTGTCAGCAGATTAAGGCGCCAGATAAATGCGTTTCAGCTTAACACGGTCAGGTCTAGGGATCTCAACCTTACTGAAAAGCTTACCATACCTGCATTTGGCCAACCGCTGCCTTGAGTCTGTTACAAAAAGTTAGATTTTGTTATGTAAAATTATGTAAAATGTGATCAACAATTAGATAAAATTAGGAAAAATTACCCCAGATATGAGTTATGGAGTTTCAGGAAGTCTTAAGATTTGTCGATGAAAAGGTGTTTGCCAAAACCGGGAAACACCTGGACGATTTGCAAGAGGGGATCTTAACAGAAGCACTCCAAGGACAGAAGTATGCCAAGATTGCTCAAGAGCGCGATCGCACTGAAGGTTATGTTCGAGTTGCTGCGGCAGAACTCTGGAAAATACTGTCTGACGTATTAGGGGAAGAAGTTAGTAAAGTTAATGTGAGATCGATACTGAAAAGGGCAATATTTTATAATAGTTATTCACCAACAACTATTGCTAGAGATAATGTAACAATTAATAATCACCTCAATAATTGTTCAGAAAGGGCGCGAAGCCCAACAGAAACTCAACCTGACCAAGCAAATCCTCCTCCACTATATATAGACTTAGGTGACGCACCGGAAATCTTCACCTTTTACGATTCGCCTAGGGGTGATTTCGCTTCACGCACCACCGAACTAGCCACCCTAGAACAATGGATCGTAAATGATAGCTATAAAAGTCGAGATATCCCTAACATACCCACAAGACTCGTAGCAATTTTAGGCATGAGTGGCATTGGCAAAACTGCCTTGGCTATCCGCTTAATAGACAGAATCAAAACCCAATTTAATTACGTTATCTATCGCAGCCTCCGGTTTTCACCCCCCCTGGAAACCATGCTGACAAACCTGCTACAAATTTTCTCCGAATCAGCAGAAAATTCCCCGCCCGTTTGGGGCAAGCAGGGAATCGCTAATAGTCAAATTTTTAACTACTTACGGCAGCATCGTTGCTTAATCGTATTCGATGACGTAGAGGCACTTTTCAGTGAAGGTAAGCTTGCCGGACAATACAAACCGGGTTATGAAGATTATCAGCGATTTTTCCAACAAGTTGCCGAAGTAAATCATCATAGTTGTTTCATTTTAATTAGTGCCGAACAACCTAGAGAAATTGCCGAATTAGAAAAATCAAACTATCCGATTCATTCCTTAGTTTTAGTCGGTATAGGCATCGCGGCGAAAGATATTTTAACCGGGCATCAGTTATCCGATGAATCAATGTGGGAAACCCTGATTCATCTGTATCAAGGCAATCCTCTCTGGTTAAATATAACGGCGACTCTAATTGCCGAATTATTTGGCGGCAGTGTAGCTGATTTTTTGCAATACGATATGCCCATGTTAGATGAGTCATTACGCTGGCGCTTAGAACAACAATTTCAGCGATTAACCGAATCCGAAATTGCGGTAATTACTCAGCTTGCCTACTCAACAGAAGCAGTGGCATTATCGCAACTGTTAAACGAATTAACATTATCTCCTACCGAGTTAATCAATGCTGTGCGATCGCTGGTGAGGCGATTTATTGTGGAAACAGAAGAACGGGGCAAAATAACTTGTTTTACGTTAAATCCGGTGGTAGCGCAATATGTGAAAACTAGGCAATAGAATAGAGAAACCCGGTTTCTTGAAGAAACCGGGTTTCTAACTAACCGTCTAACTGCTGGGAAAGCAACTGATTGGTTAACTTCGGATCGGCCCGTCCGCCACTTTTCTTGATCACTTGACCGACAAAAAAGCCTTTTAGTTGCTTCTTGCCGCCACGATATTTTGCCAACTCATCAGGATGGGCGGCCAAAACTTCAGCAATCATGACTTCTAAAGCCCCGGTATCAGAAATTTGGATTAATCCCTTACTTTCCACCAGGGCTTTCGGAGAACCGCCAGCGGTGAGTAATTCTGGCAGAATATCCTTGGCAATTTTGCCGCTAATCGTGCCTGCTTGAATTAAAGAAATCAGTTCGCTGAGTTCCGCAGGCTTCAGGGCAATTTGATCGATAGTCAGTTTCTCGTTTTTCAAATAGCCGGTGATATCGCCCATAATCCAGTTAGCGGCTAGTTTGGCATCGGCACCAGCTTGTAAAGTGGCTTCAAAATATTCGGCAACGCTGCGATCGTCCGTCAGCACGCGAGTATCGTAAGCAGAAAGGCCGATATTATTCTCATAACGATGCCGTTTGGCCGCAGGAAGTTCGGGTAGTTGGGACTTCCACTCTTCTAACTGGTATGCAGGTATCTCGATTGGGCCGAGATCCGGTTCGGGGAAATAACGATAGTCACTAGAACCCTCTTTGGAACGCATACTAATCGTGCGTTGACTGCCTTCTTCCCAGAGACGGGTTTCTTGGAAAATCTTTTCCCCGGATTCTAGGGCTTCAATTTGCCGCTCGATTTCATAGTCGATCGCCCGTTGAATAGCGCTAAAGGAGTTCATATTCTTGATTTCTACCTTAACGCCAAACTCTTTTTGTCCCACGGGACGAATGGAAATATTCACATCACAGCGTAAAGAACCTTCCTGCATATTGCCATCGCTGACCCCCAGGTAGCGGACAATGCGCTGGAGTTCTTGGCCATATTCCGCTGCTTCAGCCCCGGAACGGATATCTGGTTCCGAGACAATTTCCATCAACGGCACCCCAGTGCGGTTGAAGTCTACCAAGGAGTGAGTCGAACCCGCGAGGCGATCGCTCCCTCCATGCACTAACTTACCCGCATCCTCTTCCATGTGTAAGCGAGTAATGCCGATTTTCTTGCGGGCAGCATTGCCGTCATCATCAATTAATTCAATTTCCAGATAACCATGTTCCGCGATCGGCAAGTCATACTGAGAAATTTGATAATTTTTCGGCAAATCGGGATAAAAATACTGTTTTCGGTCAAATTTACTGTACTTGGCAATCTGGCAGTTAAGAGCTAATCCGGTTTTCACCGCATATTCCAGCACTCGCTCATTGAGTACGGGCAACACTCCGGGCATTCCCATACACACGGGACAAACATTCGTGTTGGGAGGAGTGCCAAATTCCGTAGAACAATGACAAAAAATCTTAGTGTCAGACTTTACCTGGCAGTGAGTTTCCAGACCAATAATGGCTTCGTACTTCGTTTTAACTGGTGTAGCTGTGGTCATGGGCCAACAATTTGCGACTAAGCGATAATTCGCTTCTATTTTAGCGGTCTATTGCCCCGAAGCGTTGCGTTAATCGTTGACCAGGGGTGTGGGGAGCGGAGGAGCAGGGGAGCGGAGGAGCGGGGGTGGAAACAGTCAACAGTCTGTAGGGGCGAATGGCCATTCGCCCCTACCAGTCAACCATTAACAAACAACAAACAACAAACAACAATTTCCTAAAACAACAAACAACCAAAGAATCCCTACCCAAAGAATCCCTACCCAAAGAATCCCTACCCAAAGAATCCCTACCCAACAACTAACAACCAACAAAAGAATCCCTACCCAACAACTAACAACCAACAAAAGAATCCCTAACAACCAACAAAAGAATCCCTACCCACCAACAACCAACAACAGTTCCCCACCTATTAATCCTAATAACAATACCGGCCATTTTTGGGCTTAGAATTTTCCTGTCCTTGCCGCAAAGCCCCCAACAAAGTAGACACAAAAACGCACCGTTTTTTCTTGCCACTATCCCGCAGCGCCACCGTGACTCTGCCTAACTGACCATTGGCATGACCTTTATGATTAAACTGTACTCGCCAAACTCCTGTGGCAGGATGCTTATACAAAGTCGTCTCCGCTGCATCAATTTTTACTGAGGGATTTAAATCATGCCAACCCGCATCCAATGGGTTTATCGTCACTGGATGAACCGCCCATTGTGCAGTATTATTTTGCTCTCGAAAACTGACTTGATAAATCACTTTTTGTTCGGTGGCTTTGCTCTTGGCTTGGAGCATTGCTGAATATAAGGTACTCTGAGCATTATTCACTCGAGTAGTATTTAGCAATGATAGCCAACTAGGAATCGCGATCGCGCCTAAAAGACTGATAATAAAAACCACCAGCAAAAGCTCTAGAAGCGTAAAGCCACTGGACGGAAGAAAATTATTCGCTCCATTTCTAGCATTGCTCGCATTTCTCCAAGAAGAAACCGGGTTTCTGCTATGAATATCAGCAGTTAACTGTGGGATGCGAAGAAGAAACCCGGTTTCTGTGATTCGCGAATCACCCCTACATCGATCTGGGCGATCGGTAAATCCTGAATCAGAAATTTTTCCGGCTTTTCTTAACCGGAAAACTTTCCCTAATCTTTCCCCCCTTTCAAAGGGGAGCGAGGGGGGATAATCCGCTAAATGCCGCAGTAAATGCAACTTTTCTGATGGTTTAGTTAAATCAGACATAATTACTTGACTCTGGATCAATCAAGGGAAAATGAACTTCCCCGTATTTTACTTGGACTCGATAGCCCAGAACACTTGGCTGAACATCATTTCCATTGCCCTCTTTACCATTCCAAGCCACTGTATTCGTTCCCACTGTTGCAATACCAATAACCAAAGAATCCCTACCCAAAGAATCCCTACCCAAAGAATCCCTACCCAAAGAATCCCTACCCAACAACCAATAACTAATAGCTAATTGTTACACTTATCTCCCTCAGCGGTTTTCAGTGCGCCCAAAGTAGTCTTGACAAAAACACATTTTTTCCGCCCACCGCCATTGCCAATAACTACAGTAATTTTTTTACCTTGATCAGTAACCTTGACTTCACCTTTGTAGTCAAATTGGACTGACCATGACTCGCCAATTTTATTCATATCTGTCAGTGCTGTATCGACTTGAACTCCTGGACTACTAATAGTTCGCCATATTGGGCTACCACTGGCTGAGTTCACTGACCACTGGATCGCAGGGTTACCATTGGCATTTTGGCCATTTTTAAACCGCGCTTCCCAAGTAGTCTTTCTCACCTTGGCTTTGCTTTGGGCATCCCGCATGGCTTGGAATACTTCTGATTGAGCATTACTAATTTTGTTATTGTTGACTAGGGAGATCCAACTGGGAATTCCCAGGGCAGCCAGAATTCCGATCATGAGTACGACCACTAATAACTCTAATAGGGTAAAGCCAGATGTATTAGAGTGGTGCTTCAGCCAATTTTTCCTAGTTGGTAGATTAATCATAGTATTGGGTAGGGATTCTTTTGTTATTGGGTAGGGATTCTTTTGTTATTGGGTAGGGATTCTTTGGTTGTTTGTTGTTGGGTAGGGATTATGCATGTTGTTGGTTGTTGCCCGCCCTTTGAGGGGGGGTTGGGGGGGTTGTTTGTTGGACAAATGACCAAGGACAAATGGCCAAGAACAAATGACCAAGGACAAATAACAAATAACCAATAACCATATTAATTATTCTGAAGGCTCTGGTGGTGTTCGGTTTAATAAAGTACCCGCTTTGACTCGTCTGCTGATGCTTGGTAAATAAGCAGGGTTTTGTGACTTGGGTTCTTCTCCAGCGCGGGCGGCGGCATTGCCCCGCATAAAGATTACGGCATCTTGATAACCACCGGAACCACCGGGACTGGAAACACAAGCGTAGAAACCATCAGGGGTATTTGCAGCCGGACTGAGGCTATATGTAGTGTTCACATATTTATTTTGATCACAAATGGCCTGAGTTCCTCCGGTACTTTGATTCTTATCGTCATCGATTAAGTCTACGAGTACATCATCGTTGTATTGAGTAATTTTTTTGGGGGAACAAGGTGAGTTAGTACAAGGCCATTTTTGAAATGTTGTAGTTTCCGGGTCTTGGTTATTGATGAGATATTCAGCGGTTTTGGTTAAATTTTTTAAATCATCGGTTTTATATTTCCGCATTTGATAGCGGGTGATTCTGGCTGGGCCATCCCAAGTATCATTAGTGTCAGTTCGGAGTCCATAGACGACCAAGGTGTAGCTACTTCGACTATTTTTTATGCCATAACATTCTTCTTGTAAATTAATAGGCGTAGTAGGCATATTTAAACATGATACAGGCAATGCTTCATTGCTGTTAGTGGCAGTATTATAAGGAACGGCTTCTAATTTCCAAAAAGCCAGGACAGGAGTCAACCCAGAGGGAAATGTAATAATATTGCTTAATCCTGGACAAGATTCATCTCCATTGACGGGATTTCCATCAGACTGTCTCCCACCGCCTAAGCATGAGCTTTCATAAATATAAGCGGCTTGTTCAATTTCTGAAGCAATGTAATCGATCGCTTGGCCGATTTCGATTTGAGTTTGGGTTTTGGCGGTTTCTCTTTTTTCTGTTTCCAATAAGCTGACCACTAAGGAAAGCATGGCATAGACAACGACACTAGAAACCGTGATCGCCATTAATACTTCGAGCAGGGTAAATCCGCTATCTTTGGTTTGACTTAGATAGGATCGACATCTTTTGTAAATAATTTGAATATGATTTAATTTACTCATAATTCTTATCTTTGTTATTTGTTGTTAGTTGTTGGTTATTTGTTGTTGGTTATTTGTTGTTTGTCTTGCTCAATTATGAATAACAAATAACCAATAACCAGCAACCAGTAACTTACTTTAAAAGCGCTTTGTAAACTTCGGCAGACTCATCCAAATCACTCCGAACTATTGGAGTGTAAATGGCCACCAGGGGGGCAGCGCTGGAGGTGGTGATGGCGGAAAATCCGAGAGACATGGGTTCTTTGCTTAGGGCTTGTTTGCTATTTATGGCGGCAATGGGGTAAACCCGGACCCCCATCATCAAGCCAATGGGGGTTTGGCTTTTGCTGTCTGGTGAAATGTCCTTTAATGCTGTAGTTTTGGTACGGAATGTCTGCACAGCAAACTCCTCATTTTTCAGGGTGACTCGGCACCATTGATTAGAGTTGCTGGCCGTTGGTTTGGGGGTGCTGGCGGTGGTTTTACAGGCTGTATCCTCGGCAGTCGGTGCCCCGAATGCTGCGGCTTCCCCACCCCCCGCATTCGGCGGCAGCAAGGGGGTTAGTTGGGCGAGAGATAAATCCCCCCGTTCGAGAATCAGTCGGACGCGATCGATTTCTCCTTGGGCAATTTGCATGGCCTGTTGTACTCGGTATGCCCGGACACGAGTGGCCATGGCCAACATGATGGGTGAAGTGATGGCGGTAATGGACAGACCAAAGATCACAATTGCCGCCAAGCATTCCACGAGGGTAAGTCCTTTTTCAGAAGAAGCCGGGTTTCTTTTTCGCGATAAACAGATAACTTTTGAAACAAACAGCAGAAACCCGGTTTTTTTGATGGTTAAGCGGTGCATCTGGAAGCACATTTGGCCCTCCTATTAATTACAAGCAAAACCAAGGGCGGTTCTGAGTAGGCAAATGTATGGGTCATCCCCTTTCGGTTCCCGGTAAAATTCACTGCGTTCATTACCGGGAACGAGGATCCGTCGAGCAACCGGACCGGCGGGAAGGTACTGCAAACCCACATCGTAACCCCAAACCCGGTTAGGTCGGAGGTAATAGAAAATGCGTTCGTTGCTATCCGAGGCGATTCCCGGTTCCCAGGCGTCTTGATCAAATGGCCCTGTGGCATATTGACTAAAGTTTAATTGCATGAATGACCCACGAATTGTCAGGGTTTTATCTTGACTTCCTCCATCTACACGCCAGTTTTCCAGCATTCGGGGAAAGTTAATTAAACCGCCATTTCCTTGGTTAGTTTGTGCCGGAACCACGCCATTAACCATGGTGAGAT
Organism: Planktothricoides sp. SR001; assembly: GCF_001276715.1. Lineage (GTDB taxonomy): Bacteria > Cyanobacteriota > Cyanobacteriia > Cyanobacteriales > Laspinemataceae > Planktothricoides > Planktothricoides raciborskii. The sequence continues at coordinate 30,211 of NZ_LIUQ01000039.1, read as the reverse complement.
TTGCTTTCGTGTCGATCGCTCTGCCTATGTAGCTGCTGGATGCATTAAAGTCACGAGCGCTAAAGGCATTATATTGCTGGTCATATGCTTTCTGATTTTTGATATAGGGGCCGGTGGTGCTTGTCACCCTGTCAGTAATTAAAACTTCACCATTCCAGTTAATCACAATGGGAGATTTTGGAGAATTGCTGGTGGTTGGATGAGCTTCCCAGGGATTTGATAACACCCAAGATTGGGTACTAATGGAATTTTGTGGGAATAATTGCACTGTTGGGCGTGGGCGATTTTGGTTGGAGTATGAAGTCCGTTGGGGTGTATTGTTTAGGCAACCATACTTCTTCTGAGTATTAGCATCGTCAATGACAGTGGTCATCGGGCCAGTGTTTAAATACCCTTCTTGAATGCTGCCATCACAGAAGTTATTAGAAATGACAGTAATCGCATCTCCAAGAACTTCTGTCGGTCGCCAATAGTCCACCTCTGGGTTGGCAAAGTTGGAGTCTACGACACGTTTTGTTGACAGACCCGTCAACTCTGTAAGGGTGTCACTGCCGTTGGAGGTATGCAGGTTAAAATCACCCTGGATGTACACTGGGTTGTCGGAGACTAGAGTTAAGCCTCGGAGAATTGACTTATTCAGCGATCCACCGGGTTTACGTCGGAGGTCTTGGCCATTTTTCAAGCGGAAGCCATAAGGACGGCGATCCGGATCGGCGTAGTAGTCGATCGCCTTGGTACTCATGCCATTGGCGTCTAATGTCGGGTCTGTGGGAGTAGAAGCATTCATTTGCGATCCTCCTGGACGGGCGATCGCATCTTCCCGGACGGCATCTTCCCGGAACACATACATAATCCCACTCTTGGGGAGCCAAGTTTCAGTGTTGTCGTTCGGGGGCGAAACAGACCGCAACATATCCACGTCCAGGTTGAGTACCCGCACATTCATTTCTTCCCGACCATTGAATAAGGCAGAATCTTTAATCGCTACCCGGCGGTTTGTAGAGTTTGTACCGTTAACAATTTGAATCACTTCTCTCTGACTATTGTTTGGTGCTGCCTGACTCTCCTCAATCTTCGTGAAAGTTATGGTACTCTGAGGCAGAACCCAATCGGTCAGATCCGCCTTTTTCGGGTTAATCTTAATGGTAGCGATATCGGCATTATCTAAGGCTTTGTATCGGTCATTTCCACTATTAATAGTGGTGATGTCAGCATCCCTAATATAAGGTTCGTCATTTGGTTGTGCATGGTCGCCTGTTCCCGCGTGACCGTGGTTCACTTTCGGGAAAATATAGTACAAGGATGGGAATTTAGGCTTATTGGAGCAAAGGCGAGAGAGGCCGATAAATTGCTGTTCTTGAGTCTTTATGGTTGGTTTGCCGATGCCAAAAAAGTTGTTGCCAGTAGAGGAGTTGGTGACATCACAGGCAATGTTTACAGTTTGATTATAAAATAGGCTCGGATTGTCAACTAAACTAAGCTTGTAGGGATTAATTCCAGTGACTTTTTGATTCTCAGGATGATTGGCGTCACTATGTTTAAACCCATAGGTGCGATCGCGTTCTACTTGCTCCTTAGTCATCACCAACCGAGCAAGTTTAATCACATCATCGGTAATGTTTAGCTTAGTTTTCTCTCTTTCTAGGGCTGCGATATAAGCATCAGGAGGTAGATTATAATTGATTGCCGCTGGCGAGGGAATATCGATCACCTCACCATTCGTAGAATTCTGATCTTGTAACTTCCAAAGAGCCTCACCTAGCTTTGCTATACCGCCACCTAAACCATAGGTTTGATTATTTGCATAGTCATAACTTTGCAAATAATCAATGTTATAAGCCAACATTCCTAAATTTGCGGATGCGGTTTGCAGGGTGGTTAAATCCGCAAGGCTAATATTACCAGGCGTTCCCGCTTTGGGCAAAGTAATACTGGTATTTTGATCAAAAATTCGCCGGAGATTGGAAAAATTCCCCCACATAGTTAACTGGGGTAAAGGATGCACTTTACCCGCCTCTTGTTTGGGTGGAAATGCTCCATCTGGGTCGCCCGCAAAATAGGCCAAATTTCTTAATGCTTTGCCCAAAGGGGCGGTAGACGACAGACTGGTGCTGGTGACAGTTGGCGGTGCAAATTCCCAGCCATTCGTGCCATATCCATTAAAAAAGTCGATCGCAATGGGTTTTTGTTCTGTTCCAGTCTTGTCTTTAAAAGCAATGGTTTCAAACTTCGCGCTTTCTTTGAGTGTATTCTCTGTTCCGGGGTGAACCGTCGTCGCCACCGCCGCCACCGGGTCATAACCTTTGCTTGTATCGGTGTAGTGATAGACCAAAGTAGATTGGACGGCTGCCAAGTTGTCATACTGCGTCCGACGTTGGCGCAGTTCATGCCGCCGACTATTCATATTTGTGTTGGCGATCGGATTCCTGGGCGGATTCAGGGGATCATCCCCACGTTTTTTATCTTCAGTCTCGGTAATTATGTCGTTTGGGGGACTTGACAAATCTTGTACCCAACCAAAAGCATTCCCCAACTCCAGGCGCTGTCCCACAATAATTCGAGTGCCTTGACCTCTGGCGCGGCGTTCCCAGTAGCCATCCAAGCCATAATCATCCGGTTGCAGCACAGGATCCGGTGGTTCATTGCGAATCACCTGCTCGACACTGGGAGTAACAGTATTGCAGCCGCTGCCACCCACAGCCTTACCCAGGACACATTCTGGAGTTGTCACCTTGCTGCTGTAGCCCACTTTTGGCCCATAGCGGTTATCGGCGCGATAAGTATCATCAATATACGGAGGCGCTTGACCACTTTGTAAAATCGAAACTCGTTTAGTGGCTAAATCACTATTGACCCAACTCGAATTTACCTGGTTTTCCCAAAATCCTTCGCCCCCCCGCGCCACTGACTTGTTTTGCAACAGAACTGCTTGAGGATTAATAGAAAGATCGATGGGACTGCCCGTGTACTTCGATGAGTCAGTGGCATTAGTCACGGGAAAGAGATTTGCATCAGGATAGAGTTCAAACTTGACTGCTCCACTAGACGTTTGATTTCTGGTCATTTCAGAATTGACCAAATGGCCACCAATGGTAATGTCTGAATTTTGCTTGGGATTGAGGAAACAAGATTCCTTCTCGCTAATTAACTTCCCGTTAAAATCTTTCTGACCCATGATATACAAACTGCCTTCCGTATGAATTGCGCCATTCCAATCAAAATTAGCCGCAGGGTTGATTTCGATATCAGTCCGGAACCAAGCCCCCCACTTATTCCCACGGTCGGCACTGCGGTCTTGCTGGTATTGGGCTGTAGAGATTACTGGATTACTCAGGTTGCCTTTGTTGTCAATGGGCAAACTAACGGCATAAACTTGAATATTTTTTTTCAGTACGGCATCACCGCCCCCCATTTGGAACCATCCCTCCGCATCGGTCTTGCTGGCACCGGTTGTTTCAGACTGGTATTTGGGCTGGCAAGAGGTACTACCGGAACTGGTCGCAGCAATTGGACCATTGCTGACCACAAATAATTTACTTCTGTCATTATCAGGATCATTATCAGGAATTACTTCATGAGTTGCGGGATTACTTTCTGCCAAGCGGTGATCTATTGTTTTGGTTTTATTGCCAACTTTCCGGGCGCTTCTGACCAAGATGGCATAAGCGGTTATGGTATCGTTGGTGCCATCCCCGTCACTGTCTGACTGAAATTTCCAAGCCGCAATCTTACCCCCATCCGGAGTTACGGTGATACCCAGGTTAGCCGGTGTTAGTCTGGTTTCTCCTGTCCAGGTGTAAGCAGCATCCCCTGCCAGCAATTCCTCCATTTCCGATTCTGAGGGAATACCTGATTTCTGACTATAGTACGCTCCTTCGGTTTCTGCTTCAGGAGCCAACAGCAGTTGGATCTTGGCTTTGGCTCGTTCGATCGCCGGGGTGGAGGTATTCTTGACTTGTTGCAACTGGTAATCCCCAATCACTTGCTCAGAGCGTTGAAATGCTCTAAACATCAAAGATGTCACCACCAACAACATCACCACAACCATCAGCATGGTGACGGGGAGGACAAAACCCGCTTGGGTGCGTTGACGATAAGCGACAAAAAAGTTGCGCCACAGACGATAAAAAGCTGGAACGCTCAAATAGCGCCCCAATTGACCAATGGTTTGCAGCAAATTAATAAAACTTTTGCCCAACTTATGCTGCATCAATCGGCGCCACCGTCGTGAAGAGTTTTGACGGTTTTGCCTTTCGGCTGAGGGCAGCAAAGATTGGTAGAAATTGCGGAAATTCTTTAAGTATTTGGTCAAATACCTAGTCAAATCATTTTCACCATCGCTTTTCTGACGGTGAACATATCCTTCAGATGTTGGCGGATTAATTTGGGATTTGCGACGATTAGAAAAATTAGTCAGGAGACCTGCGATTGTGGTTAGGAATTTGTTTCTCGCCATTGGTGCTGCTCCTCATGGTAGATGCAGACGGGGGTGCTTATTTTGGTTATAACGTTTAAGTGGAGTAAAACGCATCAGTAAATCTGCTGATTCTGGGCATTTTATGTGATTTTTGCGTGATTTTTGCCGATCGTCTTCAGCAGAAATATGGTTATTAGGGTGGGCAATGCCCACCCTACATCGGCATATTGATGCGAGTTTTAGCCTATATATTTTATATTTTAGCCTATATATTTTAGCCTATATTATTTTAGCCTATATATTTTGAGCTTACCCAGATTTTCATCAAAAGCGATCTGTTGTAAAAAAAATCTCCCAGGGTGACTGGGAGGGGAAGGGGAGAGGTCAAGAGAAGGGGACTTTACAGCTTGTTTAAGTCAATGCCTGCTTCTTTGGCAAAGGCTTGTAATCCTTTGCGGTCTAGGGTTTTGATGGCTGTGGTGGATAAGCGGAGTTTGATCCAACGGTTGCCTTGTGGCCACCAAATGCGCTTTTCTTGAAGGTTGACTTCTTGGCGCCGGTGGGTGCGTCGGTGTGAGTGGGATACCGACATGGCGTTGTTGGCTTTTTTGCCGGTTAGTTGGCATTTGCGTGACATGGCAATTCTCCGTGATGAGGTTAGACACAATCGACGATTATAACTTACTTTTTCGGAAAAATAATAATTTGTTTGTTATTTGTTATTAGTTGGTGGTTGGTGGTTGGTGGTTGGTGGTTGGTGGTTGATGGTTGGTGGTTGGTAAGGGCGAAGCATTCGCGCAGAGATATTGTCGTTTAAACCGGAATATTTCGGCGCGAATGCTTTGCCCCTACAGTCTGTTTAATTAACAATCAACAATCAACAATCAACAATCAACAATTGTTAAATTTTGGGCTAGGGCTAGGTTGAAATAGGTGGCGTTGTGGGTGTGACCCGCGATCGCGCTAAAGGGTTGGTTGGGTTCACCGAGATGATTGAGGATTAGGGTGGCGCCGGTAAAATCATCGTGTTGAGTGTAGTCGTTGACGGTGATTACGGTTTTTAGTCCAGAGGCGATCGCGGCTGCGAGACCTTGGGGAGAGTCTTCGATCGCCAGACAATCTTTTGGGGATAGATCCATTTGGTTTAAGACATATTGATAGATATCTGGGGCGGGTTTTTTGGCGGCAACAATATCTCCAGCAGCAATGATTTCAAACCAAGCCAGACTGTCTTTTCCCAAGTTGCTAACCAGCAGGGCTGCGGCGTTTTCCGGGGCTGAGGTGGTGGCGATCGCTAATCTAACCCCCGCGTCTCTGGCTTCAGTTAACAAACGGCGGACTCCGGGACGTAAAGAAATGCTGCCAGCGGCTAACAATTCCCCATAATATTGAGTTTTTCGGGCGTGGAGTTGGGCAATAAATCCGGGTAGGTCATCAGGGGGGGCAAAATCTGGGAGATATTCATCGATAAAATAGCGGATGCGTTCTTTGCCACCGGCAACCCTGAGTAATTTTCCATATAAATTAATCGACCATTCCCAATTTAAGCCCGCGTCAGCAAAGGCGCGATTAAATGCGACCCGATGACCATCTCGTTCGGTTTCGGCTAAGGTGCCATCGACATCAAAGATTAAAGCGAGTATTGGGGCTGGTGGTTGCATAATCTAGAATTGGTGATGATTGGTTGAATGGGATTAATGTGGCATAAAAGTGCTACTGGGAGCAATCGTCCTAGGGCTAGGATTCATCGGTGGAGATTTGGTTAAGTTATTTGATTACGTTATTTGATGAAATTATTGAGAAAAAAATCGTTAATGTATGATAAACGATTTTCTAGCTCATCCATGAGGGACATCAGGACAGAGGCAGATTCCTTTTGAACAGATTTTTGCTCCAAGGTACTGGCGATTTCTTCCACGAATAAGCAGCCAATATTGCTACTCGCTCCTTTGATTGTATGAGCATGAGAGCGAATGGCGGTAAAATCCTGAGAGGCGATCGCGGAGTGGAGTTTTTCTTGCAATATTTCCATATCTTCTAGATAAGCTTGCAAAAGTTCTTCTTGAAATTGCCAATCCCCAGCGGAAATTTCCTCTAATCGGGCTAAGTTAATTAAATCTTTTATATCCCTGGTATTATTTAGCTTACTTTCAGTTTGGACGATCTTCTGCTTTTGGTTCTTTGAATTAGTGGCTAAAAATTCCGACCATCGCTTCAACATTGCGGCGAATTTAGCCAAATCTATAGGTTTGGCTAAATAGTCATCCATCCCTGCCGCCAAACATTTTTCGCGATCGCCTTTCATCGCATGGGCTGTCATCGCAATAATCACGGTATGCTCACCGTTGGCTTCTTTTTGCCGAATCAACTCTGTGGCTCGATATCCATCCAAAACAGGCATCTGACAATCCATTAGTACCAAATCATAACTCACGGTTTCTAATAAATCCAGTGCTTCTTGACCATTGGCAGCGATCGTTATATTGGTGTACCCCAAGCGTTTTAATTGATTTTGCAGGACTTTTTGATTAATGGCATTATCTTCAACCATTAATATTGTGGGAGAAAATTTTTCAGCAAATTGAGTTGAATTTTCGGTAAATTCTTCAGAAATGCCGGTAATATCTTCTCTAAGGATATCGCCTACTATATCTCCTACTAAATTAGCCCCTAAATCAGAGGATTGCGGGGTTGAAGATAGCGGAGATAAACCCAAGTCATATCGGCTATTTTTTTCTTCTATCTTTTCGAGATATTCTTCCCTATTACCTATTTGATCAGCGCTTTTATTTTCTAAGATTTTATTTTCTAAGCTTTTATTTTCTAAGCTTTTATTTTCTAAGCTTTTATTTTCTAAGCTTTTATTCTCTAATAGTTTATTCTCTAAGTTTCTGGTAATTTCTGCCCCGGTTGTCTTTCCTGGAAATAGCTCATTTAAACACTCGCGTAGCCGAGATTCTTTTACGGGTTTGACTAAATATTTAGAAAATACAGATGCCTCAAGTCGCTCTTTAGCATTGGGCAAATTAACCGAAGTCATCATAATTAACTTAATCGGCGCAAAATCGGGATTGGCATGAATTAGACGCCCCAGGGTTTCTCCATCCATTGTGGGCATATGCATATCTAAAATTGCCACATCATAAAGCTGCTGTTTTTCTACAGAGAGTTCCAAAAGTTTCATCGCTTCCAATCCACTGTTGACTTCATCTACCTGCATACCCCACTCTTGGGCTTGACAGCGCAATATTTTGCGATTTGTATCATTATCATCTACCACCAATATTCTCAAACCATTTAAATTATTTTTTGGATAAATTGACGTTAAATTTTCTGCGGGATTAGATATTTTTTGTAGCCGGGCTGTAAACCAAAATGTTGAGCCATTTTCGGAACAAAATTTAGGAACAGTCACCATGTTTTCTGCACAGGATTTTTCCCAACAATGATGGAATTCAATCTGCTGCAAAATTTTCGGCGGTTCTGGGTAAAAATTGCCTAAACTGAATACGCCAATTGCCCCATCCATTAGCTTGACAAGTTGCTGACAAATTGCCAAACCTAAGCCGGTTCCTCCATATTCACGAGTGATGGAAGCATCTAGTTGAGAAAAGGACTGAAACAATTTTTTCTGCTTTTCTGGAGTAATGCCAATGCCTGTATCTTTGACACAGAACATCACCATTATATCCGTTTCGGTTTCTGCTTCTAAAAACGCTTGAACTATCACTTCACCGGATTGGGTAAATTTGACTGCATTACCGACTAAGTTCAGCAATATTTGCCGTAAGCGACCGGCATCGCCTCGCAGTTTTTTGGGGATTTTTCGACTGATCCAGCTTACAAGTTCTAATTGTTTTTTATAAGCAGAACCGGCGATTAGATCCGTAACTTCTTCTATGCATTGTTGGAGATTAAATTCAATAAATTCTATAGGCATTTGCCCAGCTTCTAGCTTGGAAAAGTCTAGAATGTCATTGATGATATTGAGTAAGTTTTCTGCACTAATAATAATGGTTTGAACAAAGTCTTGTTGCTCTGGATTTAGTTGACTTTGTTCTAATAAACCAGCCATGCCCAAAACTCCGTTCATTGGGGTGCGAATTTCATGGCTCATGTTGGCTAAAAATTCTGATTTCATTCGGGCATTATCTAAGGCAATTTCTCTGGCTTGCACTAATTCGTCAATTCGATTAGTGGCGATGACAATCCCACCGATTTCTCCTTCTGGATTGTACCAAGGATTGACGGCCAAGCGTAGATACATTTTTAGATAATTTTGCTGGTGAACGACTTCTTCAGGACTATTAATGATTTCTCCTTGTAATGCTCGCTGCTGAATTCGTTGCCAATGGACGGGCATATCTGGCAAGATTTGTTCTAGGGTCTGGCCAATGATTGATTGTCCGTGGAGATGATAATCGGCGAGCCATTGATTGCTATGGGCAATGACTTTTAATTCCCGATCGCACATCACCATTGCGACTGGGGCATTGGTAATAATTTGTTGGAGTTGTTGGTGTTCTTTTTCTAGGCGGGCAGCGGATTGTTTGCGATCGCTAATATCCTCAATAATTGCTAGATAATAGACCGGTGTTTCTTCTTCGTCCCGAATCACACAAGCGGTGAGATTAATCCAGACAATTTCCTGGTTTTTCTTTAGATAGCGCTTTTCTAAAGTGTAATAAGGAAGTTCTCCCCGGAACAATCGTTGGGCTAATTGAATATCGAGTTCCAGATCGTCTGGGTAGGTAATATCTGCAAATGTCAAGCGGATCAGTTCATCTTGGGGATAGCCCACCATGTCACATAAGCGTTCATTCACCTGAATAAATTGATCATCCAAGCCGATCAAAGCCATTCCTAATGGGCCTTCCCGAAAAATTTTCCGGAATCGTTCATCGCTTTCTTGCAAAGTCTCTTCCATAAGTTTTCGGTTAGTAATATCTGTGGCGATGCCATCAATGCGAATAGCTTTGCCCTCATCGTTGTAAAAGATGCGAGCGCGATCGCGCAGCCAACGCACCTCCCCATTAGGCAGTAAAATCCGATATTCGACATCTTTACTGCCGGTTTTGAGTAACTCTTCCGATCCCTTGACGACTTCTGCTTGGTCTTTGGGGTGAATCAACTCTAACCATAACTGAGGGTTTTGCCAAAAGTCCGATGCGGGACGCCCATAAATCCCTTCCAGCGCCGGACTGAGATAGAGATATTCAAAGGTTTCCGTGGAAACAGACCAAACCACATCATCGAGAGAGGCCAAAATACCATCAAGTCGCGCTTGACTATCTCGAAGGGCTACGGTTGCTTTTGCCAGTTCAGTGGTGCGCTGTTCTACCCGTTGTTCCAGTTCTTGTCGAGATTTCTGTAGCTGTTGTTCGATGCGATGGAGATCGCTGATATCCGTAATGCTACCCAGATAACCCAATAATTCCCCGGATGGATTGCGTTGCGCCCCAATCCACCCTAAAACCCAGGTTTCTGTCCCATCTTCGTGCAAAAAGCGATATTCGGATCTAAAGACTTGATTGGTTTGGGCGGCGCGATCCCACTCCGCAAAAACCGCCTCGCGATCTTCTGGATGAATCGCATTAATCCATCCATCCCCCAATGCTTCCTGGCTGGTAATCCGGGCAATTTCGCACCAGCGATCGTTCACGGATAAGCATTGACCCTTGGCATTGGTGTGAAAAATTCCCACAGGTGCTACCTGGGCTAAGGTTTGATAATGCTGTTGAGTTTGCTGCAACGTCGCTTCCATCTTTTGACGTTGAGCAATTTCTACTTCTAAACTCAGTTTGGCGGCAGCCAGTTCGGCAGTTTGTGCAGCGATTCGGCTTTCTAACTGTACACTTTTAGTCAGTAGGTGTGATGAGCGATCGCTGCCCGGTAAGGGTTCTGATTCCCCTGTTTTCTCTATTCTCTCCCCTATAGCCTCTATTCTCTCCCCTATAGCCTCTATTCTCTCCCCTCTATCCTCTATTCTCTCCCCTCTATCCTCTTTTCTTTCCTCTCTATCCTCTATTCTTTCCTCTCTATCCTCTATTCTCTCCCCTCTATCCTCTTTTCTTTCCCCTCTATCCTCTTTTCTTTCCTCATCTTGCCCAGATTTGATGGGGTTACCCTTGACTGTTGCCAGCATCAAAGAAACGATGATTACCGTAGCAACCGCGATCGCCTCTATGACCAAAGGTTGGGAAATCACCCAGGATCCTTTAAGGGTGAAGGTAAAAAATACCTGATGATCCAATGCTGGATTGGGCAAAACTGGATTGGGCAATATTTGAATTGCCGCGTTCGTGAGGGTTTGTTCCCCTAGAATTGCCGCAGTCAGCAACCCAGCCCTTGTCCAAGGTATTTTTTCATCTCCAAGGGATAAACTTAAGGCGGATAGTCCGGTGGTTAAACCCAGACCCAAAAGTAAAAGCCAAAGATTACATTGATAAATAATGTTTGAATCAGCTAATGTCGCCGATAACCCCAAAATTAAATAGTGGGGAATGGCGATCGCACCGGTCCAAAAAATTCCCTGGTGGAATAACCGGATCGGTGATGATTCTATGGATGGATCCGCCAATGGAGATAAAGCCAGACCAGAAGCGGCGATCGCTACCCCCAGGGATAAAATAATCAGCCATAAATACTCCGATTCTCTCGGTGCTTGAATTCCCAATAACCCGGTCAAGGCGATCGCCCAAATGCCCAGCCCCATCGCCAAGCTAGGCAACCATCGCCCTGGAAGGAGTTTTCTCTGGCCTTGCAACGCTGTATAAGATGCATGGGCGCCAATCAGAATTGACAGAATTATCAGAATCGACTGATCTCCTAATAATGTGTGGTGCCACCAATCATTCATAAGTATTATCTTTGAGGTTATCTTTGAGTGCTACAGATTAGTTTTTAAAATAAACTCTCAAATAAACTAACATAAATCTTCCCCGGACTAAACTCTGGACGAAGCAATCTTAATTTTTTCCTTAAGTTTTTGCTAATTTTTTGCAGGCTAATTTTTCGTTAATATCAGAAAATCTGAAAATCATAAAAATAACTTAAACGGATTTAAATTAGCAAAAAATTTGATTAATTTATGTTTTATCTGCTAATTTATCCTAAAAATAGACAAAATGTAATCAATGTTAATAAATCTTGATTAACCGAGCAAAAATGCCAAATATTTACCTAGATATAACTCTGAATACCATAAAAATTAACCCCTATAAAAATCCTGATAAAAGGGAAAAGCAAAAATTTATATAACCTTTTTGCCAAAAAATCTGCGATCTATAATACCAATTTTACGGAAAATGTTAAAATACTTGCATCTATTTGCACCTATTTGCAGCTATTTCCAGCTATTTTCACCGAGAACCGCCTAGGAGTTGCCAGAACTACCGGATTAAAGCTACTCTATAAGTAAGTTATCTCTCAATTCTCTGACAACCCTGTGTCTACGATCGCCATCTATCCGGGCAGCTTTGATCCGATTACATTAGGACACCTCGATCTGATAGAACGAGGATCCAAGCTTTTTGATCGACTGATTGTAGCTGTTTTGCTTAATCCGAAAAAAAACCCGATGTTTGCCGTGGAACAGCGCATCGAACAGATTCGCCAAAGCACCAAACATCTGAATAACTTGGAAGTAGACACTTTCAATGGTCTAACGGTCAACTATGCCAAAATGCGTCAAGCTAGAATTTTGCTGCGAGGTCTGCGAGTGCTCTCAGACTTCGAGATGGAACTACAGATGGCTCATATCAACAAAACCCTTGCATGGGAAATTGAGACCGTTTTTCTGGCTACCTCTAACGAGTATAGCTTTTTAAGTAGTAGCGTAGTCAAAGAGATCGCCAAATTTGGCGGCTCAATTAACCACCTTGTTCCTGAACATGTCGCGATCGATATCTATAAATGTTACGCCAAGACACAGATCGAATCAACGCCAAAACCCAGGGAATAACTTCTAACGAGGAATTATCCCCACAGGCACCAACTAATGCATCGACCAATTTCGATATTCAACGAGAACTCAATCACCTGGAGGACATTATTGTCTATAGTCCCCGGATTCCTTTTTCGGGACGCCTTTTTGTGGATGAAGACCAATTCCTCGATCAACTCGATTTCATCCGTCTGAATTTACCTACCGCATTTGCCGAAGCGGAAAACATTGTCCGTCAGAAAGAAGACATCCTGATGCAAGCAGAACAATATGCTCAGGAAATTATTGAAGCGGCAGAACAACGAGCGATGCAAATTCTCGATGAAATTGGCATCGTCCGTCAGGCAAAACAAGAAGCAGAAGCTCTGCGAAAACAAGTACAATCCGAGTGTGAGTCGGCCCAACAGCAGACTATTGCGGAAATCGAACAGTTGCGCCGACAAACCCAACAGGAAATAGAAGAAATGCGCCGTCAGGCGATCGCCGAATGTGAAGCGATTGAATCTGATGCCGATGAATATGCCGATAGCGTTTTGCAAAATCTCGAACATAATCTTACGGATATGCTGCGGGTGATCCAAAATGGTCGCCAACATTTACAAAGAGATGCTAAACCTCCGATGTCTTAATCCCGCAATTCATTAATTCATTTGTTGATGGTTGATGGGTAGGGATTCTATGGTTGATGGTTGACTTTTGACTGTTGATGGGTAGGGATTCCATGGTTGATGGTTGACTTTTGATTGGAAATTAATGGCCAACAAAAAGTAACTGGTTAAAACTTGGGAATTTCAGACTGATCGCCCCTTTGAAACTGCTCCCAGGAGGTTTTTAATGCTTTGGGGGCGGGAAATTTGCGATCGTAAGCTACAATCACATTCGTCAACAAACTCTCAGGAGCAATTAAAATATTTCCATGATAGGCTAATGCTTCTGAACTTCCCCCATCTAAATTCATGGCTTGATCGCAGCCGATCTCCTGCATCATAGTTGCTTCTTCTTGTAAGGATAACGGAACCAAAAATGCCACCAAAAAGAGTAACTTTTTCTGAGTTGAAAATCCAATCGCTGTCCGATAAGCAATATTCAACACACTAGGATCTCTAAACCCTTCACTTTGTGGTGCCAACCAAATCTTGCCATCTTTAAGCAATCTTGGCCCACTGGTAATCGAGAACCAATGTTCTTGCCATTGCGGTCTTCCTTCGATTCTCGCAGTCTTCATTTCTAGTTGATTCCCGGCTTTCACCCCCAAGGTGGTGCCATAATTTTCCCACGGTCGATATTTGAGAAATTTGCCTCCCGCTACCATATTTCCCATCACTTGTTTTTGGGCATCTATGCTAAAAAAAGTTCCATTGACCACCACCGCAGCGCGAGAACGAGCCACCATTGTTGCAAAGGGTTCATCGCCTTTTGTAGACCGAGAATTATTCGCTTGCGTGGCATTATTAGCTAAACCAATCGTCAGCAGATTTTCTGGATCGTTTAAATCAATGGTTACTTGGTAAAATGAAATATCTTTTAATGTTTTGTGTTCAAGGGCGATCGGTTGTTTTTTGTTCAAAGTGGTCATAGTGGCGATCGCTTTTGGCGGATCGGCAGCAATGACTGGGGCATCGGTTAACCCTGTTTTTGGCGGGGAAATCCCTGGAGTCACCGTTTCTATATCTGCTTGAGGTTCTGATAACAATTGACGGCGATTTAATCGGCGATTTAATAGGGAGATCGCTTTTGGGCAAAAAAATTGAAACCCATTGATCACAAAATCTTTAGAAACTGTCGCCATCCCCACGATCATAAAAAATAAAAAATTTCGGCGCAACATGGGGAACACTCCATGTTTTTTTTGGGGATTTTCCATCACTATCTCCTGACAATCTGAATGCTGCCCCCCTTGATAAGGAGGGATCAAGGGGGGCAGCAAGGGGGGATTACTTTCTATTTTATAAGCATAATGCCAAAAACCGGGTTTCTAGTCTGAGTGATAAAACAGGTTTTCTTCCCAGATACAGAAACCCGGTTTCTAGACCAGAAATTTTGGCCGACTACCATTAAGGATCGTATTAATATGTTTAATCTTTTCACCAAAGCCAAAAGTGGCTATTATTTTCCCCAACCTTGATTCACCAAGATTTGTGCGATCGCCTGTGCCGATTCTGGGGGCAATTAATCGGCAATTCCTCAATTACCCGGAATTTTCTTATCCTTCATATGGGCAATCAGGGCAATAAAAAATGGTAATTTGATTTTAATTCATCGAGAAAAAAATTATGGAATTCACGATTTTGACAATGCCGCTACTGCAAATGGCATCTGGCGATCGCTTAGGGCTACAAGTGTATCGCTTCACCGGCAGTCAGCCGGGGAAAAAAGCCTATATTCAAGCCAATTTACATGGGGCATAAATTTCCTGTAACGCCGTAATTCACGAGTTAATTCAATTCTTAATCAGCATAGATCAAAAGCAACTCATGGGAGAAATTTATTTAGTCCCCCTCTGTAATCCTCTGAGCATTAATCAGCGATATCATCACTTTTCTACCGGGCGATATAATCCTTATGATGGCCGAGACTGGAATCGAATTTTTTGGGACTATAAAAAAGAAAAAGAAAATATTTTCGCCTTTGCCCAATCGCAACTGAATCAGCACCCAGAAACCATTCGGCGACAATATTTACAAAAAATTCAACAGAGTTTTCCCCAACGACATCAACAAATTCAGTCTCCCTTGAGTGTGCCTTTTCGGATTCTTTATCGATATCAATTACAATCCTTATGTCTCGATGCCAATTACATCATTGACTGCCACAGTGCCACCGATCGAGCCTTAGATTACCTCTATTGTTTTTCCAGTCGAGAAGACAGTGCTAAAGGGTTTTTATTCCCTCATGCCGTCTTAATGAATGACTATGATTGGGATGCCTTTGATGAAGCCTTTCTCAAACCGTGGTTAGCCTTGGAAAAATGTTTAGCCGAATTAGGTCAGCCAATCCAGTTTGATGTCGAATCCTGGACATTAGAATTAGGAGGGGGTCAGCAAATCCAGCCAGAGTCCGTAGCTAATGGCGTCCGAGGAATTAAAAATTACTTAGCGGTCAAAAGGATGTTAGACATTCCGGGTTTTCCCCTCCCGGAAACCACTGCCCATCAAACCCAATTTCATCGCAAAAGTGAAATCCAGGAATATTATGCTGGATCTGGTGGATTGGTGCAAAATTTGGTGGAGTTGGGAACTGTAGTTAAAGCGGGACAGTTGCTTTATTCCCTACTTAGTTTTAATAAAGAAGGTCTGCCACCAGAGGCGATCGCTATTTATGCCCAAACTCCCGGCTTAGTCTTCAATACCACCACCAATCATGCCGTCAACCAAGGGGAATATATCTTATCGGGCCGGAATCACCGGAAAAAATCACCCAGTAACAAATCACCCGGTAACGGATAAAGGCGCGAAATTTCCCCCACAGAAGGAAATTCCACGCCTCTATCATAGCGGAGAGCGAAACCTAATCCGTGAAAACAGCCTAGGTGTTGGCCACTTCAGCGGTAGCCAAGTCTGTGCTGCCACGAGTGCGTCGTCGAGTCACACTATTAAACAGCATCACACCGATCGCCTTAATCAGATTACCTTCGAGTTCATTAAACATCTTCATGTTCATGCCAAAAGCATCGTTAGCTTCATCTACAATCCGATTGGCGCTGGCTTCATCAACCGGGAGGTCGTTCATCGCCTGACGATACTTATTCTTAAATTCCTTTTCATCCGCAATATCCGCAAACTCATAGAAAGCGGTCCCTTGTCCTTCCGACAGGTTCATGGCATTTTGAGCAATTTTCTTGAGAATTTGACCCCCAGAGAGATCACCCAAATACCGAGTATAGGAATGGGCGACCAAGAGTTCTGGTGCGGTTGCAGAGATTTCTCTAATTCTTTGCACATAAGTTTCACCGGCAGGAGACAGTACCACTTCATCGCGCCAGTTACTACCAAAGTAGTAGCTCAAATCTTGCTCTAAACTGCCTTTTCGGTTCAGTTCAGGGAAGTAAATCTGAGAAACAATTGGATGTGCTTTCTGTTTCTCCATCTCCTCTTCCATTGCCGAATAGACAAAGTAGAGGTTGGCGACTAACTTGCGGTAAGAATTTTTTTCTACAACGCCCTTTAAAAAGCACTTGATAAAACCAACGTTTTCGGCCATCGTGTGAGACTTCTTGGTTCCCTCACGCAATTTAGTCGCTAGATTACTGCTCATATCCAGATTTTTCAACACTTAAAAAATAAACGGCTGGCGGCTAGATTTATGAAAACCACTAACTCATAAGATTAAAATGATTTGCTGAGAAATTTCATTAAGAATTGTTACGCTTGAGCGGTGATACCTGGGGGATGCGATCGCCACCTCCATGAGTAATTTCACCTGACAACTCTTTGAGAGCAGGTAAAAATACTCAAAATAATCAAAATATTCCTTGATATTCCCTGATAAGTGATTATAAGTGATTACACTCAGTAGCCATCGCTCCACTGCCCTCACTTAAGTCCTGGATTTGGATGGGGTCGAATCCACGGACGAAGTTGAGGGCTGATCGAGCAGTTGAAACAAGTCACCTAACTCACAATCAAAATAATGACAGAGTTTTTCTGCGGTTTTGCAGTCAATTCGGCGAAACTGGTTGTGATAAAGGTTGCCAATAATGGTCGGACTGAGTTTAGTGGCGATCGCCACCTCAAACTGCTTTAATTTCTTCTCCGCCATCATTTCCCGTAGTCTACAAGTGATCGGCATGACTCAAACTCCTGTTTTTCCGTGTAAGTCTTGTCCCTTTTCGCGGTCATCTACATGACCAGTTAACAGCTTACTAGAAATCTTACACCATATAAATATTTTTGTTATTAGTTATTGATTATTCGTTATGGGTTTTGATGACGAGCGATCGCCAACCACAAATAACCAACAACAAATAACCAATAACCAATTCACCGCCAACAAGGTTTGGCTGCAAAGCCTTGGTTTCCGGTTACTTGCACATGGCAAGAAACCTCGATC
Source organism: Planktothricoides sp. SR001 (assembly GCF_001276715.1). Taxonomy (GTDB): domain Bacteria; phylum Cyanobacteriota; class Cyanobacteriia; order Cyanobacteriales; family Laspinemataceae; genus Planktothricoides; species Planktothricoides raciborskii. The sequence goes on along the minus strand of NZ_LIUQ01000039.1, from coordinate 12,800 downwards.
GCCCCCTGATTACTTCCTTGATTATTTTGCACCACGTTCCTGGATCCTCCGGCACTAGCTTTGAGGAAAATACTGCCCTGAACGGTATTATTTTCTACGGTGACATCTCCCATAGAATAGGGGCGATTGTTCGTATCCGCCATAAGATAAATCAGCGGGGTATTATTCGTGGGACTATGCAACACTTCATTTCCTTGAATGGTCACATTTTTAATCTCTTGAGTTTTGTACAAGCCAATATAACCCTTGCCCCGATTATTTTTAATCTCTGCACCATTGACGGTGGTGCCCCCACAACATTCTTGAATCAGAATCCCTTCCCCGTCGGTACTAAAATATTTAGAATCCTGGATTCTATGCTGATACACTTCATATTGATTGCCCTGAATTTTGACATTCCAACCAGACCAGTCAATAGCCCGATTTTCAAAAGTATCGGCGCCTCTGGGTTCTCGCAGTCCGGTGGGATGTACCCAAGCTTGTTTTCGGGGATTATCTTTAATTTGATTATCTTGAATTACTAAACCATCTCCAGATGCTTGAATCCCCACTCGCATGGTGTGATAAACCCAATTATCCCGAATGACAATACCTTTTCTAAATAGTCCCGGTTCACTATCCGGGGTGGCCGCTAATTGAAATCCCCCAGGTTTTGACCGATTCACTACAATACCATAGTGGTCAGTATAGCTAAAGGGAACTTGGCGGCCATCTTCTAATGCGATCGTTGATTTTTGATCTCGCGATTGGATTTGATATCCGGGCTGGTCGTAAGTATCCGTTGGCTTATCATTAATCCGATTATTGGCAACTAAAATATTTTCTTTGGCTTGCAGTTTAATATTCGTGGCAAAGCGATCGCTAAACCGCATCCAAGGGGCTTGAAACGATACATCCGGCACCTGGGGGTCTGGGGCTGCTACATTGTTGCTTTTAATGCCAAAAACCAGCAAGTTTTTATTAGTTCCTGTCTCAGAATTCCCGACAATAGAAATCGCTGCCCGATTAATATCTAGATTGACTAAGCCTAAATTACTATCTTGATCGCTCTGACGGGTTAAGATTTTTTTAAAAGCCGTATCGTTAGGGGTGCCATTGCCAGATAATCTGGGTTGATATTGAGGAAAGACTAATTTACTCGGTGGGTCATAATTATCAGATTTAGCATCAGTCACCTTTGGGGTTTCTCCCCGTAACACTACGCTATCAGTGAGATAAATATGATCGTTAAATTCATAAGTTCCCGCAGGAAAATAAATCACCCCTCCTCCAGCCGCCGCCGCGATCGCCGCCGATAAGCGATCGCTCATATTTGCCCCATAAAAATCTTGAATATTATAGACACAATTCCATTTAATTTGGTTAGTCCAAGGATAAGTATTTTGGCCATATTGAGTAGCGATCGGATTATCCTTTGACCCGCCCTTGGGACTGCCACATCCCTGATTTTGAACCATATTTTCCGAATTATTTTCTGACTGAATTACCGACTGAATCACCGATGTTTCTAACGCAGAAACAGGATAATTTTTTCCCACCATTTCCGGGCTAGGCAATGGCGGTGATGGCGTACCATTTACATAGGAAAAAAGCGTATAAATTAACCAAATCAAAGACAAACTAAAACCCACCAGAGAAACAACTTGTAAAAATTTGCGTTCTTGGCGTTTCAGGGTTTTCAGTTTTTGCTTTAAATTAGGAATCATGGGGAAATTTTGCCAAGTTAAACAGATTTTCAAGTTAAACAGAGAATAAACACGGGCAAAAGCCCGTGGACAGCTATTTCTTTGCTTCTCTATATTCTTGTATATTGCTTTAGTTTACGTCCTAACCGCCTTGGCGGTTGCTATAATGATAATCATACAGAGAGGGAAAAGGCAATCAGCGATTGCCTTTTCCCTCTCCCCGACCAGGTGATATTCTCAAAATTATTCCCTATTAATTTGAGCATATTCACTCATTGACATTCGCTTCACTTTCTTAACCTGTCACGAATGACTATATTGCTATTCCAGGATTTCGGACACAACAAGTTTCTCTCATCACCACTTTATTAGACCAAACTACTTAGTGGAACGCACCCGTTCTGTCCTACCGACCTCTTACCGCCCGATCTCGACATCCTCGAGAATGCCGACGGCGTCGGGGACAAGGATAGCGGCGGAGAAGTAGTTGCTGACCAGATAGGAGATGATGGCCTTTTCGTTGATGCCCATAAAGCGCACGTTCAACCCTGGCTCATATTGCTCGGGTAACTCCGCAGGCCGAAGACCCACCACGCCCTGATTGTCCTCACCGATACGCATGACGATGATCGACGTGGTCCGGGTCGTTTTGTTGATGGGGATTTTGCCACAGGGATAGATGGGGATGCCACGCCAGGCCGGAATGCGGTTTCCACCCACATCGATACTTTCCAGGTAGAGACCCATTCTGTTGCACTGACGCGCAAAGGCGGCGATGGCACGCGGGTGGGCAAAAATGTACTGTGAATTGCGCCGCCTAGCGATCAGCTCGTCCATGTCATCCGGGTGAGGCGGGCCGTTGCGGGTGGGAAAGCGTTGGCTGAGGTCGGCGTTGTGCAGCAGGCCGAACTCTTGATTATTAACCAATTCGTACTCCTGGCGCTCGCGCAACTCATGCACAGTCAATTTAAGCTGTTGTTCGATCTGGTCCATAGGCTCGTTGTAGAGATCGGCAACGCGGGTATGGATACGCAGCACCGTCTGCACCAGGCTCAACTCGTATTCGCGCGGAGAGGTCTCGTAATCGACAAAGGTCGTGGGCAGCACGGGTTCGCCTGTATGACCGGCAGCCAACGCAATGGCGGCCTGACCGTGTGTATCTTGGGCTTTTGGCGGGCGGGCCTTGAATTCTTCGATGTGGGCCCGCAGCGATTCAGAGGAAGCCACCACCTCTTCAAACGCCCCCTGCGTCAGCATCAACACCGTGCAGCGCGTAATCGCCTTCATGGTGAAGTCCCAGAGATCGCCGGATTCGATGATAGCCTGGTAGGTGAAGTGATCGCCATCGGTCAACACCGCAAGCTCCACCTCATCGCCATACTTGCCCGTACCGATTTTGCTGACCTTGCCACGGGCAATCAGCACAATCTGGTCGGCGGGGGTTCCCTTTTCCACCAGCACATCACCAGGTTGAAACTCCTGCTGCACAAAGCGATCTGCCAGCGCGTTCAACACCATTTCCTCGTCAAACTCGCGCAACAGAGCCATTTCGCGCAACTCTTGCGGGATCACTCGTATGGTGGACCCCACATTGGTAAAGGTCACTCGGCCATCGCCCAGCGCATAGGTCAAACGCTGGTTGACCCGGTAGGAGCCGCCGCGCAGTTCCACCCAGGGCAACCGGCGGCTGATCCAGCGCGAGCTGATGCCCTGCATCTGCGGAGTAGTCTTGGCGGTTGTGGCTAACTTGCGCGCCGCATCTGTACTCAAGCTCGACTGCATCGGTATAGCCTGCCCGTTAAGATTCACTTCTTCTACCATGATTCACCTTTATTTTTCACTCGTTTTAGTCTTATACCGCGGGCTACTGTTGTGCCATTCAAACCCGCCGCCCATCCATCCGCGCAACCCGCGCAGGAAGCGTTGAAGTTCCATGTTGGGCACGGTCTGGAGTTTCCGGTGGCGCTCCTGAAAATCATGAACCAGGTCGTTGTGGAGTTTGACGGTGATCTCTGTCGCCTCTTTAATAGAGCAACCCCGATCCGCCGCAATCTGTAGCACCATGTTGACCGGTGGCTGCTCGTCTGCCAGATCCTTATTGACGGAAAGGAGATCGTTGACCAGGAGCGAGGCTATCCCGGCCAAGAACGCTGCGTGACGGACGCGCGGCTCGAAGAAAAGATCCCCTGGGAGGACGTACCCTCCGATGGGGTCGATTAGCGTCATGGAGGTGTAGAAGCTGTCGTGCTGGCGCGCGGCTAGATACTTCCAAGCTGGCGGGTACTCGTCGGTGTAGCGCCATGCCGCATAGGCACCCCAAGAGACAAACATAGAGAAGGTGGCGTAACAGGTGCGCTGGACTTGCTCCGGCGTGGCGTACTGGCCCAAGTAGTCGATGGCCTTACTGAAGGCCACCAGCACCCGATCTTCGGCGATCGCTTCCTCCACCGGTGGGGTAAATTCTCCCGCCGGGGGTGGCGGGTCCAAGGCGGTCATCGCCAAGACGAGACGTGGGGGCAGCAACATTGGATCCGCACCGAGATCGCTGTCGTCGGCGTAGTAGTCGTCGGCAGCCCACCAGGCCATGTTCAGCTTGGCACCGATCAACAGCCGATCTGGGTCGTCGCAGTCCGGGTGGGCCAGCATAACCAGCCGTCCGAACCGTACCTTACGAATCTTCTCCACCTCGTCCTCATCGAACCCGCACTCTAGTGCCCAGGCCGCCAGCCGATCGTCTACCTCGTCCGCCAGCGGCTCGTTGAATCGCTCGGTAATGGGGCAGTAGAGCGGCGAGGCAGTCCCATCGCCCCAGGCTCTCTCTGCATAGGCCGGATCGAGGTCCCCCGCCGGGGCGAGGTCTGCCTGGGGCAGCCGTGGTTCCAGGTTACCGGCACGAGCAGCCTTGGCTAGCTCGCTCACAAAGCGAGCGGCGGATGTACCGAGGCCAGTCGGACCGAATAAAAATGGGGTACTCGTATTATCCAGGTTGGTATCTTTCATCGTCTTATCCCTGTATCAGAGTGGTGGTGTGTGGTGCGTGTGCGGTATGCGCGCTACGCACCACACTATGATGCGATTTGTGTTTTGGATAAGCCTTAGCGAATGATCCGATCGGCGACGATGAGCAGGTAGTGGAAGCTGCCCTCTTTGTATGCCGTAAGGAAGTAATCCTCGACCCCGGTGACGAGCGAAGACTTGGCCCGCAGTTCCCAGTAGGGAATCGTTAGGGGAGTCAGGTCGGTGACGGTAATCGGGACGAGGTTGTTCGCTGCCAGTGCCTTGAAATATTGACTGCGCGGATGGATGTTACAGATGTAATGGGCATCGATTTGGCTGACCGCCCGCGAGCGCCCCCCCGTAACGTCGTTGTAGCAACCCGTGATGCAGGCGTAGCGACCACCATCCTGCAACAGGCGTGCAAACTCGGCGAACAGCTTGAACAAATCTACATACATGGTGGTCTCATTCGTCCAAATGCTACGCATGGCTCCCGTCTCGAAGCCTGTATCCAGCATATTGCGAAAGTGGAACTTGACCTTTTCGGTCACGCCGCGCTGCGCCGCCTGGTCGTTGGCAAACTCGACCTGAGATTCTGAGATTGACACTCCATCGACCTGACAACCAAAGCGTTCATTGACCATGAAGCTGGTGCCGCCGCGACCGGAACCGCCGTCCATCACGCGGTCATCAGGCTTGACGTCGCCCAGATGATCGAGCAGGAACGCAGCCTGGGCGTGTTCGAGCCGGTGCAACTCGCGAATAATCCGATCGTCGCGCTCACCTTCGGGGGCCTCCAACACCGACCAATCGACATCGCCGATCCCGTAGTGGTGGTGGTAATAGCCGTCAACGTCGCCTAGCAGCAGATTAACGGGATTTTTTTCTTGGTTCCAATAGTTGGCAACCGACTTTTGATATTCGTTACGCAAAACATTGTCGGCAGTGATATTTTGGGGCATGGCTATAGAATGCGTTACTTCTCAATAGGTGTTTCAATGAGTGTATGGTGAAGATGCTGACAGTTGACTGTTCAGGTACCTCTGCCGGGATTTACTAGCGTCCTAGCTCGACATCTTCGAGCACGCCGACGGCATCGGGTACGAGGATGGCAGCGGAGAAGTAGTTGCTGACGAGATAGGAGATGATGCCTTTCTCGTTGATGCCCATAAAGCGCACGTTCAACCCCGGCTCGTGCTGATCGGGCAACTCTGCGGGTCGAAGACCGATCAGACCTTGATTGTCCTCACCGGTACGGACAACGATCACGGAAGTGGTCTGGGTGTTGCTGATGGGAATCTTGTTGCAGGGCAAAATCGGGATGTTGCGCCACGCCATGACTCGTTCGCCCCCCATATCATGGCTGTCGGGGTAGAGACCCAGCTTGCTGCACTCGCGGCCAAAGGCGGCAATGGCACGCGGGTGGGCAAAAATGTACTGGGCATTGCGGCGGCGGGTGATCAGCTCATCAAAATCATCTGGCGTGGGCGGGCCATTGCGGGTGGAGAAGCGCTGGCTGAGGTCGGCGTTGTGCAACAGGCCGAACTCTTGGTTGTTGACCAACTCGTACTCCTGGCGCTCGCGCAACTCGTGCACCGTTAGCTTGAGTTGTTCTGCAATCTGGTTCATCGGATCGTTGTAGAGATCGGCAACGCGGGTGTGAACACGCAGCACCGTCTGCACCAGGCTCAACTCGTATTCACGCGGAGAGGTCTCGTAATCGACAAAGGTCGTGGGCAGCACGGGTTCGCCGCTGTGGCCAGCGGCCAGATCGATGGCGGCCTGACCGTACCGATCCTGGTCCTTGGGGGGTTGGGCTTGAAACGCCTCGATGTGCGCCTGAAGCGATTCTGAGGAGTTGACCAGTTCTTCAAAAGAGTTTTGTGTCAGCGCCAAGACCGTACAGCGCGTGAGCGCCTTGATGGTGAAGTCCCATACATCTTCGGATTCAAGAATGGCCTGATAGGTAAAGTGGTCGCCATCGATCAACACACCCAATTCCACCTCATCGCCATACTTGCCCGTACCGATCTTGCTCACTTTGCCGTGAGCAATCAGCACAATCTGGTCGGCGGGGGTTCCCTTCTCTACCAGGATGTCACCGGGTTGAAACTCCTGCTGCACAAAGCGGTCGGCCAACGCGTTCAAGACGGTTTCGTCTTCAAAGTCGCGCAGAAAGGCCAGCTCGCGCAGCTCCTGGGGAATTACCTGAATCGTTGACCCGACGTTCGTAAAGGTGACGCGACCATCACCCAGCGCATAGGTCAAGCGGCGGTTGACGCGATAAGAGCCGCCGCGCAGATGCACCCAAGGCAGCAGGCTGCTGATCCAGCGTGAGGTGATGCCCTGCATCTGCGGAGCGGTCTTGGTGGTTGTGGCCAACTGCTTCGCTGCCCGAGTACTCAGGCTCGACTGTTCCGCTAGCGTCTGCCCATTAGAATTCACATTTTCTGTCATCTTTTACCCCTTGATTGTAATGAATGGGTTGATGGTTGTATGCCGTGTTGACATTTGATAGGCTCTTAAAGAGCCTATCAAATGTCAAGTTATTAGATAAAATTAATTCAACCATAAATATCAGAAATGTTGAATTTCGATACAAAAGTTTACATTGTAATTTACACTTATGTCTTTGAAGCATAAATTTTTCAAAAAAACGTCATCTCCTCAAACCAATGAACATAACTAATTAGGTAGGTACAAAAAATCAAAAGTATGTAAAGATAAGTAAAGACCAGTCAGCTCGTTGGAGGAAAAAATTATGGGCGCTCGTCTGAGAGTATTTCTGACCCCGGAAGAAGATCGAACCTTGTTTGAACTTAGAAAGGCAACCACTCTACCTCAAAGGGTAAAAGATAGAGCCTCCGTTGTCCGGTTGAATGCTGATGGATGGTATGTTGAAAAGATTGCGAGTCACTTTAACTGGTCTGTTGAGAGAGTCAGGGACACACTGCATCGTTGGGAGAAGAAGGGACTAGGGGGACTGTGGGACAAACCGGGGCGCGGAAACAAACCGAAGTGGAAAGAGGCTGATATAGCTTATGTAGAAGAATGGCGTTGCACACTGGTGGTATGCTATAGAGACCGGGTTGGCAATGGCTCTCTAGAGTAAGTCAATGGAATAGGTACATTTTTATGCCTTAAATAATAAATAACTAATCTGACTGAGAGTTGCAACATTAAGAGAGATTTAGAATCTTCTTAGAGTTTTTCTATGTAACCGAGCCAAGTAATGTCTTAGTCTTGTATTTTCCCCTTCCACACGAGTCATGTATGTTTTACTAATAATATGATCGGCCTCGTCAATAAATTGGGGATAAACAACATAACCATCTGTCACATAAAAAAATGATTCCCATCCTTTAAGAATTTTCCATAATGGTTTAAATGTTGCCGCCGAACGATCTCCTATTACATAAGCTAAAATTCCGGCTACCCCTTTGTTGACGGCAGTCCACAGCCAGATTTTATTTTTTTTTACCTATATAAGTCTGTAATTCATCTATTTGAGTGACTGAGGGAATTTCCTGATAATCTGGTTGCTCTGGCAAGCTTAATGCGGCTGCTTTTATCCAATTAATAACTGTGTTATGACAAACACCAGTTAATCGTTCTATGCGACGAAGACCATTACCTTCAACATAAAGATGAAGGCAATGTTCCTTGACATGATCTGGATAGCCTTTAACAGAATAGCTATCAATAAATTGACGACCACAATCTTTACAATAATGATTTTGTTTTTCTCTTTTATGGCCGTTTTTCTTAATGTTTTGAGATTGGCATACAGGACAAATCATCGCTATGTTTTATTTTAATGTTCATCCTTAGCATACCACGAATGGGCAACGCCATAATTAAAGCTCACTTTTGGTTGCATTATTCCTAAAATGCTCAGTCTTCTCCCTCGTCTTGGCGTTTGTTCCTGACGTTTCTGTTCCTTGGACGGAAAATAGGTATAACCGACTGAACTCCATAAACAAAACCCCGACTCGTCTAAATACTTGATAGTCAATTTCTCCCGCTGCTGCGGCGAATTCCAGCATATCTAGATCGGCTTGTTTTATCTTTTTTTCTTCTGGGTCTTGCTTACTTTTATGACTGATTCTTGTTCGTTTCCAAATTATTCCCTTTTTTTTAGAACCCGTCTGAGGCGATCTGGACTTAGGTAAACTTGCCGTTCTGCCGCCAGTTTTTTAGCCAGTTGTTTACTGTTGTAGGTGCGTGGCTCCTGCCTAAGACATTCTTCTGGCGTTGCACACTGATGGTATGCTATAGAGACCGCGTTGGCAATGGCTCTCTAGAGTAAGTCAATGGAATAGGTACATTTTTATGCCTTAAATAATAAATAACTAATCTGACTGAGAGTTGCAACATTAAGAGAGATTTAGAATAACACAGAGTTTTTCTATGTAACCGAGCCAAGTAATGTCTTAGTCTTGTATTTTCCCCTTCCACACGAGTCATATATGTTTTACTAATAATATGAGCGGCTTCGTCAATAAATTGGGGATAAACAACATAACCGTCTGTCACATAAAAAAATGATTCCCATCCTTTAAGGATTTTCCATAATGGTTCAAATGTTGCCGCCGAACGATCGCCTATTACATAAGCTAAAATTACTGCCAACCCTTTCTTTACCGCATTCGACAGCCAGATTTGATTTTTTTTACCTATATAAGTCTGTAATTCATCTATTTGAGTCACTTCGGGAATTTCCTGATAATCTGGTTGTTCTGGCAAGCTTAATGCGGCGGCTTTTATCCAATTAATAACTGTGTTATGACAAACGCCAGTTAATCGTTGCGACGAAGACCATTTCCCTCAACATAAAGATGAAGGCAATGTTTCTTGACATCATCTGGATAGCCTTTAGGAGAATAGCTATCAATAAATTGACGACCAGAATCCTTACAATAATGATTTTGTTTTCCTCTTTTATGGCCGTTTTTCTTAATGTTTGTAGATTGGGATGCAGGACAAATTATCGCCATGTTTTCTTTTAATGTTAATCCTTAGCATACCACAAGTGTGCAACGCCAATTTTTTGACAAATACAACATTGTAAATAGCGTAATTTATCTAATAGTGTATTTCCCCATTGTTCGGGAATAGATACAATCTGTAAAATTAGATAAGCTATCAAGCTTACGTAAGCATTCAGGTCGTAATAGTTCGGCTGTAAGCCTCGTTTATTATGGGTTATAAATTTTTCTACCTGTTTACCCATTATCAACAAGAAAATCCAAAGCCCTTATTTTTTGGTATTTATTGAGAATGATCTGTTAGTCTAGACCTCACATTAATTCTGAAACCCTTGATCTGGCTGTGTTTCAGACACCTGAATAGTTACGATTTAATTTTTGATAAATTTGTTGAAAATGTTTTTAGTCGCGGTGAGAACTTGCCTTGGAAAATGTAGAGATATCTACGCCAAAACCCCTATTATTTATTCTTTTAAATAAATCGCGCATACTGGTTAAGCTGTTATCCATTACTAATGATAGCCAGCACCCGAAAAATAGACGGCTTTTTAATACTGGATAGTCATTTTTGGGTAGGTCTCTCAAGATGTCTTTGAGAATCATAGAGAATGAATATTTAGTCATGCTTAAAGTTAAATATTTAAATTTTTCGCGCTTATTAGAACATCATTGTGGCTATTTTAACCACTTTTTTATTTACATTCAACACTTCTGCATAAATATTTACCAGAAGTATATAAATATAGAAGGAAATCGACGATGGGATAAGGGATAAGTATAGCGCTTCGCGCTGGTCTAGTTACACTTTGTTTTTATGAACATCTCACCTGGACTCAGTTTCAGTTACGGGATTTGTAAATAGACCAGCGCGACTTGCTATACTTATGGTTCCCAAGAAGACAACTTGGACTAGCTAGCAATTTTCGGAAATGAGGGACACATACTTTTAGCTGGGAAAATGATTTTGATCTGTAAAGTCAGTTGAGAAATGCACTCGCATCTTAAGTAAAAAATTTTAAGACATTGAGAGGCAGAGGAAAAAGTAATAAATCAAGCTTTGCCACAGGCTTTCGGAGAGTTTTGACAACTCCAAAATCCTGGTTAGACGGGTCAGCGAAATACTTGATGGGGTCAGTAGCCTTACCTTTATAAAGAAGTGACCATTGCTGGACAACTCACCTTGGTGCCACCTAATCCACAATAGCCATTGGGATTTTTCGCCAGGTATTGCTGATGATATTCTTCAGCAAAATAAAATTCTGGAGCATCCAGAATTTCTGTGGTAATTTCCCCATAACCCGCTTGACTGAGGGCTTGTTGATACAGGTTACGAGAGAGTTCGGCTTGCTGCCGTTGTGCGGGGGAATACACATAAATGCCGGAACGGTACTGGGTGCCCACGTCATTACCCTGACGCATTCCTTGGGTGGGGTCGTGATTTTCCCAAAACACTTTCAGTAAGGTTTCATAAGAAATCACCTTGGGGTCAAACACCACATAGACCACCTCGTTGTGACCCGTCATCCCGGTACAGACCTCTTGGTAAGTGGGATTTGGGGTGAGTCCAGCCGCATATCCAACCGCTGTAATAAAAATTCCCTTTTGCTGCCAGAATTTGCGTTCTGCCCCCCAAAAGCAACCCATGCCAAACATGGCGGTTTCCATCCCATCCGCATAAGGGGGTTTCATGGGATTGCCGTTCACAAAATGCTTTTCAGGAACGGGCATTGCCTGCGATCGCCCCGGTAAAGCGTTTTCCTTACTGGGTAGAGTCAGTTTTTTTCCAAATAATCCAAGTAGTCCCATGATCTTTGACTCTGATTCGATCCAGAGTGATATATGTTGACGTTCTTCATATTATGTAACTTTTTTACCAGACTTCGGGGAATTTGGCGTGAAGCGAAGCTATCCCGTAGGCGTTCCGCCTTCCCGTAGGGTAGGTAATCGCCGCCAAAAGCCGCACCGTAGTAGCAGTTCATCGATTTTGTTGCTACATCCCTACGGTGCAGAATAAGTCCCAGGGCTGTTTTTTTGACCGAAATTTAATGATGCATTCTAGTTGAGTCGGTTATGATCCCCTTGTAGGGTCTACATCGGCTGAACAACCGTGATAGATCCGGTCTGCCGTTCTGAATGCTGACAATGCTGACAAAATTCTCACCTAAAAAATGAGAAATATTAACAAAATCTAAAGATTTTATCGGATAATGTAACGAAATGTTAATATTTAACTGGCAGACAAGGAAATCCGTAAGGCGACACCTGATATAATAAGAGGTTATTTAAACATGGCTCAAATCATCGACCCAATACCCACCAACTGCGCTGATAAACGTTTATGCTGCTATGTGAATCCCACAAGTCAAATTCAAGTAGCCCGAATTACCAATATCTCTAATTGGTATTTTGAACGAGTGGTATTTCCTGCCCAACGGCTGATGTTTGAAGCCCCAAGTCAGGCAGTGTTAGAAATTCATACCAGTTGTATGGCGGGTGCGGTGCTGGCTGATACCATTCCATGCGATCGCCTCCAGTTAAAAGAAGACACCTCATTAAGTCAGTCCAAAGCCTTAATTTCCAGTTATTCATAGCCGACCTGTACCATTCGGCGTCAATTCACCCCAAAGCCCATAAATGCTGGGCTTTGGGGTGAATTTATTTTAGGGATTTGGTCATCGGTGACTGACCCCAGCAGACCCCAGGGTTTCCAACCTGAATGGCGAATTTATGGCAAATTAATGATTGCGATATTGACAGAAAGTCAACGCTCCAGTGGGTGAAGTGGAAAGCAATCAATTTGAAAAAGAAAGTCTTTCTACTGTCGAAAGATTTTGGATTGCAGGATATGGGGAAAAAACCCAAAAATTTATTCTAGATTTTATCCTATATCTATATATAGATGAAATTAGAGAGATGCAAACCAATCATTTCAGTATAAAAGTATAAAATTATTTTTGACCAGCCGGAATCTCAATCTAAATCCCCCGGCAAATTGTATCCACCGAAAATATGCCTAATCGAATTATTTACATAAGTTTTATCTAATCTTGCCAAAATAAAAAAACGCCCCCCTTTTCAGGAGAGCGTTTTTTTATTTATTTAGTTAAATTAGCTAAGAATTAGCCATTGA
>NZ_LIUQ01000147.1 GCF_001276715.1 Planktothricoides sp. SR001 | reverse complement strand
GACCGATGGGGTAGATCAGGAAAACTGCGGAAGCAGCCGCCACAGGAGCGCTGTAAGCGACGCAGATCCAAGGACGCATACCCAAGCGGTAGGACAGTTCCCACTCACGACCCATGTAGCAGAAGATGCCGATCAGGAAGTGGAAAATCACTAACTGGTATGGGCCACCATTGTACAGCCACTCATCGAGAGAAGCGGCTTCCCAAATGGGGTAGAAGTGCAGACCGATCGCATTGCTGGAAGGAACAACGGCACCAGAGATGATGTTGTTGCCTAACAGTAAGGAACCAGCCACGGGTTCGCGGATCCCGTCGATGTCCACTGGAGGAGCAGCGACGAAAGCAATGATGTAGCAGATGGTTGCGGTCAACAAGGTGGGGATCATCAGGACGCCGAACCAGCCCACATACAGGCGGTTGTCGGTGCTCGTGACCCAGGAGCAGAAGCGCTGCCACAAAGAGGCGCTCTCGCGTTGTTGCAGAGTAGTAGTCATTTGCTTTATGAGTGCTATGTAGTTTTCAATGTTCGGATGATGTTTTTAGATTAACCCGATTGTTAAGCTTTGTAAAGGGGTTTAATAAATATTTATTCTCATCAGTCTGATAAGTCAGGCTTATGAGTTATTGACTCACCGGAGAAAAACGGCGGAAATGACTATAGGGTAAGGCGGCCAGCTATTTGCCCCAAGGGATATAATCATCAACAAGAATTACCAGAAAGTGGGGAGCCGAAAATGTCAGTAGAACTCACTGCCCAGACTTGCCCGGACACCCCCGTGGAGCCGGACTGGGAACCCCCCATGCCACCCACGGACTTGATTTTTGATGATGGAGAACCCTTGGAGAGTAACCGCCACCGCATCGCGATGAATGTCCTCATCCGGTCATTGCAACAAGTTTGGCGCGATCGCTGCGGACTTCTTTACTGGGGGCAATATGTTCGTTTATTACAGTAGCGACCAAGCCATGAACAAAGATTTCCGAGGACCGGATTTCTTTGCGGTATTGGATGTAGATGGCACCAAAGAGCGACAGGGTTGGGTAGTGTGGCAGGAAGCGGGACGCTACCCTGATGTGATTGTCGAGCTAATGTCGCCGAGTACCGCTCGCATAGATAAAGGAAAGAAAAAGGATCTGTATCAGCGGACGTTTCGGACGCCAGATTACTTTGTATTTGACCCGTTTGAAGCCAACGCCTTTCAAGGATGGCATTTGGATGGTTCAGGACGTTATCAGCTTTTACAGCCGAATGATCGCGGATGGCTGTGGTGTGAAACCTTGGGCTTTTGGCTGGGAACCTGGGAAGGAACCATCGACCGAGAGACGGCAGTTTGGTTACGGTTTTACGATACCGAAGGCAATTTGGTGTTGTTACCGGAAGAGGCAGAACGCCAAAAAGCGGAACAAGCTCAACAATTCGCGGAACAAGCTCAACAGCTTGCTGAGGCAGAACGCCAAAAAGCCGAACAAGCTCAACAGCTTGCTGAGGCAGAACGCCAAAAAGCCGAACAAGCTCAACAGCTTGCTGAGGCAGAACGCCAGCGGGCCGAACTTCTTGCTGAACGGTTGCGGGCGATCGGGCTAGATCCCGATAACCTTTAACAGCCGATCGCTCCCGCGAATCGCGC
>NZ_LIUQ01000123.1 GCF_001276715.1 Planktothricoides sp. SR001 | reverse complement strand
CACCGTATCCGACTATCAAAGTCTCGCTGCCGGAGTCAAACCGGCCACCTTTGTCCATATCCTCAACCCCAACCGGGATGGTATCGAGCAAATTACGGAAATCCTTGGGGCGAAGCATTCGCGTATAGATTGGCTGGAGAATCCACAAGATGTCGGCGCGAATGCTTTGCCCCTACAATCTATCCACATCATCTCCCACGGCAGTCCCGGCAGCCTGAAACTAGGCAACAGCACCCTCAACACCGAAAACCTGGCAGCATACCAAGACCAGCTACAACAATGGCAGGCTGCTTTAAGCGAGGATGCTGACATCAATATATATGGATGCAACGTCGCCCTAGGAGTCACAGGTCAAGCATTCATCCAACAATTAGCGCATCTCACCAAAGCGGATATCGCCGCATCCGATGACCTCACGGGGAACGGAGGCGACTGGGACTTAGAAATCGTCACCGGCAATATTGAATCAGAAATTGCCCTTAATGCCCAGACCGCTGAAGATTACGAATATAGTCTGGCCAACTTTGATGTCACCGTAGCCACCGATGATGGAACGGGGGGTACAGCTAATACCCTGAGTTGGGCAATTTTGCAGGCCAACAATATCGCCGGTAATGACACCATTACCCTGAATACCGATGTCCGATTTACGGGAGTTCCCCAAGTTCTGATTGACAGTAATATCGCCTTTATTGGTGGCGGTTTCACCGTCAGCGGGGATGTGGATAATAGCGGTACAAATAACGCCGGTGACGTTCGTCCCTTTGTAATTAAGTCGGGAACTGTCACGTTCTCCGATATGACTATTGACGGAGGTCGTGCTCAGGGCGGTAATGGTGGAAATGGTGACACTGCCGCTGGCGGTGGGGCCGGAATGGGTGGCGGATTGTTCATCTACGACGGCACCGTCAATCTCAGTAATACCACGTTTAGTAACAATCAGGCGATCGGCGGTAACGGCGGTACTGGTCAATACTTGTTTAGTGGCGGAGGTGGAGGTGGCCTGAGTGGTGACGGCGGGGCTGGCATTCTCTTTGGTTCTGGTGGCGACGGTGGCGACGGTGGCATCTTTGGCGCTACTGGCGGCGCGGGCGGTTTTGTCCCTGGCGGCGCGGGCGGTTTTGGCGGTTTTGGCGGCGGTGGCGGCGGCGGTAGCGGCGGCTATGGCGGCGGTGGCGCGGGCGGTTTTGGCGGTTTTGGCGGCGGCGGCGGCGCGGGCGGTTTTACAAGTAGCGTTGGTGGTGCGGGCGGCTATGGCGGTGGTGGTGGTAGTTCTACTAATAATGCCGGTCTTGGCGGTTTCGGTGCTGGCGACAGTGGTATCGCTGTCACCTCTGGTGGTGGTGGTGCTGGCTTAGGAGGAGCAATCTTCATCCGTAGTGGCATCTTGAATCTATATAACGCCACCTTTAACAATAACTCTGCTACCGGCGGCACGGGTTTCAACAACGGTCAAGGCAAAGGCGGGGCAATATTTGCCATGCAGTCCCTCACCAATCCCAATGGCAACAACCAGGGGATGCCCACCACCCTGCCCACTGTCCGCACCCTGGGAGCCACCTTCAGCAACAACACCGCTGCCGAGCAAGCAAACACCCCTGGTGCCACAACTTCCAGCGGCGGTGTTGGCAGTAATCAGGACAATAATGATGTTTACGGCAACATCAGCCCTAACACTGCCCCTGTCCTTACTGATACCGTCGTCGCCCTCAGCAGCATCCTAGAAGACGCGGCGGCTCCTTCTGGCGCTGTCGGTACGCTTATTTCTTCTGTTGCGGCCATTGGTACGGGGCAAAACAACATCACCGACCCCGACACAGGCGCAGTCGCGGGGGTCGCCATCACCGCTGCCGACACCACCAATGGCAGTTGGTTCTACAGTACCAATGGCGGCACCACCTGGAACCCATTAGGAACAGTATCCAGTACCAGTGCTCGCTTGCTGGCAGCCGATGCCAATACCCGCATTTACTTCCAACCCAACGCCAATTACAGCGGCACTATCACTAACGCCATTACCTTCCGTGCTTGGGATAGTTTCTCTTTTCTCAACGGCAGTACCGCTGACACCAGCACCAATGGCAACATCAGTGCCTTCAGCAGCACCACCGACACCGCATCCCTCATTATTACTACTGTCAACGACCAACCCAGTTTTACCGTTACCAGCAATTCACTTACAGTCAACGAAGATGCAGGAGCCCAAACGGTAACGGCTTGGACCACCTTCAACCCCGGTGCAGCCAACGAATCCGCCCAAACAGCGACCTACACTGTCAGCAATATCACTAACCCTGCCTTATTTGCTGTAAGCCCAGCAATAGATGCCAGCGGCAACCTAACTTATACTCCGGCAGCGAACGCTTTTGGGACTTCTAATTTTAATGTGGTTGTCAAAGATAATGGTGGCACAGCTAATAACGGTGCTGACACTTCAGTCGCTCAAACTTTCACGATTACCGTTAACTCAGTTAACGATATCCCCACTTTGAGTGATATTGTTAAAACTGGGCTGGAAGATACAGATATCACTTTTGCCGCTACTGACTTTACCGATAAATTCTTAGACCCAGACAAAGATAGCTTATCCAAAATTAAAATAACTTCACTTCCGGGTAACGGCACTCTGAAGTTAAACGGAAGTGCTATTCCTGCTGGTCAAGAAATTAATGCCGCTGATTTGGGTAAATTAACCTTTACTCCCAATGCTGACTTTAATGGCAATGTCAGCTTTACTTGGAATGGGTTTGATGGGACGGCTTATGCGACTGCGGATGCTAAGGTTAATTTAACTATCAGCAGTGTTGAAGAACCTGTTGACCAACCTGTTGACCAACCTGTTGACCAACCTGTTGACCAACCTGTTGACCAACCTGTTAACAGTGGCTTATTCCCCGTTTCCCCCCTTCCGCCTTTCATGGGTCTGAGCAGTATTTTGCCCTCAGATGGCACTGATGAAAGCAGCACTACCAGTGGCGCGAGTAAACCGGGCTTGCCGGAACCCCCACCAATTCCTCCCGAACCCACTATTGATGTAGTCAATATTTCCTTTACTGCCGTAGGAACAGATAGTGCAGATAATATTGATGGCACACCTAATGATGATGTGATGAGCGGTCAAAGTGGCAATGATATTATCCGAGGTTTGCCCGGACGAGATGCCCTATTTGGAAATAGTGGAGATGATGAACTTTATGGCAACCAAGGGGCAGATTTGTTGCTGGGTAATCAAGGTAAAGA
>NZ_LIUQ01000116.1 GCF_001276715.1 Planktothricoides sp. SR001 | reverse complement strand
AATGGTGGATGTTCCCGTGGCGGTGGCGTTAAGCAGAGATAAAATTAAGGTTTCGTCGGTTTCGTCTATTCGGTCTCCGACTATTTCCACAGTAACGGTGGCTTGGGTGGCATTGGCAGCAAAACTAATGGTACTGCCTGTAGTAGTCACTCCCGTGCCAGTAATAGAAACCAGGTTATAGTCTATGGTGTTGGCTGCGGTGCCGCCAAAGCTAAAATCTATGGTGCTGGCTTCGTTGATTGCCCCGGCTCGCTCAATGGTAAAGTCGATTTGCTGAGTGCCGCTGTTGCCTTCTGTAATTGTAGGACTACTGTCGGTGAGAGTGTAGCGGATATCGTTATCGGTGATATGGGCATTGACACCACCCACGGTCATGGTAGTGAGATATTTGGTATCGGCGCTGTTGGTAATGGCGTGGGTGATGCTACTGACATGGTTGGATTCTGGGGCTGCATCATCCACAGCACGAACTGTCACCGTTTGCGGCGTGGTGCCGTTGGCATTGGTAAACGTTAAGGTTTGAGTGGCGGCAAAATTCTTGCCATCAAGACTAACCTCGGCTTGAGCATCTTCTGCTTTCACCGTTATTTGAACGTTGCCGGTGGGGAGGGTGTTCAGTTTTACAGTATAAGTATCTGTGGTGCTGCCCTCTGTGACTTCGGTGCTGCCTGCGGATTGAGCTATGGTGACTCCGGGGCTGTCATTATCCGTATTGGTGACGGCGACATCGGCGGGGTTGAGGTTGTTGTAGTTGGTGTCAGTAGTGGTGGTGTCGGGAGTGGTGATAATTTGGTAAGCGATGTCATCGTCTGCTACCCCATCATCTACACCCGTGATGGTGACAGTTTGGTAAGTATTCCAGTTGGTTGGTGTAAAGGTGAGGGTAGCCGGGGCAACGGTCGCTTCGGCGGTGTTGCTGCTGCTTAAGCCAATGGTGACATTGGCGGTTGGTTCGCTGGTTAAGCGGATGTCAAAGGTGGCTTGGGTGCCATCTTCGCTGGTGTTGCCGCTGATGGGCAGGATATCAAATCCGGCGGTGTCGTTGTCAGTAATGGTGAAACTGCCGGTGGTAGTTGCTCCTAGCTGAATACCTGCCGATGGGTTACTAATTGTTAAATTAGCCGTTTCGTCGATTTCATCGAGGTTGTCATTGGCAATGGTGAAGGTGACTTGTCCGCTGCTGGTGCCATTAGCAATGGTAATTTGAGTGGGAATGGTGCCAGCGAAGTCGGCGGCGGTGGCAGAGCCGGTTAAGGCCAGGTCAACGGTTTGGTTGCCAAATACTGGGCCTGCGGCGGTGGCTGTCACCGTGATGGCGGTGGTGCCTGCTTCGGTGCCGGTGGTGGGACTGATGGAGAGGTTGACTGTTGGTGGGGGAATGGTGATGGTGAAGGTGGCCGCAGTGGAGGTATTAGAGCCACCGCCATTATCTTGAAGTTGGACGGAGATGGTGGCAGTGCCGGGGGTGCCTTTGGGGGTATAAGTGAGGGTGCCGTCGTTGGCGATGTCTGGCAGGCTGGTAAATAAGGTGCTGCCAGAGGTGACGTTAACGATAAAGTCTTGGACTGCTTGGCTGCTTTCGTCGGCAGGGCCGAAGACGAAGGTGTTGGCCCAGTTGGCAACGGTTTGGGGGGTGTTTGTCCAAGCGGCGAGGGTTTGGTTGCCTGCGTTGCTGAAACTGGGTGCGTCGTTGACAGAATTAACTGTAATCGTGAAGGTTTGGGTGGTGGAGGTATTGACGCCGCCGTTAGCAGTGCCGCCGCTGTCTTGGACTTGCACATCAAAGGTGGAAGTGCCGTTGACATTGGCGGCGGGGGTATAAGTGAGGTTGCCATTCGCATCTATCGCTGGTGCTGTGGCAAATAATCCCGCGTTGCTGATGTTGCTGACGGTGTAGGTGGCTGTTTGGGCCGATTCGTTGGCAGCACCGGGGTTGAAGGTTGCCCAAGCCGTTACCGTCTGGGCGCCTGCGTCTTCGTTTACTGCGGCTGGGTTGCCGGTAGTCGTGAAACTGGGCGCGTCGTTAACGGCGTTGACGTTGACAGCAAAGGTTTTAGTTACTGTACCACCATCGCCATCGGTGACTGTAACGCTGATGTTAGCAGTGCCATTGGCATTGGCTACGGGAGTATATTGGAGGGTAGCCGTGCCATTATTATTATTAGTAATGGTGGGCGTACCCGTTAAGCCTGTGTTATCAGAAGTCGCGGTGAGAGTCAGAGCATTAGTTGCGGTTTCGATATCACTAATACCTGTGAGAGTAATCGTTTGTTGTGCCGCGTCTTCATTAATCGAGGCGTTAGCAATGGTGTTGATGAGGGGGACATTGTTATTTTTTGAGGCTAATGTGTAGTAGCCATCATTAAGTAGTCCGATATCAACATTATTAAAAGTTACTTGGTCGCCAGTAATGCTAAAAGTGCTGTTAGTCGTGAAAGTGGCATTGTTAACGTAAGCGAAATTACCTGTGGTTCCAGAGCGATATAATAAATGATATTTTCCACTAGGAGTACCACCTAATCCTGAGTCGGAAAAGTCGAAGGTCAGGTTAGCTGTTCCCCCATTAGTATTGACATCAGTTTTATCGAGATACCACACACGAGACAAACGGTTATTTGCACCTGTGGGAAGGTCTGTTGTGACCAATGTAGCAGGGTTCGCGGTTGTGTCTTTTTGACCTGCAACAAGATAGTCACCATTGTCTTTTAAAAATGTGCCATTATCAATGATTAAGCCGCCTGTGGTATTACCAGAAATGTTAGTGCCGTTGGCTTCTTTGCCAATTCCTGCTACATTCCAGTCGTAGTCACCATTGGCTGGTGTATCACCTACATATTTATCGTTACTGATGGTGATGTTGTATTTAGCACCAAGGTAGTTATCAACTAGGGTACGTTCGGCATTGTTCAAAGCTTTGTCGTACAATATGACTTCCGAAATATCCCCATTGAAAAACCAGTTAGGTGTTGTTTCGGTTGTTCCAGCCCCTACCCGGAGAGGTTTGCTTGTATTTTGAATAAAAGTAGTGAGGGCTGTACTGGTTTGCGTGCCATTAACTGACAGTGTATTTTGACTGCCGTTGTAAGAACCAGAGGTAATGTACCCTGTATTGAAAGTCAATGCAGTAGAATCCGTGGCGAAGTTCCAAGGACTTTGTGGCAGCCACGATGACCATTTATTATCATCTTGAGCGTATAGTATATATCCTTGTTGTGGCCCTGAGTTCCGGCTCGTAATAGGAGAACGAAAGGTTCCTGTGCCACCCGCAACTTGGGTAACTGTAATAACAGTGAATTGAGCCGGATTCAAGCTGGCATTATAGGCGACTTCATAGTATTGGCTGCTGCCATTAAATGAGAGGGTGGGTACGTTATTTAAGCCCGCCGTTTTATAGATTGGTTGATTCGCAGCATTAGGTTGAGACAACGCGATACTATTACCAGATGAGTCGTTCCAAGTGCCGACAGCAGCGCTATTTGTGGCTCCTGTGATAGCATCGGCTTTTAGCCATAATTTTAAGTTATTTGCACCAGTTCCAACTCCACCCAACCCATCGCCTAAAACACCAGTATAAGCGGCGGTGACTTCGGGAGAAAATGCTAGGGCTGATTTAATTTTACCTGTAATAAATTCTAAGTTCCAGTTCCCGCCTAATTTCTCATTACCCGTGGGAGTGGTGGAGGCAGCGATATCCGCTTTGGTGAGGTGGGCTAGTTGTTGGATGAATGCCTGACCTGTGACTCCTAGGGCGACGTTACATCCATATATATTGATGTCGGCATTATCGGCTAAGGCAGTTTGCCATTGCTGTAGCTGGTCTTGGTATTGTTCTAGGTTTTCGGTGTTGAGGGTGCTGTTGCCTAGTTTTAGGCTGCCCGGGCTGCCGTGGGAGATGATGTGGATAGATTGTAGGGGCAAAGCATTCGCGCCGACATCTTGTGGATTCTCCAGCCAATCTATACGCGAATGCTTCGCCCCAAGGATTTCCGTAATTTGCTCGATACCATCCCGGTTGGGGTTGAGGATATGGACAAAGGTGGCCGGTTTGACTCCGGCAGCGAGACTTTGATAGTCGGATACGGTGGGGTCAATGATGACCAATTCGCGCCGCTGCCCACCTTAGTGGGCAGCGGCGCCCGGGCCATATTTTTCCTGGGGTGAGTTGGCTGCGGAGGTGAGACTGATTGTAGGCATGATGTTTTCTCTAGCTAACTAAGTATTTGCTGAGGTTCCTGGTATAAGCTTCTGAATGATTGTAGTAAGTTTTTTTCGATTTAAGCAAAGTGGCAAGAAACCGGGTTTCTGGGTTAGCTGCGGATGCTACAGATAACTGTGATATGCCGAAAAGAAGCCCGGTTTCTGGGTTAGCTGCGAGGACGAAGAAACCGGGTTTCTGGGTGGTCTGCGGGGACTAAGAAACCGGGTTTCTTTTTTGGATTCCACAGATAACTGTGATATGCCGATAAGAAACCCGGTTTCTGAACGATCTGCGGGGATTAAGAA
>NZ_LIUQ01000136.1 GCF_001276715.1 Planktothricoides sp. SR001 | reverse complement strand
GGCGGCCTCCCACACTCCCCACATCCCCCCTCTCCCCCCACACCCTCACCACCTACCCCCACACCCTCGGTTTCAGCCGCCAAACCTTTGCTGCGGGACTCGGTCCGCGTTCCGTCACCGTAGGAGACTTTAACGGCGATGGGAAACAGGACTTAGCGGTAGCGAGCTTTGACAACGGGAGAGTCTCAGTCCTGTTAGGGAACGGCAGTGGCGGTTTCAGCGCCCAAACCACCTTTGCTGTGGGAACCAGTCCGTATTCCGTCACCGTAGGAGACTTTAACGGCGATGGGAAACAGGACTTAGCGGTAGCGAACTCTGGCAGCGGCAACGTCTCAGTCCTGTTAGGGAACGGCAGTGGCGGTTTCAGCGCCCAAACCACCTTTGCTGTGGGAAGCAATCCGCAGTCCGTCACCGTAGGAGACTTTAACGGCGATAACAATCAGGACTTAGCGGTAGCGAACTCTGGCAGCGGCAACGTTTCAGTCCTGTTAGGGAACGGCAGTGGCGGCTTCAGCCCCCAAACCACCTTTGCTGTGGGAAGCGCTCCGGTTTCCGTCACCGTAGGAGACTTTAACGGCGATGGGAAACAGGACTTAGCGGTAGCGAACTCTGGCAGCGGCAACGTCTCAGTCCTGTTAGGGAACGGCAGTGGCGGTTTCAGCGCCCAAACCACCTTTGCTGTGGGAAGCAATCCGCGGCCCGTCACCGTAGGAGACTTTAACGGCGATGGGAAACAGGACTTAGCGGTAGCGAACTCTGGCAGCGGCAACGTCTCAGTCCTGTTAGGGAACGGCAGTGGCGGTTTCAGCGCCCAAACCACCTTTGCTGTGGGAAGCAATCCGCAGTCCGTCACCGTAGGAGACTTTAACGGCGATGGGAAACAGGACTTAGCGGTAGCGAACTTTGGCAGCGCCAACGTCTCAGTCCTGTTAGGGGACGGCAGTGGCGGTTTCAGCCCCCAAACCACCTTTGCTGTGGGAAGCAATCCGCGGCCCGTCACCGTAGGAGACTTTAACGGCGATAACAATCAGGACTTAGCGGTAGGGACCTCTGACCTCGGGAGAGTCTCAGTCCTGTTGAACAATTCCCCCAAAGTCACCACTGTCACCGCCACCACTACTAATGGTAGCTACAAAGCCGGTGATACCATTGCCATCACTGTCACCTTTAATGCGGCTGTTACAGTTGATACAACAGGTGGCACCCCCCGCCTCCAGCTAGAAACCGGCACCACCGACCAATATGCTACTTATGCTAGTAATAGTGGCGGTACTACCCTCACTTTTAACTATGTAGTGCAAGCTGGGGATAGTTCTACGAACTTACAATATTTCAGCACCAATGCCCTAGAGCTACATGGGGGGACGATTACAGCAGTAAGTGATGGTTGGTATGCTAATTTAACCCTCCCTGCCTTGGGTTCTGCCAACTCCCTCGGTGGCAGCAAAGCCATAGTTATTGATGGCATTGCCCCCACCTTATCTTCAGTAGCCATTGCTTCTAATAATGCCAACAATGCATTAGCCAAAGTTGGGGATGTGGCAACAGTTACTTTTACTGCTTCGGAAACCCTCGGTGGCACTCCCACTGTCACTATTGGCGGTAAAACTGCCACAGTCACCAATAGCGGGAATAACTACACCGCCACTTATACCCTGCAAGCCGCAGATACCGAAGGAAATTTACCGATTAATATTACCTTTACGGATGCTGCGGGCAATGCGGGAACGGCAGTAACGGCTACTACCGACTCCAGTAGTGTCACCTTTGACAAGACTGTCCCCACCTTATCTTCAGTAGCCATTGCATCCAATAATGCCAACAATGCATTAGCCAAAGTTGGGGATGTGGCAACAGTTACTTTCACTGCTTCGGAAACTCTCGGTGGGTTGCCTACGGTGACTATTGGTGGTCAAGCCGCCACAGTGACAAATACAGGTGGGAATAACTACACCGCCACTTATACCCTGCAAACCGCAGATACCGAAGGAAATTTACCGATTAATATTACCTTTACGGATGCTGCGGGCAATGCGGGAACGGCAGTAACAGCTACTACCGACTCCAGTAGTGTCACCTTTGATAAGACTGTCCCCACCTTATCTTCAGTAGCCATTGCATCCAATAATGCCAACAATGCATTAGCCAAAGTTGGGGATGTGGCAACAGTTACTTTTACTGCCTCGGAAACCCTCAGTGGCACTCCCGCAGTCACTATTGGCGGTAAAACTGCCACAGTCACCAATAGCGGGAACAACTACACCGCCACTTATACTCTGCAAACCGCCGATACCGAAGGAAATTTACCGATTA
>NZ_LIUQ01000149.1 GCF_001276715.1 Planktothricoides sp. SR001 | reverse complement strand
GTGGGGAGTGTGGGAGGCCGCCATCGGAGTGTGGGAGGTGTGGGGTGAATTTTCTGGAGTTGCCAGGTGCCACCTTTGGCGGTGTTGCCCGTGAGTTGGGGGTTGGCGTAGATTGAGGTTTGGGTGATGTGGTGTAGTTTTTGCAGGAATTCTGCCCCGGCATCACCGGCTGCTACCTCACATCCATATATATATAGATGGGCGATATGCCATTTTTCCAGTTGGGAGCGATATTTTTCTAGGTTGCCCAGTTCTAGGGTGCTGTTGCCTAGGTAGAGGGTTCCCGGTGACCCGTGGGAGATTAGGTGCAGAGAAAGAGGAGAGAGAGAAGAGGGGGAAGAGGAGGGATGAGGGGGAAGAGAAAAGATACTCTCTTTTCTCTCTCCTCTCCCCTCTTTTCTCTCTTCAAGGATTTCATTGATTTGCTCGACACCATTCCGGTTGGGGTCAAGGATATGGACAAAGGTGGCCGGTTTGACTCCGGCGGCGAGGATTTGCCATTGGTCAACGTTGGGGTCAATGATGACCAATTCGCGCCGCTGCCCACCTTAGTGGGCAGCGGCGCCCGGGCCATATTTTTCCTGGGATGAGTTGGGGTTGGTGATGTGATTGATTGTAGGCATGACTGATGTATTTTTAACTAATTTGAACGCGCCTTGTGAGGCATAAGAGCCATAAATTTATTTAGCCAAGACACACCCTGATATATATATAAGGAGTTTGTTGTATGTCAATTTATTTGACAAAGCTCCTCTGGAATAAGCTATTTAAATTTATAGCAGGTTTTTCTGATTACATCAAGAATCTTTGATAATTTTTTTTTCATCCAGTATCGCGGTTCGTTCAAAAGTATCTCAGCGGCTTATATTGACTTGTCAGGAGGAGCAAAAGTCTTTATTTACAAGCGTTATAGCTATTTATAGCTTAATAGTTATTAAGTTTTATTTTTCGCTTTTAGGTGATTTTACGATGAGTTTTGTTCACTTCGAGGGACGGTGAAGCACCAGTATTTAGGAGAGGAAACAATAGGTTACAATAGGGAACAATATGGATCATTAGAGGTGACAATAGAGGGAACTATAGGGAGCATTAGAGAGAACAATAGGGATTATTAGAGGTGACAATAGAAAACAATAGGGATTATTAGAGGTGACAATAGGGAATAGAAAAGATAAAAAAGAACTGTCCGGTTTTTATGGCTTATTTTAATTAGATTGGCAACGGGCTGGCAGGGGTATTGGTGACTACTTTATGTATGATATGTTGTCAATACGTTATATACTCTAAATAAGAAACCGGGTTTCTTGGTTAGCTGCGGGGAATAAGAAACCCGGTTTCTGGGTGGTCTGCGGGGACTAAGAAACCGGGTTTCTTGTTGGGATT
>NZ_LIUQ01000131.1 GCF_001276715.1 Planktothricoides sp. SR001 | reverse complement strand
TGTTGACGATCACCCAATACTGACCCGTCGTGATCATTCAAATTTGACCCACCCTCAAGGCTACCTGACGGCAGCCGGTTCTGTGGATAAGTCCTTGTCTGGACTCTCCGTCTTAGCTCCTTTCTTTCGTTTGCTGGTGGTTGGTGAGCGCGCAGCGCTCGTGCTGCTGTGCCTGAAGCGCCAGGACTCGTTTCCCGTCTCCACGATGTGGCAGTGATGCGTGAGGCGATCGAGCAGCGCAGTGGTCATCTTGGCATCGCCGAAGACCTGGCTCCACTCCCCGAAGCTGAGGTTGGTGGTGATGACCACGCTGGTGTGCTCGTAGAGCTTGGAGAGCAGGTGGAAGAGCAGCGCACCGCCCGACTGGCTGAACGGCAGGTAGCCCAGCTCGTCCAGGATGAGCATGTCCACGTACATCAGGCGGTGTGCGATCTGCCCGGCTCTGCCCTGGGCTTTCTCGATCTCCAGCGCGTTGACCAGCTCCACCGTGGAGTGGAAGCGCACCCGCTTGCCGTGGCGGTGCACGGCTTGAACACCCAGGGCTGTAGCCAAGTGCGTCTTGCCGGTCCCAGGACCGCCGATGAAGACCACGTTGTGGGCCGAGTCGGTGAAGCTGCTCGTGTGCAGCTTATTGATCAACTCCGCGTCGATGGCGCTGCCCTCGAACTCGAAGCTGGCCAGATCGCGGTGCGCGGGGAAGCGCGCGGCCTTCATCTGGTAGCTGATGGAGCGAAGCTCGCGCTCAGCACCTTCTGCGCTGAGCAGTTGCTCGACCAGGGCTTCCGGCCCCAGCGCCGAGTGGCGACAGCGCGCCACCAGCTCAGGCCAGTTGGCGGCCATGCCGTGCAGCTTGAGCGCCTTCAGGCGTGCAACGATCTCGGTGCTCATGCGCGCACCTCCCGCAGCCGGTCGTAGCGCTGCACGTCAGCACGCGGCTCCTCCCGCAGCGCCGGGGTGTTCGCCTCCAGCGGCTGCAGCACAGGCAAGCCCTCCTTGAGGCGGGCCAGCACGTTGAGCACGTGCTCGGCGCTTGGGCGCTGCGCCTCCAGCGCCACCTCCGCAGCCACGATCACCGCTTCCAGGCCGTGCACGGGAACAGCGGCGAGCACCTGCGTCATCACCCGGTCTCCACCGGCGTGGCGCAGCAAGTGCCGCTGCAGCGCCTGCAGCGCCTGCAGCGCCTCAGGCATGGTCTTGAACGGTGCGCCGTTGCGCAGCGCCCCGGGCTTGGTCTGCACCAGATCGATGTAGTGGCGCCAGTCGTAGACAGTCTGCTCGCGCTCGAAGCAGCGTACATGGCGCGCCACCTCCACCCCTTCAGCCACCAGCACGAGCTCGCGCGGGTACACCCGCAGGCTCAGGATCGCGTTCACGTGGCGGGTGGGCACGCTGTAGCGGTTGCGCTGGAAGTGGATCAGCCCGGTGGCCGAGACCCGAACCGGTTGCTCGACATAGCCATCAAAGGGCTTTGGGCAAGGCATGAGGCGCGCCTGCTCGTCCTGGAACACCTCGGCCACGGTGAGCTCGGGCCACTCGGGGTGGGCACTGTCCTCCCAGCACTGGCGGCAGCGCTCGCCCAGCCAGGTGTTGAGCGCCTCCAGATCCGCCCAGCGCCGCTCGGCGGCCTCGCGCCAGACCTGGCGGCGCCGGTCCTGCACGTTCTTCTCCACCACCCCCTTCTCCCAACCCGAGGCCGGGTTGCAGAACTCTGCATCGAACAGGTAGTGCGAGCACATGGCGGCAAAGCGCACGTTCACGCTGCGGGCCTTGCCCGTTCCCACCTTGTCCACAGCGGTCTTCATGTTGTCGTAGATGCCGCGCCGCGGCACTCCGCCGAAGGCGGCAAACGCCCGGGCGTGGGCATCGAACAGCATCTCGTGGCTTTGCGCCGGGTAGGCCGTGAGCCAGAACGCGCGCGAGGCGGCCAGCTTGGTGTGCGCAACCTCCAGGCGCCGGCGCAGGCCACCCACGAAGACGTACTCGCAGCTCCAGTCGAACTGGAACGCATCGCCCAGCTCGAAGCTCATCGGCACGAACGCCGCGCGCCGGGGCGCGTTGGCTTGCTGCTCGCGCCAGCGGCGCACCCACACCGCCACCCGCGGGTAGCTGCCCTTGTAGCCGAGTGCGCGGATCTGCTCGAACAGCCCCTTGGCGGTGCGCCGCTCGCGCGCCGCGCGGTGCTGGTCGGTTCGCAGCGCCGCCTCCAGGTGCTGCGCCCAGGCGTCCACGACGCTGACCTCGCTTCGCTTGGGGTACTTCGGCTCGGTCACGTCCTGCTGGCGCAACCACCCTCTCACCGTATTCCTGGACAGCCCGGTGACTCGGCTGATCTCCCGGATGGACTTCCCATCCCTCAGGTGCATTCGCCTGATCTTGGCCAACATGCCCACGTTGATCACTCCTGGTTCCCCTGCTCAAACATTGAGCAGGGCAGTGTCTACACGTGGGTCAGATTTGCTCGATCGCGCCCCTTACAGGTGGGTCAGTTTTGAATGATCGTCAACA
>NZ_LIUQ01000069.1 GCF_001276715.1 Planktothricoides sp. SR001 | reverse complement strand
ATTGCCTAACTGAGATGCACCCATTAGAACTGGCTTCTAAGGCTGACCAATTGGCTTCATAATCTAGTAATTTTACCACGGGAAACTGTATGCTTGTCTGAGTTCCCCAAATTTGATAGTCATAGTTTTGGGGACGCCAAGCGGGGCGTTCGTCCGCTAAAATTACTAAGGTAGCAACGGGCAGACGATAGCGGTCAAAGATGCGGTAATTGTAGACAAAAATCCGCTGCTGAAAATCTGTTTCATATTGACTTTGGATTTCAATATGTATCAAGACTAAGCTTTGAGAGTTATCTCGCCGCCATACTTTTACCAGTTTATCCGCTAGACGCTTTCCTACTTCCGCATCTCGGACTATTTTTGGCAGTTCTTTGTCGAGAAATTCATATCCTCGTGACCAATCAATGTCGGCGTAAGCTTCAGGCAGAAAGAATGCCATGAATTCGGGAAAATATAAATCCAAGGCTTCTTTCCAAGGACTGTCATATTCGGCTGGGGTTGAATTAGCCATGTATGATTTTGATTGATATTCTGAGACTATTTTAGCATTAATATTTTAGGTATTTTAAATAAAAAATAAATTTTTACTTTGAAAAAATATTCGACTTTACTTATTAATTAATATGGGCGATCGCGCCAATCAAAAAACCGGGTTACTGGGTTCTGGTTGCTGCTGTGCAAAAAGAAACCGGGTTTCTGTTAGGCATACAACAGTTAACTGTGATATCAAACAAGAAACCCGGTTTCTGATTTCCGGTTTATGGGTTCTGGTTGCTGCCGAAAAAGAAACCGGGTTTCTGTTGTGGACATAACAGTGATCCCGTAGGGTACTGCCTTCGGAACGAAGTGCAGCGTAACGCACCATTAACTTATATTTGGCAACGGATTGGCAACGGATGGGATAACGGATGGGGCATTTAAGAAACCGGGTTTCTGGGGATGTGGGAAAGAAACCCGGTTTCTGAGTCTAATTCCCGGTTCCCTCATCTAAAATTGAACTTATTCCACCACCCAAGTAATCAGATGCAGGGCCAACTCCTTAAAGGACGCTATCAAATTTTACAACCACTCGGTCAAGGTGGGTTTGGTCAAACCTATCTTGCTGCGGATACCCAACGCCCCAACCACCCCCAATGTGTGGTCAAGCATTTACAAGTTCAGCCCCCGTCCCCAGGGGCGCCTGTTTCTCCGGCTGTTTTAGCCAAGGCCCAGCAGCTATTTGCCCAAGAAGCGGAAATCTTGGAAAAATTGGGCAAACATGACCAAATCCCGCAGCTTTTGGCCTATTTTGAAGAAAACCAGGAATTTTATTTAGTCCAAGAATTAATCACCGGCAACACCCTCAGTCAAGAAATTGTTCCCGGTCAAAAACTCAGCGAAACTCAGGTGATTTCTTTGTTAAAAGATACTTTAGCAGTTCTCGCTTTTGTTCACCAGGAAAATGTGATTCACCGGGATATTAAACCCGCTAATTTAATCCGCCGTCAAGCTGATGGAAAAATCGTCTTAATCGACTTTGGGGCGGTGAAAGAAATTAGGAGTTTGTCCACTCATCAGCAGACTACATCTCTGACAGTGGCGATCGGTACTCCAGGCTATATGCCCAATGAACAAGCCGGGGGTAAACCGCAATTCAGCAGCGATGTTTATGCCCTGGGGATTATTGCCATTCAAGCCTTAACCGGGTTAAATCCTGACCCCAGAGTTGGGGGACTGCCCCAAGATAGTAATACCGGGGAAATATCCTGGAAAAATCATGCTACAGTCAGCGACGATTTAGCCGATATTATTGATACAATGGTACGCCAAGATTATCGGCAAAGATATGCTAATGCCGCCAAAGCCTTACAAGATATTATAGGTTTATCTCAGCCGAATGTTCCGACAACAGCGGTATCTTTACCCGCTGCTTCTGGGACTAATTCTACTGTGAAAGCAAATCAATCTAGTGTTATGTCAATCTTACAATGGCCACGGGATCATAAAATTGGATGTGCTACATTAATCGTGACAATTGCGGGGATAATAGTAGCAGTTCGTGTCCCAGAAGTGCGAAACTTTTTCCACTTAGATGACATAAAAGATGTCACCTATACAACAGAAAAAGGGATTATCCTCCAATATCCCGGTAATTGGGAAGTGCAAGAAATTAACCCGCCTGTGGGAGGCGATCGCGCCGTTTTTCAATCTCCTAAACAAGACTCATCAGACCCCTATCAAGAAAACATTACTTTGACCATCATTGACTTACCTCAACCCCTGAGTAAAGAGCAATATTATGATCAGTGGTTGCGCCCGGAACTAGAAAGCGAATATAATATTAAATTAGTGAATACTCCTAATAGCACTACTCTGGATAATCGGGATGCGAATACGGTCATATATACGATTACACAGGGAGGAATTGAACTGAAACGTCAAGCTTTTTGGACAGTGAAAAATGGCACGGTTTACCAGCTTACTTATAGTGGCGAAATGGCTAATTTTCCCACTGACCAGCAGGTAATGAAAAAGGTGCAAGACTCTTTTAAAATCCCGTAAAAACAAAAGCCCCCCTTTTTAAGGGGGGTTGGGGCGATCGCTCACCATATAGTATTCACGGTGGAAAGTTGAATTTTTCTATCGCGGCTGATTAGTGGAACCCCAAAATATAAAGCGGTAGCCGCAATTATGCGATCGGGAAAGTCGGGAATTTGAGTGCGATCGACACTTAGCATGGTTTGAGCAATTTTGCGATCGAAAGGAATTTCAACTAACACCGGATCCTGTCTGTCAACTTCTCCCAACAAGCGAGTCAAAGTAGAAGAGGGAATTCTACTTTTCTCGATTAAATAAATAATTTCAGCTAAGGTAATTGATGAAAAACCTACGATGTCACCATCCGCCGCTATCTGTTCTATTGTGGCTTGGGCAGTGACAGAAAGACGAGGGTCAGCAAAAATATACCAAATTACCGCATGAGTATCTACAACGGCTCGCAACATTAGATATCCTCCCGAGGAAAATTTGCCCAAATATCACGGCGAGCATCATCAATTTCCTCTGCCGAAGGTGCCGTTCCCAAGTCCGCACAAATCCCCCACAAAGAACGACGGGGTTGGGAATGGTTATGCGGCAATTCTCGCTGAATTTCTGGGGCAAGTTGCTCGATTAAACGAACTTTGTCACTAAGAGAAAGTTGTTTGGCTAATTGTAAAACTTGTTCTAGAGTCATAGGAATAAATATTAAATGCGGCTAAATATTACAGCGTTTTTCTGATTAGTGAACCACAAATTTTGGGTAAGGGTGAAGCATTCTCGTAAAAAATTTACGCTTTCAGAAACCGGGTTTCTTGTAGACCCCTAAACGATATGCCTCCGGCACGCTGCGCGATCGCCCCGGTATGAACCTAGAAACCCGGTTTCTTCTGCGGGAATGCGTTCATCCCCTACGGATATATTTTTCTCGTTTCTAGGCTTTGTCTGGGAACGAGTCAAAACACATGATGTTTGGGGAAGATTTTCCGCCGCGATTATTTTATCCTAGAGGTCGCTTTAAAATTTGCTTGACAGATCCGTAAATCTCACTGGTCAAACCATCTAATTCATGTTCTATATCTTCCCAACGTCCCAGTTTACTGGTCCACTTGCCATTAGGTAATTGTCTGGCAGCGTGTGCGGGTTCTCCGTCAGGGGTGGCATAGATCGCTATTTTCTCAAACCCCGATTCTAGGTCGGCATTCTCGCAAGGTTCATATCCCAGGGTTTGATAAGCCTGGATAAAAGCAGCGATCGCCATTTCCGCAGGCACCCCATCAGGCCAATAGTAGGAATTATTTGATTCTAGAGGATTCCACCAGCGGTCATCTTCACCCGCAGCCCAAGCAAAACAGTTATACAATCGCGATCGCTTGCTGGTGATGCAATATCCCGTAGCAGCTAAATTAGGAAAATCTTCTTCTTGGTACGGTTCAAGCCTACCATCTGTAGCCATTTTCTCTGCCCCATTGTATCCAAGCCGCCGCCATCTGGGTTAACCGTCCCCGCTGTTCTGGCTGCACGGGATTAGCCCCTGTAATTGCTTGCAATGCCCAAAACCAATGGTCGGGTTCCTGTTCTAATTCCCTTAAAATCAGCGGGACAACGGGTTGACCCATGCCAATTATTCTTTGGTAAGCTGGGTGCATGGACATTTTTGTAACTAAAGACATCATGCCGGTTTCCCGTCGCCACTGTTCCGCCAGTTCTAAAAATCGGGTTTCTATATCCGTTGTTGCTAAAATCGGATAAGCCCAATTTGCATTGACCCTTGAAACTGAGTAATAATTTTCCATTTCTCCTGCCTTTTTTCTGCTAACATCAACAATTATTGAAAATTTGCCCAAATATCACGGCCAGCATCATCAATTTCCTCTGCCGAAGGTGCCGTTCCCAAGTCCGCACAAATTCCCCACAAAGAACGACGAGGTTGGGAATGGTTATGCGGCAATTCTCGCTGGATTTCTGGGGCAAGTTGCTCGATTAAACGAACTTTGTCACTAAGAGAAAGTTGCTTGGCTAATTGTAAAACTTGTTCTAAAGTCATAGGAACAGGACCACCGCAAAAATCGGATTTATAATCTATATATGGCGTCAGGTGGGCAATGCCCACCCTACATATAATGTCAATGCGTAAGTCATAAGGAAGTTTAACTTATTTTATACAATAATCTGGCCGGTTATCCTCATAATTTATTCTCGTTCCTAGGCTATGCCTGGGAACGGTTATTTAGAGGCTCTGCCTCGTGTGAATTTGAATTTGTAAAAAAACCCGATCGCCTCTATTTGGGGAACTATAATTTGGGAAAAAATACTTTTTTATATATGTTGTTAATCTGGAGGCAGAGCCTCTAGACAAGCATTCCCAGGCGGGAGCCTGGGAACGAGAAAACGAGGAAATTTGGGTTTTTCTAATTTGGGGCAAAAACGCGATCGCAAAACTCCGATGGCGGCTTCCCACAATTTCCACACTTCAACCCCATACCTCACGCAAATCCAACAGAAAACCGGGTAATACTTCTTCGCCGGATAACTCGGAGGGATTTGCCAAGACTTCCACCTCCAAACCCGCTCGATAAATTTCCACGGTTCTGTTTTGCGGGTCAATTAGCCAAACAAGGACAGCCCCATTGTCCATATACTCGCGCATTTTTTCTTGCTGGGAGATGAGACTATCGGAACCGGAACGCAACTCCACTACAAAATCGGGACAAATATTGGCAAAAGTTCCCTTTTGTTCTGGAGTCAGGGCATCCCAACGTTCTTGGCTAACCCAACAAGCATCGGGAGAACGATTGGCACCATTGGGTAAAATAAATCCAGTAGAGGACTCAAAAACCTCTCCAGGTTTGCCTGCATTCCGCCACCATATATACAACTCTCCAGAAATGCTTCTATTGCGTTTTCCGGTTTCCCAACCCGTTGGTGGATTAACGATTAACTCTCCTTGCGCGGTTCTTTCCAATCGCAATTCTCGATTGCTGGCTGCCAGGGCAGCAAACTGTTCTTGGGTAACGTAAAGCCCAATGGTTTTGGGCAAGTAAATTAAGTATTCTTCCGTTTCCGGCTTAATGAGCGTCTGTACCATTTTGACCTCTTCGGCGAGTCATCGCCACAACATCATTAACCCACACTCCCCACACCGCCCACACTGCGATGGCGGCTGCGATGGCGGCTTCGATGGCGGCTGCCCACACTGCCCAAACTTCCCACACTCCCCACCTCATCTCCCCGCTTCCATCTGTTTGAGGAGGTCTTTTAGCATTTGGCATTCCGGTTTCCCCTGTTGATGACACAATAGTTGTTCCGCTTTCTGCATATCCTCTATGCCACCCTGCTTGTCTCCTGACTTATAAAGAGCATCACCTCGGTTCGCATAAGCCTCACCTAACTGAGGATTAATTTTAATTGCTTGGGTGAAGTCATCTATCGCTCCAGATACATCTCCCGACCTAAGACGAGCAAGACCTCGATCGTTATAAGCCGGAGCTAACTGGGAATTAATTTGAATCGCTCGATCTAAATCAGAGATCGCTCCGGGCACATCTCCTGAGTTTAAACGGACATTACCCCGAACGGAGTATGCCCCGGCTAACTGAGGATTGAGTTGAATGGCTTGGTCGAAGTCATTTAGCGCCCCAGGCACATCTCCTGACGCATAACGAACACCACCCCGACCGGCGTAAGCTTCAGCATATTGAGGATTGAGTTTTATCGCTTGGGTGAAGTCAGCCATTGCCCTCTGCTTATCTCCTGATTCTAAAAGGAGCACACCCCTTTTGAGGTAAGCTTCGGCATACTGGGGATTGATTTTAATCGCTTCGGTGAAGTCGCCGATCGCTTCCTGTTTATTTCCTAAGTCATAACGGGCTGTACCCCGATGGTAGTAAGCCTCAGCATCCTGGGGATTGAGTTTAATTACTTGGTCAAAATCAGAGAGCGCCCCTTGCGTATCTCCTAAGTCATAACGAGCCAAACCTCGACCAAGATAACTTTCGGGTAAATCAGAATTGATTTTGATGGCTTGGTCGAAATCAGAGATCGCCCCTTGCTTATCTCCTAATTCATAACGACCAGCACCCCGCAATGAATAAGCCTCGGCTAATTGGGGATTGAGTTGAATTGCTTGGTCAAAATCAGAGATTGCCCCGGACAAATCTTCTGACTGGGAACTGACTATACCTCGAACAAGATAAGTCCGGGCATCCTGCGGGTTGAGTTTAATCGCTTGGTTTAAGTCTGCTATCGCCTTCTGCTTATCTCCTGACTCATAACAAGCCTGACCCCTTTTGATGTAAGCCTCGGCATACTGAGGATTGATTTTAATTGCTTGGGTGTAGTCTGTTATCGCCCCCTGCTTATCTCCTGTGTCAGAACGGGCAGCACCCCGACCGACGTAAGCCTCGGCATACTGGGGATTGATTTTAATCGCTTCGGTATAGTCTGCGATCGCCTCTCGTAAATCTCCTGACTGAGAATGAGCATTACCTCGACCAATGTAAGCCTCAGCATATTGAGGATTGATTTTGATTGCTTGGTTATAGTCAGAAATAGCCTCTGATAAATTTCCTGATTTATACCAAGCAAGACCCCGATTGTGGTAAGCCTCAGCATATTGAGGATTGATTTTGATCGCTTGGTTATAGTCAGAAATAGCCTCTGATAAATTTCCTGACTGAGAACGAGCATTACCTCGACCAATGTAAGCCTCAGCATACTGAGGATTGATTTTGATCGCTTGGTTGTAGTCAGCGATCGCCTCTCGTAAATCTCCTGACTTATAACGGGCATCACCCCGACCAATGTAAACCCAGGAATGAGGTTTAATGTCAATGGCTTTGGTCAAAGCCTCCACCGCTTCTTGGTGGCGGTTTAACTCTTCGAGTATGGCACCACGGATTATATAAAGCACAGCATCCTGGTTGTTCCGTTGAATTGCTTGGTCAATGGATGCCAGCGCCTCTGAGTATTGTTTCAATTTGAATAGTGTTTTCCCCTTCTCCCGCAATGCTTCATAGTGTGTGTTTTCTTTATCACTTGCAATGGCTAGTTCAAAAGACTGGACTGCCTCTCTATGCCGGTTCTCTGCCATTAACGCTAAACCCCTACCGTACCAGGCGGCATAAGAATTTATATCAAGCAGAATTGCTTGACTGAACGCTCCTGCTGCCAGTTGATACATACCCGCCCGCCAAAGCTGATTGCCATAGTTAATCCAATCTTTAGCCGAGGTATCATTGTTGGGAGTTTTTTTCAGAGTGACTGTTACAGCTTGAGCAATCAACCGAGTGTTCTGATCTTGATCCACTTCTGGGGGTGCAGTAGTTTCTACCTGCAACAACTGTCGCTCAACTCCCCACAATTGTAAACTGCCTAACAGAGTATTTGTAGGAATGCCTAAACTGTACCCCAGTTTCACACCTTCACTGTTGTCGCCCTCAGCCCGTCCGTGAATCCCCACCACTCGTCCTTGGGTATCCATCACCGGCCCACCACTCATCCCTCCCAGGGTGGTATTGGTGTACACCATTTCATAACCGTCGGTCAGGGATGCAGCGTTGTGGGCAAAAATCCAGCTTTCTTCTGAACTAGATAACCTGCCTGGAGTAAACTCGAATTGAGGATTTCTCAGAGATTCTCCCTTGGGCCACCCGGCTGTAAACACCCAGGGGCGGTAATCTTGTTTCACTCGATAATCTGCAAGAGTGGCTACGGCATAGATTTCTTTGCTGCTAAACTGCACCAAAGCCACGTCTTGACCTTCCTGTTGTTTGATTTTGTCATCGTCGAGGCGGTAGCGGCTACCGTCCGGGGCGATGAGTTCGTAATTTTGATCTGAACCTTCCACCACATGACTGGCAGTTACTACATAATAAGTGTTTTTCTGTTTGGCAATAATCACCCCAGAGCCCGGAATTGGAGCTAATGATGGATCTTTTTTATCCCGCGCCTCAATGCGAACTGTCACCGCTTTGGCTTGGTCATAAACTTGTTTCGCCAGACCAGTCAGGGGCGGTTCTACTTCTTTCATAATTTCTGGGGCGGCTTGGGCTAGTACGGATACGGGCAAACCCCAACTTAGTCCTACCATTTTTTGCCGTTCCCCGTCGGTGGGTTTGCTGCCATCCGCATATACAAAGGGGTCGCCAAATAGGGGATTCCCATGTCGGCCATTAAACCCGACGATATCCCCTTGGCTGTTGATAATTGGGCCGCCACTCATGCCGCTTTGAATCAGATTCGTATAACCCAGTTGATATCCTTGTTCTAAGGCTTGGTCTGGGATGAGGGATATTTCCCCCTCAGTGACGATAACCCCCCCTTGCCCCCCCTTGCTAAGGGGGGGTTCTGAGGATTCGGAGGACAATTGCTCGCCGTTACTAAGTGAGAACCCCCCCTGCCCCCCCTTATTAAGGGGGGGTTCTGAGGAAGGTTCTGAGGAAAATTGCCCCTCCTTTCCAAGAGGGGATTGGCTTTGCCCCCCCTTGCTAAGGGGGGGTTGGGGGGGTTCTGAGGATTCGGAGGAGAATTGCCCCCCCTTAATAAGGGGGGGTTGGGGGGGTTCCGCCGGAAAACCCGCCGCCCAGACTTTTTCCCCAGGTTTTAAGGCCACATCAGACTTAGGAAATGTCCCCACATCATAAATCCGGTCAGCGTTAAACTCCAATAAGCCTAAATCATTATTCTGAAAATCGATATTTTCCCCTTTAACAATAGTAGCGGGATAATCTAAACCGTCTGAGGTTTGGATGCGGATATTTTTCACAAAAGTTAATTCATCATCGCTGTTAGTTTCAGCGCGATATTTGCTAGTTCCCTGGATCGCCCGCAAAACGTGCTGATTGGTGACTACGGTGTAAGTCGAGCCCACTTTTCTGATAATGGTGCCCGAACCCCCGGACTCACCGCCGATGACTTTGACGGTAATGGCTTTAGCGATTTGCTCTAATTCTGCTGAGGATAATTTGGGGTTATTTTGTTGTTGGGATTGTTGTTGGGAAAAAATGGGCAAGATGTTGCAGCTTTGCAGGGTTGGGGTGATGAGTAGTAAAGCACCCAGGAGGATGATTGCTGATGGTTTTTTCATGGTTCGTTATTTGAATTGGGGGTTATTGACGATCGCGGGCGATTTGGGTGAAGGTTTTGCCCGTCGGGGGTTAAAACCCCCGCCTCATAGCTTAAGTCCTCTGAAGAGGACTATATTACTTGTGAAATCGGGCTTTGAGTCCATTTTAATGGACTTGAGCTTTGAGCCAGGGAATTGATTCCCTGGCGATTAATGACGATCGCGGGCGATTTGCCCCTACCCATCATTCCGCAGGCAAGTTATTCTGTTAGCTGGCTGACTAAGGATCGTCAATTTCCCCAGTTTCCGTTAAAATTTGCCTGAATAAAGCGGGGGCAATGTAAAAACCAGCCCGATCGCGCAACTGATTCATCTCTTCTCGAACGGAAGATAACTCACCCATTCGCCAACTACGCATGAGAATTCCTAATATTCCAGTGATATTTAGTCCCAAAGAACGGGCAATTCTTCGACCTTCCAGTTCATCCAACAAAGTCCAATCAGCTTGCATAGTCAACGCAAGTGCGATCGTTTCTGCTTCACCTCGATCTAAGTTTTGCCTAAGCAATTGCACGAATGGGGTATTTTCTATTGGCACAACAATCAGCCATTGTGAGGCGATCGCCTCACGAATTGCCTCGGAACCGGGAAGGTCTTCCTCAACGCGCAATTCCTCCAATACCCCTGTGGCGATATGAATTGCCCCGAATTGTTGGCTTAGTAGTGACAACCGTCCAATAATCGCCAAGTTTAAAATTGGCGAAGTAGGGGCGAATGGCCATTCGCCCCTACACCCCACGGGCATAGTTTAAATCCTCTTGAAGTTCCTCTTCCCCGTAGTGACGAATCACCTTTCGCTCTCCCAATAACTGACCAAATTCATAATGTCCCATTTTCGCCAGTTCTCTAGCCTGTGCAAACGAGAGCATTTCTTGGGCATATAAAGCTACCGCTAATTCTTTTAAAAGTTCCGATTCAATCCGATTTTCTGGTAAACGAATTGATTTGACAATCGAATCCGGGATATTAAGCTGCACAATCATAGTTAAAATTCTCCTTATTGGCCTCGTGTCAAAATGGTCGATCGCAGGAGGCAGAGCCTCCGGGAGGGCATTCCCAGGCGGGAGCCTGGGAACGAGGGTATAGAGTGCGTAAGTCCTGGTAGGGGTGATTCGCGAATCACCCCTACATAAGGGCGTTCAATCGATTGAGGTAATTATTCCGCAGGTGTGTTTTTCAGAACCTCGCTCATGGGGATATAGACTTTATCACCGCCACTCTGCGGAATTGGGTCCATAGCGCCACCTTTGCCCAAGTTGGTTAACATTTCTCTCACGGTTTCTGGGTCATCTTCTGGCCGCAGGGTAAACAACATCATGCCGCATCTTTCGGTTTCGTCGATCGCCGCGCAGACTATGGGCAAGTTATTTCGGGTATCGTTGGTGATGTAGTTAAGCTGATTATTGTCAGCGGCTTGCTGGAATTGGGGCGAAACTTCTTCACACCGGGCTTTAGGGGTCCAGCCAGATTTGCTGAAATATTCCGATTTCCAGCGGATAATGGCTTGTTTTCCTTTGGGGGTTTCGGCGTAGGTGGTGTAGGTCCCTTGGGCGTCTTGCCCGCAGAAGTAGCGGGCGGTGACAATGGGAATTTCGCTTTTTTTCTCCTGGCAGCTAACCAAACCGAGGGTGAGTAATGCTAAACCGGACAAGCGGAAAAGTTTGCTGGTGAAAGGCTGAGTTGACATAGGGGTAGACTCCCTTAGCGGTGGGAAGATTCTTCTATAATATTTGTTTCATGTTGCCCGGTAGGAATTCCCGTCCAGAAACCGAGTTTTTACATAAGTTTATGACCCAGAAATTATGAGCCAAGAACCCCCAAATAATCGACCCAGACCAGAAAGACGAGAACCAGGGGAAAACCCCAGAGTTCGCAGAAGTCAGCCCCAGCCTTCAGTGGTGAAGTTGCAAGTTATTAAATTGCTGCGGGGGACGATCGCTGTTTTAGAAGGGACCCTGGAAAAACTGGAAGCTGACCCCACTGCCCCATTGTTGCCACCAGCCCCGATCGCTGTGCGCCAGGTTTTAAGACCGATTCGCGCCCTTTTACCCGCAGGGATAAATCG
Source organism: Planktothricoides sp. SR001 (assembly GCF_001276715.1). Taxonomy (GTDB): domain Bacteria; phylum Cyanobacteriota; class Cyanobacteriia; order Cyanobacteriales; family Laspinemataceae; genus Planktothricoides; species Planktothricoides raciborskii. Next base: position 15,719 of record NZ_LIUQ01000069.1, on the reverse strand, counting down.
GCAATTTTCCGACTGGGGTTTAACAAGTGCGATCGCTGGTTTATTGTTGGTAATTCTGTTGACAACTACCACATTAATGCCCCCAGAACCTGCCGAACAAATCGCCCAATTACCGCCAGAAACTCCGACAGAAATCACCGAAAATCCGCCCCAGGAATCGGAAATACCACCGGAAGTACCAGAGACAGAATCTACCGCAGAGGAAATTCCCGAAACTCCTTCAGAAAAAGCCGAATTACCGCCGGAATTACCGCCGGAAACCACAACGGAAACAACGCCGGAATCCGAGCAGGCGATCGCGGAATCTGAGCCAGAAATATTCGATGATTCTATCACAGAGGAAATATTGCCATTAACTCCAGAACAGATTTTAATTGCGTCAATTGAAAATCAAGTTAATCAATTAAATCGTGACTATTCTCAGGAGTTGATTAAATCAATTAATGCCGATTTTAAACGCAGCTTTTTGCAAGTGCAGCTAAATGATATTTGGTATAATTTAACTACGTCACAGCAGGATAAATTTGCTAGTAAACTGCTGGCAGAAGTCAAAGGATTAGACTTTAGTATCCTGGAAATTAGAGATGGAGCAGAAAATTTAGTGGCTCGCAGTCCGGTGGTGGGTTCACAGATGATTATCTTACGGCGTTCTCTGGTGAATATTTCCTAAAAAACAGTTGATATTAGTTGATTTTTTACGGAAATCAGCTAATAAGTAGGTGAACATAATTAATTGCACTTTTCGCTTCCCCCTGATAGGCTGTGGATTCCCGCATTCGCGGGAATGACAGTTTTTTTCTCATGGGGTCTTTGGTGCATTTATTTCTGCCGGTCTACTTATAATATACAAGAGTGATTTCCTTATAAAAATCATCCCTTAAAAAGAGGGTTGGGGGGATCGATACGTTATTTTAGAATAGGTCTAATATCAGCATTCAGCGGAATTTGTTAGGGGTAAATTTACCGCAGCGATCGATAAAAACCTCCTAAAAAACCTCCTGGTCTAGAAGCGATTCCCCTTGGTTGTTCTTCGCTTCACCCATGGTTGGGGAGTGAGTCATCGGCAACCGGGTAGGGATGAAGAGTGCGATCGCTGGTCTATCAGGGTTGGCGATGATTCAGTCACAGAAGGTCAAGGCTATGGGTCATCTGGGTTAGCCGACCCTAACAGACTATCGGTGTAATCGGGCAAGATAGTGCTAGAATTAAATTCGATGTCAGGCAGAAGCTATCAGCGATCGTAAAGATCGTTCCGGGCTATTGTCAAGAGTGACTTCTTCTTCCCATCAGCTTTTAGCTGTCTAAGTCAGGGTTTTTGGGATATTCCTAGGAACCAATAAGATCGGAAAACCTGAGAGGAGAAAAATCACTCAATTAAACATAGTCTGAACCTCACATAAGCGGTGAGTAAACTTGACACCATTAACCCCTACAACCTATAATAAATTGCGATACCATGCTTAAAAGTATTCTAGGAGATCCTAACGAACGGAAAGTCAAAAAATATAAGCCCTTGGTGATTGATATTAACCTCGCCGAGGAACAAATCCAGAAACTTAGTGACGATCAATTAAGAGGTAAAACCGCCGAATTCAAACAAAAGTTAGCCAAAGCTAAAACCCTCGCTGACGAAAAGGAAATTTTAGACGAAATTCTCCCAGAAGCTTTTGCCGTGGTACGAGAAGCCGGGAAACGGGTTTTAGGAATGCGCCACTTTGATGTGCAATTGCTCGGTGGAATTATCCTCCATGAAGGACAAATTGCGGAAATGAAAACCGGGGAAGGTAAAACCCTGGTGGCCACTTTACCCGCTTATTTAAATGCCCTTAGCGGTAAAGGCGTTCATGTGGTGACAGTGAACGACTATTTGGCCCGTCGGGACTCGGAATGGATGGGTCAAGTCCATCGTTTTTTGGGCTTAACTGTAGGTCTAATTCAGCAAGGAATGTCCCCCAATGAACGACTGAAAAACTATGCTTGTGACATTACTTATTGCACGAATAGTGAGTTAGGATTTGACTATCTCCGGGATAATATGGCCACTTCAATGGCGGAGGTGGTACAGCGTCCGTTTAATTACTGTATTATTGACGAAGTGGATTCAATTTTAATTGATGAAGCGCGGACGCCTTTGATTATTTCTGGTCAGGTGGAACGACCAACAGAAAAGTACAACAGAGCTACGGAAATCGCCAAAAAACTGGAAAAAGATCAGCATTACGAGGTGGATGAAAAGGCTCGCAATGTGATTTTGGCTGATGAAGGTTTTGAGAAGGTGGAAGAAATTTTGGGGGTGAAGGATTTATACGACCCCAAAGACCCTTGGGCTCATTATATTTTTAATGCCATTAAAGCCAAAGAGTTGTTCATTAAGGATGTGAATTATATCGTCCGTGGTGAAGAAGTGGTGATTGTGGATGAGTTTACCGGACGGGTGATGCAGGGTCGGCGCTGGAGTGATGGTTTACACCAGGCGATCGAGTCTAAAGAAAATTTACCGATTCAACCGGAAACTCAAACTTTGGCGACGATTACTTATCAAAACTTTTTCTTGCTTTATCCCAAGTTGGGTGGGATGACGGGAACTGCTAAAACAGAAGAACCAGAATTTGAGCGGATTTATAATCTACAAGTGACGGTGACTCCGACGAACCGGAAATCACAACGCCGGGATATTTCCGATGTGGTTTACAAGACTGAACAGGGGAAATGGAAGGCGATCGCCCAAGAATGTGCAGAGATGCATGAATTAGGTCGTCCGGTGTTGGTGGGTACGACTTCGGTGGAAAAATCAGAACTGCTTTCTCAGTTGTTAAGTCAGTTGGAAATTCCCCACCAATTACTGAATGCTAAACCAGAAAATGTGGAACGGGAATCAGAAATTGTTGCCCAAGCAGGTCGCAAAGGTTCCGTGACGATCGCTACTAATATGGCAGGTCGGGGGACTGACATTATTTTGGGTGGGAATGCGGAGTATATGGCCCGCTTGAAAGTGCGCGAGTATTTGATGCCCAAAATTGTCAAACCGGAAACTGAAGATGAGTTAAGTTTTGCCAAAGTACCGGGTACGCAAAAACGTTCGGCGGCGAAAGGCTTTGCTCCCGGTCAAAAAGTGAAAACTTGGAAGGTTTCTCCGCAAATTTTCCCCACGGGATTATCCGCAAATGCGGAAAAAATGCTGAAAGAAGCGGTAGATTTTGCGGTGGCTACTTATGGAGAACGCAGTTTAGAAGAACTGGAAGCGGAGGATAAAGTGGCGATCGCTGCGGAGAAAGCCCCGACCCAAGATCCGGTGATTCAAAAGTTGCGGGCGGTTTACAATAAAATCCGCGAAGAATATGAGGAATTCACTCATAAAGAACATGAGGAAGTTGTCAACCTCGGTGGCTTGCACGTGATTGGTACTGAACGTCACGAATCACGGCGCATTGATAACCAATTGCGCGGTCGCGCTGGTCGTCAAGGCGACCCCGGTTCGACGAAGTTTTTCCTCAGTTTGGAAGATAATTTACTGCGAATCTTTGGGGGCGATCGCGTCAAAGGCTTGATGCAAATGTTCCGAGTAGATGAAGATATTCCCATCGAATCTGGGATGCTGACTCGTTCTCTGGAAGGGGCGCAGAAAAAGGTGGAAACCTATTACTATGACATCCGAAAACAGGTGTTTGAGTATGACGAAGTAATGAACAACCAGCGGCGGGCAATTTATGCCGAACGCCGTCGGGTTCTCGAAGGGCAAGACCTGAAAGAACAGGTGATTACTTATGCGGAAAAAACGATGGATGATATCGTAAATTACTATATCAATCCTGACTTACCTTCGGAAGAATGGGACTTGGAGAAATTAGTCAGTAAAGTGAAAGAGTTTGTCTATCTGCTGCGGGATATGGAACCGTCTCAGTTAGAAGATTTATCAATGGACGAAATCAAAACTTTCCTCTATGAACAAGTCCGCATTGCTTATGACCTCAAAGAAGGTCAAGTGGATCAAATTCGTCCCGGTTTAATGCGAGAAGCGGAACGGTTCTTTATTTTGCAGCAAATTGATACCCTTTGGCGCGAACATTTGCAGCAAATGGATGGCTTGCGGGAAGCGGTCGGTTTGCGGAGTTACGGTCAGAAAGATCCGTTAATTGAATACAAGAGCGAAGGTTATGAATTGTTCTTGGATATGATGACGGATATTCGACGGAATGTGGTTTATTCCTTATTCCAATTCCAGCCGCAATTACAATCAGCCCCTCAACAGCAACCTGTGGGGTAATCTGATGATTTGTTGACGGTTGACCAGTGATAATTCTTTTGTACGGGCGTTAGGCGAAGCCCATGCCGTCAGGCTATATGGCCATTCGCCCCTACGACTTTTCACTTGTACGGGCGAATGGCCATTCGCCCCTACGACTTTTCACTTTCCCTCAACCAACAACCACCAACCACCAACAAACAACAAACAACAAACAACAACCAACAACAAACAACCAATAACAATCAACCAATAACAATCAACCAATAACAAAAAAATGGATATTTACAAAAGTGCAATTCGTCCCATTATTTTCTCTGGATTACAACCAGATCCAGAGTGGTGGCATCATCAAACAATGGAAGTTTTGAGCGCCTGGGATAGTACCAGTAATCTGCCATTTAGTAACTGGATTCTGGGACAAGTGGCGAGTTCTTTTCAGTGCAGCGATCGCCGCTTAGAAATGTCTTTATGGGGGGTGAATTTTCCCAATCCCATTGGATTAGCGGCGGGGTTTGATAAGAATGGCACCGCTGCGCGGGTTTGGTCAAAGTTGGGCTTTGGTTTTGCGGAATTGGGAACGGTGACATTTCACGGGCAACCGGGTAATCCTCGTCCCCGAATGTTTCGCTTGCCAGAGGATTTAGCAGCGATTAATCGGATGGGTTTTAATAATCAAGGGGCGGCAGCATTAGCCACCCGTTTATCGGAATGGAAAAGAAGTCAATTCAGCGATCGAACTACGGATCAAACTAGAGAAAATTGGCCAATTTTGGGAATTAATTTAGGCAAGTCTAAAGTCACGCCCTTAGAAGATGCCCCGGCTGATTATTTGGGCAGTTTTCGGCTGTTAAAAGATTTAGGCGATTATTTTGTGGTGAATGTTTCCTCACCCAATACTCCGGGTTTAAGAACTTTGCAAGGGGCGGAACAGTTGTCAGCAATTTTGGATGTTTTGCAACAGGAAAATCAGGGAATTAAACCTATTTTAGTTAAGATTGCTCCCGATTTAGAATGGGACGCGATTTCTGAGGCGATCGCGGTGGCGAAAAATTACCAAATTTCCGGAATGATTGCCACAAATACGACCATTCGCCGCGAGGGTTTAAAAACTCAAATCATTCGGTTAACGGGTCAACCTGTGACAGCAGAAGCGGGCGGTCTGAGTGGCGCACCTTTAAAACAGCGTTCTACAGAGATTATTAGATTTATTTGGCAGGAAACAGGCGGACAAATGCCGATTATTGGTACTGGGGGAATTTTTACCGCTGAAGATGCTTGGGAAAAGATTACTGCTGGGGCAAGTTTGCTAGAAATTTATACGGGGTTAATTTATGAAGGCCCCTGGATGATTCGGCGAATTTGTGAGGGGTTATTAGATAAATTAGCGGCGCATAATTTAACCAGTTTGAGTCAGGCGATCGGTATGGCTCATTCAGCGGGAAAATAAAATTAGATTCATTTCAATAGACAATTCTGGCAAAATACCGGCTTCGATCCCCCCAACCCCCCTTAAAAAGGGGGGCTTTTTAGAAGCGCGAAATTAACCAATAACAAATAACCAACAACAAACAACAATCAACAATCAACAATCAACAAACAACAATCAACAATCAATGTTTTTTGTTTAAGTCCAGAGCAGTGGTAATATGTTTTCGGGTAAACATTGACCGGAGCTACAAACAACCGGGGAGTGCAACATGAGCGGTGAAAAACGGCGGTATATCAGAGTAGACGAAACAGAATTACGGCGTTTGCGGGAACAAGAAAGCCGTTTACGGTCGGTGCAGCAAGATTTACCAGACCGATTAAATGCGGTGGCACAGCAAACCAGGCAGGAGATGCAGCAACGGTTAAGATATTTGGCAGAACGGGAGGAAAGACAAGCGGAACAAACTAAACAACTGAGAAGTTATTTAGAAAATTTAGAAGAAAATACTCATCAATATTTACAGCAACAGCGAGAGCAATTTAAGTCCGCTTTGCAAGAGGCACAGTTGCGCCAAGAACAAGCGATCGCCAGCCAAAAACATGACCTAAAATTGGCAATGCACGCGGGGTTTGAGCAACAGCGCGAAGAATATTTACGGCTGACTAGAGAACAGCGTCAAGAATATCAGCAATTATTCACCCAGGAACGCCAAGCGAGAGAAAAAGGTCAGCTTCAGCTTCAGCAACAAATCGATCGCATGGTGCAGGATATTCAGGATATCCATAAAAGTCAAGAACGCAAAAATCAACTAGCTCAGGATTTGTTGGCGGATGTGCGCGAAATTTGGTTAGCCATAGATCGCGATTATCAACATCAACGGTTTGCTCCCGGTGCGTTGGCAAAGTTACAGCGATCGCTGGATATGGCGAAAAATAATATTGCCGCCGGAGTCAGTGAAGCCGCGATCGCCACCAGTCAAAAAACCTATCTAGATTTAGTCGATTTACGGTTAGAAATAGAACAAAAAGAACAAGAATGGTTGCTACTTTATAATGCTGCCTTACAAGATATTAGAAGTTTAATTGCCGAAGTCCAAGCTAACCGACAATGCACCATTGAAATTGGCAGTGATGAAGATGCGGAAGCCTTTAAATTAGAGGTGGATTACTGGAGTGCTGGGGCGCTGACTGCTTATGAACAAAACTTAGCGGCCATAGAAAGTCAACTAACTACCAATGAAGGGAGTTTAACCACCGAAATTCTCCAAGAATTAGGGGCAAAAATTGAAACCTTGCAGCCACAACTCGGAGAGATTGTGGAACAGGCAAAATTGGCGATTTTGAGTTCTCAATTACGAGCAGAAATAGGCGATCGCGTAGTAGAAGCGCTTTCTGCCCTCGGTTATAGTTTGGTCGATCCACAAGCGGATTCTTGTTATGCAGCCGAAGATCCTCGCCAAGCTTATGGGGTGAAAGTGAAAAATATTGCCGGGGATGAAGTGGTCACGGTCATTACTCCCGATCGCGATTTTGGGGTAAATTCAATTTCGATTAACACTTTCAGCCCCACATTGCTGGATGAAAAAGCAACTCAACAAAATTCTCAGGCAATTTTTGAACTTTTGAACGAAGAAGGCGTCAGACAAAGCGGTGAGTTAGTCTGTAATCCTGAACCGAAGCCGGAATATCGAGAATTACAGCAGTTCAGACAACAGAACACTCAAGTTGAACAAGAAACCCGGTTTCTGGGTTAACTCATGTTAAGTAGGTGAACATAATTAATTGCACTTTTAGTTCCCCGCCGATAGGCTTTGGATTCCCGCCTTCGCGGGAATGACAGTTTTTTTCTCATGGGGTCTGTGATGCATTTATAGCAATTGTCATAGTGATGAAGTACAAAAAAACCTGTCATTCCCGCGAAGGCGGGAATCCAGAAAACCTCTGTACTTCCGAAGGGACAATAACCGCTATATTTCTGCCCGTCTACTTAAACCACCAAAACTTAAATTAAGAAACCGGGTTTCTGCGTGAAACTATGCCAAAAAACCAAGACTTAAACCAAGAAACCCGGTTTCTAATTATGAGACAATTAACAAAAATTCTCGCTGCGGGAGACCCAGCGCCTTTATTTGTTTTGCCAACCATTGAAGAACAAGAGGTTTTTCTCGCACAACAAGCAGGGACGCCCATTGTTTTATTATTTTATGGCAATGATGAATTGCCCTCTTGTCGTCAAGTTGCGGCAACTTTTCGCGACTGTATGCCCGAGTTTAAGCAGTTAAATACTCAAGTAATTAGCATTAGTTCAAACTCTCCTTTAGCCGGGCAAAAATTTGCTCAATATTACCAGATTTTTTTTTCTTTTCTCCGAAATAAATTGATGATTATGATGTAATTTTGTTTGATGTTCTAAAAACAATAGAGACGCGATCGCTCGCGTCTCTATATGCTAACAATTAAAGAAAATTTTAAGGATTAGAGGAAAAATTTCCGGGAGTAGATTCGCTGGCATTATTGGAATAAGGAGCGTCTACAAATCCCAATTCATACAACTGTTGATAAGCTTGTTGTCCCAGTTCGCGAGTCGGCTGTTGAGAGCGAATGATTTGAATCAGTAAAGGAATGGCTAATTCTGGCTTGTTGTCAGCGCGATGAACCAAGGCAAGCTGATAAGTAGCTTCATCTCTCATTTGGGCAGTTTCTACGGCTCGATCTCTATAAAAATCCGATTTGTCATTATCAATGCCGGAAAAAGCTGCCGCTAGTTGTTCTGAGAAATTAGACAGTTGATTGAGCATCCCACGGGTTTGTTGTAGTTGTTCAATAGCGCCAGCATAGTTTTCTTGAGCGATCGCTTCTCTTGCTTTTTCCAATAACCGCTTTCCCGCTTCGATACCGAGTAAACTATTTTCCCGTGCCAAGGGCGGAATGGTTTCCGGATCCGAGTTGGCTTCTGAAGTTCTCGGCCCAAACCCTAATTCTAATAGTAGCTGATCCGCTTGTGCGCCTAATTCTCGGCCAATTCCTTGAGATTGAATCACTTGAATCAGCAAAGGAACCGAAAGTTCCGGCTCATTTTGACGGCGATGAATTAAGGCCAATTCATAAGTGGCTTCATCTCGTTTTTGGGCGGTTTCCACCGCTTGATAACGGTGCCATTCCGCAACTTTATTGTCCAATCCTGAGAAGGTGCTGGAGAGTTGTTGATGAAAATTAGATAGCTGATTAAAAATTTGACGGGCTTGTTGTAGTTTTTCAGCGGCCAGGGCATAATTTTCTTCAGCGATCGCACTTTTAGCCTCGGCCATCAAACGATTTCCCCCCACTAGGCTTAACACACTGGTTTCTTGCGCTAAAGGACGAAGATTTTGTGGCCTAGTCGGATTCTCTGAATTTGGGGAGAAACCGAGGGGATTTGTGGTTGGGTTAGACTGTTGAGAATTAGCAGAATTATCAGAATTAGCAGAATTATTCTCCGGCATGGCTTCCTGGGCAGCCGCAGAGGGCATCAAACTTAATGAAGCCACTAAAGGAAGGGAGAATAAATGAATCAAAGCAAAAAGCCGAATTGAGGCAAAAGATACCAACATGGAGATCATCCCGCTAACAACTACCGTGAACTAAAGCATGCATCTAATGCTTCAGAAACGATCGGGGGAAAGCGGGGCGGGGAATACCGCTTCCCAGGACACAGACAAATAATCAACGGTTCTGACTGTTAGATCAAGAAAGAGAAACGTTCATCGATCGCAACCGGCAACTTGTTAATATCTTACGAAGATATTTTGATTGTCCAGGATCTTCGCTCCAAGACTGTCTCCGGTTGAGTCAGCCATTGACCGCGACTGGTTGGATGAAAACAATTTGGTAAATGCCAAATTTTTAGATATCTTAACATTCTTGGTTAAAGCCGCAAGGAATAATCACGAATTCCGGCCTAAAATTCCTCAATTATGTTTGTGTCAATTGTTTTGTGGATCGCCGAAGATATACCATAGGATTCGGAGCGTGGAGAGCGAAGGGGCATCGAGATTAAGCGGTTTCTCAAGGAGTTCATGTAATGACAAATATCGATCTTTCCTACAAAGGCGTTGGCTTGGCTGATGAAAATCTCGGCATTTTCTTACAACGAGGTGGGGAAGAAATTCCCCTGGTGAAGGTGCGCGATCGCTTCACCATCTGTCCGGCCACCTCAGAGGCGATGGACTGGGACAGAATTATTCCCGCCAAACAACATAAAACGGTTACTCGCACTAATTTAGAAGTATTCATAGTGGAACCAGAAAACCTGGCAGCCGCAATGGAACAAGCCCGATCCTTGGACGTAGTGGAATTTGTCAGTCATGTATATCAAGGACAAAACGATCCGGGATTCTTGGTGTATTTGGGCAATGAAATCACCATTCAATTTGCGGACTATGTAGACCCAGCCACCCAACAGGCGATCGCCACTGCCGTCGGACTCAAACTCCTTCGACCCCTCGAAGGAATTCCCCACACCTTCATCTTTGAACTAACCCGCGAATGTCGGGAAAATCCCATCAAAATTGCCAACCGGCTGATGCGTACCGAACAAGTCCTCATCGCCGAACCCAACATCATCACGGAAACCCAGGCACACTACCGCCCCCAAGACAGCCTTTATCACAAACAATGGTATCTCAACCACACTGGCGGCGCTCAACTTGCCGCTAACTCCCACATCAACGTCGAATCAGCCTGGGACATCACCAGAGGGCTGCGTTCCGTGGTCATCGCCATCACCGACGACTCTATTGACCTCAACCACCCAGACTTTCAAGGTCTAGGAAAAATCGTCGCCCCCCGCGACCTCAAAGACAAAGACTTCCTCCCCCTACCCGGTACAGCCGAAGACAATCATGGCACCTCTTGCGCCGGAATTGCCTTAGCCGAAGAAAATGGCACCGGCATTGTTGGCGTTGCCCCTGGTTGTGCCATGATGCCCATTAGAACCACCGGCTATTTAGACGACAAATCCATCGAGGATCTATTTGACTGGGCATCCACCAAAGGCGCCTCAGTCATATCTTGCAGTTGGGGGGCTTCCGCCGTCCACTTTCCCCTCTCCCTGCGGCAACAGGCGGCGGTCACTCGCGCTGCCACCCAAGGTCGGCAGGGCAAAGGTTGCGTCATTGTCTTCGCCGCTGGCAATTCCAACCGCCCCACCTCCGACACCGTAAATGAAACCGGCTGGCCGAACAATGTCATCTCCGGGCGCACTCAATGGCTGAGTGGTTTTGCCACTCACCCCGACGTAATTGCAGTTTCCGCCTCCACCAGCTTGAACAAAAAAGCCGCCTACAGTAATTGGGGCAAATCCATTTCCGTCTGTGCCCCCAGCAACAACGCCCCTCCTGGCATTTGGTTGCCGGAAACGGGCTATATTGCCACCGCCCCACAAATCACCCAATCTCTCAGCGGTCTAGGAGTTTTCACCACAGACCGGGTAGGGGCTGCGGGCTATGACCAAACCGACTTTACCGGATACTTTGGCGGCACCTCTAGTGCTTGCCCGGTGGTTGCCGGAGTTGCCGCCTTAGTCCTTTCGGCCAATCCCGATCTCACCGCCAAACAAGTTAAGCAAATACTCGAACAAACCGCCGATAAAATCGTTGACCCTGACCCTGATCCCCAATTAGGGATTAAATTAGGCACTTATGACAGCAACAGACATTCTCAATGGTTTGGCTATGGCAAAGTCAATGCCGGAAAAGCCGTGGCTTATGCCCATCAACTTTATGCGGTGCAACGGTGGATTTCCCGCTGGACAAAACAGCGCATCTCTCAAATCTTTAAAATTCCTGACTACCAAGCGTCTGCTAACAGTTTATTTCCTTTAAATGTCTTCGGCACCACCAATGCCCCAGGCATCACCAGTGAAGTGTCAATTTCTGACAGTAACCCTGTTAAGGATATTGAAGTTACGGTGAATATTCAACATCAATTCTTGGGCGATATTGAAATCTATTTAATGGCACCAAACCAAAAAATCGTCCAACTCCAAAGTCGGAATTTAGGCAGTCAAACTCAGCTAAACAAATCCTATAATTTGCAAAATACTCCCCTGCTTCGCCAATTTGCCGGATTGTCCGCCAAAGGCACCTGGAAATTAATCGTTGTTGATTGTGTTCCTGGGGATACGGGAACTTTGAATAATTGGGAATTAAACTTAGGATTGTAAGGGCAAAGCATTCCGGGATAAATATAGCGGTTATGATCCCGATGAAGTACAGAGGTCTTCTGGATTCCCGCCTTTACCCCCGCGAAGGCGCGAAGCCTGCGCGAAGCGAGCTTAGGCGTGGGGCGGGAATGACAGATTTTTTTGTAATTCATAACTCTGACAATATTCTGACAATATATTATATTATATGATCCAATAATTATAGGATAATATTTATGTCGGAATGCGGCGGATTTTTCTGTCCAAATATGTATTCATACCCAAAAAATTATTCCTATAATTTATAGGTAAATTTGGGCGCAATGCTTGCGCCCAAATTTTAATGGTATAGCTATTTCAATTGTAGTTTAGACAATACATCAGGGGCGCTTTTCCGTAGCGCCCCTACAGCAGATCAATCTATATCGTAGGGGCGCAATGCGATCGCCCGCAATGCGGAAGTACAGAGGTTTTCTGGATTCCCGCGCGGGAATGACAGGGTTTTTTGTAGTTCACAACTCTGACAAGTGCTTTATCTAGATTTCTCAAAAATTGTCAGTAAAACTGGGGTAATTAAATAATAATGTCCCAAACAAGTTAAGCCCGCTGTGGCTCCCATTTTTTCCCGGAGTTCGGGGCTATACAGTTTAAAGCCTTTGGGAGAAAATGAAATATGTATCGGTTCTTTTTGATACTTAAAACTTGAATCAACTAGATAAAAACGCCCCCCTGGACGGAGCACTCGCTGCACTTCCGATAAAAACTTTTTCGGGTGCTGATAATGTAAAAAACTAATGGTATTAAATACCGCATCAAACTGTGATTCCGCAAAGGGCAAAGACTCGGCGTTGCCTTGAATGAAGATTAGTCGAGGGCGATGGTTTCTAGACTGTCTTGCTTGGGCCAACATTCCCGGAGAAAAATCTAATCCGGTTCCCCGTAATTCAGGAAAGTGACCGGCTAAACGGTTTAAAAGTTTGCCTGTCCCACAGCCAATGTCCAAGACATTAGGTTGGGGCGGCAGGGTGACATATTTTAGCAATCTTTGGTGAACTGCTTGGTAAAAAACTGAGGGAAATGTCCAATCATAGCTGAGTGACCAGGTGTTAAAAAAATCTTCTTTTTTCATTGGCGATGATTCTCCCAAATCTCCGATTAAATTAGGCGATCGCTACATCAAATATAATCATTTCAAATAAGAATAGGATTTTAGTCAGCCCTCAGCCTAAATCCCTCTCCCAAGTTGGGAGAGGGATTTGAAAAGCCGCCACTCTGACATAAGTCTTACTCCCCTCCTCTCCCCCTCTTCCCCCCTATCCCAACTATGGCCGCCCCCCGCGAGGGGGCAGGCGTCGGTTGGGGGTGAGGGGGGGTGAGGCAATATCCAGTGTTTCATTTATTTCTCCGTCTCTTTCCTAGTGAATTCCTAGGATTTCTCCAGTCACTTTTTGTGCGCGGCGTATCAAGCAGTTTCGCCACTTAGTTACTAGGAGGGTTCAAGACGATGGTTCCCATAACGCTATCCATGAGCAATTGACTCATATGCCAACTTTTTTGACCATCTGCTTAGGTCTTATCGGCTTCGGGAGAGCTCGCTTCACAAGATTGATAGGTATTCCGCTCCGTGGGGCTGATGTCGATGACAAGAGTGGATGGCTCCACAGAAGTCTTTGTCTGTGGGACTGTCTCACACATCTCAAGAGTTATCTTTCTTTCAGACGGCTGGAAGAAATACCCCGCGCACGTTTTGAATATTATTCTCCACTTTTCACGGGAACGAATCGCACATTTGAATTAACTATATAATGATTAACTTATCATCATTAATCAAGATTTTGTGTCAACATTTGTAAATTAAAAAATAACTTTATATAAAGGCTTGATGGCGCATCCGCGCCGCGAGAGCGAACGGACTGGAGTAACAGGCAATTAATTATTGGAGATGTCTATTTAAATCTCGGTGACAATGCCAAAGTTACCTCAGTTATCTCAGTTATCTCAGTTATCTCAGCAACCCGGTCTCTTGGTGAGTTTCTTGGGTTAAATGTGCGATGCGATCGCCTCTTTTAATAACGGCGGATTATAGCCCAAACCAAAAGCTTTAGAACTATCCAAAGACACATCTGGAGGACGCGGGGCTGACATTTGCACATTTTTTTGCAAACAGGGTTTCAGCTTCGCGGATTCTAACTTCCGTACTTCCACTAACAAGCGGAAAAAATCATAACGAGAAATTCGTTCTTTCCCCCCTAAATGGATAATTCCTTGCCACTGATTTTCCACGGCCAATAATAACCCCTCTGCCGCAGTTTTGCCGCTGACCGGAGTCCTAAACTCATCCATAAATAAAGACAACTCTTCCCCCGCTTGCAATTTCGCCAACATCGGTTGAATAAAACTTTCGGCTACCGGGCCACCATTGCCAAACATTAACGGCATTCGACAAATTGCCGTCAAAGGATAGCGGGATAACATAGCATTTTCAGCCATAACTTTTTGTTCCCCATAAAAACTCACGGGACACACCGAATCGGTTTCTTGATAAGGCGGATTTAACCCATCAAAAACCAAATCCGTGGAAGTAAACACACAGGGTATTTCTGCATCAGCACATAATCCGGCAATATTAGCAGAAACGGTCACATTAATTTCCTGAGAAATTTGCGGATGGTTTTGACAAAAATTCGGCTGGGAAGCCGCCGCCGCGTGAATCACCGCATCGGGTTTTACCTCTTGAAATAGGTGTTTAAGTTCCTGGTAATTAGTTAGGTCAAATTGGGATAAGTTCACCCCAGGGATTACTAGGGGATGAGCCAAGTAAGTCCCATATACTTGCCATTTTTTGCCCGCTATTTGGCAGATATTCCAGCCCAGAAAGCCACTACAACCTGTAAGTAATAGTTTTTTCATAATCTAAACAACATCTAAACAAGTTTTTTTTATTTCCTTAACCGGGTTTCTTTAGACAATTTCGGCCAGACATAAGTTTTGCCAGAAACCCGGTTTATTTTCTTGGTTCTCGGTTTCTCTTCGTGTCCTATGTGCCTGGTGAAAAGCATATCCTAATTTTGCCTAAAAAAATCTGGCGCTACCGTGACAACCCCTCTATTACTTTTTTCCTGTGCCAATAGCATATCTACCAGTTGTGCCTGGGGCAACTGTTAAAAAGTCTTTCGGTATGGTAGCTTTGGCAAGTAATCTATCAAGTAATCTATATTGATATCACAACTTTACTCCAACATATGCCCCGGTCAAGCCCTTGACCTGAATCCTTGCAGGGGATAAATTCCCCGGATCTATTGAGCAAGCAAATTTGATATAACTAAGCATGGGGATTTTCTTATGGAACCAAATTCTGTGTTATTTACTACGGAAGAGTTAGAACAGTGGCGAAAAAATTTAGCAGTTGCTAATAGAAATAATATTTTTTGTCATTGTCGCAATTGCGAGGCTGAATGGGTTGATTCTTCGGAGGATAATCTTTGTCCCGAATGTGGCAGCAGAAATATTGAGCATATTTCCTGTTGGCAATTTCCTGATGATTAGTTGATGGTTGTTTGTTGTTGGTTGGTGGTTGTTGGTTGTTTGTTTTTGTTTGTTGTTGGTTAACCCAGAAACCCGGTTTCTATTTTAGTTTAAGTTTTCCGCAAGGGTTGACGCAAGAAACCGGGTTTCTTAGCCTAAAAGTTAACCCAGAAACCCGGTTTCTATTTTAGTTTAAGTTTTCCGCAAGGGTTGACGCAAGAAACCGGGTTTCTTAGCCTAAAAGTTAACCCAGAAACCCGGTTTCTATTTTAGTTTAAGTTTTCCGCAAGGGTTGACGCAAGAAACCGGGTTTCTTAGCCTAAAAGTTAAGCCAGAAAC
>NZ_LIUQ01000133.1 GCF_001276715.1 Planktothricoides sp. SR001 | reverse complement strand
ATGGAAATTATATTACTCTGCCGCCGATCAACGTCAGCTTTGATCAAGGTCTAACTATAGAAGCGTGGGTGTGGTACGATGCCTTTCAAAATAATTCGAGAATTATCGACTTTGGCAACGGACAATCAGATAACATCGTCTTTCGCAATTGGGGCGCAGAAAGTAAGCTGAGCTGGGTGATATTGAAGGGTGGTTCAGGACAGGAAATTTTTTCCCCCTCGGGAATTTTAGAACTGGGGAAATGGTTGCACTTAGCAGCAACAATCGAGCCTGCCGGAAATGCCGTCATTTACAAAAACGGCCTGCCCATAGCAGCGGGCAAGACTAGCCTTCCCAATAACATCAATCGCATCAACAATTACATCGGCAAAAGCAACTGGAACGAGCCGTATTTCAAGGGCAAGATGGCAGATGTTCGGTTTTGGAACCGAGTTCGCACTCCAGCAGAAATCCGGGCGGGTATGTCTAAGCGCCTCAGCGGAAAAGAGCCCGGTTTAGTCGGATACTGGCCATTAGATCATGTCCTAATACAAGGTTCAGAACTCAAAGTTCCAGACCTCACGGGCAGTTTCCCCGGAACTCTTGTTGGCACTTTCCTTGTTGAAGATCGTGCCTTCCCCCTTCGCTAAGGATGAGGAATATTTATCTGGCGGGCAATAACTAGGAAATTATCTGCGGTGATGCGCGGGTCCTGCCCGCAATGATGGCGAGCGGGCCCGCGCATGACCGCAGTAAATCTGTGGTTTTAACCAATAAATTATCTGCGGTTATGCTTCGCCCTTACCCTATCGGAATCATGGCGATCGCCCATAAATATCTGGGCGTTGCATTCCGGTATTAAGATTAATATTTTCACCCAGAAATATCTGCCGGAATGCTTCGCCCCTACAAGGTTAATATTTTCACCATTTTCACCCACATATAACCCACATATACCACATATATCTGTAGGAGCCCGCGCATTTCCGCAGTAAATCTTTGGTTTTAACCAATAACTTATCTACGGAAATGCTTCGCCCTTACCCTAGTAAATCTTTGGTTTTAACCGATAACTTATCTACGGAAATGCTTCGCCCTGGCATCTGGGTGATGGCGCGATCGCCCCCAAATATCTGGGCGTTGCATTCCGGTATTAAGATTAATATTTTCACCCACATATATCTGTAGGGGCCCGCGCATTTCCGCAGTAAATCTTTGATTTTAACCGATAACTTATCTGCGGAAATGCTTCGCCCTTACCCTATCGGAATCATGGCGATCGCCCATAAATATCTGGGCCCGCGCATTCCGGTATTAAAGTTAACATTTTCACCCATAAAGCATCTGCCGGAATGCGCGGGCCCCTACAAGGTTAATATTTTCACCATTTTCACCCACATATAACCCACATATAACCCACATATACCACATATATCTGTAGGGGCCCGCGCATTTCCGCAGTAAATCTTTGGTTTTAACCAATAACTTATCTACGGAAATGCTTCGCCCTTACCCTAGTAAATCTTTGGTTTTAACCGATAACTTATCTACGGAAATGCTTCGCCCTGGCATCTGGGTGATGGCGAGATCGCCCCCAAATATCTGGGCGTTGCATTCCGGTATTAAGATTAATATTTTCACCCACATATATCTGTAGGGGCCCGCGCATTTCCGCAGTAAATCTTTGATTTTAACCAATAACTTATCTGCGGAAATGCTTCGCCCTTACCCTATCGGAATCATGGCGATCGCCCATAAATATCTGGGCCCGCGCATTCCGGTATTAAGGTTAACATTTTCACCCAGAAATATCTGCCGGAATGCTTCGCCCCTACCATGTTAATATTTTCACCATTTTCACCCACATATAACCCACATATAACCCACATATACCACATATATCTGTAGGGGCCCGCGCATTTCCGCAGTAAATCTTTGGTTTTAACCAATAACTTATCTACGGAAATGCTTCGCCCTTACCCTAGTAAATCTTTGGTTTTAACTGATAACTTATCTACGGAAATGCTTCGCCCCTGCCTCAGAAACCGGGTTTCTTGATCAAATCCTTACTAGAACACAAAAATTAACGGAGAAACCCGGTTTCTTTGTTGCAGTCTTGGCAAACACATTCTCATCGGCAAATCTTAAGATTTCCTGAAGCTGCATAGGTGACATTTAGGGTAATTTTTCCTAATGTTACCAAATTTTTTCTAACATTTTACATAACATTATGTAACTTTTTATAACACTTTCAAGCCACCGAGCGTCTCAAGCAGTGATTGTATGATATTTGACTAACCTTTGTATTGCTTTTTCTCGGCTACCACCAACCGTCAGGGGTCACTATTGCTGATTTCCTCAAGTTGTTGGAGGTATCTACTTTTAAAATTCGTCATTAGGAGAAATAACGATGACTCCAGAGCCAACAATCCTCTCTCAACAGCCCGCTGAACTTCC
>NZ_LIUQ01000150.1 GCF_001276715.1 Planktothricoides sp. SR001 | reverse complement strand
TCGGGTTGATTACTACTCGGTGGCAGGGTCAGGATTTTTTCTTCTAAGGCAGAGAGTAAAACGTTGTTAACTTCGGGTCGAGAACGGTTAAATTCATCATAAACTAAGGTAAATCCTTCTCGACAGGCCATCGTCAATCGAGAATCCACCCAGTTGTGTTTGAGTTCGTCCTCAACTTTGAGAACGCTGTGGATATAGTTATCCATCAGTTTTTTGTGGGTATAACCAGACTGACTGCCAATTAAATCGGAACTGGTAAAGTCATCATCTCCGAAAATCAGCATTACAGGTCTGGCTAAACAATTGGCCAGGTGCATAGCCAGTGTGGTTTTCCCCGTTCCGGCAGGGCCACGCAGATGAATGGAAAAACCAGAGTGCAGGTAACGTAATGCCCGGACTGTAATTTGATGAATCGAAGGCGTAACGACAAATTGACCAGGGCGAACGCGGAGGACGGATCTTCTTGTTTGAGGTTCAGCAACTGTCATGGTTGAAATCTAGTAAACGTCAATAAATCTGAGAAGTTTGATGGAGAAAGTTGACAAACTGCAAAAAAGTGTGCTAGTGTTAATACGTAGATATATAGTTACCTAACCTAACCTACAATTCTTGCAAATCTGTTGGCGGCAAGACTAACCGTTATTGCCTGCTAAGGGGAACAGGTAACTAGCCTTTTCAGGAATCCCGGCTCCGCCAGAACAAGAATTATACTTTTTAAAAGTTGAGTTCAGTCTTTCAAAAAAAAAGTAGGCTAGGATTAGTCATGTGTATGTACGACCTAAAACTCATTGTTGTATCTTAATAATAACCCTCTAGTTTAGCTAGGAAAAGCAACTAGAGGGTTTTTACTCTAGGCTTGAGTCGGGTTAGAATTAACCTGGAGAATTATTTTCCAAAAATATAGATAGACAACTCTTGGCGAAATTTACGCAAATCTTCTTTTTGCTGTTTCGCTTGAGCTAAACGTTGTTTTTGGGTAGCTGTTAAAAACAGACGGTTTTCTTGTTGCAATTTTTGGTGAAATTGGCGAAGGAAATTCGCTTGTTTTTTCGCTTGAGATAGGCGTTCTTTTTGGGTAGCTGTTAAGAACACGCGGTTTTCTTGTTGCAATTTTTGGTAAAATTCGCGCAAAAAAATCGCTTGCTCCTCAGCTTGCAGTTGCCTTTTAGTTTTGGCATCCGACAGAAAAGCTTGGGTCTCTTGGCAGAGTTCAGCTACTTGTTCAGCAATTGACAAACGCTCCTGTCGGAATTTTTCCATGAGAGCAGGCATGGGTTTTCCTCAATAACACTAGATCATGGATTAACCCCAATCACCAGTCGAAACATTACATTTACCGTGACTGGGGGTTAGACAGTAGAAATA
>NZ_LIUQ01000100.1 GCF_001276715.1 Planktothricoides sp. SR001 | reverse complement strand
GCAAAGCATTCGGATAATTATCTTGATTGTAAAAAGCGAGAATTAACTGCCGGGTTCGGGCGAAGCATTCGGATAATTATCTTGATTGTAAAAAGCGAGAATTAACTGCCCGAATGCTTTGCCCCTACAAGCCCCTACCGGAAAAAACAAACAATTTATTACCCGAATGCTTCGCCCTAACATTCTTTGTTGATGGTTGTTTGTTGTTTGTTGGTGGTTATTTGTTGTTTGTTGTTTGTTGTTTGGTTGGTGATGTAGGGGCGCAATGCTTGCGCCCCTGCCCCTCCGCTCCCCTGCACGATTGGCGGCTCCTCCGCTCCCCTGCATCCCCGCTCCTCCGCTGCCCTACACCCTACACCCTAAAAAGCATCTCATCATTCGGTGACAATGATAAAAAAGAGTGGGCCACCAATATCTTGGGGAATACCCGCTTCGATTTGTTCTGGGGTGTAGGCGATCGCTTCTTGTAAAGAACTCAGTTCAATCTTGTCGTTGCGTTGCAGTCGATATAAGGCTTGATCCACTTCTTCGCGGGATAAGGGGGGTTGCAACTTCTGACGCAAATAAAAAATTGGTAAATAATTATCAGTGGCGAGTTCTCGGTCTAAATTTTGAATCATTTTCAAAATCTCTGCATCTGCGGGCCGATGATGATGGACTGATGCTGGATCGGAAAACTCGCTCTTGACTTCATCGATCGTTGGTGTGACCGCTAATTCTTTTTGCCGTAGGGATTTGCGGATAAAGCGCAGGTAGTTAGTGAGTAAATCTAAACTAATTACTGGTTCACTGCCACTGGGATTATATTCATCAGTGAGATATTCTGCCCCGCGTTCGGTCAGCCAAACCTCTTGGATTTTAGCTTTTTCAATTTTGATTAAGCCGCGATCGACTAAATTTTGGATTGTGGTTTGTCTAAGGGATGCGGGAATGCTGGTTTCCGCCTCAATGGTCAAACCAGAAGCAGCAGCTTTGAGCAATTGGAGTTCCGCTGCGGAAATGGGTAATTGGCTGGTGTTGAGCGCTAAAAGCGCATGACCCGCAGGAGTGATACTAAATTCTGTGATTTCAGTGCTGTAGGCGACTAATTCGCGATCGCTCAGGGTGCGACAAATGCTATCTCGTTCACTGGCGCTAGTTTTGGGATTAGGTTTAATTTGACTAATTAGTCCCCGATAATTCGGAAACGCCAGTAATTTTAACAAAAATTTTAGCTCCACCACATTCATAATTATCCTCTAGTCCGAATAGCAACAACAATAAGTAGGTGAACATAATTAATTGCACTTTTCGTTCCCCGCCGATAGGCTTTGGATTCCCGTCGGAGTTTACCCCCGCGAAGGCGCGAAGCCTGCGCGAAGAGCGCTTAGGCGTGGGGCGGGAATGACAGCTTTTCTTACCATGGGGTCTGTGGTGAATTTATTTCTGCCCGTCTACTTATGAGAATTATTCCCATCATAGTTGATCA
Source organism: Planktothricoides sp. SR001 (assembly GCF_001276715.1). Classification (GTDB taxonomy): domain Bacteria; phylum Cyanobacteriota; class Cyanobacteriia; order Cyanobacteriales; family Laspinemataceae; genus Planktothricoides; species Planktothricoides raciborskii. The sequence goes on along the minus strand of NZ_LIUQ01000100.1, from coordinate 7,949 downwards.
TCCCACATCAACGAATAGCGATCGCTCCAACCCCCCTTTTTTAGAGTGCTTTTTATAATTTTGCCATAAGTATATTGTTATTGATTGTTATTCAAATAAAAATATATTTACATCGTAAAAACACAAAAATATCTTTGAATTATTAGTAGGGTGGGCAAATTATTTTCCACCCTAAGTTGAAAATTAAAACCGACTATATATTTTTGATTTGATGAGGAATTTTCCTAATCAAATCGATGTAGGTCATTGGTATTTGAACAAAAAAAAATATCATCATCTCAGCGGCGAATCCGCCATAAAATGTGTTATAATATTCTCATACATTGATCCTCCCTAATTTAAGCCGAGTCGCTTTCGCGAAAGCGAAATCGCACCGGGATCCTTTAGGGAAACAGAATCTCTAAAGATACACTCAAGGATTTAAAGAGATTTCCTGAAAATTCTTAAGTTTTATGAAAATTTTAATGCTTTCGTCTACCTTTCCCTATCCACCGAATCGTGGTGGGACAGAAATTAGAACTTTTAATCTGCTGAAATATTTACACCTGACTCAGCAACATCAGATTACTCTCGTCACCCAGCGCCATGCTACGGTGACGGATGCGGAGGTGAGGGAATTGCAGCAATGGGTGAGCGATTTAGTCATGTTTCCCTTGCCCAAGGATCCACAATCCCAAGGATTTGGCGGGAAATTAGGCCGGTTTGGTGTCTCATTACTCAAAGGCACCCCGCCCAATGTGTTGCAACGCTATTCTACCGAATTTCAGGCGTTTGTTGATCGGGCTGTGGAACAGAAACGATATCAGGTGATTACTTGCGAGCATAGTGTGAATGAGATTTATATTCGCCCTGAGTTTTGCCAGTCTGTAACCACGGTGGTGAATGTGCATAGTTCGGTTTATGGGTGGACGCGCAACCATTTGGAGATGGGAGCCAGCCAAAATACTCTGCGCGATCGCCTCTATTTGCCTTTACTGCTGAACTATGAAAAACGCTACAGCGCCAAATTCTCCCAAATTGTGGTGACAACTGAAGACGACCAGCAGCAATTTCAGGAGTTCGCCCCCGATGCCAATATTGCAGTGATTCCCAATGGGGTGGATTTAGACTTATTTCCCTACCGGCAAGGGGATCCGAGAAATCACCGCTTGGTGTTTACCGGGGCAATGGATGCTTCCCATAATATAGATGCGGCTCGCTTTTTTGCCGTGGAAGTGCTACCTTTACTCAAAAAGCATTATCCTGATGTGACGTTTGCCATTGTTGGTGATCGCCCAGTCCCAGAAGTCATGGATTTGCAAAGTATTCCCGGAGTGGTGGTGACAGGCAAGGTTGATTCTATGAGTGATGAACTCCATCGTTCTGCGGTTTGTGTGGTGCCTTTGCGAACCGGGTACGGGATTAAAAACAAAACCTTGGAAGCAATGGCTGCCGGGGTTCCCGTGGTGGCAAGCGATCGCGGTTTGGAAGGGCTAACCGTCGATGGGCCAAATGTTCCCCTCCGGGCATTAAGGGCTAATGGGATTTCTGAGTATGTTCACCAAATTAGCCGCTTATTTGATGACTCCAGTCTGAGAAAAAAGTTATCCTTGCAAGGGCGATCGCTAATTGAAAGCGAATATACTTGGAACACTGCTGGCAAGCTTTACGAGCAAGTCTTGTGTAAATTTTCTTTCACCTAAATTTCTACCAATTAAAAAAGTATCAAACTATCATCATCAGTCGAAGAACGGGGATTTCCAGCGCATGAACAATAATTTACGCTCTCGAATGTTTTCATCATCCGCATCTCTGGCACCGATTCGCCAGAGAACATCCCTCAACCCCGCCAGCCCAAAAAGACTCTCTAGACGACACCGACTGAGAAATTGGCAAATCGCATTGTCACCCATTTGGCGCAGCCAAACAGCCCTAGGTACAATTGCCGCATTCTCCAGTACCTTTTGCTTAATGGTTGGTGGGGTTTCCATGAGCTTAGAACTGATGATGAACCCAGAGGGTGTGAAGTGGTTGGAACCCTTGGTTCCCGCTTGGAGTCAGGTGCCTTTTGCGAACCGACAAGCCCCCCAGTCCCTTGAGGTGATTCAAGCCCAGATTTCCGCCCAAGGACTGATTCCCGCCCGACCTTTAGTCCTCGACAAGTTACCCAGTCCTCAAAGCAATGAAGGACTTTGGAGTTATGAAACCGGAATTCTCTTGCCGGTGATGGCTAGATGTTCTCAAACCAGTGGTGCCGAAGCCGAAGATTGTCAAAAAATTGTCCAGTTACAACTGTATTTGCAGGTGCGATCGCCCGATCACCCCGATGATGCTCAAGTTTATTATCAGAAAATTAGTGAACTGAACATTAATGGGCCGGCAGAATCTTATGTGATTAGCCAACTGAATGACTCATATATCAATGGGTCAAGTCAACCATTGCCTTTGACCCAGTTAGAAAGGTTTTACAGCAAAGCACCGAATACCGGCATTTGGTTTCAACTCAGTGGCCAAAAGACATATAAGGGCGAAAAAATTACCTTCGGCAAAATCGTTCACTACAATTACGAAACTCGTTACCTGAGTGAAATGATGCAGTGGGCTTCTCCCAATAACCAGCCCCCGGGCTGGCAAGAAGTTACCGGGGGCGGCCATCCCGAATTAATTATCGATCGCACCACGGGCATTGAGCCTAATTTAAGTATTTATCAAATCCAGCCGGTTAAGTTTGTGGTCAATCCCATTGAGCTTGAAGAAATTACTCTGAATACCCCAGGGATCAAAACTCAGGGATATCGAGATGCTTTATGGTTAGCCAGTACCGGGTTATGGTCACCCGCCTGGGAAATGATGGCTTATCAAAAACAAAGCCTGGAGAGTCTTGGTAATTGGACAGCGGCAGCCCAAGCACAAATGGATGTGGTTCGGTTTCATGCCCAAGTTAGCCAAGCCCAAGCAAATGCCCGTTGGCGTAACCCCAGTCAACAAGTCTTAATGGCTTTGGTGGATGGTCGCTGGACTCAAGCCCTGGAAATCTATGAGTCACAGTTGGCTTTGGGGAATACGATGAATGATTTGCTCAATACGGATCAGGTTGACTTGTGGGAACGGGTAGAGATGGCTTTGCGGGTCAATCCGAAAAATATTGATTTACAAGCTTGGGGGGCTTTAATTATTGCCGCCCAGGATGGGGAATGGCAAGCTAAAGATTGGTTGAATCAACAGTCAGCCAAAGAAGAAGATCGAGCACGGTTGCTGGATTTATTAGAAAAACGTTCCCAAGCGATCGAGCGCAACCAAAAGATTAAGAATCATCGCAGTCGCATTGTTGGCAATGGGTTAATTCTCGCTGAAATCAATCCCGAACAATGGCAGCCCGGAAACGGTGCGTCTATTTCTTTAGCCCCTGGGGAAATTTGGTATCAAATTCAAGTTATCGGATTTCACGATAGTGTCTTATGGCATGAATTTCCCTTTAATGACTTGCAACTGCCTCGTTACAAAAGCAGTGACTTTCTGTGGAAACACCTCGGTTTGCACAATGACCCCAATTTACAAATTATTGTCTGGATGCCAAATGGGGAACAGCAAACTGTCACTACCACCGTCAAAGCCATTCAATTCCAAAATGGTGTCTTGAATTTATTAGCTGCGGGAAAAGCCATCCCATCGGCGGATCCGACGACGATCGCCCTAACCGGCAGTGCGGAAATGTCTAAGCCTTTGGCGGTCTCTAATTCAGCCCTAGAATGGCGATCGCCCCGAAATCTGACCCTCAAACAACTAAACCAGCAAAATCCCCAATGGGTCAGTGCCATACTCCCGGTACTTTGGTATGAACTTCAGCTAGGAGGAGAAGTATTGCCCGGACTTCAGACCAGTCCCGAAATGATGCTGACCCAAATGAGTGATTGGTTGGTACAACTGATCGATCTCACCGGCAACGACAAACCGGAAGCCGTCTTGACCCTGAAACCTGACCCCACCCGTCAATATTCTCGCCCCCGCACTTTGATTTTAGAGGACACCGGGGTACTGATTTATAGCGAGCTTACCAGCGCCAAAGGTCAATCGGTGACAGGCATTGCTGAAGTTAAAGACGGCGGATTTACTGCCCTGGTGGTGGAAGGTTCTAAGGGCTATACTTTGCAGCGTTGGTCATCCGATCGCCGTCGGTTTGAATTTTAAACGAAATCTTCCCTCTACACCCTACAGCCTACACCCTACAGCCTACACCCTACACCCTTGGTTGTTGGTTGTTGGTTGTGCGATCGGTGGTTGGGGAAAGACTACTCGTAGGGTGGGCAAATTCTTGCCCACCCTACCCCTGTGTTTTGTATCCTTCCTGACCGTGATCGTTACAAACGATACTAAATTTTGGTAAATTGCCATAAAACACTATATATATAATCGTAATTCTCCATTGCAGCTATATATAGTGGTTTAAATCCATTTAAGCCGTCTAAATTTCGAGCGAATCGGGGCGAATTGTAACGAAATATTACAATATTGCCGTCATAGTGGTAAAACCTCTTGACGCTTTCTAAAAATGCGGTTATCTTGAGATTCATACCCGGGTAAATCAAATGCAAGTCCCACCTATGCAAGATAAGCAGAAGGTTACATTATATATACCGCCTGAACTGCATCGTCAACTAAAAATTAAAGCAGCAGTTGATTCTGAATCAATGTCTACCATCGCCGAAAAAGCTATTGCTTTTTATATGAATCATTCACCAGAGGTAGACGAAATAGAATCATCCTACGGGCGGACTCATCGGGTTTACACTTGCCCAGAATGTTCCTCATCTCTGATTATTCGTGATGGAGAAATGGTGGCTTTAAATCATCAAGCAACAGTGTTGATTTCTGATGAAGAATTACCACTAGAGCAAGTGCAAAAAATCCAAGGCAACAAAATCCAAGGCAATAAAGAGCATCAACCAGAAGAACAATTGGTTACATGCTAAAGGTTTAACCTTCGCTCCACATTATCCAAATGGGGGCAGGAAATTCAGCAAAGATAAGCAAACATTAGGCACCGTTTTTAATAGGTCTTTTGGCTATGCAAGAAGAGCTCAATATTTTAATAAAAGCTCAATATCCTCTGATCTACCTCGTCACCGCCGAGGAAGAACGGGCCGAGCAAGCGATCGCCAAGATTGCTGAACAAAGCAACCCCCCCCGGCGAGTCTATACCTGGACGGTGACTCGAGGAATTGTCGAGTGTGGTCAAAGCAACACCAGTATGAGTCACAACACCGTATCGCCAGAAGCGGCGATCGAGTGGGTGATTCGGCAAAAAGAACCCGGTTTGTTCGTCTTTAAGGATTTACATCCCTTTATTGAGGCGATGGGTAATGCGGTGGTAATTCGGTGGCTCAGAGATGCGATCGCCTCCTTCAAAAATACCGAAAAAGCGATCGTCCTCATGTCCCCGGTACAACAAATCCCCATCGAACTGGAAAAAGAAGTCGTTGTACTAGATTTTCCTCTGCCGAAAATGGCTGAGATCAATCAAGTGCTCTCGCACCAGTTAGAATTGACTCGCCAGCGGAAAATTAGCACGGAAACCCGAGAAAAACTGGTCAAAGCTGCCCTCGGTTTAACCAAAGACGAAGCGGAAAAGGTCTATCGCAAAGCGCAAGTCACCGCTGGTCGTCTCACCGAAGGGGAAGTGGAAATTGTTCTCTCGGAGAAAAAGCAGCTAATTCGCCGTAACGGTATCCTGGAATATATCGAAGACGACGAAACCATCGAATCAGTCGGTGGACTCGAAGAATTAAAGCGCTGGTTAAAACAACGCTCCAATGCTTTCACGGAAAGGGCTAGGGAATATGGCTTACCTCAACCCAAAGGAATGCTAATCTTAGGCGTTCCTGGGTGCGGCAAGTCGATGATTGCCAAAACCACTTCCCGGCTGTGGGGTCTGCCCCTGTTGCGTCTAGATATTGGCCGTGTCTATGACGGTTCAATGGTCGGTCGCTCAGAAGCGAACCTACGCAGCGCCTTGAAAACCGCTGAATCAATTTCCCCCGTTATCCTATTTATTGATGAATTGGATAAAGCCTTTGCTGGTAGTGCTGGATCTGCTGACTCGGACGGAGGCACATCAAGTCGCATCTTTGGTTCTTTCCTAACCTGGATGCAAGAAAAAACATCACCCGTATTTGTGATGGCGACTGCCAACCGAGTCGAAAGATTACCCGGAGAATTTCTCAGAAAAGGCCGTTTTGATGAAATCTTCTTCGTTGACCTTCCCAACAACGAAGAACGGCAAGAAATTTTCAAAATTCATCTGTCCAAGCGCCGCAAAGACATCTCGCGTTTTGATCTCGATCAACTAGCTAAGGTGTCTGAAGGGTTCTCTGGAGCAGAAATTGAGCAAGCCGTAATCGCTGCTATGTATGAGGCATTTGCTCAAGATCGAGAGTTTACGCAGTTGGATATTATTGCCGCGATCAAATCAACGCTACCGCTGTCGAAGACCATGACCGAACAAGTCACGGCTCTGCGCGACTGGGCTCGTCAGCGAGCGCGACCGGCTGCGTCCTCCCTGGCTGAATATCAGCGCATGGAGTTCTAAAGGTTTTCTCCTGCTTCCCACAGGAGGAAAGGTCAGCAATATCTAATGCTGGCATTGCATCAAACAACCGCATTTTATGCGGAATCGTCGTGGATTCCCGTTTTCACGGGAATGACAGTTGATTAAATCGTTGTCGTTTTTGTCGAATTGCTTATTTTTTTGGAGGAAATCCCAATGTCTCACTTTAGCACTCTCCGCACCAAAATCACCGATGCCGAAATCCTCAAGAACTCTCTGCGCGATCTGGGGATTAATATCAAGACCGAAGCTGATGTCCGTGGCTACAATGGACAGCAGGTTCGGGCGGACATCGTAGCGGTGCTCGAAGGCGATTATGACCTCGGTTGGTCTCGCAACAGTGATGGTTCTTTTGACCTGATCGCTGACCTCTGGGGTGTGGCGAAGAAGCATAACCAAACTGAACTAATCAACTCGATTAATCAAAAGTATGCGGTGAATAAAGCTTTGACGGAAGTTCGTCGTCCAGGCTTGCAAAACGCCAATGTGAAGCTGGTTGTTCAAAAGTAGTCTGGCAACAGCGCGTTCCCAACCTTTCGGGTTAACCAATGCGGGTTGACCCGTTTTTTTGCATTTTTTAAGCGATTGGATCGGTGATTGGATCGCTTTTTGATCTATCAAATAAATCATGTTGAGATATTGGACTGTAAGTTTAGGAAAAAAATATGGCTAATTCTATTCTTAGGATCGCCTTCACCGATCTCTAAAACTTACTCAAACTTAACCATTAGACATCTCCAAAAATTACATTATATGCTATAATAAGATTTAATTTTATTTTTTGTCATGCTGCGGAATTCTAAAATATATTGAAGAACACCCCAAATTAACACCGAGGCTTAGAGGAATAACTTATAAGCAGTTCCAAGAATTGTCTAGAGAAGCTTCCATTGTACACCTCCAAAAAGAAGCGGAGGCCGACCTGTTAAAACCCACCAATAATGTCAAGGGGGCGGGTCGGAAAATTACATTACCTGTTCAAGAACAAATTCTTCTAACTTTGGTGTATCTTTACCAATATCCTTCCTTCCTTTATCTGGGGGTTCAATTTGGAGTTTGTGAATCTACAGCTAACACCATTTTTCGGTATTGGCTGCCAATTCTAACTGAGTTATTACGCGCCAGTATTTTATAGCAGTCGCCAGTCCAGTTAGGACGTAGAATAAAAGAAGTTGCCAAAATTCGAGATAAATCTACCCATGTCTAATTCTTACAGCTACGACTTACGGAAAAAGGTCATAGAGGCCATTGAAATCAACGGGATGAAGAAGAGTGAAGCCAGTAAACTGTTTGGAATTAGCCGTAATACGATCGATCTGTGGCTCAAGCGTAAAGAAGAAACTAGAGACTTCCATGCTAAGACATA
>NZ_LIUQ01000163.1 GCF_001276715.1 Planktothricoides sp. SR001 | reverse complement strand
TTTGCCAAAATGAGAATTGCTGCCCTGGGGGGTTGACAAAGCCAAAAAGGTGGGTTATAGTGTAAGAGTAGAAATCTGAAAAAAAATTTTTTGCGCGGAGCGCCACTAGGGTAAAAAAGAAAAGAGCAAAGGGCAAAAGAGAAAAAGAGAATAGGGCTACAGAGTCTCCGGGGGCAAGCAGGAGACGCTAAAGCCGTTGATGTTGAACCTGTAGGCCGCGACGAACCTGTCGCGGTAGGCGCAACGGCAGTTATCAGGGTCGATGTCCCACGAGCCACCGCGCAGCACTCTTAGATTTTTTGTATTTAATAGGTTGACTAAATAATCAACATTTTGGTATTGGTAGTAGAAATCATTAGCTTCATCCCAAACTCGGCCATCAGAGGGCGCATTGCTATAGCTATCGTGCCAAGGGTCAGCGCACCACTCCCAAACATTCCCGTGGATGTCATACAAGCCAAAAGCATTGGCGTGTTGAAAATGACCAACGGGATTAGTTTTTTGGCGGTAAATTCCCTTGGCACCTGAGCCGTAAGTATAATCGCCATGATAATTGGCCAGTTCAGTTGTCAGGGTTTCGCCGATGTGAAAGGCTGTGGTCGTTCCGGCTCGTGCCGCATATTCCCATTCAGCTTCACTAGGTAATCGGTAGGGTTTGCCGATTTTTTTGGAGAGGCGGGCACACCACTCAACTGCGTCATACCATGAAACTCGTTCAACGGGAAGATTTTCTCCTTTAAATCCTGACGGGTTGGGGTCGAGATCCCGTTGCAGCTTGGGAAAACTGGCCACTTGCCGCCATTGGGCTTGGGTGACGGGATATTTGCCCATGAGGAAAGGCTTGATGGTGACTTGATGCTGCGGCTTTTCATCATCGTATTTCCCATTAGCAGGGGAACCCATTGTAAAGGTGCCTCCAGGAATATAAACCATTTCCAGGGTGACGCCATTGCCCAGGTCGGTGATGATTTGTTTCGCTTGTCCTTGACGGCGGCTGATTTCTTTGCCCTGGGCGTTGACTTTGACGATGTTAAAGGTAAAGGTTGTCACCCCTCCGCCTCCGGCACCTCCCCTTGGTAAGGGGCTAATCTTGTAGGGGTTTGCT
>NZ_LIUQ01000112.1 GCF_001276715.1 Planktothricoides sp. SR001 | reverse complement strand
GGAAGTTCAGCGGGCTGTTGAGGCAGGATTGTCGGATCTGGAGTCATCGTTATTTCTCCTAATGACGAATTTTAAAAGTAGATATTTCCCACAACTTGAGGAAATCAGCAATAGTGACCCCTGACGGTTGGTGGTAGCCGAGAAAAAGCAATACAAAGGCTAGTCACATATCATACAATCACTGCTTGAGACGCTCGGTGGCTTGAAAGTGTTATAAAAAGTTACATAATGTTATGTAAAATGTTAGAAAAAATTTGGTAACATTAGGAAAAATTACCCTAAATGTCACCTATGCAGCTTCAGGAAATCTTAAGATTTGCCGATGAGAATGTCTTTGCCAAGACAGGAAAACACTTGAATGACCTTCAAGAAACGATCCTGAGAGAAGTCCTCCAAGGTCGAAAATATGCCAAGGTAGCGAAAGAACGCGATCGCAGCGAGGGTTATATTAGGGTTGCGGCTACTGAATTATGGAAAATACTTTCAGATAGCTTCGGCGAAGAGGTGAGTAAAGGAAACGTTAGATCGATCCTGGAAAGGTCAAAGTTTAGTTACGCAACAGCTATTAGTCAAAATTATGCAATAGTTAATAATGTGAATATTTCTCAAGAAAAAGAGCGATCGCCCACATCTTCCCAACCCTCCCCAGACACCCCAACTGAACCCCAGATAAACTTAGATGATGCACCGGCTATTCTTACTTGCTACAGTCGCACCACCGAACTGAACACCCTAGAACATTGGATCGGACAAGATCGCTGCCGGATTGTGGAACTTTTGGGCATGAGTGGCATCGGTAAAACCACATTAACACTTCGTCTTATTGAGCAAATAAAAACTAATTTTGACTATATTATCTATCAAACCCTTTGCTTTTCTCCCACCCTAGAAACTACCCTCACCAACCTGCTAGAAAACTTCGGCAAACCCACAGAAATTCCCCAACAGATTGAAAGCAAAATTTCCCAACTACTCAAATATCTCCGCCAGCATCGATGCTTGATTATCCTGGATGACGTGCAAATGCTGTTTAGCCCAGGAAAATTGGCCGGGGAATATCAGCCCTCCCTGGAAAATTATCCGCTATTTTTTCAGCGAATTGCCGAAATAGAACACTCCAGTTGTTTCCTATTAATTACTGCTGAACAAATCCAAGACTTTACCCAGTTGAAAAAAGGCGATCGCTCAGTTCGCTCATTAGTATTAGGTGGTTTAGGCATTGCCGCCAAAGAAATATTAAAAGAATATGAATTATCCGATAAAGACCAGTGGGAAAGACTAATTAATCTCTACCAAGGTAATCCTCTTTGGTTAGAGATGACTGCGATGATGATTCAGGACTTATTTGCGGGTAATGTTGCTGATTTCCTAGAATATAAAAACTTGATTATTTGCGACGCTTTGAAAACAGCAATCCAGCGACAATGGCAGCGATTAACCCCACAAGAACAGGCGATTATGATTCAGTTTACAGCGGTTGATGCGCCAGTCAGTTTACCGCAACTTGGCCAAAAACTTAATTTACCGGATTCCGACTTATTAAATGGCGTGAAATCTCTAAGACGACGGTTATTTTTGGAGGATATCCAACGGGAAAAACAAAGATTATTTCAGCTAAACCCCGTTTATCAACAATATTTACACCATTCTCACCATTCTTCACCTGAATAGAACACCCATGTAGTGGCGCGATCTCGCTCGGAGGAAATTTCTGCTTTTAACTATGTACGGGCATGATCTTAACCGGAGAAAATTTCTGCTTTTAACCAAGAAATATCTGCGGTCAATATCACGCCCCTACATCTGAAAAACGCTAATCGATAATTTTAATCGATTTCCTCTGGGTTGATTCCCATTTCTCGTAACCGCTGGGCTAATTTTTCCGCCCGTTGGCGTTCATTGTCCGCCCGTTGGCGTTCCGTTTCAGCTTCTTGTTCCAGAGTTTTGATTTTCGCTTGTTCCTCCTTAATTAATTGCTCCACAACCGGCGGATTAAGCAATTCTTGCACCGATAAATCAAGCTGGTCAAACTGCTCCGAAACTATGGAGCTATCTTCGCTAAAATCAACCCAGCTATATCCTTCTTCATTGGTTGCATTTGCCAAGACTCTCACTCGTTTCTTTTGGGGGTCTACGATCCAATATTCGGGAATTTCTGCTATTTCATATTCATAACGTTTACTCACATAATCATCCCGGCGATTACTGCTGACAATTTCTACCACCAGAATCGGCTTTTCCGCAAAATCTAAAACTCCAGCACCGGGACGATCGCTAATTTGCTCCCAAAGACTTTGCGGGCAAACAATCGCATCAGGAATTCGGGATGAATTTTCCTCGGTTCTTACGCCCACAGTAGTTTTGGCTACCAAAGCTAAATTTTGGTCGGCAAAGTAGCGCTGTAATTTGTAAACTAAAAATTCGCAAATTTTGGCGTGATATAAAGTTGGTGCTGGCATCGGTATGAGTTTCCCCCTGAATAATTCATAAAGAACATCCGGTTCTCCCTCATACGCGAGGTATTCTTGGAAGGTTAAGAGATGTTCGGTTGACCCCTGTACTTGTGCTTGAGGTTGCTGAATCGCTACCTCGGTTACTCTTTCGACAGCTTGAGTCATAATTTTAGACCTCTCGTCGCGATTATTATTAAATTATTATTCGGCGCGATCGCCCCCAATAATCTTGTTAAATTAGTAGGAGGCGATCGCTGTTATTTAGTGAGTTTAATCGATAAGTTTAATCGATTTCCTCTGGATTGATTCCCATTTCTCGTAACCGCTGGGCTAATTTTTCCGCCCGTTGGCGTTCATTGTCCGCCCGTTGGCATTCAGTTTCCGCCCGTTGGCGTTCCGTTTCCGCCCGTTGGTGTTCGGTTTCCGCCCGTTGGCGTTCCGTTTCAGCTTCTTGTTCCAGAGTTTTGATTTTCGCTTGTTCCTCCTTAATTAATTGCTCAACAACCGGCGGATTAAGCAATTCTTGCACCGATAAATAAAACTGGTCAAACTGACCGGAAACTATGGATCTATCTTCGCTGAAATCAACCCCACTATATCCTTCTTCCTGAGTAGTGGCAAACACTCTCACTCGTTTTTTTTGGGGGTCTACAATCCAATATTCAGGAATTTCTGCTGCCTCGTATTCGTTACGTTTAATGATATAATCATCCCGGCGATTACTGCTGACAATTTCTACCACCAGAATCGGCTTTTCTGCAAAATCTAAAACCCCAGCACCGGGACGATCGCTAATTTGCTCCCAAAGACTTTGCTGGCAAACAATCGCATCAGGAATTCGGGATGAATTTTCCTCGGTTCTTACGCCCACAGTAGTTTTGGCTACCAAAGCTAAATTTTGGTCGGCAAAGTAGCGCTGTAATTTGTAAACTAAAAATTCGCAAATTTTCGCGTGATATAAAGTTGGTGCTGGCATCGGTATGAGTTTCCCCCTGAATAATTCATAAAGAACATCCGGTTCTCCCTCATACGCGAGGTATTCTTGGAAGGTTAAGAGATGTTCGGTTGACCCCTGTACTTGTGCTTGAGGTTGCTGAATAGCTACCTCGGTTACTCTTTCGACAGCTTGAGTCATAATGCTAGACCTCTCGTCGCGATCGCTTTATGTGAATATTTTAGCTAATTTCTTATGGAATCTCCGCAATCAGTCGTTATTTCTGAAATCTTTACCTATTAGATATCAGCTTCAATCCCTATTCTTGGCCATAGCATATTTTTTAGCGGGGAATATTGAATCAAAAAATCAGGTAAGCGATCGCCTACCTGATTAATCAATCAGAAATCGGGTTTATTTAATGGTTTTTCACACAAACGGGGCAATTAAGTAGGTAAACATAATTAATTGCACTTTTCGTTCCCCACCGTAAATCCTTGGATTCCCGCCTTCGCGGGAATGACAGTTTTTCTTCTGATATGGTCTGTGGTGCATTTATTTCTGCCCACCTACTTATGCGGAGACAATATAATTAGAATTCACCGCCGTCAAAACCCCAGAATTAACCAAAGCTTGATACACAATTGCCGCAACTTCAGCGCGAGTGGCGTCGCGATTAGGATTTAATTCGGCTTTGTTGGGATAATTAACCACTAAACCTTTGACCGTTGCCGTTGCTACCGCAGATTTCGCATAATCCGGGATAACATTGTTATCGCTATATTGGTTCAATGCTGAAATATCGTCCCCAGATAAACCCAGCCCATTCACCAAAGAAACCAACACTTGAACTCGTTGAATATTTTGATTGGGACGGAAACTATAGTCGGTAAAACCAGAAATAAATTCCGCTTTATAGGCTTTTTGAATCGCCGCATAACCCCAGAAATCTGGCGGCACATCCGGGAAGTTGATGCCTGCTCGTTTTTCCGGTGGGTTAATCGCTTTGGCAATTAAGGAAGCATATTGCGATCGCGTCATCAAGCCATCGGGGTTAAAGCTACCATCAGGCAAGCCGTTAATTAAACCATTATTGTACAGACCCATAATAAACGGTTCTGCCCAGTGACCATTGATATCGCTCAATGGGTGGGATACTACGCTGGTGGTTTTGACAATGTAGCTGGAGTTAATGACGCTGACTTCTCCTTGGGAAGCAAGGGCTTGGTAAACAATTGCCGCCACTTCAGCCCGGGTAATCTCCCGCATAGGATTAAGCTGGGTTAAGTTGGGATAATTGACGATGATTTGTTTTTCCGTGGCAGTAGCAATTTCATCGGTAGCATAGCCGGGAATTTGGGCGCGATCGCCATAGTATCCCAGGATATTCAAGTTACCGCCCACTAAACCCAAACCATTAATCAATGCCACCAATGCTTGAACGCGGGTTAACTTCTCGTTGGGTCGGAAAGTACCATCGGGGAAACCGGACAAAAAGCCCATACGATTGGCTTTCGCGATCGCATCTTTCGCCCAAAACGTCGCCGCCACATCCCGGAAATTTGTAGCTTCCCGGATATCGCTGCGGTTAAAAGCCTTAGCCAAAATAGCCGCATACTGAGCGCGAGTTAAGCTTTCATCAGGCTTAAATGTACTATCCGGGAAACCCGTAAGGATAGATTTTTCCACCATCCCCTGAATAAATGCCGATGCCCAGTGATTCGCAATATCCGTCAACGTAATCCCAGAAGGTTGCGGTAACGGTAGCGGTTGTTCTGGGGATGGAGTTGGGGATGGAGTTGGGGATGGAGTTGGTGTAGGTTCTAATGCCGAACCCTCATCATCCGTCAAATTATCAGGGGAAAGTTCTGGTAACGGTATCACCGCTTCTGGGGA
>NZ_LIUQ01000087.1 GCF_001276715.1 Planktothricoides sp. SR001 | reverse complement strand
TCCCTTCTATGCTACTCTAGACTATGTGGCAAAGCTGATCTAAACAAGCCCGGTTTCTCACTCCCATGACCCAAATCTGGCAACCCGTCATCTGGCAACCCAACCAGCAACTCGACAAAGGCAAATACACCATCACCGGCATCCTCGGTGGCGGTGGCTTCGGCAGCACCTACACCGCTAAAGACAAAAGCGGCAAAACCTTCGCCATCAAAACCCTCAACACCCAACAACAAACCAACAAAACCATCGCCGAATTTACCAGCCTCCAGGTCAGTTTTGTCAACGAAGCATTACGGCTGGCAAGATGTCATCATCCCCACATTGTCCAAGTGTATGAAGTGGTCGAACATCAAGGACTCATGGGCATGGTCATGGAATATATCCAAGGGCAGAACCTAGCGGAACTCGTAGAAGACAATGGCCCCATGTCCCACCAGCAAGCCCTAAAAATTATGGAGCAAATTGGGGCGGCTTTGACTTTGGTACATAGCCAAGAATTATTACACCGGGACATTAAACCCCAAAATATAATGTTGCGCCGTAGTGATAGTAGCGCGGTGTTAATTGACTTTGGGTTAGCCAGACAGTTTGCCTACGGACAAACCGGCACCATGACCAACTCCAGAACCGAGTGTTATGCTCCTATTGAGCAATATAAAAGTCAAGGAAAATTCGGTCCCTATACGGATCTGTATGCCTTGGCCGCTACGCTATATAATTTACGGACGGGAAAAAATCCGATACCGGCTAATTATCAAGATGAGTTGAAAATCCCCCTACCGGAACCGAAACAGCATAATCCGCAAATCCCTGACTGGGAAAATGCCGCCATTCTCAAAGGCTTGGAACTAGAAGCAGCAAACCGTCCCCAGTCCGTCGCTGAGTGGTTAAAGTTATTGGGCATTGGCAAAACCCCAGCCAAACCGAATCCTTTTACCACCTTCACTTTTAACATCGTCAAAGTCAACGCCCAGGGGAAAGAAATCAGCCGCAGTCAAGGGCAAGCGAAACAAATCATCACCGACCTGGGCAATGGCGTCACCCTGGAAATGGTTTATATTCCTGGGGGCACATTTATGATGGGTTCCCCTGCTGGTGAAGGATATGATGATGAAAAGCCGCAGCATCAAGTCACCATCAAACCTTTCCTGATGGGCAAATATCCCGTGACCCAAGCCCAATGGCGGCAAGTGGCCAGTTTTCCCAAGCTGCAAATAGACCTCGACCCCAACCCGTCATATTTTAAAGGAGAAAATCTTCCCGTTGAATGTGTTTCATGGTATGACTGCATCGAATTTTGTGCGCGGTTAAGTCAAAAAACTGAGAAAAACTATCGCTTGCCCAGTGAAGCTGAGTGGGAATATGCGGCACGAGCCGGAACGACCACAGCCTTTCACATCGGCGAAACCCTGACAACCGACCTGGCCAACTATGATGGCAATTATACCTATGGCTCAGGTGCTAAAGGCGTTTACCGCGAAAAAACTACTCCCGTCGGTCATTTTCAACACGCCAATGCTTTTGGCTTGTATGACATCCACGGGAATGTTTGGGAGTGGTGTTTAGACGATTGGCACGACAGCTATACTGGCGCCCCGACTAATGGTTTGGCGTGGCTAAATGAGAATGATAATGATTATCATTTCGAGCGTAATTGGATCCATTGGTTGAAAGAAATTTTTACCCATAAAAATAATAAGCTGTTGCGTGGCGGGAGCTGGTACTGCATTCCCAGGATTTGCCGTTCGGCGCGTCGTAACTTCCGCGATCCGGGCTTTCGGAATCTCGATATTGGCTTCCGTTTTGGGATCTCCCTGCCGAGAACTTAATTTCCCTCTACTCTTTTTCTCTTTTTCCCTTTTGGCGCGAAGCGCCTTTTTTTTTTTTTGTAAAGTTTTGTAAAGTTTTAAGAACAATTATGTTGACTAAAAAATCAATCTTATGTTGACTAAAAAATCAAGTATTAATGCAGGGGCAAGAAACCCGGTTTCTTAAGTCAACCTCTGCCACCCCACCGGCCCAGGGACAAGAAACCGGGTTTCTTGCGTTAACCTCTGCCACCCCACCGGCCCCTCCATAGAAACCCGGTTTCTAACCGCTTCAGGTTGATAGACCTAGCTTTTGGGGCTAATTGACTTCGGCAAAGAAGAAACCGGGTTTCTATGACATTTGTTCGTTGGTGGCAAAGGTTAACTTAAGAAACCCGGTTTCTGGGCCGCCCCCGGGACAAGAAACCGGGTTTCTTTAAGAAACCTCTGCCACCCCACCGGCCCCTACATAGAAACCCGGTTTCTAACCTCTCCCGGTTTCCCACCACCCCAGGGACACAGGGACAAGAAACCGGGTTTCTCTAAGAAACCTCTGCCACCCCACCGACCCCTCCATAGAAACCCGGTTTCTAACCCCTCCAGGTTTCCCACCGCCCCAGGTTTCTGCGCCCCTGGACAAGAAACCCGGTTTGATGCGATAATTTTTCTCGGTTTTCTTATCCTAAATCCTGATATGCCACGTCGCGAAGTTATCTTTCAAGCGGGTAATTATTACCATGTTTATAACCGAGGTAATAACCGTCAGCTAATCTTCTTTGAACAAGATAACTATACTTATTTTTTACGCCAATTAAGAACCCATTTGATGCATCGCGGCGTGGATATTATTGCGTATTGTTTGATGCCCAATCACTATCATTTATTAGTCTATCTGAACACTGAAAATTTTTCTAAGCTGATGCAGGCATTTACTTTGTCTTATGCTAAGGCGATTAATCAACGGTATAAAAGGGTAGGGTCACTATTTCAAGGACGGTTTCAGGCGATTCATGTAGATAAAGACGAATATTTATTAAATCTAACTCGTTATATTCACTTAAATCCCGTCGAGGCTAATTTAGTGGAGAAAGCAGAGGATTGGGAGTTTTCTAGTTATCAAGAATATGTTGATTTGCGTCGGGGTAGTTTGCCGAAATTGGATGGATTGGAGTTGGTTTCAGCGGATGCTTATCGGGATTTTTTAGAAGATGTAAATATGGAGAATATAAGCGAGGATTTAACTTTTGAAGAATAGCCTTAGAACCCTGAAGCGGCCCTGAAACCGGGTTTCTTGCGTTAACCTCTGCCACCAACGAACAAATGTCATAGAAACCCGGTTTCTTCTTTGCCGAAGTCAAGGGGTCCCAACACCTGAAGCGGTTAGAAACCGGGTTTCTATGTAGGGGCCGGTGGGGTGACAAGGGTTGTCTAAAGAAACCCGGTTTCTTGTCCCCCCAGAAACCGGGTTTCTTGTCCCTGGGGTTAGGTTGCTTTTTCGATCGCCCCTTTAAATTCTGCCGCCGTTTTATAATATAATTCTGGTTGATCTAATAAGGCGCGATCTATGATTTTGGCCAAAGATTCGGGAATCCATGAAGCGCGATCGCGAATGGGCACCGGATTATTTTTCAACACCGCCAAAAATGGGTCTTGCCCACTCAAATCGCGGGGAATAAAACCTGTTAACATAAAATACAAACAAGCCGCCACAGCCCACACATCAACCGCCGGATCTGCATACTTAAAATCAATCACTTGTTGCCGGGGCATAAACGCCGGAGAACCTGCTTTATCACCACTCATAGTAAAGCCACTTAACCCCGCCAAATCAAACGCTTTTGATAACCCATAATCGCCGATTTTGGCCTGAAATTTTCCCCCTTCATGCACTAAAAAAATATTCGGCGGCTTAATATCCCGATGCACCAGACCGCGACCTTTACCAAAACCACCACCCGCCAATTTTACCGCCGGAATTTCCGTTTGATGAGCATAAATTAACCCATCCAAAACTTGTCGAGTAATTGTCAAAGCTTCATCAATTGATAAAGTTCGGCCAAGTTGTTGCATCAAATCACAAACATTGCCACCATTACAATATTCTAAAGTAAAAAAGAAATTGCCATCGGCAAAACCCGCATCTTTTAGTTTGACAATATTGGGATGATTTAACACCCTAGTATTTTCAATTTCTCGCTGAAACATTTCCACGGCGCGGGGACTGGCTGCGACTTGCGGTAACATGATTTTAAGGGCAACTTCTTCCCCGGTTTGCTCATTTTTGGCTAAATAAACTTCCCCAAAACCACCTTCACCCAATTTACGCAATAGGGTATAATGTTTAATCGACCTTAAATTTTCCTCACCAGCTTTTGCCCGCTTTAATAAACCTTTTAACCAGTCCCATAAATTCGGTTTTGGCGAATGAACTGTAGCACGATAAAGTGGCACTTTATCTACATTCGGGGTTGGTAAAAATTCCGGGTCGGAGACAATATCTACCGAAAAAATCGTATTACTGAGTTTAATTTTATCTCCGGGATTTAAGTCATATTCAGGAAACTTGATTTTTGCTCCTTCTTCGGGGCTGTGATGTGCTTCTCGTTGGCCAATTTTTTGGTCATTGACAAACGTGCCATTTTTGCTGCCAAAATCCCGCACCCGGATATTTGGGGGGTTAATATCCAGCAAACAATGATAACGGGAAATTGTGCGATGATATTCATCATCGGGTATTTTCGGATAGCAATCATCAGCCCGACCGATAATACAAGTAGCGCGGGAATCAAACTCAAATTTTTGTCCCGCTAGGTTGCCTTTGGTGATGGTTAAAATAACTTTTGCTGACATAATTTCCTTTTTGAGAGAGACGTTAGAAACCGGGTTTCTTAAGTTAACCTTTGCCACCAACCCCAGAAACCGGGTTTCTTTAGATAACCTTTGCCACCAACAAACAAATGTCATAGAAACCCGGTTTCTTGCCCCGGTTTCTTGCGCTGGTTTCTTCTTTGCCGAAGTCGAAGGGTCCCAACACCTGAAGCGGTTAGAAACCGGGTTTCTATGTAGGGGCTGGTGGGGAGGCAAAGGTTGTCTAAAGAAACCCGGTTTCTTGTCCCTGGGGCGGCCCAGAAACCGGGTAATTAACGTTAACCTTTGCCACAAACGAAAAAACATCATAGAAACCCGGTTTCTTGTCCCTGGGGCTAGAAACCTGGAGAGGTTAGAAACCGGGTTTCTATGTAGGGGCCTGTGGGGAGGCCGAGATTTCTTAGAGAAACCCGGTTTCTTGTCCCTGGGGTTAGAAACCGGGTTTCTATGTAGGGGCTGGTGGGGAGGCAAAGGTTGTCTAAAGAAACCCGGTTTCTTGTCCCTGGGGTTTCTTGTCCCTGGGGTTTCTTGTCCCTGGGGTTTCTTTTCCCTTAAAGTAATTCTGAGCGATCTAAATATTGTTTTTTCTTTTCCATAACAGGTTTTGACTCCTCGATCGCCAAGGGAACTTTTTCGATTTCGGGAAGTTTTAACGGTTGTTTTTCCACTTCTTGTTTAAGCGCTTTCGGCGTTAACACGGGCAACGGTTCCGGTTTTTCGATCCAGCAGCTTGCTATGGGTAAAGTATGTTCTAGGTCTTCCAACGGTCGAGGAATCACCATCACCGCATTCAATTCGCCAATCCTCTCCGCTTCATACATCCCCGCTTCCACCGCGACTGCGACATCAGCCACGCGACCCCGAATAATTGCCGTACATAAACCATCCCCAATGGTTTCATAAGCAGCCATTTGCACGTTGGCAGCCTTCAGCATGGCATCAGCAGCGCCGACCATTGCCGGAAATCCGCGAGTTTCCAGCAGCCCGATCGCCTGATTACTTAAACGGGATGACCCTTGCTGTTCAAACGCCAACTCTGCCAACCGACTCCCCAGAGGAAACACCACTTCCATATTCGGCATTGGTCTAGGAATCACGGACTTAGAAACAAATTGGCCAAACTGTTCGGCAACCCGGGCGCCTTCTTCCACCGCCAACCGCACATCCGCTACTTTGCCTCGGATAATTGCCGTACAATAACCGCTGCCAATTTTCTCATAACCCACGAGGATTACACCAGCGGACTTTAACATCATATCCGCTGTGCCAATAATTGCCGGGAAACTCCTGGTTGAGACTAAACCTAAAGCACTTTCGCGAATATTTTCGATTTGTCTGATTCGCCGGGAATTACCTGGGAGTTTCCTTTGTACTTTCATAGACATTGACGTATTACCTTACTTATAAAAATATCTTAGACTGGTCAAATTTGAATTAATTTTCTGGCTGGTGGTTGGGGTGT
Source organism: Planktothricoides sp. SR001 (assembly GCF_001276715.1). GTDB lineage: Bacteria > Cyanobacteriota > Cyanobacteriia > Cyanobacteriales > Laspinemataceae > Planktothricoides > Planktothricoides raciborskii. The sequence continues at coordinate 9,402 of NZ_LIUQ01000087.1, read as the reverse complement.
AATTGATAATTGATAATTGTTAATTATCAATTATCAATTGTCAATTGTCAATTGTTAATTGTTTTCCCCCACACCCCCGCTCCCTATGATTTAATTTTTCTCTGCGGATGAGGACTGGCTGTGAGAAACTGAGAGAGGTATTGTTTTTCTCTTCGTTTTATGACTCAAATGCCTCACGACACTTCGGCAAATTCTCAACCCTCGGAAGAAACGATCGCTGAGTTATTACAACTCCTGATTTATAAACAAGGAACTTGGGTAGATTGGGGAAATGCTTGTCAAGAGTTAAAAAAAGCTGGCTATACGCCACAAAAGATTTTTGAAGAAACTGGATTTCAACCGCAGCAGCAAAATTTAATTATCGTTGCCTCCCAAGTCTATGATAGTTTAATTAAAGGGCAAGTGTCTGAAGCGGTGGCTGAGTATTTCTTAGGGCCACGCAGTGATGTTTTGCATGAGTTGCGGGTTTTGAACCAGGCCGATCGCGTGACAGCGGCAGAATTTGCGATGGAAAAAAATCTGGATGTGGATGCAGCCCATGAAATGGCCAAAGCGATGAAAGAATATGCGGTTTTGGCCAAAAAACCAGCGGGATTTTCTGCCCATCCTGGGGATACAATGGCTTATCAATATTGGAAAGTTGCGCGAGAAAAAAAGGATCTGCAACAGCGATCGGTTTTAATTGCCAAGGGTTTAAAGTTTGCCTATTCTCAAACAGCCCGACAAGAAATTGAGAAATTGCTGTTAGATTTTACCGTAGTGCCCACCCGGAAAGCCCCTTTGTTGCCGGTTTATCGCTTAGAGTCTGACGATGATTTATCTCAGATTATTCCCGTGTTGCGATCGCTGGATGCATCTCCCGAAGAATTTGCCGCTATGCCAATTTTAGAGAAAACTGGCGATTTTATGGTGGTGAATTTTTCCGGTTCTTGTGCTTTGGTTTCCTTACCGGGATGGCAAGTGATTTTGAATATCAGTGAACCCGTGGGCATATTATGCTCTAGCGAACAGTTACCTCAACCACTGCCCGGAAAACCGGAAGAGATTTTGGTGGTGGTCGATCGCACTTTACGGGAATGGAGTAGTCAGAGTTATTTCTTAGTTGCTAATGGGGACAAATTAGAAATTAACTGGTTTGATTCTGCCCCAGAAAGTCCCATTCTCGGACAAGTTATCGTGGTTTTACGACCGAAAAAGATTTTTGATGAGAATGCCGTGACTGAACCTTGGCAAATGGATGATTAACGGTTAACTAGCAATTAACTAGCCAGTAGCCTTCAAGATTCGCATACATACATAATTTGTGTTTTATCTATGTTTTATTTATGTTTTTGCGAATCTTGAATCCCTCGATAGACTCCGATGGACAATTGATGATTTTTGTCTAAAAAAATCAGAGCAAATCAATGGTGATTTTGTCTAAAATCGGCGAAAAAATTAGGGGTTTTTATCGGGCTAAAATAGCCATTTTTGCACTTGAAGTAAGCTTTTCCATTCCGGTTTTCTGGTCAAGCCATCGGCGATATTTTGTTTCACTTCATCGTGCAATTCTGAGGAAGCGATGATTAGTTGTTGGGTTAATTCAATATGCGGACGAACCCCTTTTTCGCCACTGTCGAGCATGGCTACCGCTAGGTTTACCCGGGCTTGTGGATCTTGAGGATTCAGTTTTACGGCTTTTTGAGCCGCTTTATAAGCATTTTTCGGTTTATCGACTAATAAGTATAGCCAAGCTAAACAAGTCCAAGCATTGCTATTTTTGGGGGTGCGATCGCACAGGTCTTTAAATACAGGAATCAGGGTAGCTGGGTCTTCCCCCGCTTGATAGCGTTGTAAACCCTCATTAAACAGTTCGTCGATTTGAGTCATGTCTTTAATTAGATAATTCGATTCGTGGATAATTTTTCTGGTCTGGTTATTGGTTGATTGTTGTTGGTTGTTGGTTATTGGTTATTTGCTGTTCGTTTTGAAAATCCAATCACAAACAACCAACAACAACAAACAACCAACCAATAACGATAACCGCGATCGCGGTTAATAACCAACAGTCAAGATACCAGATTTAAGCCGAAAAGGAATTACCACAGCCACAAGTTTGGGTGGCGTTGGGGTTGGTAAACTGGAAACCACCGCCAATCATGGCATTTTTATAATCCAGGACAAGGCCATAGAGATAAAGTAAACTTTTAGGGTCGCAAACCACCTTAAAGCCCTCGTAATCGTAAACTTCGTCTTTCTCGGTGATTTGGCTGGCGTCTTCAAAGTCCATTGTGTAGGACATACCAGAGCAACCCCCTTGACGGACTCCCACACGCAAGCAGAGGTCTTTTTCTTGTTGCTTACGCAGTAGTTGAATCTGCTGGAGAGCGCTTTCGGTCATTTGGATGCCTTTTTGCGACGACTGAGTTGCTGTTGCCATCAGGTTCTAAGACTCCTTCTTGAATATAGGATAATGAGTTATTTTCATTCTAGCGGGATTCCGGCTCCGTGTTACTTGACCCGATATCTGTCAAAATGAGAGCGGCTCCTTAACCCGATCAAATGGTGAAAGGAGAAGGAATGGTTGAGCTTTTGGGGTCAACCCCTAGCTGAGTAACCCCTAGTTTAGTGGTGTTTTCCCTAACTGGACTAGGCAAAACAGCAGAAGTCGTCAATAATGTCAATCATACTGATTGAATCCTGATTGTAATTTTGAACCACTTTGTAGGATGTTAGGTAAAAATGTCAGTGCATATGGTTCAATCATCAGACGTAGCAACACTTTCGGCGGAAAAAGATCCTCGCTAGGTGTGTTGTTGCTCTCTACAAACTCCGGGATTTATTCGCTAAGTTATTCCATAATTCTCTAATTTGCTCTAATTTCCTCTAATTGTCTCTAATGTCCTCTAATTTGCTGTAATTTCGTCTAATTTCGTCTAATTTCCTCTAATTTATTTATATTGTTTATGGCTGCATTGAATCGCTCCACTCGTCGTCGCTTAAAAAAACTGCCACAAATTCCCAACAGCGTGTGGGAGGGCGATCGCCGTCGGTTAGCTCAACCGTTACCGATGGGCTATATAGATGACCCACAAAATCCAGACGGTGGCGGCGATTGTATTTTGTGGGTGGATGGATCCCAAGGAATTGTCCGAGCAATGGATGTGGTGTCCCCACAAACTGGACCTGCGGCAGTTGTCCGCACGTTGTTGCGAGGGATGGAGCATCCTCACAGTCCCGGAAATCCGGCTCGTCCGCAGAAAATTGTGGTCAAAGACCGGGAAATTCAGTTTTTCTTGCGGGGAGTGCTGCAAGAACTGGACATTGATATTGAATATGTCCCGGACTTACCTTTAATTGATGAAATCTTTCGCGGTTTTTCCGAGGCGATGGATAATCGACCGGAAGCGTTACCCCGGAAATATGCCAGCTTATTGCTAGAGAAAAGCTATCAAATTTGGCAAGATGCCCCTTGGGAATTCCTGGGAGATCACCAAATTTTGACAGTGGAAATCAATCAGTGGGATGTGGACAATATTTATATTTGTGTGATGGGGATGCTGGGCCTCGATTATGGCATTTTGTTATATCGGTCTTTGGATTCCCTGAAGCAGTTTCGCCAACGCGCCATTGAAAGAGAGTCTGGGGAAGATATCGAAGAAGCTTTTCTCTCCCAAGATTGTTTATTTGTCACCTTTGAAAGCGCTGAAGAATTAGACGATGATGATGAGATCGATCTGGCGAATGCAGATGTAGAAGATATTGAGCCTTCGTTTGGCAATTTGCATCCCCTGGAAGGACTGCGGTCAATTCTTTATGAAGAGGAAGCACTGATTACCCTAGTTTCCCTGGAAGCTTTGCATCGCTTTATTAAATCCTATCGCCGCAAATTGGCCGATAATGAGTTTCCGACGTTAAGTAGTCGCTATAGAATTCCGGTGCCCCCAGAAGCGGAATTGGGCAAAAGGGAAATATCGGTGCAAGTGGCTACCCTGCCAGAGGTGTCTGAAGAACTCTATCAAATGAGTCTGATTGCTCAACGTCAACGGGAAGAGATGGAGGCGCCGCCTCGGTTACAAGATGACCTGGTGCCGGAAAATTCTTTTTTGGGTTTAGGGTTGATTCCTTGGGATGTTGTGGAGCTACTGCGGCAAAGGTTGAGTTGTTATCAGTCCGCTGATGTGACCCAAGATGGGGATGGGTTGCCGGTGATTTTGATTCAAACCACGCGACCCAAGGCGAAAAAGTTGATTGCCGATTTGGATCGGGTCGGCCCGATTCAAGGAATTGGATTTAATCAGGGAGAGGAACCGGGAATCGATCAGCGTTATGACCTGGGCATTTTACAGAGCAAAAACGGTGATTTACATTTGTTTGGGGAATTTTTAGAGGATGACCCGGTTCATCAAGAGGCGCGGAAAAAGTGGGACGATCGCTGCCAAAAAACTCAGGGCTATTGCGGATTGTTAATTGCTATGGGTTTAACCGGGGCTTCCCGAGGCAATCCCCAACTGAAAGATATGATGGGCCTGTTTGAGGTGCGATCGCTCTCGGAAAAAGACTTAGGACTCGGTGTGCTCCGCCGAATGCCGATTATACCGATGCCTCCCCTTTAAATTCCCTTTAAATTGTTTCAAGTCCAAGCCCGGAAAAAGGTGTTGTCTTCCCATTGGGCTGCGGTGCGTTGTTCAATTTGGGCGATCGCGGTTTGACTCAGGGGTTGAAACCCTTGGGCAACCGCCACATTCGCCGCCAACTGTGCCACACTATCTGCGGCGACGATACAACAATGCACTCCGGGCTGAGAGAGGCTATAGCCCATTGCTTGCGCCATGCCATCGAGAACCCCAGAGGTCAAAAGTTTGCCGTAAGCGGGGACTTTCATGGCAATGACGCCAATATTTTTCCGTTGGGCAACGGGTAAGACTTGGGAAATAAAGGAACGGGGATGATGGCGTTCGGCGGCATTCACGGGAATTAATGTGGTGTCAAAGGGATACCGCTCTAATCCTTTGACAATAATATCCGGTTCGTGGTGTCCGGTGATGCCGCTAAACCGGATAATTTTTTGGGCTTTGGCTTCTTCGATCGCTTTGATCGCCCCGTTAGACTGAAAAATTTGGTCTAATTCCGAGTCAAAGGATACATGGTGCAGTTGCCACAGGTCGAGATAGTCCGAGTTCAAGCGTTGCAGCGATCGCTCTAATTCTCGCCAAGCCCCATCCCGATCTCGGGCAGAAGTTTTCGAGGCGAGGAATATCTGCGATCGGTACGGTGGCAAGACTTTTCCTAAATAATCTTCACTCGGCCCATAACTTGGTGCCGTATCAAAATAGCGAATGCCTAATTCTAAAGCTTGCTCAATGATTTTAACGGCGGCTGATTCTTGATCCAATTTAGATAAAGGAGTTTGTCGAGAAGCACCGCCAAGGCCAAAAATCGGCAGGGACTCCCCCGTATTACCTAATAATCGTTCTGGTATGGTTGGGTTGACCGGCAGAGTTAAAGGTATGTTGCTGCTGGGGGGGACATTCGCGGATTTTTCCGGTTGACTTGAGGCAGAACAAGCGATCGCCCCTCCAGCCGCCATCATACTTAGGGTTAAAAAAGACCGGCGCGTGGTTTTTATGGCTTTTTTCGTCATTTTGTCCTCTTTATTTTATTTTGTTTCAGTTTTTTATTTTTCTATATTTTATTTATAATTCCCTTCCCTTTGATTTTGTCTTGGTTTAATGGTGATGAAAATCAGTTTAACTAATGATCTCCATCACATAAACTTTGGATTTATGTCACGAAAATTACTGCGTAAAATCACCAGGGTGGCTGCTTAAAATCACCAAAATTATTAAAAAAATATTAGAGAATATATGGTGAATAGTCAATTGAAGTCACGATCATGATGCCAGATCAAAGTTATCTCATCTATTCTCAGGTGAGTAAGCTATTTAGCAAAATCTGGAGTCAAGGCGGTTTAACTGCGAGCGATCGCCAACGACTGATGTTTGCCCTGCTGAAAACCTCCCTGTGTGAAGAAGAACTGTCTACCATCGATCGCATACTCCATGCGGTTCGGCGCGGATGGCTGCAAATCATCGATTAATCTCAAGTTCTCGGATTCAACTTCTCGGACTCAAGTTCTCGGAATTCATTGATCAAGAAAATAGAGCCGAAAATAGGGAGCAATTTTCCCGACTCGCTGACCGGAAATTGCCCATGTTAAACCCTAATTTTTGGTAAATTATTACCATAAAATTTAACGGATATTTTATGGGACATGACTAAAGCTTTACATTCAGGATTAACTTAGACGAGCGGTGCATTCTAGGATCAGTTTTTGGTTGATCAGTGAATAAGGCTGAACCTCTAAAGCTTGACGAAAAGCTGCGATCGCGGCTCGATAGTCTCCCACCGCTGCATAAGATAATCCCAACCCATGCAGCGCCCCAAAATGAACGGGATTCAGTTGTAAGACCATTTCACAGTCTTTGATGGCTTTTTGATATTTGCCCACACTGTAATACAGCACCGCTCGTCGATTCCATGCTTCCGCAAAATCCGGTTGGTCTTTAATCAATTCATTCAGGATCGCTTCCGCTTCTTGTATTTTGCCCAACTCTAATAACATTTGCGATCGCTGAAGAAATTCTAAGCCATAGACGCCCTTTTGATGAAACCAAATATGCCACAACTGATGAGTGGCATTGGCTCTAACTTGTTCTTCGGGATTTTTTAAGTCTTGCAGTAATTTGTCTAAGGATGGATGATTCATCATGCTTGAATTACCATATTTTTATCCAAAAGTATAGCACAATCTAACATTCAATTCCACTGCACCTTGAATGTGACGGCAGAAGATAAAGAGGCGACAAAATTATATCAAAATTATATCAAGATTATATCAAGATTATATAATAGAAATATTATATAATAGACTTTTTGCTTTCCCNNGGGAAAGCAAAAAGTCTATTATCTGAATTACTGAATAGTTTCATCATTAAAAATCATCTAATGTATAAACATATAGCAGAGACAGCAGGTTTTAATTAGTTTCTACAAATCGCAGATAATGAATTGCAACCTACTGCTCTGGGTTTCCAGATTAAACCCCTTGTCTCAAAGATGCTTCTACCTGTTTAAACTCTTGCTCTAAGCGGTTCTTTAATTTCTCTGGCACCGGACGGTTGGGATAGTAATTGTAATGACCGGCCAAACCATTTAAAGCGGTACGCATAGTAGTGAAAGATGGCAGTTTGGCGATATTCGGATCGCGGACATAGCGAGAAGCATATTCATTAATGACTTGACGTGCTTCTGCTTGAGCGGCGATTTTTTCCTCAGAACCTTCTGGCAATTCAATGGCGGTTCTTAAGCTGCTCACCAAATTGAGGGTATCTTGAGTGTAATTACCCGTGAGAATTCCCGTACCCCCGGAACAACCCATCAAACCGATCGCCATAACTAAGACTAAAGCTAGAAGCTTAGAAAATATTTGTTTCATAAACCTGATAAACGCAAATCCAAATTCACCACCATCGTAGCTTGGATTGGGATCGGAGCGATCGCTGTTTCGACATAAACTTCTCTGAATCTATCCACGATCTATCGGTTTTTTGGGGTGTGGGGTGTAGCCCTTCGGCAGGCTCAGGGTAAGAGGTGTGGGGTGTGGGGAACCGCTGCTCCTCTGCCCCCCACACCGATGGCGGCCCCATACCCTACACCCCACACCCCTGTTGCCAGTCAAAAAACTGTCCCATGTTCTACGGAATAAGCAAGGGCGATCGCTCATCCCTGGAAGGAGACAAAAACAAATCACCACAAGACTTTTCCTTGATCACAAAGGTGCGATCGCACCCACCAGTCCACAGCAAAAAAATAGTCAGCCAACAAACCTGCACAAGCTCATCACTTGAACTCAAATAGACCACCTAGAGTTGGAATATCAAAAGTTCAGATACAACTCAAAAGGAACAAACACCATGAAAAGCTTAATCAAATCCGCAACTCTCTCTGCTTTATCAATCGTCGTTATGGGTTCTACCGTCGTCGCCAGTGGTGCCGCCAATGCAATGGATCCAATCACCGGCAAACAAGGTGTCACCACCAATTATATTGGCGCTACAGCCGGTGGCAGCTTTAACACCGTAGAAGACAGTGATCAAAGTGTCTTCACCGGCGGGCTGCAAGGTCGAATCACCACCCCGAATGCCCCGATATCTTTACGCGGTGCCGCTTTGTTCAATGATAAAGCCGCTGCCCTCGTCCCGGAAATCACCTACGATTTAGCCGTGACTGACAACGCCAATATTTACGTCGGTGGAGGCTATTCTTTCATCACCAAAGAAGATGAATTAACCGCCCTGGGAAATCGTAATGCCCCAGTCGTCACCCTCGGAGGAGAAATGCAGTTGCGAAACAATGTGGTCATCTTTGGTAATGGCAAAATGGGGATTAATGCTTATGACAATACCAACAGTGACAACGAACTAGCCTTCTCGGTTCAAGCGGGTGCCGCCTTTAGCTTTTAAGGCGATCGCTCACCAGGGGAGTGTGGTGTCAGCAAATCATCATTAAATCATCATAAACCAATCGGGGGTGCAGCGTCACCCCCGATTGGTTTTCCCGCAGAAATCTCCAGAAAAGATTTATTTTTGGCAGAAATATCGCGTAATTCCAGAAAGCGTTAAAGCGGAAAACAATAATTTTATCATCCACTCATCCTCAATCCAGGAAAATAACCCGTTTCTCCAGATATTTTAGGCATAATAGACACAACAACCTTAGAAATTTGCTCAAAATAACCCTTATGAATTTCCCATTTTCTCCCCAACATCGGTTTTTTCGTTATCGCCTAGCACTGCTGATCAGTATTCTGGCGATCGCTCCCTTGGGCTTAATGATAAAATTCTATCGCGGGCCGGGGCAAGAATGGTTAAATAATAGTTTTGGCGGAGTGCCTTATGAGATTTTTTGGATCTTGATCGTGGTCTTAATTAGGCCGCAAATTTCCCCAATATGGGCGGCAGTGGGCGTGTGTCTTGCTACCTGTTTATTAGAATTTCTCCAATTGTGGCAACCGCCATTTTTACAAGCCATTCGCGCCACTTTAATCGGGCGTTTGGCTTTGGGCAATACATTTCAGTGGTCAGATTTTCCCTATTATTTTATTGGCAGTTTTATTGGTTGGGCGGGTATAGCAGTAATTCAACATCAAACCCTTAGAAAAAAATAAAATTTAACCAAAATATTAATAATACTATAAACTTTGGTGATTAATATTATTTAATTATCAAATATAAATAATATAAGGTTCACAGACAGAGCGATCGCCTAGGGTTGATTTGTGAGTAGGGTTGATTCGGGAGTAGGGTTGATTCGGGAGTAGGGTTGATTCGCCAGTAGGGTTGATTCGCGAATCAACCCTAC